>NZ_ML112591.1:0-500927 GCF_003703915.1 Salipiger sp. D13
TTCCTCGGAACCCGTTCAAAATCAATGCGTTGCGAACACCCTGAGACCACAACCCGCCAAGCCCTCAAACCAAGCGTCGCGCCTTACCCGGCGGCAAGAAAGCCGTGCCGCATCAACATTTTGGGAAAAACTCGCCACCAGACACAAGAGACCGCCGGAATCACGCGGAATCGACCGGAATCGATGGCGCCCGGTACGAGTCGCCCCGAGCCGCGATGCGAGGCAGGGCAGAGGAACAGGGCGCTCGCGATTTTCCTGCGGGGGAACAGGCCAAACGGCCCCCTCCCCTCGGTCTCGCACGTCACCGCAATCACGCTCACCGACCGAAGGCGCCCGGGCTCACCCTGAAGCAGCCGACACCTGCCCTGCCCCGGCATCCAGTTCCCAGCCGGTATGCGCGACACCTCTGGCAGAGTCATTTCCGGCGCCGCGGAAGACACCGACTCCTTCGGAGAGACTTCGGCTCTCGGCGGCGAGATCGCGGATGGCGCCGGAGGTCTCGTTGACCATCGCGGCGTTCTGCTGGGTCACCGTGTCGAGTTGCGAAATCGCAGTGTTGATCTCGCCCAGGGTCATGGTTTGCTCGTTCAGGCCCTGCACGACCTCACGGATGCGATCTGAGATCCGTTCGACGCCGGCAAAGATGTTGGAGAGTTCGGTACTCGCCCGCCCGACGAGATCAACGCCCGCCTTCACATGCCCGCCGCTCTCGCTGATGAGGGTCTTGATCTCTTGCGCTGATTCCGCCGAGCGTTGCGCGAGGGTCCGCACTTCCCCGGCCACAACCGCGAAACCGCGCCCTGCATCGCCGGCGCGCGCGGCCTCGACCCCGGCGTTCAACGCAAGCAGATTGGTCTGGAAGGCAATGTCATCGATGACCGAGATGATCTGGGCAATCGAGTCCGACGAGGTCTCGATCCGCTGCATCGCCAGCGTCACGTCCTCGACCACCCGACCGCTGCCCTCGGCGGCAGCCCGGGTATCCTGAGCCTCGTTCCCGACCTCGAGCGCGTATTCGGCTGCGGACTTCGCGTTGGTGTTCAGTTGTTCGACCGCGGCCGCCGTCTGTTCGAGCGTGGCAGCCTGCGTCTCGGTGCGCCGGGACAGCTCGTCAGAATTGGTTCCGATCTGCGCGGCAGTGGTATCAATGGTGTCGGAGGCGCTGCGCACCCGGGAGATCAGCTCCGCGAACATCTCGACGGCGCGATTGTAGGCCGTGGCAAGGTCACCGAGGCTGCTCTGGCTCGACAAAGTGATGCGATGCCCAAGATGGCCCTCGCCCAGTATCTCGAGCCCGGTCCTGACGGCCGCAATGTCCTGGCGCTGGCTGGTGATCTCGCGTGCGATCTTGGTGATCTGCACGACGGCTCCGGTCTCATCCAGCACCGGAGCATAGGTTGCGCTGAGCCAGAGGACGCGATCGTCCTTCGTGATCCGCGGAAACTCGTCTGAAAAAGACTTACCCGCACGCAGGTCTTCCCAGAACACGCGGTAGGCCTCGCTCTCGCGGAACTTGCGCTGAACGAACAGGCGATGATGCTGGCCGATCACCTCTTCCGCGGTGTAGCCGAAGGCCGCGAGAAAATTCTCATTCGCGCGCAGAACCGTGCCGTCGGGCGCAAAATCGATCACGGCCTGCGTGCGTTCGACGAGCTGCACGATCGCCTCTTCCGGCGTCATCCGCCGGGTCTGTTTCGCTTTCCAGCGCAGTGGCATGATACTCTCCCTCGCGGCATCCACGGGGGAGAGTTACACCGGCAGCGGTTACCGAAACCTCAACGACGGGCGTGTTCAGCGAGCGCTTCGCCCTGAAGCGCCTCCATGGCGATCTCGTGGCTGCGCAGACGCGCGGCTGGATCGTGCATCGCGCTCGACAGGATCAGCTCGTCGGGCGCGTAGCGCTCGATGAGCGACGACAGCCCACGCGCCACCTGCGCGCGGTCGCCGGTCGCGGAGATGCTGAGCGCGCGGTTTGCCATCTCGAGATAGCGCGGGTCGGTGACCGCGGCGATGTCGTCGACCGGGCGCGGCATCTTGCCCGGGGCGCCGGTGCGCAGCCGGATGAACTGCTGCTGCTGCGAGGATTTCAGCCGCAGCGCCTCTTCCTCGGTGTCGGCGGCCCAGACGTTGGCCGCGAGCATGAAATGCGGCTTGTCGGTGATGCCGGGCTCGAAGCGCTCGCGGTAGATCTGGATCGCCTGCTCGAGCGCATCCGGAGCGAAGTGCGAGGCGAAGGCGTAAGGCAGCCCGAGATGCGCCGCGAGCTGCGCACCGAACAGCGAGGATCCGAGAATCCAGACCGGCACATGGGTGCCCTCGCCCGGCACCGCGCGCACCGGCTGGCCCTCGGCAGCATCACCGAAGAGGCCGAGCAGCTCGACCACGTCCTCGGGGAAGCGGTCGCCGGACGCATGGTTGCGGCGCAGCGCCATGGCGGTGATCTGGTCGGAGCCGGGCGCCCGCCCGAGCCCGAGGTCGATACGGTCGGGAAACATCGTGGCCAGCGTGCCGAACTGCTCGGCGATCACCAGCGGCGAGTGGTTGGGCAGCATGATGCCACCGGCGCCGACCCGGATGCGGCTGGTGGCCGCCGCCACCTGACCGATGACGACCGAGGTCGCCGCCGAGGCGATGCCGGGCATGTTGTGATGCTCGGCGAGCCAGTAGCGATGATAGCCGAGCCGCTCGGTATGGCGGGCAAGCTCGATGGTGTTCCGCAGCGCCTCGGCGGTCGTGTGCCCCTCGGGCACGGGCGACAGGTCGAGCACGGAGACGGGAATGGACGTCGGGGAGGCGGGAGTATTCTGCAACATGGCTTCGATATAGGAGGCGACACCGCTACGACAAAGATGCGAAAGCCCCCGGTTTCGCAAAACCGGGAGCTTCAGTCGTGCAATCTTGCTCGGGGCTCAGGACGCGGCCTTCACCGCCCGTTTCGTCATCACCGCGACAAGATGGGCACGGTAGGCGTTCGAGCCGTGCAGGTCATTGATCATGCCGTCGGCCGGCACCGACAGCCCCTCGAGCGCCTCCGGAGAGAAGTTGCCCGACAGCGCTTCCTCGGCCTCGGTCCAGCGGAACACGCCCTCTTCCGACGCCCCGGTGACCGCCACGCGCACGCCGTCGGGGTATTTTGCCACGAAGACGCCGACCAGCGCGAAGCGCGAGGCGGGCTGTTCGAACTTCATGTAGGCGGCTTTCTCGGGAATCGGGAAGCTCACCGAGGTGACGATCTCGCCCTCTTCCAGCGCGGTTTCGAACATGCCCTGGAAGTAGTCGTCGGCGGCGATCTCGCGGGTGTTGGTCTTGATCGTCGCCCCCGAGGCCAGCGCCGCCGCCGGGTAGCAGGCCGCCGGGTCGTTGTTGGCAAGGCTGCCGCCGATGGTGCCGCGGTTGCGCACCGCCGGGTCGCCGATGTTCGACGCGAGCCAGACAAGCGCCGGGTAGGCCCCCGCCTCGGCCGCGACGGTGGCGTGGTTGGTGCCGCCGCCGATGGTCACGGTGCCGCCCTCGGTGCTCACGCCCTTGATCTCGGCGATCTTGGCGAGGCTCACCAGCACCGCCGGCGCCGCCAGCCGCGCCTTGAGCGAGGGGATCAGCGTCTGCCCGCCGCCAAGCGCCTGGGCCTCTTCCTGCCCCAGCGCGGTCACCGCATCGGCGACGGTGGTCGGGGTCTCGATCTCGAAGCTGTACATCTTCGTTCCTCCTGCGGGAGGGACCGGGACGCGCGCCGCCCCTGCCCTCTCATTTTTTCCAGATACTCGGGCCGCCCGGCGACCGCGTCAAGCGCGACCGCCGGAAAGCGCCTCAGCCATGCATCGCATGCCAGACCCGGTGCGGCGACACGGGCATGTCGATGTGCTCGACCTTGAAGCCGCCCGAGTTCACCGCATCGATCACCGCGTTGACCACCGCCGGCGGCGACCCGATGGCACCGGCCTCGCCGCAGCCCTTCACCCCGAGCGGGTTGTGCGTGCAGGGCGTGCAGCAGGAGTGGTCGACCTGGTAGAACGGCACGTCCTCGGCACGCGGCATGGCGTAGTCCATGTAGGAAGCCGAGAGCAGCTGACCGTCCTCGTCGTAGACGCAGTTCTCGAGCAGCGCCTGCCCGATGCCCTGCGCAAGGCCGCCGTGCACCTGCCCCTCGACGATCATCGGGTTCACCACGTTGCCGAAATCGTCGGCAGCGGCGAAACGCTCGATGGTCACGCGGCCGGTTTCCGGGTCGACCTCGACCTCGCAGGCATAGGCGCCCGACGGATAGGTGAAGTTCGCCGGATCGTAGAAGGCGGTCTCCTCGAGGCCCGGCTCGATCTCGTCGAGCGGGTAGTTGTGCGGAACGTAGGCGGCAAGCGTCACGTCACCCCAGGCGACCGACTTGTCGGTGCCCGCCACGGTGAACTGGCCATCCTTGAGCTCGATGTCGGCCTCGGAGGCCTCGAGAAGATGCGAAGCGATCTTCTTCGCCTTGTTGATGATCTTCTCGGTCGCCCGGACCATGGCCGAGCCGCAGACCGCGAGGCTGCGCGAGCCGTAGGTGCCCATGCCGAAGGGGATCTTCGAGCTGTCGCCGTGCACGATGTCGATCATGCTCTCGTCGATGCCCAGCATCTCGGCGACCACCTGCGGAAAGGCCGTCTCGTGGCCCTGGCCGTGGCTGTGTGCGCCGACCATGACCGAGATCGAGCCGGTGGCGTTCACCCGCACGGTGGCCGCATCATAAAGACCGGCGCGCGCGCCGAGCTGGCCGACGAGGTTCGACGGCGCGATGCCGCAGGCCTCGATGTAGCAGTTGATGCCCAGCCCACGCAGCTTGCCGTTGGCCTCGCTCTCCTTGCGGCGCGCCTCGAAACCGGCGCGGTCGATCATCTCCTCGAGCTTGTCCATCGTCGCCACGTAGTCGCCGGTGTCGTATTCCACCGCGACCGGCGTGGCATAGGGAAACTCGGTGATGAAGTTCTGCCGGCGCAGCGCGATCGGGTCGGCGCCCACCTCGCGTGCGGCCTTGTCCACCAGCCGCTCGAGCTGGAAGGTCGCCTCGGGGCGGCCGGCCCCCCGGTAGGCGTCAACCGGCACGGTGTTGGTGAAAACTGCCTTCACGTTCACCTGCACCGCCGGCGTCTTGTAGTTGCCGGCCATCAGCGTGCCGTGCAGCCAGGTCGGCACCGACGACGAGAAGGTCGACAGGTAGGCGCCCATGTTGGCGTAGGTGTCGGTCCGGAGGCCGATGAAGTTGTTGTCCGCATCCATCGCCAGCTCGATCTTGCTGACATGATCGCGGCCGTGCGCGTCGGACATGAAGGCCTCGGACCGGGTCGAGGTCCACTTGACCGGCCGGTTGATCTGCCGCGAGGCGAAGGTGACAAAGGCTTCTTCCGCGTAGTGGAAGATCTTGGTGCCGAAGCCGCCGCCCACGTCGGGCGCCACGACCCGCAGCTTGTGCTCGGGAATGCCGAGGACGAAGGCCCCCATCAGCAGCCGGATCACGTGCGGGTTCTGCGAGGTGGTATAGAGCGTGCTCTCGTCGTTGGCGCGGTTGTATTCGCCCAGCGCCACGCGCGGCTCCATCGGGTTGGCGACGAGACGGTTGTTCACCAGCTCCAGCGTGGTGACATGCGCCGCTTCCGAGAACGCCTTGTCGATGGCCTCCTGGTCGGAGCCGAACTGCCAGTCGTAACAGAGATTGTCGGCAAGATCGTCATGCACCTTGGCCGCGCCCTCGGCGAGCGCCGCCTTCATGTCGACAACGGCCGGCAGCTCCTCGATGTCGTAGACGATGGCCTCGGCGGCGTTGCGGGCCTCCTCGAGGCTGTCGGCCACCACCGCGGCGATCGGGTCGCCCACGTGGCGCACCTTGCCCTGTGCCAGAACCGGGTGCGCGGGCTCCTTCATCGGCTCGCCGTGCTTGTCGGTCACCTGCCAGCCGCAGGGCAGCCCGCCGATGCCCTCGAAATCCTTGCCGGTGAAGACGCGGACGACGCCGGGCATCGCCTCGGCTTCGCTGGTGTCTATGCTGTTGATCGTCCCGTGCGCCACGTCCGAGCGCAGGAACACGCAGTAGGTCTGGCCATAGGTGTTGATGTCGTCCGTGTACTGACCGCTGCCGGTCAGGAAACGCACGTCCTCGCGGCGTTTCGGCGCGGCGCCGATGCCATGATCCTTGGGCATGAAAACTCCTCCCTGAATGCGGCGGGGCTCTGCCCGCCTCGCGAACTCTCCCGGATACCGGCGCGGCACTCCTCTTTGCCGCGACCCGCCGTCCGTGCTGTCAAACCTGCCATCGCAGCGCCCCTCCCCGCGGGACGGGTGCGCCGCAGGGGCGGCGCGTCACTCTGCGGCGATGCCGCTCACGTCCTGCCCCGATGCCGCCATGATCGCCTTGACGATGTTGTGGTAGCCGGTGCAGCGGCAGATGTTGCCCTCGAGATAATCGCGGATCTCGTGCTCGGTCGGCCTGGGGTTCTCCTTCAGCAGCGAGGCCGCCGTCATCACCATGCCCGGCGTGCAGAAGCCGCACTGCAGCCCGTGATGGTCCTGGAATGCCTGCTGGATCACGTTCAGCGAGCCGTCGGCGTTGGCCTGTCCCTCGATGGTGCCGACCTCGGCGCCGTCGGCCTCGGCCGCGAACATGCTGCACGCCTTGACGCTCACGCCGTCGACGTGGATCACGCAGGCGCCGCACTGGCTGGTGTCGCAGCCGACGTGGGTGCCCGTCAGGTGCAATTCGTCGCGCAGAAACTCGGTCATCAGCGTGTTGCCGCTGACCTCCTTCGAGACGGATTTGCCGTTCACCGTCATCGTTACCTTGGTCATCAAGTCCTCCCTGGGTGCCCTTGCTCTATGTCCTGTCGTCCTGTGCCGTCACGGTCCCCGTGCGCCTCAGCTCGAGACCATGCGCTTGAACCAGCCCTTCTTCTTGCCCTCTTCCGCCGCTTCGCCCTCGGCCTCGGGGGCCTCGTCGGGGTCCGTGGGCCCCTCGAGCGCGTCCTGGAAGTTGGTGAAGAACTGGTCTGCCATTTTCTTCGCGAACCCGTCGATGATCCGGCTGCCAAGCTGCGCGAGCTTGCCGCCGACCTTGGCCTCGACCTCGTAGTGCAGCTCGGTCACGCCGTCGCCCTTGTCGGTCAGCGTCACGTCGGCCCCGCCCTTGGCGAAGCCCGCCGCACCGCCCTTGCCCTCGCCCGAGAGCGTCAGGCTCTCCGGCTCGTTCAGGTTGGACAGCGTCACCTTGCCCTTGAAGGTCGCCTTTACCGGGCCGACCTTCTGCACCACCGTGGCCTCGAACCCCTCCTCGGGGCTGCCGCTCATCTCGGTGCAGCCGGGCACGCATTGCTTGAGAACCTCCGGATCGAGGATCGCGGTCCAGACAAGGTCGCGCGGCGCCTTGATCTCGCGGGTGTCACTCATGTGCATTGGGCGGTCCTCCCTTTCTCCCCGTGGTCACAGTACACGCTGATGACCGGCGGCATATTAGACCAATGGTGTAAGCGGAGGGGGACACCCCCGCCGCTGCCTTTTCGACCATGACCGATCGCCCCGTGGCTGCCAAGCGCCTCGACGCGGCAACCGGCGCGCGGCCCCGTCAGTTCAGCCACCGCTGTAGACCTCGAGAGTCGGCAGATCTGTAAGCGGCGCGCCGATCAGGCGCATCGCGGATAGCGAGATCCGGCTGCCGCCGGTGGCCGGCCCCTCGATCGGGATGAGCTGGACCTGCGCCGACTTGCCGGTCCCGGGAAAGACCACCCGGCCCTCGGTTTCCGAGGATACCAGCGGTGTCTCGAGCCAGAACCCCGAGCGCGCCGGGTCGCCCAGAGAGGCCACCGAGGTGCCCAGCATCGTCTCTCCGCCCGCCGCGGGCGCCGAGGACGCGGCGGCGCGCTCTTCCTCGGACGTGGTGTCGAGAGAATCAGCCGAGCGGCCGGAGGACATCGCCGCCGTCGACCCGGAGCCGGCCTCCGGAGCCGGGCGGGCCTGAGGTCGCGCGTCTTCCGAGGACGCGGTCGCGGCGGCCGGCTTGGTGTCGGACGGGCCGGAAAAGATCGAGGACACCTGCGAACAGGCCCCCAAAAGCAGGAGCGGGGTGAGAAAAATCGGTTTCATGGGCGCAGCCTAGGACCAATTGCGCGGGGTTGGCAATCGCGACTGCGCTTGTCGGAGCGCACTTTGAGGCCTAGGTTCGGTGCATGGACAAGCTCATCGACCCCTTCGCCCGCCCGATCTCCTACCTGCGGGTCTCCGTGACCGACCGCTGCGACTTCCGCTGCGTCTACTGCATGTCGGAAAACATGAGCTTCCTGCCGAAGAAGGAGTTGCTCACGCTCGAGGAACTCGACCGCATGTGCTCGAGTTTCGTGCGTCTCGGTGTCGAGAAGCTGCGCATCACCGGCGGCGAGCCGCTGGTCCGGCGCGATATCATGACCTTCTTCCAGCGCATGACGCGCCATCTCGACAGCGGCGCACTGCGCGAGCTCACGCTCACCACGAACGGCTCGCAACTCGAGCGCTTCGCCCAGCCGCTTTATGACGCGGGTGTGCGCAGGGTGAACATCTCGGCCGACACGCTCGACGAGGAGAAATTCGCGAAGATCACCCGCTGGGGCCGGCTGCCGCAGGTTCTGCGCGGCATCGACGCGGCGCAGAAGGCCGGGATGCGGGTGAAGCTCAACGCCGTGGCGCTGAAGGGCTTCAACGAGGACGAGCTGTTCCCGATCACCGAATGGTGCGCCGAGCGCGGCATCGACCTGACCTGGATCGAGGTCATGCCGATGGGCGACATCGGCAACGAGGACCGGCTGGGCCAGTACTGGAAGCTCGACGACCTGCGCGCGCGGCTGGCCGAGCAATACACGCTCACCGACCTGCCCGAGAGCACCGGCGGGCCGGCGCGCTACGTGCGGCTCGAGGAAACCGGGCAGAAGATCGGCTTCATCACGCCGCTGACCCATAATTTCTGCGAAAGCTGCAACCGGGTGCGCCTCACCTGCACCGGCGAGCTGTTCATGTGCCTCGGGCAAGAGGACAACGCCGATCTCCGCAGCGCGCTGCGCAATCATCCCGACAGCGACGCGCCACTCGAACAGGCGATCCGCAATGCCATCGCGCGCAAGCCCGAAGGTCACGACTTCGACTACTCGCGCCAGACCGTTGATGGACGCGTGTCCCGCCACATGAGCCACACCGGCGGCTGACCCGGAAAATCTTCCTTCGAAGATTTTTCTGCGCGCCGCCCCGGTCGGGCGCACCGGAGAAGATTGTTCGGACGAACAATCTTTGCGGATCGCTTTGCCGGGAGGGAAGCGCCTTGTCACGCAAGTTCGCGTGCGGCGCTCCTGCGTCACCGCGCGGTAAAATCGTGCCTTTTCGGTCAGACTGCTGGGCAAGCGCCCCGTTTCCGCGATAGGATCGCGCCAGAAACGAGAGCGACGCACCGGGCCGCCAAGTGCCCGGGCGGCAAAACAGGCAGGATCTTCAGGATGTCCAATTCCGATGTCACCGTTCGCCCTCTCACCGAAGCGGACAAGCCGGGCTGGCACGCCCTCTGGAAGGCCTATCTCACCTTCTACGAGACCAGCGTTCCGGACGAGGTCTACGAGACCACCTTCGCCCGGCTGATCGGTGACGACGCGCAGGACTACAACGCGCTCGTCGCCGAGAGCGACGGCAAGCTTGTCGGCCTCACGCATTACCTGTTCCACCGGCACTGCTGGCGGATCGAGAACGTGTGCTATCTTCAGGACCTCTACGCCGCACCCGAGGTTCGCGGCAAGGGCGTCGGGCGGGCGCTGATCGAGGGGGTCTATGCTGCCGCCGATGCGGCCGGGGCTCCTTCGGTCTACTGGATGACGCAGGAATTCAACCACACCGCGCGCCAGCTTTACGACCGGATCGGCACGCTCACCCCCTTCATCAAGTACCAACGGCCCTGATGCGACGGCTTCTCGCGGCGCTCTGTCTCACCCTCGCGGGATGCATGCCGGCACCGGGGCCGGACACGGCCTCGCGCGCCGCGGTGATGGTCGGGCCGGTCACGCCGCTGCCCGGGATGAAGCATTTCGCAAGTGCGCAGCCGACCGCGCCGGTCGTGTCGAACGCGGACCTTGCACGTGACGTGCTCGACCTTGCCTTCAGTCTCGAATCCGGCCGCGCCCTCGAGACCTTTTCGCGCTTCGAGGGGCCGATCACCCTGCGCGTCACCGGCGACGCGCCGCCGACTCTCGGGCCGGATCTCGCGCAGCTGCTGCACCGGCTCCGGACGGAAGCCGGCATCGACATCTCGCGGGTGACGGCGCCCGAGGCCAACATCACCCTCGTCGGCGTGCCGCGCGCCGAGATCCGCCGCAATCTGCCGCAGGCCGCCTGTTTCGTGGTGCCGAACGCCTCGTCGCTGCCCGAGTACCTGCGCGCGCGCCGAAGCCCCGCCGTGAGCTGGAGCAGCGTGCGCGAACGGCAGCGCGTCGCGGTGTTCCTGCCGGCGGATGCCGCCCCGCAGGAGCTGCGCGACTGCCTTCACGAGGAGATCGCTCAGGCGCTCGGCCCGCTCAACGACCTCTACCGCCTGCCCGACAGCATCTTCAACGACGACAACGTGCACACCGTGCTTACCGGCTACGACATGACGGTGCTACGGGCCTTCTACGATCCGGCGCTGCGCTCGGGCCTGTCGCGGGCGGAGGTCGCCGCGCGGCTGCCCGCGGTCCTTTCCCGGGTCAATCCAGGCGGAGCCAACCTGCCCGCCCGCCACCTGCCGGAGACGTCGCGGGACTGGATCGCGGCGATCCAGGCGGCGCTCGGTCCCGGTGCCACGGCGGGAGAGCGACAGGCCGCCGCCGCGCGGGCGCTGCGCATCGCGCAACGGGCCGGCTGGCGCGACCATCGGCTCGGGTTTTCGCATTACGCCATGGGCCGCATGCTGCAGGGCACCGACACCGAGGCCGCCCGTGCAGAGTTCCTGCGGGCCGACGGCGCGCTGGCGCAGGCGCCCGGCACAGGGCTGCACCGCGCCTATGTCGCCGCGCAGCTGGCGGCCTATGCGGTGCACGACAGCCGCCCCGAGGACGCGCTGCGGCTGATCGGCCCGCATCTCGAGACCGCAGCCCGCCACGAGAACGCCGCCCTTCTGTCGACGCTCATGCTGATGCGCGCCGAGGCGCTGGGGCTCGAGGGTCGCCATTCCGAGGCGCGCCGCGTGCGGCTGGACTCCCTGGGCTGGGCACGATACGGCTTCGGCCCGGACTGGGCCGTGCACGCGAAACTGCGGGAGATCGCCGCGCTCAATCCGCTCAAGGGGAGCTAGGAGCGCAGATGATCGTCATTGCAGCCGTGCTGATCGGGGCCATTCTGGGCGGGCTGACCGCCCGGCGGCGCAAGGGCAACGCCGCCGACATCGCGCAGTTCGTCCTGGTCTATGCCATCGCCTTCGGCATCGCGGGCCTCATCGTCACCATCGTGATCGAGAAGCTGGCGACCTGAGATCCGGGGCTCTGCCCCGCCGCGCTGCGCGCGACTCCCCGGGAATATTTCCAGCCAGAAGAAGCGCCGGGCGCGCGCCGGTTGCAGCGCGCGGCGCTTCGCGTAGGATGCGGCCGAGCCTCCGAAAGGACCGCGCATGTTCATTCCGTTCTTCGAAAACCTCCGCAAGGCGCAGCTGCCGGTCAGCCTGCGCGAGTACCTGACCTTTCTCGAGGCTTTGCGCGCCGGGCTCGCGACCTATGACGTCGAGGGGTTCTACTACCTCGCCCGTGCCGCCATGGTGAAGGACGAGCGCCACATCGACCGCTTCGACCGGGCCTTTGCCGCGAGCTTCGAGGGGCTTGAGCAGATCGGCGCAGAGCAGGTGCTGGAAGCGGTGGACCTGCCGGAGGAGTGGCTTCGCCGGATGGCGGAGAAGCACCTGAGCGACGAGGAGAAGCGCGAGATCGAGGCACTCGGAGGCTTCGACAAGCTGATGGAGACGCTGCAGGAGCGCCTGAAGGAGCAGGACAGCCGCCACCAGGGTGGCAACAAGTGGATCGGCACCGCCGGCACCTCGCCCTTCGGGGCCTACGGCTACAACCCGGAGGGCGTGCGCATCGGCCAGGCGGAAAGCCGGCACCGCCGCGCCGTGAAGGTCTGGGACAAGCGGGAGTTCCGCAACCTCGACGACAGCGTCGAGCTCGGCACCCGCAACATCAAGGTGGCGCTGAAGCGGCTGCGGCAGTGGGCGCGCGACGGGGCGCACCAGGAGCTCGACCTCGACGTCACGATCCGCGCGACGGCGGATCACGGCTACCTCGACGTGAAGACCCGCCCGGAACGGCGCAACGCGGTGAAGCTCTTGTTGTTTCTCGACGTGGGCGGCTCGATGGACATGCACATCCGCGTGGTCGAGGAGCTGTTCTCGGCGGCGCGGGCCGAGTTCAAGCATCTCGAGTACTACTACTTCCACAACTGTCTCTACGAGGGCGTCTGGCGCGACAACCGCCGGCGCCGGGACCAGCAGACCGCGACCTGGGACGTGCTGCATACCTACGGGCCGGACTACAAGTGCATCTTCGTGGGCGACGCCTCGATGAGCCCCTACGAGATCGCCTATCCCGGCGGCGCCAACGAGCACTGGAACGCCGAGAGCGGCCAGGCCTGGCTCGAGCGCGCGCGGGCGCAATGGCCGGACCACCTCTGGATCAACCCGGTGCCCGAACGGCACTGGCAGTACACCCAGAGCATCGCGATGATCCGCCAGATCTTCGACGATCGCATGGTGCCGATGACCCTCGAGGGCATCGACCGCGGCATGCGCGAGCTTGCACGATGATCCTCGCGGCGGATGCCGGCGGCTCGACCTGCCGCCTCGCGCTCGAACACGAGGGACGCTCGGTCGAGGTGCGCCTCGGGGCCGCCAATGTCACCACCGACTTCGACGGTGCGGTGGCCACGCTTGTCGCGGGGCTCGCGCAGATCGCCCGGAAGGAAGGGCTGCCCCCCGCGGCGCTGCGGCCCTGCCCAGCCTACTTCGCGCTCGCCGGAGTGACCGGTCCGGAGCTCGCCGCGCGCGTTGCGGCAGCGCTCCCGCTTGATCGGGTGGTGGTCGAGGAAGACCGGCGCGCAGCCGTGGTCGGCGCGCTCGGCCCCGGGCGCGGCTGCGTCGCGGGGATCGGCACCGGCAGTTTCCTGGCCCGACAGGAGGACGCGCGCTTCACGACGCTGGGCGGCCACGGGCTGGTTCTGGGAGACGAGGCGTCGGCCGCCTGGCTGGGCCGCGAGATCCTCGTCTACGCGCTGCGTGCTCACGACGGTCTGGAGCCCGCAAGCCCGCTGACCCGTGACCTGCTTGCCGAGATGGGCGGCCCGGCGGGCGTGGTCGCCTTCGCTAGCTCGGCGACCCCGGAGGACTTCGGCCGCATCGCGCCCCGGGTGACCGCCGCGCAAGGCGATGCGGCGGCGGCACTGCAGATGCGGCGCGGCGCGGCCTATATCGCCACGGGTCTCAATGCGCTTGGCTGGCAGCCCGGCGAGCCGCTCTGCCTGATCGGGGGCACTGCACCGGCCTACAAGGACTGGTTGCCCGGGGAGATGGCTGACGCGCTCGTCGCCGCCAAAGGCACAGCATTGTCTGGGGCACTCATGCTGGCCCGGCACCTTGCGACCGGAGGCGAAGAAGCCGCGCCCGCCGCGCCCTGAGAGGGCATCGCAGCACCGGCATTCGGGGGTATGGTGCCGCGGCAGGTTCACGCCATGTTATATGCCGGGTCCATCCAGGTGCGCAGAAGGGCGGGAGGTGGCCGCAGGCAGCCCCTTCCCCGCGCACCGAGCGGCAAGAAAAGGGCGGAAGGCTTCTGCGTCTCTCAATCGACATCGACACATGCCGCGCTCCATGCCTCCGATCTTTCCGTGGCTGGCGAGTCCGGTAGATCCGGCAAGGTCCGGCCCCACACGCTCAAGCAGGACCGGAGCAGCCGTCACCATTTCGTCGGTCGGCGCAATCTGCCAAGTGCCGCCGCGCCGAGCAGTCAGTGCCCGGCAGTCGGATCAGGCCATGTCCGCACGGCGCCCTCAGTCCCAGGGCGTGACGAGATATTTCTCCCCCGTCTTCATCTCGCGATAGTCGGTGACGGCCTCGCGGGTCAGCATCTCCTCGAGGTTCACCCGCGTCTTGTAGTGGCTGGCAAAGGTCGTCGTGAGATTGTCGCGGACGCGCTTGCGCATACGGGCGACCGTCTCACTTCCCGCAGCCTGCAGGAAGGGGAACAGAAGCCATCCGGACAGCGTCCAGCCGAAGCCGTAGCTCGGGGTAAGCGTCGTCGGGCCGGTGTCAAGGCGCCCGTAGATGAACATGCGCTTCGGCTGGTTCGAGCCGTAGCGCGAGTACTCCGTCATCTTGCTCACCGCGACCTGCTCCATCGCCTTGAAGGCGGTGTCGACCGCATGGCCGCCGCCGATGGGATCGAAGCCGTAGAAGGCGCCGGTGTCGTCGATTGCCACGGTCAGCTGTTGCATGAAGTCGTCGTCCGAGGAATTGACCACGTGGGTGGCACCGATCCCCGCGAGCAGGTCGGCCTGGGCCTGCTTTCGAACGATGTTGACCAGACCGAGGCCGTCCTCCTTGCAGATGCGGGTCAGCATCTGACCAAGGTTCGAGGCCCCGACCGTGTGCAGGATCGCGTTTTGGCCATCCATCTTCGCATTCTCGGCGAAGCCCAGTGCGGTCATCGGGTTGACGAAGGCGCTCGCGCCCTCCTCGGCCGAATGGTCTCCGAGCGGCAGGCACATGCCGGCGTCGGCGATGCAATACTGGCTGTAGGCATTGCCCGGCACGCAGGAGACGCGCTGCCCCATCAGCGCCTTCGCTGTGTCGCCGTCCCCGGCCGCGACGACCGTGCCGGCGCCTTCGTTGCCCGCCGGCAGCTTGAGACCGTGGCGCGCCTTCGAGCCCGCGTTGAAGGGCTCGGGCATGGTGGCAACGTATTTGCCGGGCGAGAAGCTGGCATTTTCCAGGTCCGCCGCACCGACGAGGATGGCCAGGTCCGACGGGTTGATCGGCGCCGCCTCCATCTTGACGAGCACCTGGTCGCCGGTCGGGTCGGGAAAGGTGACCTCCTCGATGGCGACGGTCAGCGTGCCATCCGCCTCCAGTGTCGTGAACAGTTGCTTGCCGGTGGTTGCCATGTCGAAGTCTCCAGGTCTTGGTGTCGTGTTGCCAGGTATCCGTCCGCAGAGCGGCGCGGACCCTCGCATCAGGTCGTGTTCGTAGAAGCACCTAGCGCTCATGCCGTCTCGGGCGAACGCATCGCACCACCGGCGATCCGGCGCCGGCGCTGCCCCGCCGGGGCGGAGGCAATCCGTCGTTTTACGGGCTTCATCACGCGACGTCCTTGGCACGACCGCCTTCAGGAGAAAGGCCGGGGACGTAACCCGATCGCTCTTTACCCGACGCAGGCAAGTCCAAGCCCCCTGGCAGGCCGAAGTGGGTTTTGACACACTGCCCTTCAATCGCAAATCCAAGCTGCGCGGTTCCACCTTGCCATCGGCCTGCGGCGGGATAAGTCGAGCGAGGCAACCACTGCGGGGAGGTTTTCTTTAGAGTGAGACTCGAATTGACTGTTCCGATGAGCCAGCGCGGACAGCCCCTGCTCATCGATGCGCTGGAGGCCGTGGAAGGCGGCAAGCAGACCAAGGACCTGCTGCGTCCGATCTTCGAGATCATCAGACGAGCAGTCTCTTCCGGCATCCAGCAGGAATTCTTCAACAACTTCGAGCAATACGAGAATGATGTGAACCTGCCCCGGCAAGGCGCCGGGGATGTGCGCATTGCCCTCGACCTGCCGGAGCCCGATCTCGAGGCAGTGCGTGGCGACCTCCTCGATGTCGCGATGGCCGGCTCCGAATGGATCTGGCAGACCGCCTCGGACGGCCCGGCTGCCGCCGTCTTCGAAGTTCTCTGCGACATCCTCGACGAAGGACTGGGTCCGGTCGAGCAGCAGGCTCTGCTCGACGCCAACCTCGCGGACCTCGCAGGCTGACGTCGCTTCGGCACGACCGTGGCGTGGGCGTCTTCTTGTAGGCGGCAGGCGCTGATCAGCTGGGGTCTGCTCCTCCACCGACAAGTGCGAGGACCCGAGATCGCGAGCCGACGCGACGGGGGTACGAGGTGGCCGCTTCCTGTCCCGGCCCCCTACGCGCGAAACGCCGAAGAAGTAAGCGAGACGTTCTTTACTTCGGCGGCAAGGCCCAACCTGCCGCACCCAGAGAACTCGGATAGCGCCGCGCGCACTTCGCCTGCTCCTCAAGTCGATAGTGGACAGCGGGTTGGCGGGAATGTCGCCCCGACCTGCCGCCCGCAATGCGTCGCGCCAATCCTTCTCGTGGGGATGATTCAGGCGGCTTGCCGCTGATCCTGCCGGTTGAGAAGCACCATGGCGAGGAGGCCAAGCAGGCTCATAAGCGACGTCGCGAGAACCGCCTGGTGCCAGTGAGTGAAGAAATCACCCTCGCGGCTTGATGCGATCAGCACCGACACCAGTGCTATGCCCAGGGCCGAACCGATATAACGAGCGGTATTGTTGGCTGCAGATCCCATCGTTGACCGCTCGGGCGGGACACTCTCGACGGCCGCGTGTCCGAGCGCCGCGTTGAGGATGCCGTTGGCCATTCCGGCGACCAGCAGTCCGGGCAGAACGACCCACCAGCTCATGCCGTCCCAGGATAGCAGAAGAAGCAACTGGCCCAGGGCGCATCCCAGGATTGCCAGATACACCTGCGCCCGCGGTGTCAGCCCCTGCGGCAGGTAACGCGCGCCAACCGCCGCAATCACCGTGACGCCGGACCATGCCAGCGTGATCAGCGAGGCCGCGAACGGATCAAGACCGATGCCGCGCTCGAGAAAGGTTGGCACAAGCGACATCAGCGACAGCACCCCTGCCCCCGACGCAAGCGCCGCCAGCGTCGCGCCGATGAACGGCGCGTGGCCGAAGAGGTCGAGACGGAGGATCGGGTTGGAAACCCGGCGCTCGATCCGGACGAAAATACACAATGCAACGACCGCGATTCCTACGAGCGCCACGACCGTTGCGGTCAGCCCCATGCGCAGCTCGGTCAGGGCCGCCAGCAGGCATGACAGCCCGATCATGAGAAGGATGCTTCCCGCGATGTCGACGCGGTGCGGGATCCGGGCGCTCTCCGGAAGTTTCTCGGATTGCACTGCCAGCACCCCCGATACCACGGCCAGCAGCCAGTGCGCCGCCATCCAGTCGCCGACCGGAAGGAGCATCGCGGTCAGCACGGGCCCGGAGGCCGCCCCGCCGCCAAGGCCCGCAGCCCAGATCGCCGCCGCGCGCTGCCGCGCGGCGCCATGATAGACCTGTCCCAGCAGGCCCAGCCCGCAGGCCATAACCCCCGCACTGCCGAGCCCTTGCACCACGCGGGCAATGATCAGCATGAAACCCGTCGGTGACAGCGCAGCCGCGACCGACGCCAGCGCCATCAGCACAAGGCCCCCGACGAAGGTGCGCCGGCGTCCCAGGGTGTCGCCGAGCGCCCCGGCGCTCAGCAGACCGACGGCGCAGCCGAGCGGCATCGCGCTCATGACCCAAGCCTGTTCGGCACTGCTCAGCGAGAGCGAGGCGGTCATCGCCTCGAGCGCGGTCAACGGAGCGGAAAACGTGGCGAGCGACACGAGCGTTGCCAGGGCGATGATCACGAGCGGGGCCCGCGATGGCTCGTCTTGCGTCTCAGTTGATGGGATGTCTTTGGGCATGGCAGGCTCCTTGGTGCCCTCCTCGATCTAACGTCCCGTCCGGCGGTCTGTAGTCTTGGATTGGCGCAGACACTGATGAGGCTCATTCATCAACGTGTCCTCCCCTGCTGACCCGGCGGCCTGCGCCTGTCGGTCCGGAACAGCTGCGGCGTCTGCGCTGCTGGCCGCAACTCATGAGCACACTGCATGATCGAGGTGCGCGGATCGCGCATAGACCGCGCTCACGATTTGGCAATCCTGCGCCAGGACGACAAAGGGTCGCAGCCCGTCCACTCGAGACCGGCTGACGACGGGATCGTCGTGCAAGAAAAAGACGGACTCCATGACAGAACAATCAACCGACAGGACATGGAAGAAGGCAAGCCTTCTGATCCTTGGCCTCATCCTTGCCGCAACCGGCCTCGCGCTGCTGATCGGCGGGGTTCGCCTGCTGATGCTTGGCGGCTCATTCTATTTTGCACCCGCAGGGCTGGCGCTACTCGCCTCCGGCGTGCTGACGGCGATGCGCAAACCCGCAGGCGCGGTGCTGTACCTCGCGACCTTCGTCGTCACCATTCTTTGGTCGCTGAGCACCAGCGCCTTCGCGCTCTGGCCGCTGATCTCGGACCTGATGGCCCCCGCCGTTCTGGCGGTCGCCGTGCTGCTGCTGCTGCCGGCTTACAAATTCGCGCCGGGCCGCTCCTTCAAGGCGCCGCGCCTCGTCGCCGGCGTGCTGGCCCTTGGCATCGTCGCCACCTTCGCCGGGGCCTTCCAGACCCAGTGGATCGTCAAGCCGCAGGGCACCCCCGACCTCGCCGCAGGTGCCGGAGTCTCGGCGCCCGCCGATGAGGACTGGGCGGTCTGGGGCGGCAACGCCGAGGGCACGCGCTTTTCGTCGCTGACCCAGCTGACGCCCGAGAACGTCGCCCAGCTCGAGCCCGCATGGACCTACCGCACCGGGGAAATCCCCGTCGGCGGCGAAGGCCACATCACGGTGCCGCTGCAGGTGGACGGGATGCTCTACGGCTGCACCCACAGCTCGCGCCTCTTCGCCGTGGACAGCGAGACCGGCGAAGAGATCTGGACCTTCGATCCCGAGGCCGAGGGCAACATCTTCCCCCGCTGCCGTGGCGTGATCTACTACGACACCAACGACGACCCGGCCCCGTCCGAACGCAACGGCGATGTCGCCGCGCTGGACGCCGGTGCGACCTGTTCGCGCCGTATCATCTCGTCGACCGTGGACGCGCGCCTGCTGGCCGTGGACGCGCGCACCGGCGAGCCCTGCGCCGAGTTCGGCGACAACGGCATCTTCGACCTCCGCACCGGCATGGGCGAGATCAAGACCGGCTACTACTTCCAGACCTCCTCGCCGACCGTGGGCCGCGGCCTGATCGTCATCGGCGGCTGGGTGCATGACAACGCCGAAGTGGGCGAGCCCTCGGGCGTGATCCGCGCCTTCGACGCACGCACCTCGGAACTGGTCTGGGCCTGGGACCTGGGCGATCCGTCGATCACCCTGCTGCCGCCCCCGGGCGAGAGCTATTCGCGCGGAACGCCGAACGTCTGGTCGACCATGTCCTATGACGACACGCTGGGCCTCGTGTATCTGCCCGTCGGCAACGCCACCCCCGACTTCTGGGGCGGTCACCGCTCCGAGGCCGCGAACGAGTATTCCTCGTCCATCGTGGCGCTGAACATCGAGACCGGCCGCGAAGCCTGGCATTTCCAGACCACCCACCACGACCTGTGGGATTACGACGTTGCCTCGCAACCGGTGCTTTACGATGCGCCCGACGGCAACGGTGGCACCATCCCGGCGGTCTACCAGCCCACCAAGCGCGGCCATATCTTCGCGCTGAACCGCGAAACCGGCGAGCCCATCGTGCCGGTCGAGGAACGCCCCGTGCCCACCGAAGGCGTCGAAAGCGAGACCTATTCGCCGACGCAGCCCTATTCCAGCTTCCCCTCCTTCGGGACGGAACTGCTGTCGGAAAACCGCATGTGGGGCGCCACCCTGGTGGACCAGCTCTACTGCCGGATCCGCTTCAAGGGCGCGCGCTACGAGGGCGACTTCACCCCGCTGACGACCGATCCCACCATCATCTACCCCGGCTGGTCCGGCGGGATGAACTGGGGCTCGGTGTCGATCAACGAGGATCTCGGCATCATGACGGTGAACGACATCCGTCTGCCGATCATCTCGCGCCTGATCGAACGCGAGACCTTCGACGAGATGTCGGAATCGGGTGAAACGCACGGCGGCGCGGCGGCGATGGCGGGTACGCCCTACGGACTGCAGCAGGATCGCTTCATGTCGCCGCTCGGCATCCCCTGCCAGGAGCCGCCCTTCGGCACCCTGTCGGCGGTCAACCTGAACACCAACGAGGTGCTCTGGTCCAAGCCCCTCGGCACCATCAAGGATGCCGGTCCGCTCGGCATCGCCACCGGGATCGAGATCCCGATCGGCCTGCCCACCCTCGGCGGGTCGGTCAACACGGCATCGGGCCTGGTCTTCATGGCCGGCACGCAGGACTACTTCATCCGGGCGCTGGACGTCCGCACCGGTGAAGAGCTCTGGAAGGGCCGCCTGCCCGTCGGCGGTGAAACCACCCCTATGACCTACGTTTCGCCGGAAAGCGGTCGGCAGTTTCTCGTGATCACTGTGGGCGGCAACCGCGCCACCCCGATCCGGGGCGATTACATCATGGCCTTCGCCCTGCCCGAGTAGGCTGACGTAAGCACATCAGACCTCCCGGCCGGCATCCGCTGGCCGGGAGGCATATGGACTGGGTGCCCAGTCTCAGGCCTGGCCTCCGCGAATGCGCTTCACGCTCAGTCATCCGGTCCCGCTTCCCAAACTTCAGGGAGCTCGACGTCCTGCGCCTTGCGGCCGTTCGTTTCGGATGCGGCGAACTATTGCTTCCCGCCCTTCAGGTCAGTGTCTCGCGAGATGCTGCCTTGCATAAGCTTCGTGCAAGGAATGCCCCTGGTCGAGCCGGCACTTGGGGCCGACCGGCAGCAGTGGGCTGCGAGCGGCCGTAGCGTGCGATTGCTACAGACATCAGCTATCCGACACAAAGTCGCACAGCATCGAGCGAACTGCGCCGCCTCCGGTATCTGCAGACGAAGTAGCGCGACAGGCGTCACACCGTTTGAGTAGTAGTCGACAGCAATGGCGCCGGCCTGTTTCCCTTCTGGATACCTGAAAGAATTTCGCTCCAAGCTGCCGCAAAATCCTGCTCCACCAGGTCCGCGGCTTTCGACGGGCGCGCGGGGTGGATCACCGCCTCGTTGAGCGCCGCTGTCCACCGAGCAACGTCGTGGCCACGGACGAACGTGGCCTCGGGGCCCGCGCTTTCAAGCAGACCGTCGACGTCTGCGCAGACAATCGGCCTTCCGCAGGCGCGGGCTTCGAGCGCGACAAGTCCGTAGGCTTCCCAGCGTGAGGGCATGGCGACGATATCCACGGCAGACATTGCCTCTGTCGCGGAGCCGACATGCCCGAAGAAGCGGATACGTCGGTCATCCTTGGCAAGGGCACGCAGCGCCGTCTCTTCCGGACCCGTGCCGTAGACATGCAGGGACAGGTCCGGGTCGGGAAGATCCCGGAAGGCGCGAATGAGAACGTCGAAGCCCTTCTGACGGTGCAGTCTGCCGATGGCGCCGATGACCCGGGGCGCACCGACGGGCGCGGTCAGCGCACGAAAGCCGGTGAGGTCAACCGCGGGCGGAATGACATGCAGCGCGGAAGCCTGAACGAGGCGACGGCGGACAAGCCATGCCCCTTGCGCTTCGCTCACCGCGACGACCGTTTCGAACAGCGCGTAGGCGCTCCGCAGCATGGCGAAGAAGCGCAACCTTGACGGCACGTTCAGCGCGGCGAAAGCCTCTGTATAGCTGTGCTCGACATGCACGAGCGGGGTGGAGGCGTGCCGGGCCCGCAGCGAGATGAGCCGCGGCAGGCTGCGCCAGCTCAGGCTCAGATGCGACACGATCATGTCGGCGCGGCAGGTCGGCAGCGCCCCCTTGCGGGGCACGATGCGCAGTTCGTGGCGCGCGCGCTGCCCCAGCTGCGGACAAGTCTGGATCTGTTCGAGGACCCGGGTCACGCCACCGGGCGTGGCGTCGTCGAGAAGGTGAAGAACGACGGGACGTGTCGACATGGCGGAAATCTCCCTATCAGGACCGGCCGGCGGTGAGCACGGATTTGGCGAGGCGCATCGGCATGTCGCCGAAACGCGCGGTGGCATGGGCCGCGGCCCAGGTGGTGAGGCTGCGCACAGGCTCCTCGATCAGCGGACGGCGTGACTCGGCAAAGGCGCGGGTTACGAGCCGGCAGGCGAGCGGCCCGTCCCCGCTGGTGACCGCGCGCCGCGCGAGGTAGCGCAGCTGGTAGGCGCGGGCCTCGGGTTCGTGGCGCGCGAAAAAGGCCGGGTCCATCGACCGCAGCTTCGCGACCATCCGTTCCCATGATGCGAGCTGCGCGGGAACATTGGCGGACAGACCGCGGGTGCTGATCCGGTACTCGGTCAGCAGGCCCGGCACGCCTTCGAGCGTCCAGTCGGTCCCGAGCGCGAGACGGAGCCAGCATTCGACATCCTCGGACTGGCGGAAAGCCTCGTCGAAGATCCAGTCGCGCTGCGTCTCGCCGTCGGGACGCCACGCGAGATCGTCCAGCGCCGCGCGGCGGAACACCGGGGCCGATCCGTTGCCCACGGGGTTGCGCTTGAACACATGCGCGGCACTCACCCCGCGAAGCCGCGGCCGTTGCGCGTGACCGATGCGCCGGCCGGCATCGTCGATCATCGCCGAGCCGGCGTAGCTCAGACCGACCTCCGGCAGGCATTGAAGATGCAGCACATGCGCATCCATCTTCTCGGGCAGCCAAAGGTCGTCGGCGTCGCAGAACCCGACCACCTCGCCCGAGGCGGCGGCGACACCGCTGTTGCGTGCGCCGGCGAGGCCGCGATTGGCCTGGCGCACGAGACGGATGCGGTTGTCCCGTGCGGCGAAGCTTCGGGCAACCGACGCCGTGGAGTCGGTCGAGCCGTCGTCGACGACGACGATCTCGATGTCGCGGTAGGTCTGCGAGGTCAACGACAGCAGCGTGTCGGACAGCGTGGCCGCGGCGTTGTAGGCGGGAACGACGATGGAAGCGTAGGGCATCTCGAGTCTCCTCAGTTCGAGAACAGGGCGCGACGCAGCGGACGCGGCAGAAAGGGGTGAAGCAGCGCGGCGAGCGCGATGGGCACGCC
This sequence comes from Salipiger sp. D13, assembly GCF_003703915.1. Taxonomy (NCBI): domain Bacteria; kingdom Pseudomonadati; phylum Pseudomonadota; class Alphaproteobacteria; order Rhodobacterales; family Roseobacteraceae; genus Salipiger; species Salipiger sp. D13. The sequence goes on from NZ_ML112591.1 coordinate 22,966, forward strand.
GCGGCGGGCCGGGGTCATGAACGCGCGGAAATCGTGGCGGCAGCCCTCGCCCACCAGCCGGCGGGCAATGCGCGCGCCGGTGTCCAGCCGAAGTGCGCGGCGGGCAAGGTAGCGCAGGTGAATGGCCTCGGCGCTGCGGATCGGTCCGAAGCCGAGAGCGGCGGCGGTGCGCAGCGCCTCTTCACGGCCCGCGCGCATGGCCTCGAGGTCGGCCGAGAGCCCGTGCGGGCTGAGCCGGTAGAGCACCTGCTCGTCGTCCTGTCCGACAAGGCGGCTCCCCTGCCCCGCGAGCCGGATCAGGAACTCGAGATCCTCGTTGTGCACGATGTCCGCCCGGAAGCCGCCGAGCGCGGCAAAGACATCGCGGCGCAGCGAGAGGTTCGAGAGCGTGCAGACCGGGTTCTCGCCCATCAGCATCGGCACGGTGACCGGACCTTCCGGCACGGTTGAGCGGGTGCGCACGTCGCGCGGGTCGTCGCGGAAGAAGCCGACCCTGCCGAACACGGCTTCGGCCTCGTCCTTGAGCAGCGGCGCCGCGATGGCCTGCAGCTTGCCCGGATGCCAGAGGTCGTCGGCATCGCAGAAGGCGACGATCCGCCCCTGCGCGCAGGTGAGCGCCCCATGATTGCGCGCCGCGCTCGGCCCCTTGCCCGGGTTGCGCTCCAGCCGCAGCCTCGGCTCATCGCGGCACAGCCGTTCGGCGACCTGCCAGCTGTCGTCGGAGGAGCCGTCCTCGACGAGAATGGCCTCCCACCAGGGCCAGGTCTGCGCCCGCAGCGCGGCGATCGTGGCCGGAAGCGTGTCGGCGGCGTTGTAGACGGGGATGACGACGGAAATCAGCGACATGGCTCAGGCCCTTGCGCGGTTGGGAAGGAAGGCGGCGCCCAGCGCCGGGCGGGACAGCGCCAGCATCATGACGCAGGCGGTGGCGAGGTAGCCCCAGGCGATCGCGGTCAGGCCGTGGGGCGCGGCGATGACCGTGTTGGCCATCATCGCGGCGGTGAGCATCGCGGTGCCGCGCAGTTCGAGCCCCGGGCGGTTCTCGGCGCGCATCCAGCCTGCGGCGGCGGTCCAGATCATCGTCGGAATGGCCGCGAGGCAGAGGATCGAGATCGGCTCGGCGAGCCCCTCCCAGCGCGCGCCGAGAAGCAGCGGCGCGTACCACGGGGCCAGCAGCGACTGCAGGATGACCGCCGGGGCGACGAGACCGACCGACACCGCGAGCCCCTGACGCAGCGCGGCGCCGCGCTCGGAGCTGGCACAGAGATGCGGGAAGAGCACCGAGGCAAATGCGGTAGAGAACGAGGTGGCGAGGCTGAGCCCGGCGTTGAACGCCATGAAGTAGAGGCCGAGGATCTCGGGACCGAGCAGCGCTCCGACGATCAGCTTGTCGGCATGCAGCCGTGCGGCCTTGATGATCTCGGTGCCGAGGATCGGCCAGCCGAAGCGGACAAAGGGGAAGACGGGGGCCCGTCCCGCGGCGGCATCGCCGCGCCACGGGTGCAGGCGACGCATGGACAGCAGCCAGAACGGCGCGGTCAGAAGGCGCGGCAGAACGAGCACCAGCGCCGAGGGCCAGACCATCGCGAGCCCCAGCGACATGAGGTTCGCCATGACGGCCTGGCCTCCCGCGATGGCGGCGGTCTGGCGCAGCTTGCCCGCCCGCAGCGCGAGCCCGGTCTGCACGAGCCCGCCCGGCATGAAGAGATATTCGCCGGCCAGCACGAGGATCAGCCCTGCGAGCATGAGGTTGCCGGTCAGCGCGTAGACGATCCCGGCGAGCAGCGTCTGCGCCGCAAAGAGCCCGGTGCACCAGAGCCAGAACAAGCCGTGCGCCCGGTTGCAGGTCGCATCGAGCTCCGCTTCGGGCGCGGCGATGATGCGTTGCCCGATGCCGTTCTCGGTCAGCGACTTCAGCAGGTCGCCGGCAGCGAGCGCGGCGGCGGCGACGCCGATCTCGGTCGCGTCGAGGGTGCGGGCGACCGCGATCACCACGCCGAGCCGCGACAGCTTCGCCGCGACCTCGGAGGCGCCATACGCCAGCAGGTGGCCAAGCATGGAGGAAGAGCGTGTCATCGGGGTCAGCGTCCTGTTTTAAGGTTTCGCTAACCAATATTACGCGCCAGTCTCGGCTGTCTCCGACGCTGCAGGAGGGCAACAGGTCGCTGTGGCGTTCGCAAATATCCGAACGGATAGGCCGTTGATCCACTTATGCGTGTGGCCATACTGTCTGGGTCTCGCTAAGACCGTAGAAGAGATGACAAGGGGCCTGCATGCCGATCACGCGCACCAAACTTCTCGGGACTTGCCTCGGCCTGACGTTGCTCGTGGCGTGTGGCTCCGCCCCGTCCCCGAAGAACATCGGCCAGGTGCGCTCTGGCGGAGGATATCAGGCCCAGTACCGCGATCCACCGGCTGCGACCGATGCCGAGCCGCTGCTGCTTTCGCCGCGTCGGAACGCAAGTACCTGTACGCGGGGCGGCGCCCTCTCGGACGACGCCGGGAGTGCCAAGGGAGACAGGCTTGCCGCGGTTGCGCTGAGAGGAGAGCGACTGTCGCGCAATGACCTTGTCGACGTGCGTGTCGGTGACGACGAAACCTTCAACGGCGACTACGTCGTGTCCGGGGACGGCACCCTGAAGCTGCCGTTCCTTCCGCCGGTTCCGGCACAGGGGCGCAGCCCATCCGATATCGAAGCCGACCTTGCCGTGCTGCTGGTGCGCGAAGGCCTCTATGACGAGGCACCGAGGCTCTCGGTGCGGCTTGCCGATTTCGCGACCATCAGCGTCGCGGTGTCCGGTGCCGTGTTCGAGCCCCACGCGGTCGAGATCGGGCAGCGCGCGGGCGACATCGACACCGCCCGGCAGCGCGCGCTGGGAGCCTCCACCGAGGCCCGCAACCTTTCCGCCGCGCTGCGCGCCGTGGGCGGCGTGCGACCGGATGCCGACCTTTCGGCGATCGAGCTGCATCGCGGAGGCAGATCCTACACGCTCGACATGCGGGGCGTCTTCAAGGGACGGCACGCAATGGACGTGATGCTGCTCACCGGGGACGAAGTCGTCGTCCCGTCGCGGCAGTGCTTCCAGGACGACCTGATGCGCCCGAGCCCGCTCAGCCCGCCGGGTGTGTCGCTGTTCCTGTCGAACCTCACGCAACCCGCGACGGGCAACGCCCCGTCCGCCATCGGGCGTGAGGTCCGCGAGATCCCCTATGGCACCCGCTTCATGCAGGCGGTGGTGGATACCAATTGCGTCGGCGGCGCCCGCGCGACGAGCGCGCATCGCTCGGCAATCCTTTTCACGCGCAACCCGATGACCGGAGTCTCCATCGTGATCGAGCGCAACATCGAGGACATGCTGCGCCGCGCCGACCGCGACGATTACGACCCCTACCTTCTGCCGGGCGATGCAATCGCCTGTTACGACAGCAATGTCACCAACCTGTCGGAAGCAGCACGGGTCGTCGGGGGTGTCGCCGCGGCGAGCGCGCTTCTGCGCTGATTGCGCCGGAAAGGAACGAAGCACGGCACCGGTCGAGTGACGTGATTCCGATCGGTTGAAACGCAGAGGGCCGCCTTGGAAAAGCGGCCCTGCCATCGTGCAGATTCATTTACGCTCTTTGTGAATGCCCGGAGGGCGCGGGCCCGAGACGTTGCGGACCTATCCGGCGGAACGGGTCCGCAGGTCGCTGCCTAGTAGGCGCCCCGCCCCGAGATCACCGCCCGGGCCGTCATGGCCAGCAGCAGCACATCGAGCAGCAGGCTGCGCGACCGGACGTAGGCAACGTCCATGTCGATCATCTTCGCGAAGCCGATGTCTGCCCGACCCGCGACCTGCCACAGCCCGGTAAGGCCCGGACGCACGCGCAGCCGTTCGAGCGCCGGGGCCGGATAGGCCGCGACTTCCGAGGGCAGAGCCGGCCGCGGCCCCACGAGCGACATCTGCCCGAAAAAGACATTCGCGATTTGCGGCAGCTCGTCGAGGGAATACCGGCGCAGGAGACGACCGATGCGGGTCACGCGCGGATCGTGTCGCGACTTGAAACAGATGCCGTCACGGTCGGATGCCGCCCGGATCGCCGCGAGCCGCGCCTCGGCATCGGGGAACATCGTCCGGAACTTGAGGATGGTGAACCGCTGACCGTCCCGACCGACCCGCACCTGGCGGAACAGCACCGGTCCGCGGCTGTCGAGCCGGATCAGCGCCGCGAGCGCCAGCAGCAGCGGCGCGAGCACGAGAAGCAGGCCGCCGCTCAGAGCGATGTCGAACAGGCGTTTGGACACCGCCTCGGGACCGGCCTGGCGCAGGGCATGATGGCTGGCCCGCGCGAGGAAGACCCCGTTGCCGAGCAGGTATCGCTTCGCAAGGCGTCGCGGTTCCTGCAGAAGCCGCCAGCCCCACTCCATGCGGCACTTGCGAACGATGCCGGGCGCCCGGCGCACGTTCCCGGCCAGGAAGTCGAACAGCGCGCCGACACCGAGCACCAGCCGTGGCGACAGGACGTCGAGGTGGCGATCGATCCACATCTCCTGCATCGGCACCCCCATCGCGACCAGAAGGATGTCGGCGCTCGAGGCGTTGATGGCGGCCACGGCACGGTCGGAGTCGGCCGCGCCGTCGTAGCCGTCGAGCGTGCCCGCGATCCGCAGTCCGGGGATCGTCGTGGCAAGCTTGCGCGCGGCAGCTTCGGCGGTGCCGGGCTTCGCGCCGAAAAGGAAGACCGAGAGGCCCTGCCGTGCAGCGCGCCTGAGCAGTGCCGGCGTGAAGTCCGTGCCGTTGAGGTTCTCGGTCAGGTTCGTCCCGGTCATGCGGGCGGCAAGCTCGACCCCGATCCCGTCGGGCAGCACCATGTCGGCACGGGCCAGGGCTGCGGCATACGACCGGTCACGCGCGCGCAGGTTGGCGCAATGTGCATTCAGGAAAAAGACGCTGCGCGCCGAGCCCTCCAGCAAGGCGGCGACAGTCTGCTCCGTCGTGGCATCGACCACGGGCAGCCCGAGCACCGGGCGCGTCGGCACGGCGCTTGCGAGAGCGGAAACGGGGGCGGCAGCCTGAAAGGCGCGAGAGGAATGATGTTGCATGGTGAGGGCGCTCCGAGGCGTGAACTTGATCGCCCTATACGTGTCCCTTGCTGGTGCATTGCTGCAATTCCGAGAAGGGATTGGTCGATGACGCGGAAGACGCTTCCGCGAAGCCAACGGGCCGTTTCAGTCCCGAATGACTGCCGAAACTCCCCAGCGGTTTTTCGAGCCATCCGATGGGATATCCTCGGCACCCCTTTCCCCCGTCCAACTTGGTTTCCGAAGTATTAAACGACGCAGCGGCCAGCGATATTATGCCGATGCACGTTGGGAGGATGGAGACGCGTGACGATGAGAATCCTGATTGCAGACGACCACGACCTTCTGCGCGATACGCTGATCGCGTTTCTCGGAGCGGAGGACGGGATCGAGGTGGGGAGCGCCGCGAGCTTCGAGGACGCCCGGGAGCGGATTCTCGAGGACGAGGCCTACGATCTCGTTCTGCTCGACTACAACATGCCGGGCATGAGAGGTCTCGAAAGCCTCACGGAAGCGATCGGGATCGAAGGTGGGCAGCGCGTGGCGCTGATATCGGGGCAAGCGACGCGCGAGATCGCCGAGCAGGCGCTCGGCGCCGGCGCCGCGGGGTTCGTCCCCAAGACCCTGCCGGCGAAGTCGCTGGTGAACGCGGTGCGCTTCATGGCCATGGGCGAGCAATACGCCCCCATCGATTTCATGACCGCCCAGGAAAACGCCGCGGCGCACCCGCTGGCCCAGCGTCTCAGCGAACGCGAGCGCGCTGTGCTGAAACGGCTGAGCGAAGGGAAGTCCAACAAGATGATCGCGCGCGATCTCGAGCTGACCGAGCCGACGATAAAGTTCCACATGAAGACGATCTATCGCAAGCTCGAGGTCAACAACCGGACCCAGGCCGCCGTCGTGGCGCGTGACGCCGGTCTCTTCTGATCTGCCCCTATCCGTTGGGATTGCCTGGGGCGCGATTGCCCTTCGCATCGCACCTGCCGCGCAAGCGCCTGACGACAGCCCAACGACTATGGTGCCCGTAAAAGGAGAGCGCCATGACCATGCAAGACTTCGCCCCGACCGACCGCCCCGTCCGACCCGCGCGGCGTTCGCGTGCCTTTCTTCGCCGTGCGCTCATGGGCGGCGCCGTCACCGACCGTCACCGGCTGCCGCGCTATCTGTGGATCGGCATACTGGGTCTCGCGGCGATCTGGGCTCCGATCACCGGCTACCTCAAGACGGCCGCGCCGGTCTTTGCCAGTCACATGTCGCTGATCCTGCCCGGCTCGGGCGCGTCGTCGTCGGTCAACCTCGCCGAGATCGGGCAGGCCTCAAGCTACGCCAACTCGGCTTTCTCCAGCAACAGCATCAGCCCGACCGAAACCTACAAGCGGCTGCTCGCCGCCGACCGTGTCGTGCGCGATGCCGCCGACAGGCTCGGGCTCTCGGCCGAAGCCTTCGGCAAGCCGCAGGTGCAGCTCGTCGACCAGACCGCGTTCATCCACGTGAAGATCACCGGCCCGACCCCCGAGGAGGCACAGGCCCGCAACGGCGCGATCCGCGAGGCGTTCTTCGCCGAGATCGACCGTCTTCGTGGTGACGAGCTCGACACGCGTCAGAGCGGCGGCCTGCAGGCCATTCGCGAATACCAGGAGTCGGTCGCGGCAACCCGCGAAGAGATCGACGGGCTGCGTGAGACGACGGGGCTATACTCGGTCGAACAATACGACCGGCAGGTCGACGAGACCGATGCCCTGCGGGCGAAGATCGACACCGCCACCGCCGAGTTCGTGCGCAAGGCCGCAGCCGTTCGCGGGCTCGAAACGCGGCTCCAGACAGATGCGGAGACCGCCGCGCGCGTCCTGCGCCTCAACGGCGACAGCGCCTACGTCGCGCTTACGGACGCGATGGCACAGGCGGCCACCGAGCTTGCACAGGCCCGCGCCCGTTTCGGCGCGCGCCACCCCGAGGTCGTCAAGGCCGCGTCGGCCATGGAGGCCGCGCAGGCCAAGGCCGCAACCCGCGCCGGGGAATTGACGGGGCCTCCGATAACGCTCGACGGCGCGCTGAACGGCGGCCGGTCGGCGCTTCTGGGAGAGCTGGTCCGCCAGGAAGCCGATCGGGCGGGCCTCGAGGCAGAGCTCGCCGAGCTGCGCACCCTGCTCACGATCCAGACCGAACGCCTCGACCGGCTCGCCCCCCTCGCCGCGCGGCTCGAAGACCTGCAGCGTGATTTCAACGTCGCCGAGGCGGTCTTCGCTTCGGCAATCGCGCGGACCCAGTCGAGCAAGTCCGATATCTATGCTTCCTACCCCCTCGTGCAGGTGCTCGAAGACCCCACGCTGCCCGAGGACCCGTCGTCTCCGCGCAAGAAGCTGGCGATTGCAGCCGGAGGCGCGGCGAGCTTTCTGCTGTTCATTTCCCTGTCGCTGGGCTGGCTGCGGCGCGCCCTGATCGAGAAACTGCTCGCCGAGAAGGCGCGGCTCTCTTGACCGCCCCCGCCAACCCGGCCGAGCGCATGGTCTGGAAGACCATCGTCTGGACATGGCCGCTCTACGGGCTCGGCGCGCTCTACGTCGTTGGACCGGTCATCGCGTGGCTCCTGGCCGGGCTGGTGGCGCTGTCGCTCTACCTGGGGCCGGCCATCCGGTCGGACCTGCGCGCGACCGGGCCGATCCCGCCGGTCGTGCAGCTATGGATGGTTGCCATGCTGGTGATGCTGGTCGCGCTCTGGGCCGGGCACATGAACTGGAACCTCGGTCTCAAGCAGACGATCAAGTCGTCGATCGGCTGGGCCAAGGGCTGGGCGCTGCTGGCGCTGTTCCCGCTCGCGGGCGCGGTGCTTCCGATCCGCCGCGAGGTGCTGATCCGTGCCATGTGCCGGCTTGGTTTCTGGACCTTATGCATTTCGCCGGTCCTGCTGATCGCGCCCTACATCGGCCTGCCCGAGCGGATCTGGACATCACCGCTGAAGGCGGTGGGAGGCCCGGGGCCGGAGTATTTCTCGGTCTATTTCTTCACCTACGACCCGGCCTCGTGGACACCGCGCTGGCAGTTCTACGCGCCATGGTCGCCCTTCGCGGCACTTCTCGGGGTGACCATGGTCCTCTTCGCGTTGGAAGAGAAGGAGAATCGCTGGCGCGCGGCCGGGCTTGCCGCGGGCACGCTCATGATCCTCGCCTCGAAGTCCCGGATGGGGCTCGTGGGGCTCGTCGCCTGCACCATCGGTCCCCGCATGATGCCGCTCGTCCTGCGCAGCTGGGCGTGGGCCATGCTCGCCGCCGTCGCAGCCTCGCTCGCGGTGATCGGACCCTGGCTGATCCAGACCATCGGTGCCGGGGTGGACTCGTTCAAGGGCGCCCGCGCCGACAGCACGCGGGTCCGTGCCACCTTGCAGCGCATCGCACACGAGCGCTGGCAGGAAGAGGCCGTCTGGTTCGGCCATGGCACCGTTCAGCCCGGTCCGCATATCGTCGAATTCATGCCGATAGGAAGTCACCACACCTGGTTCGGCCTGCTCTTCGTGAAGGGGCTGGTCGGCTTCTTTGCCCTGGCCTTGCCGTTGGCAGCACAGACGGCACTGGCGCTCAAGGATGCGGCCCTTTCCGACCGTGGACGTTTGCCGCTTGGCCTGTGCATGGTTCTGGTTCTGCTGTCGTTCGGCGAAAACGTCGAAATAGAAGCCTATCTTCTCTGGCCCGCCCTGATGGCCTTGGGCATCCACGCTCGGGAATGTGCTTCGGACAGAGTTGAGATGCAGTAGCTCTGAGGTTGGCGCTTCCTGTTCAACGTCGCGAGCGTGCACTGCGCCCCCGCGCCACAATCGACGCGGGCGAGCGGCCCTTCTCACACCCTGAACGCCATTCGCACCGTTACGCGCCCGTAGATCGCGACGAGACCACCGCTCCCCGGAAAGATGGCGCCGCGGAGGCCGACGATGCCCGATTGGACGCCCGCGAGGCGGGTTCTGCGTCTACCGGGATGACGAGGCCTCAGGAGAGCGAAAACGCTATCAGCTTGCAGCACGCACGCGAGCGGAAGCGGAAACCGAGCGCCGTGACCGATACCTGAAAGAGGCGGCTGAACCTCACTGCGGCGCACCCCACATCCGGCTCGCAGTGATCCTCCTGCTCGCCACGGGCGCCCGGGTTGGCGCGGTGCTGGATCTCGAATGGACCGGATCGACTTCGACCGTGGCGTGATCGCTCCCCGCCTGCCCGACATCACCTACATACGGACGCAAGAAGGCTTCACTTACCTCAAGGCGCTTGACACCTATTCACGCGGTGCGCTCTTCGCGAGAAGATCATCGCTGTCTTGGCGCTCAGCGTCGACAAGAGGGATCAGCGCCGCTTCTTCCGATTTATGGACCGAGGGCTCCAGCGATAAAGCGGGTGCATGCGGCATTGATGCCTTGCGCCGTGGCGGTTCGGAGGGGGCCGCTGACAGCCCCGCCCCTTCCAGGCGAATGCGATAAGTCGTGTCGGGGATCGCCACCCCAGCTTCTTCGATGGCAGTCTTGACCAATCGAATGGCGTCTCCGCGTGCCGTGGAAAAGCCTGTCTCGGTCTGGTCGACCCAGCCAGTCACACGCAGGATGGCGCCGGACTCGGTGATGTTCTCGATCCAGACCAGCTCTTCCGGGTCGTCCAGCACGAAAGGCAAAGCCTTCAGCGTCGCCTGTGCCAAGCTGCGCGTCGCCTCGAGATCCGCGTCAGGGTCGATGCCGATGTCGAACATGAACCGCCGCGCCGGATACTGCGTGTAGTTCACGATCTTGCCCTTGAAGACAGTCGCGTTCGGGATGCGGATGTGATTGCCGTCGAGCGACAGCAAGATCGTCGCGCGCGAGGTCAGTCGGATCACGCGGCCGACGTCGCCTTCGATCTCCACCAGGTCGTTCGGGCGAAAAGGTTGGCGCAGGCTCAACATGACGGACGCTACGAAGTTCTCCACCGTGTCGCGGACGGCAAAGCCGATGGCAAGACCGATGATCCCCGCAGCGCCGAGGATCGTGCCTAGCAGGGCCGCCGCCCCCACGACATCCAGCGCAACCACAATGCCGATGATCCCGGAGGCGACGCGGAACGCCTGCCGATAAAGCTCGGCGATGAAGGCGTTGGGGGAGATGCGGTCCCAAAATCGCATTCGCGCCACGAGGAAGCCCGCCGCGACGATCACCAAAAAGGCCACGAACGCCAGCAAAAGCAAAGGTAGACGGGAGATCAGCTGCGCAACCCGCGCCCGGAAGCGATCAACCGCGGGATTGATCTGACTGGCGAGCTCATCCGGAGCCGTGAGCGCGTTGTTCACCGCGACGACACCCTCGAGGCGCTCGGCGATGCTCTCGGCCTTCTCGCTGATGGATGGGTCCGCGACGGTCCCCGCAAGCGATATGACCCCAGCGTCGACGCTGACCGAGATCCCTTCGAATTCGAGAGCTCCGAGGATGGCTCGCAAGCGAGTCGCGACGGCCGCGTCGTCAGGTACGTTCTCGACTGCAAGCGTGGGCAAGGCATCCGCCTCGGTCACGACATCCTGGGCCAGGACCTGGCACGGGACAAGTATGAGGGTGAGGCAAAGGAGGACCTTGTTCATACCTCTCCCAGATAGCGTATTCCATGGGGGCGCCAACAGGACATGCAGTTGATCGGCATCAGTCCGGCGTCGCGAACGGTCAATCGGCCAAGCACCGGAGTCTTCCATACTGCGTCATGGCATGCTCTGGATGTGAGGTCGCATTCCTGGTGATCATCGCTTGGCGGCACTTCGCAGCCACATGGCTGGTGCGCGATCGGTTCCAGCCCGGACTATGGCGTTTGCCAACCTTTCGCTGCGGCAGCTCACCGCCCTCCCGGGTCTCTGCGAAATCCATGCCATCCGCAGCATGCAGGCAGTGATCGACGCGGGTGGCTGTTTCCAGTTATCTGCTGGGTCCGGCGCGAAGATCGGCTGAGCCCCCTCGCGCGTGACTGCCTCCCAAAATGAAGGGGCCACACGATTCCTCGCGCGGCCCCGACTGTCAGCTAAAGGCTAGCTCAAGAAGCTGCCTCCTTGTTGACCCCGCCCCGCATCGCGATTTCGGTCATGCGGCGGTCACCGTCATAGGTCTCGTCCAGGCATTTCTGAAGGACCGCGGCGTCGGTGTCCAAGCCGAGACGGTTGGCGAAGGCGGCTAGCGTGCCGTAGCCGGCCAGTGCATAGTGAACCATGCGCTGGTATTGCGGGATGATTGCGGCATCACGCACGTCAGGGTCGGTGATATCATTCGACAACCCGTGGACGCGCGCCTCTTTGACGAGGCCCTCCATACCCTTGCAGTGTTCTGCGTTCGGCTTGATGCCGTGTTCGTTGCACAGTTTCTCGATCTCGGCGAGACCATCATAAATACCATTGCCACCGTCAATCAGAGCTTCGGACAGATCCTTGTCTTGAGCTGCGCGCCCCAGTTCCGTCACGACGGGCAAGGACTGGGTGTTGGCGCTCCAGATGTCCTGAAGTTGGTCGAGGTAGATATCCTTGAGCGAATTCATGGCCATGTCGGTGTCCTTTACTTCGGTTCCTCTCCCAACCTAGGAGCACCTTCGAAGGTTCCTCTGGCACCCTGAAAAGCCGCAGACGGACAAGCGCGTCCTGAACAGGGGAGAGGCAAGAGCGCTGATCGACGGCGGCCACGATCCGCACGTCCGGCGCGCCCTTGTGCTGTTGCTCGGGACAGGGCCCGCCTCGGGGCCGTGCTGGATCTGACTTGGGACCGGGTGGATCTCGAGCGCGGGACGATCAATCTTCGGCTTGAGGACAGCGTGACGAGGAAAGGCCGGGCAGTCCTACCGATGAACAATGCGACCCGCCCGGCCCTGATGGCAGCCCACGAAGCCGCTCTTGCAGACAATGTGATCGAATACGCCGGGCGCCGAGTGAAGGGAATCCGCACCGGCTTTGCCAATGCGGTGGCGCGTTCCGGGATCGGCCATGTCCGTATTCACGATCTCCGCCACACCGCGGCGGTGGCAATGCTTTCCGAGGAAGTGCCGCTCGAGAAGGTCAGCGAGATGCTTGATCACTCCAAGATGGCCGTGACGTTCTCGACCTGCGCAGGATTCCTGCCGCAACACATGCAGGACGCGGTGGATGTGCTCGATTTCGCGAGCCTGAAACGCGGGGCATAGGTCCACCGACCCTGACGCAGTTCGTTACAGCGCGGCGCATCGTTGAAAGACAAAGAAAAGATGGTGGGTGATAGAGGATTTGAACCTCTGACATCTTCGATGTGAACGAAGCGCTCTACCACTGAGCTAATCACCCGGTAGCGGGTCTATTAAGGAAAGCCGGCAGGAGACGCAAGAGGTCAAACACCGGGTTTCGAGGATTTTCTTCACGGCCGTCGGACACAGCAGCAGAGCCACTTTTCAGAGCCCGACACACGATGTTGCGAGGGGAAAACGGCCCCCGCAGGAGGGACAGGATGCCCTCCTGCCCTGATCCTGTCGCGCATCGCGGCGGCGCTCGCCCCGCAGGCGGTTGGCGTGGGGAATCGCCGACGCCACGCCTTCTCGCGCGTCTCCTCGAGCCGGGCCAGCGGCGACAAAGCGGCCCGTGGGTGCGCGTGACGCTGGCCCCCGACGCGCGCATCATCTAGACCGCTGCCACGGCACGAAAGGGGCAGTCATGGCAGACACGGAGCTTGTCATCTTCGATTTCGACGGCGTGGTCGTCGACAGCGAGGTCATCAGCGCGCGCATGCTGGTCGCCGAGCTGGCGCAGCACGGTGTCGATGTCGACCTGCCCTATATCGCCGAACACTTCCTCGGTCGCAGCTACCCGGTGGTTCTCGCGCAGGTCCGGAGCGCCTTCGGCATCACCCTGCCCGAGGGCTTCGAGGCCGACTACCGCGCGCGGCTGGTCGAAGCGTTTCGCCATGAGCTGCGTGTGATGGCCGGACTGCGCGACTTCGTGACGTCGCTCGCCGTGCCCTACTGCATCGCCACCAGCTCGAGCCCGGCGCGGGTGGCGCAATCGATCGAGATTGCCGGGCTGGGCGATCTCTTCGACGGGCGCATCACCACCGCGTCCGAGGTGACAAGGGGCAAGCCGGCACCGGATCTGCCCCTGCGCGCCGCCGAGAAGGCCGGTGTCGCGCCCGGGGCCTGCGTGATCATCGAGGACTCGCTTGCCGGCCTGCGCGCCGGGCTCGCCGCCCGCATGACGGTCTGGCAGTTCACCGGCGGCAGCCACTTCGCCGGCATGGTCCCGCCCGCCTCGCCCGATGCGACGCCGCATCGGACGTTTGCAGAATTCCCCGAGGTCGCGCATTTTGCGCCGCAGCTTCTGAAACCCGCCATGAGGGAGAGCCGCACGGATGGCTGACGACAGCGAAGTCCTGCCGCAGGATATCGCCGCACGGGCGGCGTGGCTCTACTATGTCGGCGGGCTGCGCCAGGACCAGATCGCGCAGGAGCTGGGCATCTCGCGGCAGCGGGCGCAGCGCATGGTGGCGCGCGCGATGGCCGAAGGGCTGGTACGGGTGCGCATCGATCATCCGATCGCGGAATGTCTCGATCTCGAACGGGCGTTGCGCCGCAAGTTCGGGCTGAGCCGGGCGCGCGTGGCGCCCCGCCTCGGGCCCGGGCATGACGCCCTACGCGCCATCGCGCCCTTTGCCGCGCCCGAGGTCGAGCGGATCTTCCGGGAGGAAACCCCGAAGCTCGTCGGCCTCGGCACCGGGCGGACGCTGCGCGCGGTGATCGAGGAGATGCAGACCATCTCGGCGAAGCAGCACAAGATGGTCTCGCTCATCGGCAACGTCTCGCCCGACGGCTCGGCGTCCTTCTACGAGGTCATCATGCGCGCCGCCGACAAGACCGGTGCGCCACACTACCCGATGTCGGTGCCGGTCGTCGCCCGCGACGCCGAGGAATTCGCGATCTACCGCGCGCTGCCGCACGTGCAGGCGCTGCGCAAGCTCGCCGCGCAGGCCGACATCACCATCGTCGGCATCGGCCAGATGGCCGATGACGCGCCGCTCTTCGTCGACGGGTTCATCACCGAGGGCGAGCTCAAGTCGGTGCAGCAGGCTGGCGCGGCCGGCGAGCTCTGCGGCTATATCTTCGATTCCGACGGGCAGTATCTGGATCATCCCGTCAATGATTTCATGGTCGGATGCCGCGTTCCGGTGAACGACAACCCCGTCATGTGCATCGGCGGAGGCGTGAGCAAGATCAAGGCGTTGAGGGCCGCTCTTAAGGGTAATCTCATCGACGAGCTCATCACGGACGAACTGACCGCCGCCGAATTGATCAGCAGCTAATCAAGACCCTGCTCCCAAAACGAGCTTGACTCGACTCGTTGGGTCATGTGAGCATTTATTCACGGTGCGGGCATATGCTCAATCCGGGAGTTTTGGGAGGACAATCCATGTCTTATACGTTCCGCGCCCTGATGGGCGCGTGCGCCGTCAGTGCGCTTGCCACCGCCGCGCTGGCCGAAACCACGATCACCGTGGCCACCGTCAACAACGGCGACATGATCCGCATGCAGGGCATGATGGAGGACTTCAACGCCCAGCATCCCGACATCAAGGTCGAGTGGGTGACCCTGGAAGAGAACGTGCTGCGCCAGCGCGTGACCCAGGACGTGGCGACCGGCGGCGGGCAGTTCGACGTGATGACCATCGGCAACTACGAGGTTCCGATCTGGGGCGAGCGCGGCTGGCTCATGCCGCTCGAAGACCTGTCGGACGACTACGCGGTCGACGACCTGATCCCCTCGATCCGCGAGGCGCTCTCGGTCGACGGCACGCTCTACGCGCTGCCTTTCTACGGTGAATCCGCCTTCGTGATGTATCGCACCGACCTCGCCGAGAAGGCCGGCATCGAGATCCCCGAAGAGCCGACCTGGGCCCAGATCAAGGACGCCGCCGCCAAGATGACCGACAAGGATGCCGGCATCTACGGCATCTGCCTTCGCGGCAAGCCCGGCTGGGGCGAGAACATGGCCTTCATCTCGGCCATGGCAAACAGCTACGGCGCGCGCTGGTTCGACATGGACTGGCAGCCCGAGTTCGACAGCGAGCCGTGGCAGGCCGCGTTCAAGGACTACCTCGACCTGATGACCAACTACGGTCCTCCGGGCGCGTCCTCGAACGGTTTCAACGAGAACCTCTCGCTGTTCCAGCAGGGCAAGTGCGGCATGTGGATCGACGCCACCGTCGCCGCGGGCTTCGTCACCGACCCCGAGGAATCGACCGTCGCCGACAACGTGGGCTACGCGGTGTTCCCGAACAAGGAAGGCGTGGACAACCACGGCAACTGGCTCTGGTCGTGGAACCTCGGCATCCCCGAGTCGACCGACGCGCCGGAAGCCGCCAAGGCCTTCGTGACCTGGGCCACCTCGAAGGAGTACACCCAGCTCGTCGCCGAAAAGCAGGGCTGGCGCGCAGCGCCTCCGGGCACCCGCAGCTCGCTCTACGAGAACGAGACCTACCTCGAGGAAGCGCCCTTCGCGACGTTGACCAAGCAGACCATGGACGCCGCCACCCCCGAGAAGCCCTCGGTGCAGGAAGTGCCCTACGTCGGTGCGCAGTTCGTCTCGATCCCGGAATTCCAGGGCATCGGCACGGCGGTCGGCCAGCAGTTCTCGGCGGCGCTTGCCGGGCAGATGGATGCCGAGCAGGCCCTGACCAACGCACAACAACTCACCGAACGTGAGATGATGAAGGCCGGCTACATCAAGTAACCGCGCCTCGACCTTGCACGGGCCGCGGGGACCTCCCCGGCCCGTGCCCTTTCCGACCGGAGCCGTGCCTGCGCCCCGCGTCGCGCCCCGCGCGACCGCGCCGTCCGGCCTCACGCTCCGCGAACCCCACCTTGCCGAGAGACCTGCCATGGCCACCCAGCATTCCCGCGCCGCAGCAAGGCTGATGATCTCGCCCGCCGTGCTTCTCCTGCTCGGCTGGATGCTCATCCCGCTCGCGATGACGATCTACTTCTCCTTCCTGCGCTACAACCTGTTGATGCCGGGAATGGAGGAATTCACCGGCTGGACGAACTACCGCTTCTTCCTGACCGACCCGGCCTTCTTCTCGGCCCTGACCAACACGCTGCTTCTCGTCGGGGGCGTCCTGCTCATCACGGTGATCGGCGGCACGCTGCTGGCGCTGCTGCTCGACCAGCCCTTCTGGGGACAGGGGATCGTGCGGATCATGGTGATCGCGCCGTTCTTCGTGATGCCCACCGTCTCGGCGCTGGTCTGGAAGAACATGTTCATGAACCCGGTGAACGGGCTCTTCGGGCATCTCTTCAACGCGCTCGGCATCCCGCCCTTCGACTTCCTCAGCCAGGCGCCGCTTGCCTCGATCATCTTCATCGTCAGCTGGCAGTGGCTGCCCTTCGCGACGCTGATCCTGCTCACCGCGCTGCAGTCGCTCGACCAGGAGCAGCTCGAGGCGGCCGAAATGGACGGCGCCGGCGCCCTGTCGCGCTTCTACCACATCATGGTGCCGCACCTGTCGCGCGCCATCACCGTGGTGATCCTGATCCAGACGATCTTCCTGCTGTCGATCTTCGCCGAGATCCTCGTGACCACCAACGGCGGCCCGGGCACGGCCTCCACCAACCTCACCTACCTCATCTACATGCAGTCGCTGCTGCAGTTCGATGTGGGCGGTGGCTCCGCCGGCGGCGTCGTCGCCATCATTCTCGCCAACATCGTCGCGATCTTCCTGATGCGGATGATCGGCAAGAACCTCGACGCGTAAGGGAGGGAAAACACCATGGCCCGCGCCGTCAGCAACCGCCGCAAGACCATCGTGACCATCGCCGCATGGATCATCGGTTTCGCGATCTTCTTCCCGATCCTGTGGATCATCATCCTGTCCTTCAAGTCCGAGGGCAACGCCATCAAGACACCGATCGAGGTGCTCACCTCGCAGTGGACCCTCGACAGCTACGCCACCGTGCAGGAGCGGTCGAACTACCTGCGCCACTTCTGGAACTCGGTGATCCTGTCGGTGGGCTCCACGGTGATCGGCCTGATCATCGCCGTCCCCGCCGCCTGGGCCATGGCCTTCGTGCCGGGCAAGCGCACCAAGGACGTGCTGATGTGGATGCTCTCCACCAAGATGCTGCCACCCGTGGGCGTTCTGGTGCCGATCTACCTGATCTTCCGCAACCTCGGGCTGCTCGACACCCGCATCGGCCTGGTGATCGTGCTGACGCTCATCAACCTGCCGATCATCATCTGGATGCTCTACACCTACTTCCGCGAGATCCCGGGCGAGATCCTCGAGGCCGCGCGGATGGACGGCGCCAACCTGCGCAACGAGATCATCTACGTGCTCACGCCGATGGCCGTGCCGGGCATCGCCTCCACGCTGCTGCTGAACATCATCCTCGCCTGGAACGAGGCGTTCTGGACGCTCAACCTGACCGCCGCCAAAGCCGCGCCGCTCACCGCGTTCATCGCCTCCTACTCCAGCCCCGAGGGACTGTTCTACGCAAAGCTGTCGGCGGCCTCGACCATGGCCATCGCGCCGATCCTCATCATGGGCTGGTTCAGCCAGAAACAACTCGTCCGCGGCCTGACCTTCGGCGCGGTGAAATAAGAAGGACCACGGAACATGGGACGCATTACGCTTGACCAGGTGACCAAGAGCTTCGGCGACGTCAACGTCATCCCACCGCTCGACCTGACCATCGACGACGGCGAGTTCGTGGTCTTCGTCGGCCCCTCGGGCTGCGGCAAGTCCACCCTGCTGCGCCTGATCGCGGGGCTCGAGGATGTCAGCTCCGGCCAGATCCGCATCGACGGCGAGGACGCCACCAACATGGCCCCGGCGCAACGCGGGCTGGCGATGGTCTTCCAGAGCTACGCGCTCTACCCGCACATGTCGGTGCGCAAGAACATCGCCTTCCCGATGAAGATGGCCGGCGTGCCCGAGGACGAGCAGAAGCGCCGCATCGACAGTGCGGCGGCGGCGCTGAACCTCACCGACTACCTCGAACGGCGTCCGGGCCAGCTCTCGGGCGGCNGAACCTCACCGACTACCTCGAACGGCGTCCGGGCCAGCTCTCGGGCGGCCAGCGCCAGCGGGTCGCCATCGGCCGCGCCATCGTGCGCGAGCCCTCGGCCTTCCTCTTCGACGAACCGCTGTCGAACCTCGACGCGGCGCTGCGGGTAGGCATGCGGCTCGAGATCATGGAGCTGCACAAGCGGCTCGACACCACGATGATCTACGTCACCCACGACCAGGTCGAGGCGATGACCATGGCCGACAAGATCGTGGTGCTGCGCGCCGGCAACATCGAGCAGGTGGGCTCGCCGCTCGAGCTCTACCGCGCGCCCCGCAACGAGTTCGTCGCGGGCTTCATCGGCAGCCCCAAGATGAACCTTCTCAAGGGCGAGGTCGCGCGCACCTACAACGCCAGCACCATCGGCGTCCGGCCCGAGCACATCGCCGTGTCGACCTCCGAAGGGCTCTGGCACGGCACCGTGGGCGTGGCCGAGCATCTCGGCTCCGACACCTTCATCCACGTCCACGAGCACGGCATGGGCTCCGAGCCGCTCACCGTGCGTGTCGACGGCGAGCTGCCGGTGAAACACGGCGACCGGATCTTCATGACCCCGGACCAGGACAAGATGCACCGCTTCGACGAGCAGGGCCTGCGCAAGTAACCACGCGGCCCCTCGCGACACACCATCCGGACAGGCCCCTGCCGCGGGCCGTCCGATCACAGGACGCCCCGACGGGGCAGAAGCATCGTCGCCCATCGCGGCAACGTGGACGGCGGTCAGTGACAGAGCTGACGGAGGCGAAACTAGATGAAACTGGTCAACGAAACCCTGGGCGATCTCGACAAGCGCGTCGCCCTGCCCGGCTACGACCGCAAGAGCCTGTCGCACGGCATCGTGCACGTGGGGCTCGGCAACTTCCACCGCGCCCACCAGGCGGTGTACCTCGACGATCTCTTCGGCAAGGGGCTCGACCATGACTGGGCGATCACCGGTGCCGGCGTCCGCGCACCCGACGCGAAGATGCGCGAGCTGCTGCTGGCGCAGGATTGCCTGTCCACGGTGATCGAGATGTCGCCCTCCGGAGAGAGCCCCCGCATCACCGGCGCGATGATCGACTACGTCGAGATCGACGAGACCAACGGACCGCTCATCGCCAAGATGACCGACCCCGCCACCCGCATCGTCTCGCTCACCGTGACCGAGGGCGGCTACTACGTCGATCCCACCACCGAGACCTTCGATCCCTCGCATCCCGACATCGCCGCCGACGGCAAGACCCCCGATGCGCCGCGGACCGTCTTCGGCGCCATCGTCGCGGCCCTCAAGGCGCGCCGGGCCGCCGGCACCCCGCCCTTCACGGTGATGAGCTGCGACAACATCCCCGGCAACGGCGATGTCACCCGCGACGCGGTTGTCGGCACCGCGCGGCTCTCGGACGCCGAGCTCGCCGGCTGGATCACCGAAAACGTCGCCTTCCCCAACTCGATGGTCGACCGCATCACCCCCGCCACCGGCGATGCCGAACGCGCGCTCGCCGCGACATACGGTCTCGACGATCCGGTCCCGGTCACCTGCGAACCGTTCCGCCAGTGGGTGCTCGAGGACAACTTCCCGCAGGGCCGCCCGCGGCTCGAGGAGGTCGGCGTCACCTTCACCGATCACGTGCACGACTACGAGCGCATGAAGATCCGCATCCTGAACGGCGGCCATGCGATCATCGCCTATTCCGGCGCCCTGCTCGGCTGCCTGCTGGCGGACCAGGCGATGGCCCACCCGCTGGTGCACGCCTACTTCCGCAAGGTCGAGGAACAGGAGGTGCTGCCGCATGTCACGCCAGTGCCCGAGTTCACGCCCGGGGCCTACCTCGAGCTGATCGACAGCCGCTTCTCGAACCCGGCAGTCAAGGACACCACGCGGCGGCTCTGCCTCGACGGCTCGAACCGTCAGCCCAAGTTCATCGTCCCCTCGATCCAGGACGGTCTGCGCGTCGGCACGCCCGTCGACGGTCTGGCGCTCGAGTCGGCGCTCTGGTGCCGCTACTGCGCCGGCACGCTCGAGGACGGCAGCGCCATCGCGCCCAACGATCCCGACTGGGACCGCCTCGTCGCGCTCTCGGCCGAGGCAAAGGACCGTCCGCAGGCCTGGCTCGAGCAGCGCACGGTCTACGGCGCGCTCGCGTCGAACGACGCCTTCGCCGCCCGCTTCGCCACCTGGCTCGACCGGCTGTGGACGGATGGCACCGCCAAAACCCTCGAAACCTACCTCGCGGACTGAGACGACCATGAGCTTCCTCGGCCTCGACCTCGGCACCTCCGGCCTGCGCGCCCTGCTCACCGACGAAGGGGGCACGCCCCTCGCCTCGGCCGAGCGTCACTACGAGGCGTCGCACCCGCGGTCCGGCTGGTCCGAGCAGGATCCGGCCGACTGGATCGCGGCGCTCGAGGGCGCGGTCGAGGAACTGCGTGCCCACCCCTCCTGGGCGGGGCTTAGGGGCATCGGCGTCGCCGGGCACATGCACGGTGCCGTCACGCTCGACGCGGACGACAGGGTCATCCGCCCCTGCATCCTGTGGAACGACACCCGCAGCCACGCCGAGGCCGCCCGTCTCGACACGATCCCCGGGGTGCGCGCGCTGTCGGGCAACATCGTGTTCCCGGGCTTCACCGCTCCTAAACTGCTGTGGATGCAGGCGCATGAACCCGAGGCCTTCGCCCGGGTGGCACGTGTGCTGCTGCCCGCGGCCTACCTCAACCTCTACCTGACCGGCGATCACGTGGCGGACATGTCCGACAGCGCCGGCACCAGCTGGCTCGACACCGGCGCCCGCGACTGGTCCGACCGGCTGCTCGAGGCCGGCAACATGCGCCGCGACCAGATGCCCCGGCTGGTCGAGGGCTGCGCGCCCGCCGGCATCCTGCGCGAAGATCTGGCTCGGCAGTGGGGCGTCGGGCCGGGTGCGGCGGTGGCGGGCGGCGCCGGGGACAACGCCGCCGCCGCCTGCGGCACCGGGGTGCTCTCCGAGGGACAGGGCTTCGTGTCCCTCGGTACCTCCGGCGTGCTGCTCGCCGCCCGCGACGGCTACCGCCCGTCGCCGGACACTGCACTGCACAGCTTCTGCCACGCGGTCCCCGGCACCTGGTACCAGATGGGCGTCATGCTGAGCTGCACCGACAGCCTCAACTGGCTCGCCCGGATCACCGGCGCCCGCCCCGCCGAGCTCACCGCCGCGCTCGGCGACTGCCTCACCGCGCCCGGCCGGGTCCGCTTCCTGCCCTATCTTTCCGGCGAGCGCACGCCGCACAACGACGCCGACATCCGCGGCGCCTTCACCGGCATCGGCGCCGAGACCACCCGCGAGGATCTCACCCGCGCGGTGCTCGAGGGCGTGAGCTTCGGCCTGCGCGACAGCGCCGAGGCGCTGCGCTCGGTGGGCGCCCGCCCGGCCCAGCTGCTCGCCATCGGCGGCGGCAGCGGCTCGCGCTACTGGCTGCGCCTGCTCGCCACGGTGCTCGACACGCCGCTGCACCTGCCAAAGGCCGGCGAGTTCGGCGCCGCCCTCGGGGCCGCGCGCCTCGGGCGCATCGCGGCCACCGGCGAGTCCCCGGCCGAGGTGATGACACCGCCCGCCACCGGCGAGGTCGTCGAACCCGTCAGCGCGCTGGTCCCGGCTTTCGACACCGCCTACCGGCGCTTCGGACCCGCCTACCGCGGCATCCGCGCCATCCAGTAGCCGGGACCTGCCGCCAATCGCGGCACGCCCGCCCCTTCTTCTCTTTCCCAAATACCCTCGGGGTGAATGCGGCGCAGCCGCAGAGGGGCAGCGCCCCTCAGCACCACCCGGCCAGCCTCACACGCCGATGGGCACCATGTGGTTATCCCAGGACGCATCCGCCCGGCGCAGCGGCGTGGCACCCTTCGGCCCCACCACCAGCAGCCCGCCGAGCCCGTCGCTCGCCATGTAGCCCTCCGGGTGACGTGCCAGCCCGCAGACGTCGGCCCGCGACACCGACCCGAGAAACGCGCCCCCCTCCGAGAACCGATGCACCCGACCGCCGCGCGGCGAGGTGATGGCGATCTCGCGTCCGTCGCCCGAGAAGGACACGCTGCCCGCGTAGCCGTCCATCGCCAACTCGTCCCCGAGCGGCGCCTGGCAGATCACCAGCTCTTCGCCCATCCGGTGCAGCGCCAGCAGCGGCGGCGCCATGCCCTGCTCGCCCTCCCACTGCATCGCGAAGCCGACGAGCCCGTCGTCGCGCAGCGCGAGGTGGCGGATCGAGTTCTGGTGGAAGTCCGGCAGGTCGTGGCTCTCAAGAAGGCTGCCGTCGAGCGCGGTGTAGACAAGGTTCGGCCGCATCACGTCGATGTTGAGCTTGCTGCGGTCGTGCACGTCGGTCTGGATGCCGCCGTTGGCGATCACCAGCGTCTCGTGGTCGGGCATGACGCGGATGTCGTGCGGGCCGACGCCATGGCTGGCGAACTCGCCGATGCGGGCATAATTCGCCTCCGTGTCCCAGAGCCCGATGAAGCCCTCGCTGTCGTCGACCCGCTGCTCGACCGTGTACAGCAGCTTGCCGTCTGGCGAGAACGTGCCGTGGCCGTTGAACACCCGGTCGGCGGGCGGAGTGAGCTGGTGAAGCAACGCGCCATCTCGGCAGTCGACGACCAGCGCGTAGGTGCCCGGGCGGCGGGCGAAGCCGACCGCCTCGGCGCGCGAGGGATGCGCCGCGCCGGCATGGCCGCGCGCCGGCAGCGGCACACGGAAGGCCTCGGAGCCGTCCGCCCGCAGACCGGCGAGGAAATAGCCCCCGTCCGGCCCCTTCGCGGCAGCAAGATAGGCGGGGTCGCCCACCGCGGCCCAGCCCACCGCGGGGGTGGCGCTGGCAGCGAGCAGGCTTGCGAGAAAGGCGCGGCGCGTCGTCATGCGATCAGTCTCCGTCCTGTGAATTGAACCCGGCGGTCAGGCCGAGCGGCACCCCGAGTTCCTGCTCGATGGCCTGGCTCAGCGACCGCACGTGCTGCTGCACGATCTCGACAAGCAGCCGCGCGGACGGGTCCTCGATGTCCTGGAAACCCGGGTCCGAGAAGTTGTCGGCGACGTCGTGCAGCCGCTCGAGCGCGGCGTCGGTCTCGGGCATGTCCCGGTCGGCGAGTGTCCGGGCGAGCGCCGCGGCGGCGTCGGAATAGAGCAGCACGTTGCGCAGCGACCGCTCGGACAGCGCCGCCTCTGCCCGCGTCGGGCGCGGCCGCTCGAAGGTCCCGAGCGGCCGGCCGAGGCGGCTGTCGGCGGTGAACTCGAGGCTCGAAAGCGCCTGCGTGTAGAGCGCCCGCAGCGCCTCGTCCTCGGAGAGATAGGTGGCGTTGCCCTCGCTTCCGGCGCTGCGCAGCACCTCGGCGAACGTCTCGCGCCAGTCCCGCTCGAGGCTGTCCGCCTGGTTGGCGAGATCCGCGGCCATCGTCCGCACCAGCGTGCAGGCATAACTGCCCCCGGCGTAGTCCGAGAACGCCGGGTCGTAGAGCATCCGCTCCAGCGCGAAGAGCCCGCGCGCGGCGATCGAGACGTCGGCATAGGCGGCAGGATCGGTGCCGACCTCTTCCTCGCCGTCGATCAGCCGCGACAGGGTCTTGGGCGTGAACCCCCGCGCATCGGGCCAGAAGACCACCGACAGCGCGCCGGTCTCGGAGGGGCCCATGCGCACGTCGCCGATCTCGGTCCAGGCGTCGAAGGCGGTGTTCCACGGCGCCTTGAGCGCGTCGGCGGTGCAGTCGTCGCCGGCGGCGGACGAAAGCGTCTCGGCGGCCTCTGAGAAGTCGGCGTAGCCCGGCAGGATGTGGTCGGTCAGCGCTGCGTCCACGCCGGCAAGGGCGGGGCTGGCGGCAAGGCCGGTGCAGAACAGGAGGATATGTCGCATCAGAGGCTTTCCAGGTATCGGATCAGGGCGGCACGGTCGGCGGGCGCCATCGAGATCACGGCATCGCGGTGCGGCTGCGCTTCCCCCCCGTGCCAGAGGATCGCTTCGAGAAGCGACCGCGCGCGGCCATCGTGCAGAAAGGTGGTATGCCCCGAGACCCCGGCGGTCAAGCCGACGCCCCAGAGCGGCGGCGTGCGCCATTCCCGGCCCGTGGCGCGGCCTTCGGGCCTGTGGTCCGCGAGCCCCTCGCCCATGTCGTGCAGCAGGAGGTCGGTAAACGGCCAGATGAGCTGGAAGCTGCGCTCGGGCTCGCCCTCGAGCCGCGCGGTGACATGCTTGGGCACATGGCAGTCGGCGCAGCCGGTCTCGTGAAACACCCGCTTGCCGTGCAGCACCTGCGGGTCGCCCACGTCGCGCCGCGCCGGCACCCCGAGGTTGGCGGTGTAATAGGCCACCGTGTCGAAGGCCTCGGCGGAAATCTCGAAGCCATCGGCATCGGCGCCATGCGGCGCGGCGCGACAGTGCGCCTGCGCCGCGCTGCAATCGCCCCAGAGGTCCGGGTGCAGCGGCGTCGCGATGCCGATATCGCCCGAGAAGGCGGCGGCGGTCTGCTCGCGCACCGTGGCCTCCCCGGCCTTCCATCCGAAGCGGCCGAGCATCGCGCGGTCGTGCTCGCGCGACCAGGCCAGCGCGGCCCGCCCCGAGATGCCGTCGCCGTCGGCGTCCTCGGGATCGACGAGCGCGAGAATTTCGGCGGACGGGATCGCCTCGAGCAATCCGAGCCCGATCATCTGCGGCGCCACGCGCGGGCTCAGCATCGCGCCTTCGGCAAGCGGGCCATAGGCAAGGTCGGCAGCGGTGTAGGTCGGCCTGCGCAGGCTCGCGGTCTCACCGCCCGAGAGCGCGACGGGGATCTCCTCGTAGTCGATCTGCAGGCGATATTCCGCGGGGTGCCCGACGGTGGCGAAATCCTGCAACTGGCCCCCGTAGACCGGGTCTGGCGCGGTGGCGATCCAGTCGGTGATCTCGGGCATGTGGGCACCCGGCGCGGCGGGGACCGAGACCCGCAGGAACATCGACACGGCGCTGTCGTCGGGCCCGTCGGGCGCATGACCGCGCCCGTCGCGGATGTGGCAGGACTGGCAGCTGCGCGCGTTGTAGAGAGGCCCGAGCCCGTCGGAGGCGCGGGTCGACGACGGCGAAGAGGTCCATAGCTTCTGGAAGAGCGCATCGCCAAGCGTGAAGTCCATTCGCCGCGCCTCTGGCACGGTTGCCGCCGGCTGGGCAAAGGCCTGCGCGTCGCGGCGCGCGGGCACGGTGGCGGCACCGGCGGGGCGTGCCTCGAACCGCTCGGGCACCGAGAAATCCTCGGGCGGCGCGGTCACCGCGTCGATGCGGGCAAGCTCGGCGGCGGTGCGGGGAATGACGGAAAGATGGGGGTCGGCCAAGGCATCCAGGGGAGTCTCGGCCGCTAGAGCTGCGCCGCCCCACAGAAGGGCGGCGCAGAGCAGAGACCTACTCGGCCTCGGACATGGGCGTCGCGTTGATGACTGCATAGCGTTCGTCGCCGACCCGTTCGTAGAGTTCCAGCTGGGTCTCGAGAAAGTCGATATGGCCTTCCTCGTCGGCCATGAGTTCCTCGAAGAGGTTCTTGGTGACGTAGTCGCCTACGCTCTCGCAGTGTTCGCGGGCTTCCTTGTAGAGCGCCCGAGCTTCCCGCTCGGCGGCTAGATCGGCTTCCAGCGTTTCCTTCGGCTCCTGCCCGATGCGGAGCGGATCGAGCTTCTGCAGGTTCGGGTGACCGCCCAGGAAGATGATCCGCTGGATCAGCTTGTCCGCGTGGTGCATTTCCTCGATGCTTTCCTCGCGGCTCTTCTTGGCCATGTGACCAAGGCCCCAGTCTTCCTGCAGACGATAGTGCAGCCAGTACTGGCTTACCGCGGTCAGCTCCGACCGCAGTGCCTTGTTGAGATATTCGATGACCTTATCGTCGCCCTTCATTGCGCCTCTCCTGTGTTGATCCGCGCTGCCTCAGCCCGCGGAGTTCCATGGGTACTTCCAGATTGTCGTTCGCGCGCATGGTTTGCAAGAAAAGCGGCATGCAGCCACCGCAATCGGCCGCTTTTCCGAGGGCATGATAGATCTTGCCGGGGGTGATGATCGTCTGCGGGTCCGCCTGTCGCATCCAGTCGATGGCGGCGTGAATATCCTTGTCGCTGATGCCCTGGCACTGGCAGACGATCATCTTCGTTTCTCCGTCTTACTGGAAGACCGCGTTCGGATCGTCGAGGCTGTCCGACCCCTCGATCTCGACGTTCTCGAGGTCCAGCGCGCCGACGACGCGCTCGATGGTGCGGGTCTGGTCGATGAGCGCATCGACGGCGCCCATGATGAGCTCTTCACCACGTTCGTCACCGAAGCCGAGCATCTGGTCATAGGCGAAACCGTCCTCAGCTGCCGACTTGATGGCGCCAAGCCGCTCCATCGTGGTCTCGAGCTTCGAAGTCATCTCTGCGTCGAGGCTCTCGTCGGTCTCGGCCACGAGATCCGACAGCGACGGGCCTTCGACGACGCTGCCGTCGACCCGGGTGTATTCCCCGAGGTAGACGTTCTGGATGCCCTTTCCGTCGTAGAAATGCGAGTTGTGCGTGTTGTCCGAGAAGCAGTCATGCTCTTCCTCGGGATCGTTCAGCATCAGGCCGAGCCGCATCCGCTCGCCCGCCTGCTCGCCGTAGGACAGCGAGCCCATGCCGGTCAGCATCGCGGTGATGCCGGCGTCCTCGTCGGCCATGACCGCCTCGCGCGCGGCGCCGCCCTCGCCCCAGGCCTCGGCCATTTCCTCGAGATCCGAGATCAGCAGATCGGTCGCTGCGTCGAGATAGGACGCGCGCCGGTCGCAGTTGCCGCCGGTGCAGTCGTCGCCGGTCACGTAATCGGTGTAGGGCCGTTCGCCCGCGCCGGCATCGGTGCCGTTCAGGTCCTGCCCCCAGAGCAGGAACTCGATGGCATGATAGCCACGCGCGACGTTGGTCTCGATCCCGTCAGCCATGTCGAGCGTGTCGGCGATCAGCTCGGGGGTGATTTCCGAGGCGTCGATCTCCTGGCCACCGATGGTGATCTGCGGGTTCGCGATGACGTTGAGGTCGGCGTAGTCGTTTTCCGCGCTGACCATGTAGTCGTCGGAGACATAATCCATGAGCCCTTCGTCGAGCGGCCAGGCGTTCACCTTGCCTTCCCAGTCATCGACGATCGGGTTGCCGAAGCGGTAGGCCTCGGTCTGCTGGTAGGGCACCCGCGCCGCGACCCATGCCTCGCGCGCCGCCTGCAGCGTCTCTTCCGAGGGCTCGGCGATCAGCGCATCGACGGCCTCGCGAAGCGCCTTCGCGGTGGTCAGGCTGTCGGTGTAGCCGGCTTCCGCGATGTCGGCGTAGGTGTCGAGCACCTGCGACTTCTCGGTCGCGGCAAAGGCAGGAGCGGCAAGCAGCAGCCCCAGTGCGGTGGCGGTGGCGAATTTCATGGTGTCTCCTCGTCGGCAGAATGTCGGCTGGATGCGTTCTTGTTCATTGGCGGCGCGTGCCGCTCATTTCGTCAGGATCAGCTTTCCGGCCTTGGTGATGCGCAGGGTGTAGACCTGCCCGTCGAGCTCGATCTCGGCGATGTTGCCGCCATCGGTCAGCGACCGTGCGACATGCCGCGGGATGGCCGGAAGGGCCGAGACGGCATCAAGCCTGCGCTCCATCATCGCGCTGTCCTCCCCGCTTCGAGCCGGTCGAGAAGTGTCTCGACATGCGCCTCGACGGGCCAGAGCCCTCCGAGCACCATCTGCATCAGGTCGTCGCGGGCTCCGCTCCGTTCGACAGGCCCGGCATCGCTGGAATCATGGATCATCGTCAGCCTCCTTGATCGGTCTCTCATCGGGCTGCCCGGCACATGCGCAGGGTGGCTGGATCTCGATAAGGCATAACTGACCAAAAGAATCGGGAAAGTCAACCTGACAAAAGAAGTCATCTTTTTTTTGAGCCCGCAGAAAGTCGAGCCTGACCGGATGCTTGACGGTTCATCGTGCAGGAAACTGGCGGAACCGTGCATGTGCAACGGTCCCGCCTGTTATTGTTGTTGGGGTCGGCCTTGTCTAAAGGCTCATCGAGGGCCCTGGTCGCGGTCCCTCACGCTGGTCAGCGCGAATATGAGAACCGCGATGACCGTTAGAGCTGCCAAACCCGCAACGAAGATATCGTTGGTCATGGCTGTCTCCTGTCGATGTTCACCACCCAACCAGCCAAGGCCGATCTGGTTCCCGGAACCGAATGGCACGTCGGCGGGTTTTTTCCTACAATTGTAACATTGGGGGATCAGATGCTTCAGAGCCTGGCCAAGATGCTCACGTGGGACGCGCGCACCGGGGATGGCACCGCCGCGCTGACCGACATCCTTTTCGATCCCGAGGCGCGTCGGATGACCTATTTCGCGCTCGCGCCGGACGGGCCGCACACCCAGCAGATCCTTGCCCGCGCTTCGCTGCTCGGCGCGCTTGCCCCCGGAGACCGGGCGTTCGAGCTGCACGCAACAACGGATGACCTCGCGCAGGCGCCGCACTGGGAGGGCGATCACGCCGATCTCGACCCGCTGCTGACGGCCATGCCGCCGCTGGTGATCGGGCCGTTCGGCGCGACGCACGCGCCGCTGGCGCTCGCAAGCTCCATGTTCGGCGAGGATCACGACAAGAACGCGACCGAGCCCGTCGATCCGCGTACCGAGGAAGTGCTCGACCGTTACACCCGCCTCACGCGCTGGCTCGGTCGGCCGGTGTTTTCCCGCGACGCCGAGCTGGGCCGCATGAGCGACCTGCTCGCCGACCCGGCGCGCAACAGCATCGAGTATATCGTGGTGGAGAACGCCGGGTTGTTCAGCCGCAAGCGGCACGCCCTGCCCTTCACGAGCTTCGCCCACCGTGCTCCCGGCGCAAAGGGCGGGCACATCGTGCTCGACCTGACCGAGGTCGACTACGAGAACGCGCCCTCGCCCGAGGACTTGCTCGACCCCGGGGCCTGAGCCGCCTAGCGGTTCGGGCCCGAATGCTCCGAGGGGGGCTGCTGCCACAGGCTGCCCTGCTCGCGGGCCTCTTCCTCGGCCGCCGAGAGCTGCGCGGCGTTGCCGCGACCGGCACGGGCCGCCGCCACGAGCGAGCGAAACAGCCGCCGGTGGGCGCGGCGATAGATGAGGTGCTCGGGGTGCCATTGCACCCCCAGCGCGAACGGATCGCTCATCCGCTCGACCGCCTGGATCATGCCGCCCTCGTCGCGGGCCGCCACCTGCAGCCCCTCGCCGAGCCGATCCACCGCCTGGCTATGCAGCGCATTCACGTAAAGGCATTCGGCCCGCGCGGACCGGGCGAGCAGCGTATCGGTGCCGATCTGCACCCTCTTGCGCGGCAGCACGGTGCGGTAGTGTCGGGAGTCGTAGACCTCGTAGGCGTCCTGGTGAAGCGTCCCGCCGAGGACCACGTTCAGCATCTGAGAGCCCCGGCAGATCCCGAGGATCGGCAGACGTCGTTCGAAGGCGCTGCGCAGCACCCCCTGCTCGAGCTCGTCGCGGGCGGTATCCAGACGCACGCCGACACGCAGCTCTCCGCCGTAGAGGGTCGGAGCGATGTCGTCGCCGCCTCCGATCACCACGCCGTCGACCGCGTCGAGATCGACCTTGCGCAGCCCGGCCTGCCAGCGGATCGCACGCCCTCCGGCAAGCCACACGGCCAGCGCCATCAGAGGAAAAACGCGCCAGCCGGACCTGCGCGACACGGTCACGCCGATCAGTGGTCGCAAAGGCCTGCCCCCTTCAGGACGTCGGAAACGCGCTCGCTCCAGTCCGTGCGGATAGAGGTCAGCGACCCGCGGTGATCGCGCCACATTTCCTTGAGCCGCTTGAGCAGCGCTCGGTCGGCAGCAACCTGCTCGACCAGCACCCAGCGGTTCCATTCCTTCGCGAGCGACCAGTCGGCTTCGTCGATGCGGCAATCGGGCAGACGCCAGTGATAGGTCGGGCGTGACTGGATCTGCTCCATGTCCATCTCGCGCGCGACGCGGTCGTGGTCGATCTCGGCAAAGATGCACAGCATGTCGAGCCCGTGGTTCCGGGACGGCGCGAGCTCTAGGTAGGTGTCCATGAGCTCGGTCATGTTGCTCGGCGGGTTCGCAGAGGCCAGCCGGTCGACAAGGCTGCGCGGATAGGGGTCGACCCAGGGCAGCAGACGCCGGGACAGGTCGATGCCGGCGATCCGCCGCAGGTGATCCTCGAGCAGCGCATAGGCGGTGAGCACCGGCGCGATGTCGGAGAACTTGAGCGACACGACCTCGGGATTGAAGTGCACGCCGAAGCCAAGAAGCACGCCGTGACGGGTGCCCGTGGCACCGGCATCGGCGAGCGCCTGCAATGCCCGGTCGAGCGCGGGGATCTGCACCACCTCGATCGGATCGCTGACGATCTCGAGCGGCACGACACTGCGCGCAAGCTCGCGCAGATGCTTGCCCAGCCCCTCGCTGTCGAGCTTCTGGAGCGGGCGACTGTCGAGATAGCACTCGAAATCGCCG
Source organism: Salipiger sp. D13 (assembly GCF_003703915.1). Lineage (NCBI taxonomy): Bacteria > Pseudomonadati > Pseudomonadota > Alphaproteobacteria > Rhodobacterales > Roseobacteraceae > Salipiger > Salipiger sp. D13. The sequence continues at coordinate 53,517 of NZ_ML112591.1, forward strand.
AGCTCGGTGCCCGTCACGTTCCAGAACCCCGGGCGGTCCTGCTCGGCGGAGCCGCCGAGGCACGTCGCGAGGACGCGCGCGGCGTGTTCCTCGTCGAGGCCGGAGAACTCGATCTCGATGCCGACATGCCGGGGCTCGCCCGCGGCGGTCCGAGGGGTCGGCAGCGGCTTGAGCGCGGGCGGGTTAGAAGTCAGGGACATTCGGCACCTCTGTGGGAACGGTTTCGTCGGGCTCGAAATCGGTGAGCTGGAAATGGACGTGAACGACATACTCGCCGTCTTCTCGCCCCTGCTCCAGCCGCCCGCCAAGTTGCGTCGCGAATGCCTGGATCAGCCGCGCCCCGAGCCCGGCCGGTTCGACTTCCAGATCCTCGTCATCGCTGGTGCGTCCCTCGGGACCCGCCGAGTTGCGGATCTCGAGCACGGCGTTGCCCTGGCCGTCATGCCGGAAGCTCACCATGACCCGGGCCTGCGCGTCGCCATCGGGCGCGGCGCCGTATTTCAGCGCGTTTGTCAGGGCCTCGGCGGTCAGCAGCGACAGCGGGACCGCCTGGTCGGGCACCACTTCGATATCGGCAAGGTCGCGCTCGACCTGCACCGCGCGACCGCTGATCTCGATCATCTGGGTCATCTGCTGCACGAGGTCGGTCAGCAGCACGCCGGCGTTCACGTGCCCGAGATCCTCGGTCTGGTAGAGGTTGCGGTGGATCGTGGCGAGGCTGCGGATGCGATCCTGCAGCCGGTGCAGCACGAAGCGGGTCTCGCGCTCGCGCGACTGCCGGATCTGCATGTTCATGATCGAGGAGATGAGCTGCAGGTTGTTCTTGACCCGGTGGTGCACCTCCTTGAGCAGGATTGTCTTCTCGCGCAGCGCGTTCTCCTGCTGCGCCTCGTCGCGCAGGATCCCGTCGGCCATGTCGAGGAAATCGTCCTCCATGTCCGCGAGTTCCGCCGGCATCACCAGCGTGCTGCGATGCTCGGGGATGCGCCGGGTGCGGGCAAAGGTCCGCATCCGCCGCGACAGCCGCTTGATGTGCCGGATCACCAGTCGGTTCACCGCAAGGAATGCGACGATGACCGACGCGGCCCACATCAGCAGTGGCAGCGCCTTGGCGACATTGCTCACCGTGATGGCCTCCGCCTCGGCGTTGTCGTGGTTCCAGACACCGAGCGCGTGCACCATGCCCGGCACGAGCGGGGCGGCGGCATAGACCCGGGTTTCACCATCGGCGCTGCGCGCGGCAAAGCTTTGCGCGCCGCCGCCGATCAGGCTGCGCAGTTCGAGATCCGCCGGAAGAAGATCGGCGACGTCATCGAGGCCCGCGCGCGAAGACAGCACCTCGCCGCGGTTGTTGAAGAAGACGATGTCGCGGAAATCCTCGGGCGCTTGCGGCGACTGGGCATTCCGGCCCTCGTCACGCGGCAGGAGCGCCGAGGGCACCGACAGGAGCATGTAGCCCGCCAGTTCGCCGTCGGTGAAGAAGGGCTCGCCGACGACGATCACCGAACGGTTGCTGAGCGGGCCTTCGCGGTTGAGGTAGGCAACCGACCGCGGCTCTTCGAGCAGCCCGCTGAGATGTTGGAAATCGGCAATGTCGAGCTCTTCGCCCCGCGAGGTGCAGGGAAGCCGGCCATCGGCCGTCAGCACGGTCACGAAGGAATAGCCCGGGGACGTCTCGAGATAGGTGGCAAGCCGTCGCCCGCAGGCCTCGGTATCGCCGGTTTCGAGCAGCGCCTGCCCCACGGTAGCGCCAAGCGCCTGCGCGCTGCCGAGCGCACGCAGGATCGTTTCCCGCTCGCCAAGGGCCGCGGCTTCGGTCAGCGCAACAAGCGAAAGCTGCGACCGGAGACGTGTCTCCTGTTGCAGCTTCGCCGTCTGAAAATACGCAACGACACCGATCGGAACCAGCGCGAGCGTGAGGAACAGGATCATGCGCGCCGCGAGCCCCATCGGGCGCAGGCGCGATCCGTCTGCGTGGGTCATGCCAGAATGTTCGCTTCCCCTATTCTGCTCCCGAGGGCGCAGCCAGCGCCCTTCGGCTTACCGGGCGGCCGGACGTCCGCCGGAAACCACGGCCATTGTCGCCTGGTCCGTCATCTCGAGCCCCTCTTCACCCTCGAGGTGCAGGAGTTCGGACAATCTTGCACGCGCGCGGTTCACGCGGCTCTTGATCGTGCCGACCGCGACCCCGCAGGTCTCGGCAGCGTCTTCGTAGGAGAAACCCTGCGCGCCGACAAGGATCAACGCTTCGCGCTGTTCGTCGGTCAGCTTTACGAAGGCGCGACGGAAATCGGCCATCTGCAGACGCCCGTCGTGCGCCGGCTTCTCGGACAGGCTCTCGGTGAAGATACCCTCGGCATCCGACACCTCGCGCCCCGCCTTGCGGCGGTTCGAGTAGTAGGTGTTGCGCAGAATGGTGAAGAGCCAGGCACGCATGTTCGTGCCCTTCTCGAACGTGTTGATCTTGGACCACGCCTTGACCAGCGTGTCCTGAACCATGTCGTCGGCCACCGCGCCGTTGCGCGTCAGCGAGAGCGCGAAAGCTCGCAGCGCCGGCAGGTGTTCGACGATTTCGTCGCGGGGATCATCGCTCATTTCGCCTCTCCGCCGGACGAGTCGTCCTGATCGTCTTGCGCCCGTAGCTGGGCGATCAGGTCGAGGAACCGATCTGGAACCTTTTCGTCAAGCATGTCTTCGTAAACCCGCTTCAGGTTCTCGTCGATCGCCTCTGACCCATTCTCTTTTCTCCGCGTGTGACCCATCTTGTTCCTTGCTCTTTTTTCTGCCGCGCCCGAACATTATTTTCCCGTTGTCAGGAACCAATGCGGCATCTGAACGTTTGGTTCCCGAAAAAATCGAAAAAAGGACGTTTGATATGACAACGGGTGACCTGAGTCAGGCCATTGGAGCAGCGCTTCCGTATCTTCGGCGTTATGCACGCGCTCTGACGGGCAGTCAGACCACCGGCGACAATTATGCCGCCGCAACGCTGGAGGCCATTCTCGCCGATCGCAGCACCGCGGCGGAGTCGAGTTCCGCGAAGGTCGGCCTCTTCCGCGTCTTCCACGGTATCTGGATCACCACCGGCGCGCCGGTCGTCGACGAAGGCACGGGCGCGCTCGCCAAGGCGCAGGCACGGCTTTCGAAACTCACCACCAACAGCCGCGAGGCCCTGCTGCTGCACACGATCGAGGACTTCACCCTCGACGAAGTATCCGAGATCATGCAGATCGAACACAGCGAAGCGCAACAGCTCGTGAGCCTTGCCCGCCAGGAAATGGCCGACGCCGTCTCGGGCCGCGTGCTCATCATCGAGGACGAAGCCATCATCGCGATGGACCTCGAAAGCATCGTTGCCGACCTCGGCCACCGCGTTACCGGTGTCGCACGTACTCGCGACGCTGCTATCGACCTCGCCAAGAAGGAAAAGCCGGATCTCATCCTTGCCGACATCCAGCTTGCCGACAACTCCTCGGGCATCGACGCGGTGAACGACATCCTCGGAGAACTCGGCGACCGTCCGGTGATCTTCATCACTGCCTTCCCCGAGCGTCTTCTTACCGGCGAACGACCGGAACCCGCCTTCCTGATCTCGAAGCCCTACTCCGAAGAGCAGGTGAGTTCGGCGGTGAGCCAGGCAATGTTCTTCTCGTCCACCGAGACCCTCAAAGCCTGAGGAATTTCGCCTTCTTGCGCACCCCCTTACCGGGGTCTGAAAGCCGCGGCCTTTTCAGGCTGCGGCTTCTGTCGTTCCAGCGTCACGCCTTGCGCACGAGCCGCATGACGATCGCGACCACGAACAGCACGAGGAAGATGAAGAACAGGATCTGTGCGATCCCGGCCGATGCCGAGGCGATCCCGCCGAAGCCGAAGACCGCTGCGACGATGGCGACAACGAAGAAGAGAATGGCCCAGTAAAGCATTGCTATGTCCTCCGATGGGGCCGGCCCGGGAGGGGCCGGCATGAATGCGTCAGGCGGGTGACCGCGCGGATTTCGGCCCTGCGATGAGCCAGATGATGAAGCCAAGGACCGGCAGGATAAGGATGAGCAGCACCCAGAGCACCTTGGACCCGGTGCTTGCGCCGGAGCTGAGGATCGACACGATGGCCCAGATGTCGAGCACGAGAACGATGAAACCGAGAATGAACTCCATTGCGAAGTCTCCTTAACTGCGCGGAAGACATGACGTCAGCGTGCGGTGGCCTGACGCCCCCGCCGGGAGCGCTGTCCGCGCACCCGCCTGTCATGACTTCCTGATAATGTGGCCCGCCCGCGCCCTCGCCGGCGGTTCTGCTTCTCAACGCAGCTGAAGAGAAAAAGGTTCCACCCCGGCGGAAAGGCCCTTGACACCCGGCCAAGCCGCTCGAACGCGCGGTGGCGGCGCGCCGGTTCCCCGGTCTGCGCCGCCGCCCTCCTTGCGCCGGTCAGGGTCGAAGGAGTCCGCCGTCGATGCGGCTCATGCCAGAGACGGCAGCCAGAGCACGATCGACGGGAAGGCCACCAGCAACGCGATGGTCACCGCGTCCGCGATGAAGAACGGCGTCACGCCCCGGAACACGTCCTGCACCGACAGGTCCGGGCGCACGCCCGCAACCACGAAGCAGTTGAGCCCGATGGGCGGCGTGATCAGGCAGAACTCGGCCATCTTCACCACGAGGATGCCGAACCACACCGCGCACATCTCGCCGGACATGCCGAAGGTGCTGTCGACGGCGGCCACGTCCTCGCCCCCGTTCAGCGCCATGACCGCCGGGTAGACGACCGGCAGGGTCAGCAGCAGCATCCCGATGGCGTCCATGAACATGCCCAGCACCGCGTAGGCCAGCAGGATGCAGATCAGGATCACCATCGGCGGGTAGTGCAGCGACGAAATCCAGTCCGCGAAGGCCGAGGGCAAGTCCGCGAAGCCGAGGAACCGCACGTAGATCAGCACGCCCCAGATGATCGTGAAGATCATGATCGACAGTTTCGCGGTCTCGATCAGCGCATCCTTCAGCTCGGCGCCGCGCATCCCGTGCAGCAGCGCCATCACGAAGATGATGAAGGCACCGACCGCCCCGCCCTCGGTGGGCGTGCCCCAAGCATCGCCGAAAGGGTTGTAGACGAAGAAGATGATGATCACGACCACCGCCACGATGGGCAGCGCCGGCGGCAGCGATGCGAAGCGCTGGCCCCAGGTGAAGCCGCGCACCGGCGGGCCGAAGCCCTTGATCGTCATCGCGAGGCCGATGATCAGCGCTCCGTAGACCACCGCCGAGAAGGCGCCCGGCACGAAGCCCGCCAGCAGCAGCTTGCCCACGTCCTGCTCGACGATGATGGCATAGATCACGAGGATCGCCGAGGGCGGGATGAGCGAGGCCAGCGTGCCGCCCGCCGCCACGACGCCCGCCGCGAAGCGCTTGTCGTAGCCGATCTTGAGCATCTCGGGGATCGCGATGCGGGCGAAGACCGCCGAGGTTGCCACCGAGGCGCCCGAGACCGCCGCGAAACCCGCCGTGGCGAAGACGGTCGAGACCGCAAGCCCGCCTGGCACCCACGCCAGCCAGCGCTTGGCAGCCTCGAACAGCGCCTTGGTGAGCCCCGCGTAATAGGCGAGGTAGCCGATCAGGATGAAGGTCGGGATGAGGCTCAGCGCCTGGCTCGCGACCTTGCCGTGGGGCACCTGCCCCGCCGTCTTGACCGCGACCGAGATCGCCCAGCCCATCATCTCGGGATCGTAGTCGCGTTTCTCCCAGAAGATCCAGACAAGCCCCAGCAGCCCGGCCAGGCCCGCGGCAAAGGCCACCCGCATGCCCAGCACCACCATGAGGAAAAGGCCGCCCGTGACCCACAGGCCGATTTCGATGGATGTCATTGGTCATGCCCCGAGATATGCTCTGCCTCTGCCGCGGCCTGATCCGCGACGCTCTGGACCAGCGGCACCGCCGGCGGCGCCTCGAGCCCCAGCACCAGCGCCCGGCCGTAGCCCCACAGCTGGATCACCAGCCGCAGCACCATGACCGAGAAGGCCACCGGCACGATCAGCTTGGCGGGCCAGATCGGCAGCCCGAGGTCGATGGTGGAATCGCGCGACCACATCGGCGCGGCGAAATCGAAGCTGCGGTCGAAGTGCGCCCAGGTGCCCCACACCAGCCCGACCATCAGCACGAAGATCCCGAAGGTGGTGATCAGTTCGGCGAGCCACAGCGCCCGACCGTGCAGCTTGCCCACCAGGATGTCCATGCGGATATGCCCACCGTTGCGCTGCACGTAGGAGATGCCGAAGATCGCGATGAGCGGCATCGCCGCCTCGATCCAGTCGACATAGCCCCGCAGCGGCTCGTTGAAGAACTCTCGCCCTCCGACCGACACCACCGCGAGAACCATGAGCGCGAAGGCCCCAAGTCCCGAGATGAAGGCCATCGCCCGCTCGAGATGCTCGAGCGTCCGGTCGAGCCGGCTGATGGTGGTGTCGTCGGAGAGCACGGCGGACTGTCCGGCCATGGCTGTCCCTTTCCTGTCCCGAAAGCCCCGTGTCCCGCCCGGGGCCGAAAATGCACTCGGCGCCCGGAGCTTCCCCCGGGCGCCGCATTGCCCATGATCGCGCTCAGTTGGAGGCGCGGGTTTCCTCGAGGGTGCTCGTCACGAGGTCGTAGAGCTCCTGCGCGGGCAGGCCCTGCGCGCCCATTTCCTCGATCCACGCCTCATGCGTGGGGGTGCCGGCGATGTCCTTGAACTTCGCCAGTTCCTCGTCCGAGATCATCACCTTCTCGACACCCTTCTCCTCGAGCACGCTGTCCCACTTGGCGAGCAGCTCGCCGTAGTTCTCGAGGTAGTAGTCGATCGCCTCGGGCACGGAGCTGTCGAGCGCCTCGCGCTCGGCATCCGACAGCGATTCGTAGGCGTCGGTGTTCACCACCACCGGACAGTTCACCGTGCCGGGGTTGAGGTTGGCGGTCCACCAGTCGGCCTCGTTGATGGTGCCGAAGCTCAGGTGCGCGTGCTGGGCGAAGGCGGCGGTGTCGATGACGCCCGATTCCATCGCCTGGTAGACTTCCGACGCGGTCATCGAGGTCGGCACGGCGCCGACTGCCTCGAAGGCACGGCCGAGACCGCCCGTCGCCCGCACCCGCATGCCGTCGAAGTCCGCCAGCTCGTTGCGCGGCTCGCCGGTGCCGACGAGGTTGTACTGCGGCATCGGCGTCGGCATCAGCAGCTTGGCCGACCACTGCGCCATTTCCTCCTGCACCGCCGGATGGGCGTAGACCGCGTTCGAGACGGCAACCTCTTCCTCGAGCGTGTCGACCCCGAGGAACGGCAGCTCGAGCACGGTGATCGCGCGGTTCTTGTCGGGGTGGTAGCCGGCGCAGAACTGGGCCATCTCGAAGGCGAAGATCGAGATGCCGTCGAGGTTCTCGGTGTTCTTCGACAGGCCGCCGTAAGAGATGTTCATGGTAAAGTCGCCGTCGGTCTTTTCCTCGACGAGCTCCGCGAGCTTGTGGATGTGCTCGGTGAAGGCGCGACGCTTGCCCCAGAGCGAGACGTTCCATTCCGTCGCCATCGCCTCGGTGGCGAAGGCGGTGGTGAGTGCGCCGACGCAGAGCGTCGTGAAAATGCGTGACATGTGGCTGGTCCTCCCGTTTGGATCTGTCGGTCCGCGGTGATTTTCACCTTTTCGTGACGCGAGCGTAGAGGATCGCGCCGCTTGCGCAACCCCGATCCCGAGTCGACACCGTCAGCTCGCCCCTCATTTCAGGCGCGCCAGCATACCAAAGTATACCACGGCATATTGTCACACCCGGAGCTGGCACCGTGCCACTCTTCGCCCGAAGGTCCGCAGCCTCCCCGGGCTTTACACGGTTTGGGCGAAATTCCCTTGAAACCGCGCAGGATTTTTCTGAGATCCAAATTTTGTTTACAAACAGAAGTGCGCTAACGAAAATTGTTTACAAATAAAATGATGCTTTACCGATAGTTATTCCAAAATTTTCGATCTCGCGTATTATTCAAGCAGGGACAGGAAATGCCGCGCTGCGGCAGACGAGAGACAGAGATCGAGGGAGGATCTTCATGAAAGACGACGTTCAAACCGACGCGGCCACCTACCCCCCGTCTTCCGATTTCGTATCGCACGCGCATGTTGATGGTGCGGCGTATGACGAGATGTATGCGCGCTCGATCAGCGACCCCGAGGGGTTCTGGGCCGAGCAGGCGCAGCGGCTGGAGTGGATGGCGCGGCCGACGAAGATCAAGAACACCCGCTTCGATTTCGGCAACGTCGACATCAAGTGGTACGAGGACGGCGTGCTCAACGTCGCCTACAACTGCATCGACCGGCACCTGCCGGCCCGCGCCAACCAGACCGCGATCATCTTCGAGCCCGACGAGCCGGGCGACCCCGCGCAGCACATCACCTATGCCGAGCTCTACGACAAGGTGAACCGCATGGCCAACGTCCTGCTGAGCCAGGGCGTCATGCGCGGCGACCGCGTCGTCATCTACCTGCCGATGATCCCCGAGGCCGCCTATGCCATGCTGGCCTGCGCGCGCATCGGCGCGATCCACTCCATCGTCTTCGCGGGTTTCTCGCCCGACGCGCTGGCCAACCGCATCAACGACTGCGGCGCCAAGATCGTCATCACCGCCGACACCGCGCCGCGCGGCGGCCGCCGCACCGCGCTGAAGTCGAACACCGACGCCGCGCTGCTGCACTGCTCGGACAAGGTGCGCTGCCTCGTCGTCAAGCACACCGGCGACCAGACCAGCTGGATCGACGGCCGCGACGTCGATCTCAACTATCTCATGGAGCACGCGGCGCCCGACTGCCCGCCGCGCCCGATGAACGCCGAAGATCCCCTTTTCATCCTCTATACCTCGGGCTCGACCGGCAAGCCCAAGGGGGTTGTGCACTCCACAGGTGGATATTTGGTTTACACCGCCCTCACCCACGAGGTGGTGTTCGATTACCACGAGGGCGACGTCTACTGGTGCACCGCCGACGTGGGCTGGGTCACCGGCCACAGCTACATCGTCTACGGCCCCCTCGCCAACGGCGCCACCACGCTGATGTTCGAGGGCGTGCCCACCTACCCCGACGCCAGCCGCTTCTGGCAGGTCTGCGAGAAGCACAAGGTGAACCAGTTCTACACCGCGCCGACCGCGATCCGCGCGCTGATGGGCCAGGGTGACGAATTCGTAACGAAATGCGACCTATCCTCGCTCAAGGTGCTGGGCACCGTGGGCGAACCGATCAACCCGGAGGCGTGGAACTGGTACAATGACAAGGTCGGTCAGGGCCGCTGCCCGATCGTCGACACCTGGTGGCAGACCGAAACCGGCGGGCACCTGATGACCCCGCTGCCGGGCGCGCATGCGACCAAGCCCGGCTCGGCGATGAAGCCGTTCTTCGGGGTGAAGCCCGTGGTGCTCGAGCCGACCTCGGGCGAAGAGATCCACGACTTCCCGACCGAGGGCGTGCTGGCCATCGCCGACAGCTGGCCGGGGCAGATGCGCACCGTCTGGGGCGATCACGAGCGGTTCGAGAGCACCTATTTCCAGCAGTACAAGGGCTACTACTTCTCCGGCGACGGCTGCCGGGTGGATGCCGACGGCGACTTCTGGATCACCGGGCGCGTCGACGACGTGATCAACGTCTCGGGCCACCGCATGGGCACCGCCGAGGTGGAATCGGCGCTGGTCGCGCACTCCAAGGTCGCCGAGGCTGCGGTGGTGGGCTACCCGCACCCGGTGAAGGGTCAGGGCATCTACTGCTACGTCACCCTGATGAACGACATCGAACCCTCGGACGAGCTGGTCAAGGAACTGCGCGCCTGGGTCCGCACCGAGATCGGCCCCATCGCCTCGCCCGACCTCATCCAGTGGGCCCCGGGCCTGCCCAAGACCCGCTCGGGCAAGATCATGCGCCGCATCCTGCGCAAGATCGCCGAGAACGACTACGGCGCACTCGGCGACACCTCGACCCTCGCCGACCCATCCGTCGTCGACGACCTCATCGAAAACCGCGCGAACAAGTAACGCGCGTTGGACCATGCGACAGCGGCCCTCCCTGAGCGGGGGGCCGCTTGCCTCTTGCAGCCCGAGGCTTCCGTTTACCAAGTCTTGGAAAACCCCGAAAAATTCGAACGTTTCCGCTGCCAGATACTGCCTGACATGCTATGATCCGTGTCGTGGGGGCACAGTCTCTGATGGAGAAGATCCATGCAGTTCACAGGTGTTTCACATGCGGTGGCACCTTTGGCCACCGGGCATCCTCAGGGCCTTCCGGCAACACCGGACGGTCCGCCCGCCGAAACCCGGGTTCAACCCATTTCGGAACAGGCCAAGGCGGGCACCGGATCGAATGATGCCCCCGGCGGCCAGCCCGAGCCGAAGGCCCACACCGCACCACCATCGATCATGCAAATCAAGATCTCGGCGCTTCTGGAGCAGCAGGCGAGATCGCTGCAAGAGGATCGCAGGGCGAACGGTCCGGACAGCGACGCCTCGGAGGGGCGACGTCCGGCGATAGAAGACACCGCGTCGCGGCGCCGACCGGATCCGCGGGCCAAGGACGAAGAGCCGCCAGCGCCGAGCAGTGAGCCGCAAGACGACGAGCCGATACAACTCCGGCCCGAAGCACGCGACCCGGCCTGATTCGCACCTGGGGTCCGCCTGGCCCCGGGCCCCGCTCTTCGCGGTTCACGGATCGCGGAGCGCCAAGCTGAATGACCTGCAAGCCCGCCATTTCGGCGCTGCCGTCGCTTTTCATGGCCAAAAGCTTTGTCTATAAGCGCCCAATCTAGGGGCCACGGAAAAATCGGCCCGGCAAATCACCGGCGAGGATTGCATGAGCAAAGACACCCACGAAGCCGACGTGTCCTTCATCAAGGCATTGGCAGAACTTCTCCGCGAGAACGAGCTGACCGAACTGGAAGTGAAACGTGACTACGGCGAAGACGACAGTCTGAACGTGCGCGTCAGCCGCGCGGCGCCGCAGGCCGCGCCGGTCGCCGCCGTTGCGGCTCCGGCAGCAGCGCCCGTTGCTCCGGCTCCGGCCGCCCCCGCCGCGGCCGAAACCATGCCCGAGGATCCCGCAGCGCACCCCGGCGCCGTGACCTCGCCCATGGTCGGCACCGTCTACATGCAGCCCGAGCCGGGCGCGCCCTCGTTCATCTCGGTCGGCCAGCAGGTTCGCGAAGGCGACACGCTGATCATCGTCGAGGCGATGAAGACAATGAACCACATTCCCGCCCCGCGTGCGGGCACCGTGAAGCGCATCCTCGTCGAGGACGGCGCCCCCGTCGAATACGGCGCGCCCCTGGTCATCCTCGAGTAAGGGGTCCCCATGTTCGACAAGATCCTCATCGCCAACCGGGGCGAGATCGCGCTGCGCGTCATCCGCGCCTGCCGCGAGATGGGCATCGCCTCCGTCGCGGTGCATTCGACCGCCGATGCCGACGCCATGCACGTGCGCATGGCCGACGAGACGATCTGCATCGGTCCGGCCGCGTCGCCCGAAAGCTACCTGAGCCCGCCCGCGATCATCTCGGCCTGCGAAGTCACCGGCGCGCAGGCGATCCACCCGGGCTACGGTTTCCTCTCCGAGAATGCGCGCTTCGTGCAGATGGTCGAGGATCACGGCCTGACCTTCATCGGCCCCTCGGCGGCGCATATCCGCACCATGGGTGACAAGATCACCGCGAAGGACACCATGAAGGCGCTCGGCGTGCCCTGCGTGCCCGGCTCCGAGGGCGGCGTTCCCGACGTCGAGACCGCCAAGCAGATCGGTCGCGACTTCGGCTACCCGGTGATCATCAAGGCCACCGCCGGTGGCGGCGGGCGCGGCATGAAGGTCGCGCACAACGAAGAAGAGATGGAGCGCGCCTTCCAGACCGCGCGGGCCGAGGGCAAGGCCGCCTTCGGCAACGACGAGGTCTACATCGAGAAGTACCTCCAGAAGCCGCGGCACATCGAGATCCAGGTCTTCGGCGACGGCAAGGGCAACGCGGTGCACCTGGGCGAGCGCGACTGCTCGCTGCAGCGCCGCCATCAGAAGGTGTTCGAGGAAGCCCCCGGCCCCTGCATCACCGAGGAAGAGCGCGCGCGCATCGGCGCCACCTGCGCCAAGGCGATCGCCGATCTCGGTTACGCCGGCGCCGGCACGATCGAGTTCCTCTACGAGGATGGCGAGTTCTACTTCATCGAAATGAACACCCGCCTGCAGGTCGAGCACCCGGTCACCGAGGCGATCTTCGGCGTCGATCTCGTGCGCGAGCAGATCCGCGTGGCCGAGGGCTACCCTCTGTCGTTCAGCCAGGAAGACCTGTTCATCAACGGCCATGCCATCGAGGTGCGGATCAACGCCGAGCGCGTTCCCAGCTTCTCCCCCTGCCCCGGCAAGATCACCCAGTATCACGCCCCGGGCGGCCTTGGCGTGCGGATGGATTCGGCGCTCTATCAGGGCTATTCGATCCCGCCCTACTACGACAGCCTCATCGGCAAGCTCATCGTGCACGGGCGCGACCGGACCGAGGCGCTGTCGCGTCTCAACCGTGCGCTCGGCGAGCTGATCGTCGACGGCGTGGATACCACCATCCCGCTGTTCCACGCGCTGCTTCAGGAACAGGCGATCCACACGGGCGACTACAACATCCACTGGCTGGAGAAATGGCTCGCGACGGAGCCTTTCTCGGGAGAGTGATGGAGGGGCGCGGCGCATATCCGCAGCCCATGCCCGCGGGGGCCCGGGGATGACCATCATCACCCCCGAGCTCCTGCTGAGGGCCTATCGCTCGGGCATCTTCCCGATGGCCGAGCACCGCGACGATCCCGAGCTGTTCTGGGTCGATCCGCGCCAGCGTGGGATCATCCCGCTGAACGGTTTGCACATCTCGCGCAGCCTTGCGCGCCGCCTCAGGCGCGACGACTACAGCGTCACCGTGGACCAGGACTTCGAAGGCGTGATCGACGCCTGCGCAGACCGCCAGGAGACCTGGATCAACCAGGAAATCCGATCGCTTTTCATCGAGTTGCACGAACGCGGCATCGCTCATTCGCTCGAGGTCTGGATGGACGGAGAGCTGGCCGGCGGTGTCTACGGACTCGAGGTGGGCGGCGCCTTCTGCGGGGAGTCCATGTTCTCGCGCCGCCGGGATGGCTCGAAGATCGCGCTGTGCTGGCTGATCGACTTGCTACGCCGCGCAGGCTTCAGCCTGTTCGACACTCAGTTCCTGACCGAGCATCTCGCGTCGCTCGGCGGGATCGAGATCAACCGGGCGGACTATCGGGCCCGATTGCTCGAGGCGCTTTCACATGAGGCAGATTTTGCCGGAACGCCGCTCGCGGCGTCCGGTCAGGCTGTGGTGCAACGCAACGCCCAGACGTCGTAACGCTGGTGGTCCAGCGCGTTCAGCGCGGGCGACGATGCGATCATCCAGCCGCGAAACACGGGCTCGGGCTCTCCGGCCTCGCGGATGGTCAGGAAGGCATAGGCATCGCCCGCCTGGTCCCCCTCTGGGTAGCGGCATTCCCCCAGCGTGATCTCGACACGCCCGAATGTGGCTGTCTCGCCGTTCATCACGGCAATATCGGTCGAGCGGCCGGTGAGCTTGTCGAGGCCGCGCAGGATTGCCCCCGTGCCGGTGCTGGCCGCTTCCTGAGCCGGGAGCATCCCGGCCCAAAGTGCCATGACGACTGCGACAGTTGCCCTGATCATTCTCCGCTTCCCCCGGATACGTATTTGAGCAGCAGCGAGATCAGGCTCACGGAGCCCTGCGTGTCGAGGATCTCGTCCCCCGCCTCGTAGTAGAACATCGAGCCTCCCGGGCTGATCTCGACGAAATTTCCGCCAAGCAACCCTTCGGACGAGATGACGATGGCGCTGTCGTCGGGGATCTGGACCCCGTCGTTCATGCGCAACGCCATGTCCGCGCGATAGGTCTCTGCGTTCAGCGCGATGTCCGTGACAGTGCCGATCTTGACCCCTGCCAGCCGAACGTCGCTGCCCACGGTCACCCCTTCAAGCGACCGGAAGCTGGCGCTGAGCGGATAGCCGCTTTCCCCGAAACTGAAGCCCGTCGACGTCACCGTGTAGGCGCCGAATGCGATTGCGGCGGCCAGAACGGCCCCGCCGACCAGCACCTCGGTGGCAGACGTCGTCATGCAGTTATTCCGGGCTCCACGCCTCGTAGTCCTGACGCGGTGCAGGCTCTTCGCGACGGATCGAGCCCTTGGGCGCATAGGCCAGCGCGGTGCCGGTCAGGTTCTCGATATGCGGCTTTTCCCAGGACTTGTGCGGCAGCGGCCGATCCGTGGGCGGTGCGTCGAAGGTGTGGTGCAGCCAGCCATGCCAGTCGGGGCTGATGCGGCTCGCCTCGATCTCGCCGTTGTAGATGACCCAGCGGCGCTTGCCATCCTTCGACTGGTAGAAGGTGTTGCCCTGCTCATCCTCGCCGACACGGGTGCCGTGGCGATTGCTCCAGATCATCGTGTTCAGCGTGGCACCGTTCCACCAGGTCACGGCTTTCAGGAGCGAGTTCAGAATGCCCATGGACGACTCCTCGGTATCTTCCTGTCCCGTATATGCGATTTCGGGGCGGAAGGTCCAGCGTGCAACCGGTGCAATCCACCCGAACGGAACCGTCTGCGAGACAATAAAAAAGGCGGGGTCTCCCCCGCCTCATGTGTTCATTCTGGCTTCGGCGTCAGCTTGCCGAGGTGCCTTCCTTTTTCTGGTCGGCGTAGATCATCAGCGGCTTGGCATCCGAGGTCACGGCCTCTTCGTTCACCACCACTTCGGTCACCTCGTCCATACCCGGCAGCTCGAACATGGTGTCGAGCAGGATTTCCTCGAGAATGGACCGCAGACCACGTGCGCCGGTCTTCCGCGCGATCGCCTTCTTGGCGATGGCAGACAGCGCATCGTCGGTAAAGGTGAGCTCGGTATCCTCCATCTCGAAGAGACGCTGGTATTGCTTCACCAGCGCGTTCTTGGGCTGGGTCAGGATGGTGACCAGCGCATCCTCGTCGAGATCCTCGAGCGTTGCGAGCACCGGCAGGCGCCCGACGAATTCCGGGATCAGGCCGAACTTGAGCAGATCCTCGGGCTCGAGATCATGGAAGATCTCGCCAGTGCCGCGTGCGTCCGGGTCGCGCACGTCGGCGCCGAACCCCATCGCCGAGCCCTTGCCGCGCTGCGCGATGATCTTGTCGAGGCCCGCGAATGCGCCGCCGCAGATGAACAGGATGTTGGTCGTGTCCACTTGCAGGAACTCCTGCTGCGGATGCTTGCGCCCGCCCTGCGGCGGCACGCTGGCCACGGTGCCTTCCATCAGCTTGAGCAGCGCCTGCTGCACGCCCTCGCCCGACACGTCGCGGGTGATCGAGGGGTTCTCGGACTTGCGGGTGATCTTGTCGACTTCGTCGATGTAGACGATGCCGCGCTGCGCGCGCTCGACGTTGTACTCGCTCGCCTGAAGCAGCTTGAGAATGATGTTCTCGACATCCTCGCCGACATAGCCCGCTTCGGTCAGCGTGGTCGCGTCGGCCATGGTGAACGGCACGTCAAGGATACGCGCCAGCGTCTGCGCCAGCAGCGTCTTGCCGCAACCCGTGGGGCCGATCAGCAGGATGTTGGACTTCGCCAGCTCGATGTCCGAGGACTTCTGCGAGTGGTTCAGACGCTTGTAGTGGTTGTGCACCGCGACCGAGAGCACGCGCTTGGCAATCGCCTGGCCAATCACGTAGTCGTCGAGCACCTCACAGATTTCACGCGGGGTCGGCACACCTTCGGAGGCCTTGAGACCGGCACCCTTCGTCTCTTCACGGATGATGTCCATGCAGAGTTCCACGCACTCGTCGCAGATGAAAACGGTCGGTCCCGCGATCAGCTTGCGGACTTCGTGCTGGCTCTTGCCGCAGAAGCTGCAGTAGAGGGTGTTCTTGCTGTCGCCGCCGTTATTGGTCGCCATATCACACCTTTCGAGGCCTTGCCCACGAGGGCTGCGCCGGAATGCCAGCCCCAGGCCCATTTTGCTGCTTAGATTCAGCAGAGGATAGGACACCGCCCAGTCCTCCACAATCCGAAAATGTCCCGCCGCCAGTCGCGGCGGGACAAGAGATTATGATTTCGCCTCTTCGGCTGCCTCGCGGCTTTCGACGATCTCGTCGATAAGACCCCAGTCCTTGGCCTGCTCCGGCGACATGAAGTTGTCGCGTTCAAGCGCGCGTTCGACTTCCTCGAGCGTGCGGCCGCAGTGCTTGACGTAGATCTCGTTGAGGCGGCGCTTGAGCTTCAGCGTTTCCTCGGCGTGGATCATGATGTCGGTCGCCTGGCCCTGGTAGCCGCCCGAGGGCTGGTGCACCATGATGCGGCTGTTGGGCAGCGAGAAGCGCATGTCAGGCGCGCCCGCGGCCAGCAGCAGCGAGCCCATCGAGGCCGCCTGGCCGATCACCAGCGTCGAGACCTTTGGCTTGATGTACTGCATCGTGTCGTAGATCGACAGGCCGCTCGTCACCACGCCGCCGGGGCTGTTGATGTACATCGAGATTTCCTTGGACGGGTTCTCGGCCTCGAGGTGCAGGAGCTGCGCCACGATGAGGCTCGACATGCCGTCGTGCACCGGCCCGGAAACGAAGATGATCCGTTCCTTGAGCAGGCGCGAAAAAATGTCGTAGGCCCGTTCGCCGCGGCTGGTCTGTTCGACCACCATGGGAACGAGGGTATTCATGTAGATTTCGTGGGGGTCGTTCATAAATCGCCTGCCTGTATGGTTCTGTGATACCTAGTCATCGGTCGTTACCAGATTCTTAGTATCGGGTATGGCCCGCCGCAAGGGCCAGCGGGCCTCTGTCATGCGTCACCCCAGTCCCCCGGGGTCCGGCACGCGTGACGGGTGCACTCAAGTTCCAGCATCACATGCGAGATGCCGAACCTGGTCTTGAGCCGTTCCTTGACCGCCGTCTTGATGTGGTCAGCCTGTCCCCAGGCTCCCTCCTGCACCACGAGATGCGCCTGCAGCGCGGCGCGATGTTCGTCGATCTGCCACAGGTGTGCCCGGTGCAGACCCTCGACTCCCTCGATCGTGCCGGCCTCTTCCAACACCTCGCCCGGAGCCATTTCCGGCGGGCTGCCGAGCATCAGGATACGGATCACCCCACCGATTTCCGAGAACGCCATCCACAGGATGTAGCCGGCGATGACCAGCGTCACGAGAGGGTCGATCCAGGTCCAGCCGAAGAGGATGATCACGGTGCCCGCGACGATCACCGCGACCGACCCGAGCGCGTCGGCAAGGTTGTGCAGGAAGGCCGCACGGATGTTCACGCTATCCTTCGACATGGTCCAGGTGAGCAGTGCCGTCACGAGATCGACGGCAAGCGCGACGCCGGCGATGATGACGACCAGCCATCCCTCGACCGGCTCGGGTGAGATGAACCGCAGCACCGCTTCCATCACGAGGTAGAAACCGATCACGATCAATGTCGTATAGTTGACCAGGGCGGCCACCACCTCGGCCCGCGCGTAGCCGAAGGACATGTCGGAGCTTGCCGGACGGCGCGCGATCTTGCGGGCGACGACCGCGATGATGAGCGAGATCGCGTCGGAGAAGTTGTGCAGCGCATCGGCGATCATGGCGAGGCTGCCCGAAACGATCCCACCGATCACCTGTGCAACCGTGAGGCCAAGGTTTACGGCCACCGCGCCCCACAGCCGCCCGTCGCCGGCACCGGGATCCACATGATGATGATGGTGATCGTGGGGCATGAGACCTTGAACCTCGGAAGAGTTTCGAACGCGCCTGCGCATCCGATCCCCGGCACGAAGGCTCACGCCAAACCTGAACCCGTAGGCGCTCAGGTCAACCCCGATCACCGGAGCGTGCGCCGTCACGGCACCTGCCCTCGCTGAAGCACGGCTTCGAGCGGATCGCGCGCACACCAAGGTTTTCGGCCGAATTTCTTCTCCCAGAGGACCGGCTCAAGCGGTTGCCAGCGAAATGGCCGGTCATCCGCGGCGGGGGCCCAGTGCAGCAACCCTTCATCTCGGCAGGGATCGAGCACAAGCCCGCTCCGGAACGGTCGTCCCGAGGCGCGCACCATGACACCGCTGTGCTCGAACGGCCGCCAGAGGCGGGCGGGCGACATTGCCATGTCGACCTCGAGCGTTCGGAACGCCTCACGCGAGAGGCGCATGTAGAGCGCCTCCGCCCACTCCAGACAGAACCCTGGCAGTTTGAGCCCGAGGTGAACCTTGTCCGAAAGCACCAGCGGCGGATCAGATCCGGTCAGTCCACGGGCAAGCTTTCTCGGATAGACGTAGGCCACCAGGGACAGGCGCCTTGCCTCGACCGGAGCAACGCTTACTCCAAGCCTCATGACCGCCCGCGTCAGTGCTGAGCGGTCCGCTTCGCCGGTCAGGGGCAACCTGTCCGGAGGCGTGGCGCAGCCCGCCTGTAGAAGCGCGAAGAGGAGGGCAAGGATGAGGGGGACTGAAACGCGGCGCATGCGTGAGCCCTATCAGCCAGGTGCAAAGAGGACGTTAATTCGGCTCGCGTCACGTCTGCTCTCCGCGTTTCACCTTGTGATCGTGAACGAAAAGGCTGTCGTTATTGTCGTAGAGGTGCGCCAGAACCCGGGGGTGATCGAAGGCGATATCGGCCAACCGCGCGGCTTCCGCGCGATCGACATCTCATCCGAGACCCTCGAGCGCCTGCGACAGCGAAACCAGCTGAGAGACGGTCGCGACGGGGGAATGCCCCTCGGTTGGAGGCGTATATCCAGCCGGAGCGAAAAGGCCCAAAGTGAGCGGAATGAGAAGAATGCGTTTCGTCCGGACAGCATTTATCCGCCATCCGGTTACGGATTCTTCAGAGTCCGCCCTCTATGCATTCCCCGCTGATCGCGCTCATCGAGAAGAGGGAGAAATCCGCTGTCAGAGCCGGAACCCGACCGCCTTGGGCAGTGGCTTTGCCGTCGGGGCGTCGCGGGGCAGTAGGCCGAATGCGGCCGCCAGTGTGATAAGGCCAGCAAGCCAGAGAATGCGGGATCGAAACGTCATGGCGAAATGCTCCGATTGGTTGCCGCGAAATCCACGGCGGAAAAGGTTTCAAGAGGCCCCGCCCCTTAAAACCGGACGGTGCCGACGCCCCTCGGCGCCACATTCATGGTGCCCCATTCGCCTGGCAGTCGCCAACTACGGAATACCCGACCCGCGTCGGAGGCCGCATCCGGCGTCAAGAATGAAAAAGACCCGGAATGCCGAAGCACTCCGGGCCAGGGTCTGGATCGAGGTCCGCCGCAGGGCGTCGGACGCCCAAAGGTCAATCGAAGCTGCGCAGATACTCCACGACGGCGTCGATATCCTCGGTCTTCTTCAGGCCGGCAAAGGCCATCTTGGTGCCCTTGGCATAACCGCGCGGATCGGCAAGGAAGCCGTGCAGTTCCTCGTTGGTCCAGGCGCCCTCCATCTCTTCGAGCGTTCTGGAATACTTGAACCCGTCGACCGCGGCGATGTCGCGACCGACGACACCGTTGAG
This sequence comes from Salipiger sp. D13, assembly GCF_003703915.1. Taxonomy (NCBI): domain Bacteria; kingdom Pseudomonadati; phylum Pseudomonadota; class Alphaproteobacteria; order Rhodobacterales; family Roseobacteraceae; genus Salipiger; species Salipiger sp. D13. The sequence continues at coordinate 73,033 of NZ_ML112591.1, forward strand.
CTCGGGACCGGTGCGGTTCTTGGCGCCTTCACCGACCTGGTGGCAGGCCTTGCACTTGCGAAAGACTCGCTCACCCGCTGCGGCGAGTTCTTCGTCGATCGGCGCGGACGCTTGCGTTGCCTCGGTCTCGGCCGTCGCTGTCTCCGTGTCGGCTGCGGCCTCCTCGGCGACGGTGGCGGCCTCTTCCACCTCGGCCTCCTGCTCGGGCGTGGTGGCTTCTTCGGCGGCGGCCTCCTCGGCCATCGCATCACCGCCCTCCTGGTCCGGCGTCACGTCCAGCACGGTGGCGCGCATGGTGATCTCGACGTTTTCCTTGCAGTTCTCCATACAGGGTTCGGTGCGCCACTTGGTGTATTCGGTCTCGGCGCGGTCATCGACCACGAAGCCGTCGGCGTTGGGCATCTCGAATTCGGCGAGGTTCTCGTTGCTCAGCTCGAAATCGTCGTCGACGAGATCGTTCGAGTAGAGAATGTAGGCGGTGATCGCGTAGACCTCGTCGGGCGTGAGCGATTGCGCGTTGCCGAAGGGCATCGAGCGATGCACGTAGTCGAACACGGTCGAGAGATACGGCCAGTAGGAGCCCACAGTCTTGAGCGGATCCTCGTCGGCCAGGCTGCCCTGCCCGCCCGCGAGCTTCGGCCAGTTGTCGACACCCTCGGCAAAGGAGCCATGGCAGACCGCGCAGTTCTCCTCGAATACCGCCTCGCCGGTCCAGATGTCGCCCGAACCTTCGGGCAGACCGGAACCATCCGGGCTCACGTCGAGGTTCCAGGCAGCCACTTCCTCGGGCAGCGCTTCGCGACCAAGCCCGAATGTCGCATCGGCGTCGGCGGTCGCGGCCTGCGCCGCGCCGACGAGCACGCCACCGGTCACCGCGGCCGGCTCGGCTTCGGGCTGCGGCAGCGCGGCCATCCTGCGCGGGTTGTCAGGAAACGACGCCACGTTTCGGTCGGCGAAGTTCACGGCGGCGGTGAGGACCACCGCGATGCCCGCGGCAGTGCCGAGGTAGAGATTAAGAGACTTCGACATTTTCGGCCTCCCCGTTGGATTTCACCCACCAGGTCTGGATGCAGTTGTTGTGGTAGATCGAGTTCAGCCCGCGCACCTCTCGGAGCTGTGCCTTGGTCGGCTGAACGTATCCGGTTTCGTCCATGGCGCGCGATTGCAGGAACCACTCCTCGCCGTTCCACTCGGTGTCGAGGTAGAAGCGGGTCAGCGACTTGTCGCCCGGATCGGTGGCGAGACGCGCGGTCTCCCAGGTCTTGCCGCCATCCTTCGACACGTCGACGCGCTTGATCTTGCCGTGGCCGGTCCAGGCCATGCCAGTGATGACCACCGGGCCGTGGCCGTGGGTGATCGGCATTTGCGGGCTGGGCGAGGTCACGACGGACTTGGCATCCATGACCCAGGTCCACTTGCGCGAGGTGCCGTCGGCCAGCGTGTCGGTGTATTTCGAGGTCTCCTCGCGGCTTTCGACGGGCCCGTCCATCACTTCCATGCGGCGGATCCACTTGACCCACATGTTGCCTTCCCAGCCGGGCACCACGAGGCGGGCCGGATAGCCGTGCTCTTTCCGCAGCGCCTCGCCGTTGGCCTTGATCGCGAGCAGGCAGTCGTCGAGCGCCTTCTCCATCGGGATCGAGCGGCCGTTCGACGACGCGTCAGCGCCCTCGACGTAGAGCCACTTGCCCTCGACCTCGCCGGAATAGCCAGCCTCGTTCAGCAGGGTCCGCAACGGAATGCCGGAGTATTCCATGTTGTGGATCATGCCATGGGTGAACTGCGCGCCGTTGAGCTGTGCGCCGGCCCATTCCATGCCGGTGTTGGCCGCGCACTCGCAGAAGTAGACGTGGTTCTCGCGCGGGAAGCGCTCGAGGTCGGCGTAGGTGAAGACCAGAGGCTTGTCGACGAGCCCGTTGATCATCAGCCGGTAGTCTTCCTTTTTCAGCTCGATGGCGCCCGAGTGGTGCCGCTCGAAGGCGCAGCCGGTGGGCGTGATGGTGCCGTCGAGCGCGTGGATCGGGGTGAAGTTGATCGAGCTGATCGTGTCGGCGGTGAGCCACTCCACGTTGCGGCGGATCACGTCATCCTCGAAGCGGATCGGCAGGCCGTAGGGCGTGGCATCGACACCATCGCCGAAACCGCTCGCCCAGGGCTGAACCTCGGTGATGAGCGGATCCGGTTCCGCCGCACGGCTCACGGTCGCCGCGACGGTGCCAGCGCCCACGGCTGCCGCGCCGGTCAGGAACTGACGGCGCGAGGCGGACATGCCTTTCTTGTCTGTCGTCATGGGTTTGTCTCCTCTCGATGCGCGGGGGCTCAGACGCCCACCACCTCGACACTCGTGTTGGGCGCCACGGTCACGGTGCCCATCTTCCTGATGTGGTTTTCCACCACGTCCCAGATCTGCGGGCCCTCGGTGCCCTCGTTGACCGAGGCCCAGCCCGCGACCACGTAATTCTTCGCGGGGTCGATCGGCTCGCCGGTCTTGAGCAGCGTCATGTCCGAGATGCGCTCGCCCTGCGGCTTGGTGATGTCGATCCGGTAGCCCATGCCGCCGATCCGGACCATGTCCCCGCCCTGCTGGTAGTAGGGGTCGGGGTTGAAGATGTTGTCAGCCACGTCCTCGAGCACGACCTTGATGAACTCGCCGGTCATCTCGGTGCGGTAGGCCTCGCCGTAGCTCATCGAGGTGACGTTCCAGATGTCCTCGCGGGTGATCGGGTCGCCCGGGATCAGCGATGGCCCCCAGCGCACGCCGGGCGACATCGCGATGTCGGCCTCGCGCTCGGTCATCAGCGCGTCGCAGATCAGGTCGTCCCACGAGCCGTTGAAGTTGCCGCGGCGGTATAGCAGATCATCGGTCTGGCCGATCACCTCCTCGAGCTCGGCCTTGAACGGCGCGCGCTGCTCGTCGATGAGCTTGGTGATCTCGGCATCCGGCGCGATGACGTCGGAGAAGATCGGGATCAGCTTGTGACGGAAGCCCATCATCCGGCCGTCGCGCACGTCGAGGTCGACGCGGCTCACGAACTTGCCGTTCGAGCCCGACGCGATCAGGATCGTGTCGCCCACCAGCACGGGCTCGGGCAGCGCGTCGTGAGTGTGACCGGTGAGGATCACGTCGATGCCCTTGACGATGCCGGCCATCTTCTTGTCGACGTCGAAGCCGTTGTGCGACAGGCAGACCACCAGCTCGGCGCCCTGCGCGCGGACCTCGTCGACCATCTCCTGCATGTGCTCGTCGCGGATCCCGAAGCTGTATTCGGGGAACATCCAGCCGGGGTTGGCGATCGGCATGTAGGGGAAGGCTTGGCCGATCACGGCGATCTTGACCCCGCCCCGCTCGAAGAACTTGTAGGGCTTGAAGAGCTCGGCCGGCTCGTCCCACTCGGCGTCGAAGATGTTCTGGCCGAGCGCGGCGAAGGGCAGCCCCTCGACGATCTCCTGCACCCGCTCCGAGCCCAGCGTGAACTCCCAGTGGAAGGTCATCGCGTCGGGCTTCAGCGCGTTCATCACGTTGACCATGTCCTGACCGGCGGTCTTGTAGCAGGTCATCGAGCCATGCCACGTGTCGCCGCCATCGAGCAGCAGCGCGTCGGGGCGGTCGGCCCGGATGGCGTTGATGACGGTGGCCACGCGGTCCATGCCACCGACCCGGCCGTAGGTCTTCGCCAGCGACGAAAAGTCGTTGTAGGTCAGCGCGTAATGCGAGGGCGAGCCGTCGTCGATGCCGTAGAGCCTGCGGAAGTCGGCACCGGTGACATGCGGCACCTCGCCCTTGTTCGGGCCGACGCCGATGTTCACTTCCGGCTCGCGGAAGTAGATCGGCTTGAGCTGCGCATGGATGTCGGTGACGTGGATCAGCGACACGTTTCCGAAGGTATCGAACTGCAGGAGCTGGTCCTGCGTCAGGCTCTGCTGGGCCGCGAGCCGCGCCCAGTTACCGAAGCCGCTGGCCCCCACGAGCGCCGAAGCGGCCATGGAAACCTGAAGAAAATCGCGTCTGGAGATCATGGGAGGGATCTTTCTCTGACTGATTTAGACACACATGCGCATGTGTGAATGGATTGTATCGAGGACACCCCGCACGCGATCGCGCACGGGGTGACATGGGATCAGTTGCGGACAGAGGGGCCTTCGACATCAAGCCCGTTGCCGCGCGAGGCGACGTAGAGCTCGAGCGCCACGAACTCGGGCGAGCCGGGGCTGAAGGTCTCGGCGCGGGTGTCGCGCACGCAGCCCTTGAACCGCGAGTGAATGCCGTTGAGCTTGGCGTTCTTCAGGCGGTAGGTGGGAAAGCCGTTGACCTGGCCCTGGCTGAGGTGATCGGCCCGGATATAGTTTCCGTAGTTCTGCTCGTGGCAGTTGGCGCAGGACAGTTCGAGAAGCCCGTAACGGGTATAGTAGATCTCCTTGCCCTTCTCCCAGGTGTCGGCGGCGGGGCCGTCGATGGCCACGTTGACCGGCAACCCGCGCGAGACCGAGGACAGCAGCGCCTCCATGTTGATCGCGGCGGCGGCGTCGTATTTCCACGGCTCCGCGCCCATGCGGTTCTCGCGGCAGTCGTTCACCTGCATCTGCAGCGTGCGGACCTCGCCGGCCTCTTCGTTCCACTTGGGATAGACGGCCTTGACCCCGGCCATTTCCTCGGGATCGCCATGACAATCCGCGCAGGACTTGTCCTCGGAGCCCTCGGCGGTGTTCCAGCTGTCGATCGCCTGGTCGACGAAGATCATGCCGGGGTTGTCGAAGTCGTCCATTTCGAGCGCCTGCGTCTCGTCGGACCGGAAGTGCCAGCCCGAGATCACCTCGTCGAGGTGGCCGTCGAGATGCGGCGCTGCCTCGGCCTTGGTGGTGATCTCGAGATCGCCGTTGATCGTGAGCGTGTCGTCATCCGCCCCGCCAGCCGAAACGATCGGGGCGGTCAGGGCCAGCATGGCGACCGCGGCCGTCATCGTCCTGAATGTCATTTAGGTTCCCTCCCTTGGAAACCCTGCCCCGCACCTCTGCAGGACAGGGCATGTTCTTGTCGTTCAGCCGATTTCGATGGCCTTGCTCTCCTCGTAGACGGAGCCATCGTCGTCGTACCAGGTGAACTTGAACTCCCCGGCCTCGGGCACGGTGGCCTCGAATTCGAAGTAGGGGTTGGTCGAGATCGCCGGCTCCATCGTCACGTCGATCACGCTCTCGCCGTTGAACTCGCAGGTGAAGCGGTTGATGATCGAGCGCGGGATGACGTTGCCGTCGCTGTCCTTGCGCTGCCCCGACTCCATCGGGTGACTGATGAGGGTCTTGATGGTGACCGCTTCACCGGCACCGGCTTTGCGCGGGACCTTGACGCGGGGCTTGACACCTTCTGCCATGTTTTCTGTCTCCTGAAACTGGGTTGAACCGATCAGCCGCCGCAGCCGCCGATGGTCACCTTGACGGTCTTGGTTGCCTTGGCGAACGAGCCGTCGCCCAGCTTGGCGATGGCAACGACGTCCTGCGTTCCGGCAAGCCGGATGCGGGTCGAGGCGTATTGCGACGCGGCAAGCGGGCCGAAGGCGAACTTGGCGACGCCCGGCGTGGGGTTGCCGGTGGCGAGCACGAGGATCTCAGAAGCGCCCTCGGCGCTGACCTCGATCGGCACCGTGTTGCCGTTCTCTGCGATTTCCGGCGCGGTCAGGTCGATGCCCGAGTCCGCCATCTCCGCCCCGCCGGTGAACTCGGCGATCCACTCTTCGGTGGTGGCAGCGAAAGCGCCCTTCGGCAGCATGGCGACCAGCGCCGCGGCACCGCCGACGGCCAGGGTTTCACGACGTGTGAAGTCCATGTTTCCGTTTCTCCTGGATAAGGGGTCAGTTTTCTTTCAGCGTCATCAGGAACGCGACCACGTCCTCGATGTCCTGGGCGGACAGGATCGGCTCGATCGGCTCTTTCGCCGCCTTGCCGGTGTAGCCGTCGCCCGGGCGGATGAACCCGCTGGTCTTGTAGAAGGCCGGCATCACCGTGCCCTCGAAGGTCATCTTGGCGTTGGCCACGATCCCGCGCAGCTCGGCCGCGCTGCGATATTCCCCGACACCGCCAAGCGGCGGGCCGACCTCGCCCTGGAAGGGCACGTCGGACAGCTGCGAAACCTGGTGACAGGACACGCAATTGCCCATCGACTTGGTCGAGAATATCTCGCGGCCCTTGTCGGCATTGCCCTCGGTGCCGCTCAGCGACGCCTCGACGGCGCCATACTCGCCGAACGAGACCTCGTCCGGGACGACCGTGTTGGCAAAGGCCGCGCCTGCGACAAGCAGGCCCGCCATCGTCAGTCCAGTAAGTTTCATGTTCCCTCCCTTGGCTCCTCCAGCCCCGCCCGTTGTGCGGGACCGTCTCCTCCGTGGCTGCAGAATACCGTAGTCGACCGTGCACCGTTGACGCAACATCAAATTCACAGACGTGAATTATTATATTCGTTCGCACGCGCAGCAAATCCGGCGCTCAATCGAAGTTCCCGTCGTCCCTCTCCTGGATGCGGCGCGCGTGATAGCGTTGGAAATCCTCACCGTTATCAAGCTCGTAGCGCTTCTCCTCGACCCAGGTGAACATGTCGAGCGTGGTACCCTTGCTGAAGGCGCCGGGCATCACGGCCACGGCGGCGTCGATGGCGGCGGCACCCTCCGGAACCTCTTCCGGCAGGAAGATGATGTTCGGCGTGAACAACACGCGCCACTTGCGCGTGGCCGCCTTCTCGGAGAGCGATTCTCCGTCGAAGTCGGTGATCTCGGTGTCACCGTGCAGGTTGATCTGCACCACGAAGAAGTTCTCCTCGATGTATTCCGCCACGTCGGGCAGCGAGAACACCTCCTCGTGCATCTTGTGGCAGTAGATGCAGCCACGCTGCTCCACGAAGAGCACCAGCCGCCTGCCCTCGGCGTTGGCCTCGGCGAGATCCTCGCGCAGGTCCTTGAAGGTGTCGCGCATCCAGGGCTCCTTGTAGAGCCCGTCGTCGCCCATGGGCGCCACGTCCGCCCAGGCGGGCAGCGCCATTGCCACCGCGAAGGCGGCCCCGATCCATGCTTTCATTTTCTCCTCCCTCGGCTTCAGCTCAGCGATGTCCAGCCCGGGAAGGTATCGATCATCCACTGAGCAATGAGATTGACGGTATCCGTGGCGATGAGGATCGCGAAGAGGATCAGCATCGCGCCCATCACCTTCTCGACGTATTTCAGCTTGTCGCGATGCCGCGCGGTCCAGCGCAGGAACGGCCCCGAGAACAGCGCCGCGACGACGAAGGGCGCGGTCATCCCGACACCGTAGACCAGCAGCAGCAGCCCGCCCCGGAAGATGTCGCCCATGCCGCTCGCGATCATCAGGATCGAGGCGAGCGCCGGACCGACACAGGGCGTCCAGCCGAACCCGAAGGCAAGCCCCATGACGTAGGCGCCGAGCACCGTGGTCGGTTCGGCCTTCGACTCGACACGGGCCTCGCGGTGCAGCAGAGGCACCCGGATCACGCCTAGGAAATGCAGCCCGAAGACCAGCAGGATCGCCGCCGCGACATAGGACAGAGGCTGTTCCCAGTCCGCGAAGGCCCGCCCGACGGCGGTGGCCCCCATGCCCAGCAGCACGAAGATCGTGGTGACGCCCGCCGCGAAGAACACCGACGACAGCAGCAGCCGCCTCTGCGCGCCGGGCGCGAGCCCGGCATGGTCGCGCAGCTCCGTCATCGAGATGCCGGCCATGTAGCACAGGTAGAACGGTACCATCGGAAGGATGCAGGGCGTGAAGAAGCTGAGCAGACCAGCCAACGCCGCGCCCGCGAAAGAGATATCAAGCACGGCGCCTCCCCCCACAACTTGATCAATTCACATATTCATATTACGTTGTCGAACGAAGCTTCGTCAATCGGTGTCCCATGGTACTCACGAGATCCATCGCGGCGGCCGCACTCGCGCTGCTGGTCACGACGGGGGCAGCAGCCTCCGAGACCCGGCTGCTCATGGTCGAGCAGGCCGGCTGCGCCTATTGCGCGCAATGGAACGCCGAGATCGCCCCGGCCTACCCCAAGACCACCGAGGGACGGTTCGCGCCGCTTTTGCGAGCAGACCTGCGCGAGGGGCCGCCGGACGGGATTGCGTATGACCGCAAAGTCTTGTTCACCCCCACGTTCATTCTGTTAGAAGACGGGGACGAATTGGCCCGGATCGAAGGATACCCGGGCGAAGATTTCTTTTGGCCGCTGCTGTCCCAGATGCTCCGGGAGCACACGCAGTACGATCCGAGTGCGGCGCTGGATGCGCCGGCAGAACACGCGGAGGGTGGGTGATGAACATGACACTTCCAGTGATCCGTGACGACATGAGCGAGCGCGAGCTCGACAGCATCGTCGAGAAGGCAACCACCGCGTCCGCGTTTCTCAAGGCGATCAGCCACGAGGGCCGGCTGATGATCCTGTGTCACCTCGTCAGCGGCGAGAAGTCGGTCACCGAGCTGGAAGAGCTGCTCTCGGCCCGCCAGGCGGCGGTGTCGCAGCAGCTGTCGCGGCTGCGCCTCGAGGGGCTCGTCGTGCCGCGGCGCGAGGGCAAGGCGATCTACTACCGGCTCGCGGACGACAAGCCCAAGCGCATGCTGGAATGCGTCTACGAGCTGTTCTGCCAGGACGAGGACTGATCCCGCCGGGCTGACCCCGCGCTACCCCTGCGGCACGGAAACACATTCAGACTGCCGCTTGTGTCTTCTCCGCGACACGCGCATACTCTCCAGTCACTGCATCGACGCGGCCGGGGGAGGAGTCGGCATGTTCGAGATGTTGAGCGAACATCACATGGTCACGCTGATCGGGCTCGGCAGCGGCATCCTGCTCGGGCTCGCAGCCCGGCTGGGGCGATTCTGCACGCTTGGCGCGATCGAGGACCTGCTCTACGGCGGCTCGGACATGCGGATGCGCATGTGGGGCATCGCCATCGGCACCGCCATTCTCGGCAGCTTCGGTCTCATGGCCGCGGGGCTGTTCGAGGCCACCAGCAGTTACTACCTGTCGATCCGGTGGATGCCGCTGGCCTCCATCGTCGGCGGGCTCGCCTTCGGCTACGGCATGGCGCTGGCCGGCAACTGCGGCTACGGCGCCATCGCCCGGCTTGGTGGCGGCGACCTGCGCAGCTTCGTCATCGTGCTGGTGATGGGGGTCTCGACCTTCGTCGTGCTGGCCGGGCCGCTCGCGCCGCTGCGCGCGATGCTCTTTCCGCAGCAGGAGGTCACCGGCGGCGTGCCGCCCGGCATCGCCCACCACCTCGGCGCCGTCAGCGGGCTGTCGCCCAACCTCGTGGGGGCGCTCATCGGGGCCGCGCTGCTGGCGGGCTCGCTGGCCTCGGCGCCGCTCTGGAGGGCACCGCGCCACATCTTCTGGGCGGTGATGGTCGGCGTGGGCGTGACACTCGCCTGGGCCGGCACGGCCTGGGTCGCGCGCACCGGCTTCGAGGCACTGCCGGTGGTGTCGCACAGCTTCGCCGCGCCGCTCGGAGACACCATCCTGTGGTGGATGACCGGCTCGGTTCGGCCGCTCTCCTTTGCCGTGGGCTCGGTCGCGGGGGTCTGGGCGGGGGCCTTCCTCGGGTCGCTGATCAAGGGACACTTCCGCTGGGAGGCCTGCGAGGACCCGCGCGAGTTGCGCCGCCAGATCCTCGGCGCGTCGCTGATGGGCGCCGGCGCGGTGATCGCCATGGGCTGCACCATCGGACAGGGACTGTCGGCGTTTTCCGTGCTCGCGTTCTCGGCTCCGGTCACCATGGCGGCGATCTTCGCCGGGGCGGCGCTCGGGCTTCGCCAGCTCATCGTGGGGTTCCAGCCCGCGGAATGAGGGGGCTCTGCCCCCTCGCGCGCCGGGGCGCGCTCACCCCCGAGGGTATTTTTCAAACCGGAGAAGGACAGAGGGCGGCGCCCGGCGTTGAGGGCACCGGGGAGGTGGCTGCCTCAGCTCATCTCGGTGAGGCGGGCGACGTAACGGGCCATGGTGTCGATCTCGAGGTTGACCCGGTCGCCGACCGCGACCTTGCCCCAGGTCGTCACCTCCTTGGTGTGCGGGATGAAGTTGATCCCGAAGACCGTGCCCTCGACCTCGTTCACGGTGAGCGATGTGCCGTTGAGCGCGACCGAGCCCTTGGGGGCGATGAACTTCGCGAGATCGTCGGGCGCGCGCAGCCGGACGCGGGTGCTGTCGCCCTCGTCGGTGATCGAGAGCACCTCGGCCAGCCCGTCGACGTGGCCCGAGACGATGTGGCCGCCGAGCTCGTCGCCGACCTTGAGCGCGCGTTCGAGGTTGATCCGGCGCCCCTCGTTCCAAGTGCCCAGATTGGTCTTCGACAGCGTCTCGGCGCTGATCTGGACGTCGAACCAGTCGGGGCCGAGGTCGACCACCGTCAGACACACGCCGTCGCAGGCGATCGAGGCCCCGAGCTCGATGCCCGAGGTGTCGTAGGCGGTGCCGATCCGCGCGGTCAGGTCGCCTGCCTGCTCGAGGCTGCGCACCTCGCCCATGTCGGTCACGATTCCGGTGAACATCTGGCACTCTCCCGACGGCTGCGGCCCGGTTCGCGGGCCTTATTTCTGCCGGAAAGCCCGGCTAGTCTGGACGTATCGCGCAAACCAATATCGGGATGACATGACCAAGGCAACCGCCCCCACCCGCGTCTTCCTGTTCCTGCAGGGACCGCACGGGCCGTTCTTCCACCGGCTGGGCGACATGCTGCGCCGCGCCGGGGCCGAGGTCTGGCGCGTGGGCTTCAACGCCGGCGACCGCGCCTTCTGGTTCCATCCCGCGAGCTACATCCCCTTCGACGCGCCGCGCGAGGCCTGGCCCGAGACCTTCGCGACGCTCTGCCGCGAGAAGCGGGTCACCGACATCGTGCTCTACGGCGACACCCGCGAAATCCACGCAGAGGCCATCGCCGCCGCCCGCGACCGGGGCCTGACCGTACATGTCTTCGAGGAAGGCTACATGCGACCCTACTGGGTCACCTACGAGCGCGGCGGCGCGAACGGGCACTCGCGGCTGATGCAGATGGACATCGCGGCGATGCGCGGCGCGCTGGCGGCCTCGGACATGGAGGCGCCGCTGCCGCCGGGTCACTGGGGCGACATGCGTCAGCACATCTTCTACGGCGCGCTCTACCACTGGTTCGTGATGTTCCGGAACGGCGGCTACCGCAACTTCCGGCCGCACCGGGCGCTGAGCGTCGGGCAGGAGTTCCAACTCTACCTCAAGCGGCTGTTGCTGATGCCGCTGCACCGGGCCGAGCGGCTTCTGGAGACCCGGCGCATCCGACGCGGCGGCTTTCCCTATCACCTCGTGCTGATGCAGCTCGAGCATGACGCGAGTTTCCGCGCCCATTCGAGCTTTGCCTCGATGACCGAATTCATCGAGCTGGCAATCGCCGGCTTCGCCGAGGGGGCCGCGCAGCACCATCATCTCGTGTTCAAGGCGCATCCGCTCGAGGACGGCCGGGCCCCGGTGCGGCGCACCATTCGCGCGGTCGCGGCGCGTCTTGGTGTCTCGGATCGGGTGCATTTCGTCCGCGGCGGCAAGCTCGCACAGCTTCTCGACGATGCCCGCACGGCGGTGACGGTGAACTCCACCGCCGGGCAGCAGGTGCTGTGGCGGGGCATTCCGCTCAAGGTTTTCGGCGAAGCGGTCTATTCGAAACCCGAGTTCGTGTCGGACCAGCCGCTGCCCGCCTTCTTCGCCCAGCCGGCGCGACCCGACACCCGGGCCTACCGCGATTACCGCCGATACCTGCTTGAAACCAGCCAGGTGCCCGGCGGGTTCTACTCGTCGCGCGGGCGCCGCCAGTTGCTGCGGCTGGTGGTCGACATGATGCTTTCGCCCGACGATCCCTACGACGCGCTCCTGCACGGCACCGCGGCCCCTCGGCAACAGTTGCAACTGGTCCGATAGGCGGCTGCGGGCCCTATACTGGCTTTTGCAACCGGATTCCCTTAGCTTATCGAAAAAAGCCGAGGCAGAACGAGAACAGGTCGAGGAGACCGGGCAGTGAAACACGTCCCCAAAAGATGGGTGAAGACCGTCGCGCTTCTGGCTGCGGTGTCCATCCTGGCATCCTGCGCGCTTCCGCGCTCCGGCCCGAACAAGCGCGAGATCTTCGCCGGATCGGTCATGCGGGAGGGCGACGCCTTCGTCATCTCGGTCAACGACCGGGTCACCCGCGCCACCGCCGTCGTGCCCGCCCTGGGCTTCACCGAGCAGTTCCGCAACGCCTCGGTGCTGGGGTCCGACACCATCCGCCCGGGCGACACGCTGGGGCTGACCATCTGGGAAAACGTCGACGACGGGCTGCTCGTCGCCGAGACCGCCAATGCCACCGCGCTGGAAGAGGTGCAGGTCGACGGCTCGGGCTTCATCTTCGTGCCCTACGCCGGCCGCATCCGCGCCGCCGGTAACAGCCCAGAGGCCGTGCGCCGCATCATCACCTCGAAGCTCGCCGACCAGACGCCCGACCCGCAGGTCGAGGTGCGCCGGCTGGCCGGCGACGGCTCGACCGTGAGCCTCGTGGGGGCCGTGGGCGGACAGGGCGTCTACGCCATCGAGCGCCCCACCCGGACGCTGGCCGCCATGCTCGCCCGCGCCGGCGGCATCACCATCCAGCCCGAGATCGCGCAGATCTCGGTGATCCGCGGTCAGCAGACCGAGCGGATCTGGTTCCAGGATCTCTACGACAACCCCGGGTTCGACATCGCGCTGCGCGGCGGCGACAAGATCCTCGTCGAGGAAGACACCCGCTCGTTCACCGCGCTCGGCGCGACCGGGGCGCAGGCCCGCGTGCCCTTCGAGAGCCAGACGCTCTCGGCGGTCGAGGCCATCGCGCAGGTCGGCGGGCTCGTGCCCACGGCGGCGGATCCGACCGGCGTGTTCATCTTCCGCAACGAGCCCGCCGAGATCGCCAACCAGGTGCTTGGCCGCTCCGATCTCGTCGGGGCGCAGCGCATGGTCTACGTGCTCGACCTGACGCAGCCCAACGGCATGTTCATGGCGCGCGATTTCGTCATCCGCGACCAGGACACGCTCTACGTGACCGAGGCCCCCTATGCCCAGTGGAGCAAGACCATCTCGGCCCTGACCGGCTCGCTCAGCGCCGTCAGCACGCTGGCCACGACGTCAACCGCCCTGCAGGGAAGCGGAGGCTGACCCTGCACGACCACATCGAGGGACAGGGCAACGCCGGGGGACACAACCCCCGGCGTCTTCATGTCTACACCGCGGGATTCCTGCGCCAGCCGCGGCTGCGGCGCATTCTCGAGCTCGCCGGGTACCGCGTGACGCTGGGCCTGCCCGGCAAGGGCGGGCTCGTCGGGGTCTGGGGGCAGTCGCCCTACGCCCGCCGGGGCGAGGCGGTGGCCGCGCGGCGCGGCGCGGGCCTCGTCCGGATCGAGGACGCCTTTCTGCGCTCGCTCCACCCGGGCCGCAGCGGGGAGCCGCCGCTGGGCCTGCTCATCGACCGGACCGGAGTGCATTTCGACGGGCGCGCGCCTTCGGATCTCGAGACCCTGCTGAAAACCCATCCGCTTGACGATCATGCGCTGCTGGAACGGGCGCGCGGCGCCATGGCGCGGATCGGCGCGGCCCATCTGTCTAAGTATTCCGCCACCGACCCCGAGGCCCCTGTCCCGGAGCCGGGCTACGTCCTGGTGGTGGACCAGACCGCCGGCGACGCCTCGGTCCGCGCCTCGGGGGCCGATCGCAACCGGTTCCTCGAGATGCTCTACTGGGCGCAGGAGGAGCACCCCGGCCAGCGCATCCTCTTGCGCACCCACCCCGAGACGCGGGCGGGCTTTCGCCCCGGCCATTTCGGCCCCGACGATGCGCAGGGACGGATCACGCTCTGCACCGATCCGGTTTCACCCCGCGCGCTGCTCGAAGGGGCCATCGCGGTCTACACGGTGTCGTCGCAGATGGGGTTCGAGGCGATCCTTGCCGGGCATCGCCCGCGCGTCTTCGGCCAGCCCTTCTATGCCGGCTGGGGGGTGACCGAGGACGAGGTGCCCATCGCCCGCCGGCAGCGGACCCTCACGCGGGCGCAGCTCTTCGCGGCGGCGATGATCCTCTACCCCAGATGGTATGATCCCTACCGCGACCGGCTCGCCACGCTCGAGGACGTGCTCGGCGCGCTCGAGGCGCAGGTGCGCGCATGGCGCGAGGACCGGCACGGCTGGGTGGCCGAGGGCATGCGGCTCTGGAAGCGCAGGCCGTTGCAGGGCTTCTTCGGAGGCGAAAAGCCTGTTGTCTTCGCGGCATCGGAGGACAAGGCCTCAGCGTTGGCGCAATCGGGCCGCCGCCGCATGGTCTGGGCGGCCAAGGCGCCTGCCACGACCGATGCCGTGCGGGTCGAGGACGGCTTCCTGCGGTCGCGCGGGCTGGGCGCCGATCTGGTCCCGCCGCTGTCGCTGGTCACCGACGACATGGGCATCTACTACGATCCGACCCGGCCGTCGCGGCTGGAACGGCTCATTGCCGAGACACCCGAGCTGCGCCCGGACCAGCAGGAGCGAACCCGCCGCCTGATCGCGCGGCTGGTGTCGGGCGGGCTCACGAAATACAACCTTGACGGGAGCTTGCCGCCGCTGCCCGAGGGCCACCGCATCCTCGTGCCCGGACAGGTCGAGGATGATGCCTCGATCCGGCTCGGCAGTCCGCAGATGCAGAGCAATGCCGCGCTGCTCGCCCGCGCCCGGGCCGAGAACCCCGACGCGGTGATCCTGTGGAAGCCGCATCCCGACGTTCAGGCCGGGTTGCGCCCGGGCGCCGTGGATCGCCCCGACCGCTGGGCCGACGCCACGGTTACCGGGGCCGACATGGGCACGCTGCTGACCGAGGTGCAGGAGGTCTGGACGATGACCTCGCTCACCGGCTTCGAAGCGCTGCTGCGCGGCGTTTCCGTCACGACGCTGGGCGCGCCGTTCTATGCCGGCTGGGGGCTGACGCGCGATCTCGGGCCGGTGCCCGCCCGCCGCCTGTCGGGGCGGCGCCCCTCGCTCGAGGCGCTGGTCCACGCCACGCTCATCGACTACCCGCGCTACCGCGACCCGGTGACCGGCCTGCCCTGCCCCGTCGAGGTGGTGGCCGACCGGCTCGAAAGCGGGGCACTGCCCCGCCCCGGTCCGCTCAACCGGAGCCTGTCGAAACTGCAGGGACTGCTGGCCAGCCGCGCGCATCTCTGGCGCTGAGGCGGCTGCTTGCCCTTGTATCCCGCGGCTGCGATAACATCTGCCAAGTGTCAGGGCCGCGACGTGTGGCCCGCCCAGCAGGAGCGATACGATGATGAAAGGTTTGGGCGGACTTGGCGACATGGCCAAGATGATGAAGACCGCGCAGGAAATGCAGGGCAAGATGTCCCAGCTTCAGGAAGACCTGAAGACGATGGAAGTGATCGGCGAGTCCGGCGCGGGTCTCGTGAAGGCCACGGCCACCGCCAAGGGCGAGCTCAAGGCGCTCGACATCGACCCGTCGATCTTCAACGGCGACGACAAGGAAGTGGTCGAGGACCTGATCCTCGCCGCGATCAAGGACGCGCAGGCCAAGGCGCAGCAGCGCTCCGAGGAAGAGATGCAGAAGCTCACCTCGGAACTCGGCCTGCCCGCCGACATGAAGATGCCGTTCTGAGGTACAGTCCACGATAGGCGACGCGCACCCGGCGGCCCCGCCGGGCCTGTCGCGCGCGTTGCCGGAGAAAGCCCCGTGCCCGACCGCACCGAAATCGACACGCTGATCGACCTGATGGCCCGGCTTCCGGGCCTCGGGCCTCGCTCCGCGCGCCGCGCGGTGCTGCACCTGATCCGCAAGCGCGGGGTGCTCCTTCAACCGCTTGCCGACGCCATGCAGGCGGTCGCGAGCTCGGCGCGGGAATGCCTCAACTGCGGCAACGTCGGGACCTCCGACATCTGCCCGATCTGCGCCGACGAGCGCCGCTCCAACGGCCAGCTCTGCGTGGTCGAGGACGTCGCAGACCTCTGGGCGATGGAACGCTCGGGCGTCTTCAAGGGGCGCTACCACGTGCTGGGCGGCACGCTGTCGGCACTGGATGCCGTCGGCCCCGAGGAGCTGCGCATCCCGCAGCTCGTCACCCGCATCGACACCGAGAGCGTGACCGAGGTGATCCTCGCACTGAACGCCACCGTCGACGGCCAGACCACCGCCCATTACATCGCCGACCAGCTCGAAACCCGCGTCGATCTGACCTCGCTCGCGCAGGGTGTGCCCATCGGCGGCGAGCTCGATTACCTCGATGACGGCACGATCACCGCGGCGCTGAACGCCCGCAAGCGGGTCTGACCGCAGGGAACGCCCCGGCCTGTCGTTGCGTTGATGAGCATCGCAACTGGCAGACAGGAACCCCGACAGATGGCCGGCAAGAGCACTTCAGCCAAGCAGACCTCAGGTGGCACCCCCTCCACTGCAAAGACAACGACCGACGGCGCCGACATCCAGCCGGTCCGCAAGGCGGCTGGAAAGGTCGAAGCATTCGCCCGGCTGTCCGAGGCATTGGCCTCGGGGGAGTCGATGGTTCCGCCGACGCTGCTGACCGGCCAGGCCCGCCGCGAGCACGTCCGCGCCACGCTGCGCGAGGATCACGCCACGCGCATCGAAGAGCGCGCCAGCGGCACCGAGGTGAAGTTCGAGACCCTGGCCGACGACCTCTTCAAGTTCTACCGTGGCACCGCCCTGCTGTTCTACCGCGACATGGTCGGGACCGACGGCCACATGCCGACCGTCATGTGCCTCGGCGACGTGCATCCCGAGAACTTCGGTGTGATGCCGGACAGGAACGGCGCCCCGATCTTCGGCGTCAACGATTTCGACGAGGCCATTTACGCCCCCTTCACGTGGGATCTGAAGCGTGGCGCCACCGGCTTCTGGATCGCCGCGAAGACCGAGGGCGGGCTGAAGCGCAAGAAGCGCGTCAAGGTCGTGAGGCATTTCGTGAAGGGTTACCTCGACGCGATGCAGCGTTATGCCGAACGCGCGACCGAGAAGAACGAAAGCTACCGCACCCACAACTCGCCCAAGGTGATCCGCCGCCTGTTCGAAGAAGCTTGGGAAGAACGCCACGAATGGCTGCGTGAGGACTACCTCGATCCGACCGGCCGGGGCTTCAAGCCGACCGACGAACTGCAGCCGATCTCGTCGAGCATAGAAACCTTCCAGAAGGCGATCGACGATCTCGCCAAGGCCAAGGGCTTCGAGGCGCCGAAGCGGTCGGGGGAGCTGAAGGTCAAGGATGTCTGCATCCGGCATGGCCAAGGCACCGCGTCTCTCGGACTGCCGCGCTACTACGTGCTGATCGAAGGCCCCTCCAAGGATGCGACCGACGACATCATCATCGAGTTCAAGCGTGCCCGCCGCTCGGCTCTTTCCGGCCTGACGCCTCCGACCCAGTTCGACGCAGGGGATAACGCAGACCGCATCGTGCATGGCCAACGGGTGCAGCTCGCCCATGGCGACATCTTCTACGGCGCGGTCGAGATCGACGGGGAAAGCTTCATGTCCCGCGAGCGTGCTCCGTTCCGCGACGACATAGACCTCGACGAACTCAGCGATGACACGTGGAAGGACTATGCGGCCGTATGCGGTGCTGCGCTCGCACAGAGCCATGCACTGTCGGACGACCTCGGTCAGATCGACTATGATGTCGAACCCTCGATCATGGAGGCCGCGACCCCGCGCAAGCTGTTCCTAGCCGACATATGCCGCTTCGCCGAAGAGGCGGCGGACCGGCTCAAGAACGATCACAAGCTGTTCTGCGAGGATTTCGAGGACGGAGCCTTCGATCAGGTCGAGATGATCTATCGCTGACAGCACGCCAGAACGCCAAAAGGCCCGCGGAACTTCCGCGGGCCTTTTATGTCAGGAAGGACGGATGCGGCTCAGCGGCGCGGGTCGTCGCTGTCGTCGTCATCCTCGTCGTCTTCATCCGAGGACGGCAGGTTGAAGAAGCTTTCGGCGTCCGAGTAATCGCTCGGCCCCTTGTCTTCTTCCTCGTCGTTTTCCCCGCTCGTATCGGTGAGCGAGAAGGTCTCGAGCCCCTCGATCGAGCTCGGCAGGCGCGGCTCGGTCTCCATGCCGAGGCTCTGCTCGGTCGAGACCAGCTTGCGGCGCTCGTCGTCGGTCATCACCTCTTCGCGGCTCTTCGCGGCCTTGGCGACCGCGGCGTCGAGCTCGGACTGCTTGCAGAGCCCAAGCGCGACCGGGTCGATCGGCTGCATGTTCGCGATGTTCCAGTGGGTGCGCTCGCGAATCGACTGGATCGTCGGCTTGGTGGTGCCCACCAGCTTCGAGATCTGCCCGTCGGTCAGCTCGGGGTGGAACTTCACCAGCCAGAGGATCGCGTTCGGACGGTCCTGGCGCTTGGACAGCGGCGTGTAGCGCGGGCCGCGACGCTTGTCCTCGTCGACGGCGGCCGCGTTGTACTTCATCTTCATCTTGTAAAGCGGGTTCTTCTCCGCCTTGTCGATCTCGGACTGCTCGAGCTGGTTGTTCCCGACCGGGTCGAAGCCCTTGACGCCGGTGGCCACGTCGCCATCGGCGATGCCCTGCACCTCGAGCTCATGGTAGCCGGTGAAATCCGCGATCTGCTTGAAGGTCAGCGTGGTGTTGTCGACCAGCCAGACGGCGGTCGCCTTGGGGTGCAGCAGTTTGGCCATCGTTACGTCTCCTTGCAATTCTTCTTCCCCTCCCCCAGGCCGTTTTCGGGCCGGGAGGTCCCGGGATCTGGTCCGGGACGGGTTACCGTTGTCGGGGAACTTGCGCGCTATATAGTGATCGCGAGGCAAAAGGGGAAGAGAAAATGCGCTGGCTGCTCGCGCTGCTGCTCACCGCCACCCTCGTCCGGGCCGAGGGCGAACGGCCGGGCGACTTCGATTACTACGTGATGGCCCTGAGCTGGTCGCCGACGTGGTGCGCCCTGACCGGCGACGCGCGGGGCTCGCCGCAATGCGATACGGCGCACGGCTGGATCCTGCACGGGCTCTGGCCGCAGTACCATCGCGGCTATCCGAGCGCCTGCCAGACCGCCGCCACGCCCCCAACCCGCGCGATGACCGGCGCGATGGCCGACATCATGGGCACACCGGGTCTTGCCTGGCACCAGTGGAAGAAACACGGCACCTGCAGCGGGCTGGCGGCGCGCGACTATTTCGCGCTATCACGCAGGGCCTTCGACAGCGTCACCCGTCCCCCGGCCCTGCGCAAGCTCGAGGCACCCGTGACTCTGCCCGCGAAGCTGGTCGAAGAGGCCTTCATCGCGGCGAACCCGGGGCTTGAGCCCGACATGGTGACGATCACCTGCAAGTCCGGACGTATCCAGGAGGCGCGGCTGTGCCTGTCGCGGTCGCTTGCGCCGGTGCCCTGCGGACAGGACGTGGTGCGCGACTGCACCATGCGGGACGCGCTGCTCGACCCGGTGCGCTGAACGCAGGTTGCGCACACCTCGCGCGTCCCGCACGGCTGGTGAGGTCGGAAACGAGGGGCTCTGCCCCTCGCGCTCCCCGGGATATTTCTGGCCAGAAGAAACGCTTTGTTAACCTTAACGCGCCAAGCTGGAGGCGCGGTACAGGCGGGGACGCCGATGACCGCGCCAGGAGAAGCCTCGCGCTTCGGCCCGTCCCTCAGGGGGCGGGCTTTCCTGTCTCTCGCGAGCCCCGGACTTCTTCTGGCTGCAAATATCCCCGCCGGAGGCGGCGTGCCCGTTCCGCAGGCGGGCCTTTCGAGGTTCGGGCGGCCCGCTCAGAAGCGGTATCCGAACCGCTCGATGTCCGCCGCGCAGAAGTAGGCGACGCGCGCCGCCGTCTCGTCCTCGTAATATCCGCGATAGTCCGCCCGCCGGTCCGAGGCGTTCTCGTGACCGATCTCCGGCCGGAAGCCGAGATGGTCCACCAGCGGCGCGATGTCCTCGGCCAGGTGCTCGAGCCGCAGGTAGGCGGTCGCCCGCTCCTGCCCGGTCACGTCGTGCATGTAGCTGGCATAGGGCGCTGCGCGCAGGCTCGCTGCGGTCTGGGGATGCGTGAGGAAATCTGCGAAATCCAGCGCCCGCGCGCGGTCCACTGCCGGGTGGTCAAAGCGCTGTTCCTGCAGCCAGTGGTAGTAGCTCACCATGCGATCCCATGGGTTGCGGACCAGCGTGAAGGTGAACATCCCGGCGATCTCCTCCGGGCTCAGCACGCCGTCGATGTCGGCAAGCGTCGCGTGTTTCCACAGGCGTCCCCGGGCGTTGAGCTTTCCCAGGCGGCCCCGGCGCAGCCGCGCCTTCGGCGTGTCCCCGATGAGGATGTCGTCGCGGTGCACCCGCGCCTCCAGTGCCGCCGCCATCGAGGTGCCGCCGGTCTTGGGAATATGCACGAAGATATAGCGGCGGCCCGGCGAGATGATCATGCCTCGCAGCCTAGCCGGCCGTCGGCGTGCCGGGAATCCCATTTCCGGGCTTTTCCCCGCGCACGTCCCTGCGCATAGTCCCGGTCAGGAGAGAGACACGGGGAGGAGACACCATGGGTTGGCTTGCGGATGAGACGGGCCTGGGGAAATGCGATGCGAACTACGTGCCGCTTACGCCCCTATCGTTCCTGCGCCGGGCCCGGCAGGTCTATCCCGACCAGATCGCGGTGGTCTACGGGCCTCACCGCAAGACCTATGCCGAGTACCACGCGCGGGTGAGCCAGCTCGCCTCGGCGCTCGCCGACATCGGCGTGCGCCCCGGCGATGTCGTTGCCACGCTGCTGCCCAACATCCCCGCCCAGGCCGAGGCGCATTTCGGCGTGCCGGCCTGCGGCGCGGTACTCAATACGATCAACACCCGGCTCGACGTCGTCACCATCGCCTACATCCTCGACCACGGCGAGGCCAAGGTGGTGCTCTGCGACCCGCAGGTGATCCCGCATCTGGCCGAGGCCATCGAGCTGATGGAGCGCGAGGCCCCGGTGGTGATCGAGGTGGCCGATCCGCATGGCGGCGCCAAGCCCTTCGGCGACTACCGCGAATACGAGGACTTCCTTGCCACCGGCGACCCCGAGTTCGAGTGGATCATGCCCGAGGACGAATGGGAGAGCATCGCGCTCAACTACACTTCCGGCACAACGGGGCGGCCGAAAGGCGTCGTCTACCACCATCGCGGCGCCTATCTGAACGCCATGGGACAGGTGCTGAGCTGGCGCATCGTGCTGCACCCGGTCTACCTGACCATCGTGCCGCTCTTCCACTGCAACGGCTGGTGTCACACCTGGATGATGCCGGCGGTGGGCGGCACGCTGGTCTGCTGCCGCGACATCGCGGCGCACAACATCTACGACGCCATCGCCGACGAAGGCGTGACCCATTTCGGCGGCGCGCCCATCGTGCTCAACATGATCGTCAACGCGCCCGACACCGAGAAGCGTGCCTTCGACCACGTGGTCGAGGTTTTCACCGCCGGCGCGCCCCCGGCCCCGGCCACGCTCGCCAAGATCGAGACCATGGGCTTCAACGTCACGCAGGTCTACGGGCTGACCGAAACCTACGGACCCGACGTGGAATGCGCGTGGCAGGCCTCGTGGGACCACATGCAAGGCCCCGAGCGCGCCGCCATGAAAGCGCGGCAGGGCGTGGCGATGCCCTTCATGGACGACGTCACCGTGATGGACGAGCAGATGGCGGTGATCGCCGCCGACGGCGGGACCAAGGGCGAGATCATGCACCGGGGCAACGGCGTGATGAAGGGCTATCTCAAGGCGCCCAAGGCAACGCGCGAGGCCTTTGCGGGCGGCTACTTCCACTCCGGCGACATCGCCGTGCTGCATCCCGACAGCTACGTGCAGATCGCCGACCGCGCCAAGGATATCATCATCTCGGGCGGCGAGAACATCTCGTCCGTCGAGGTCGAGAACACGCTGATGGGCCACGAGGCGGTGCTGCTCTGCGCGGTGGTCGCCAAGCCGGACGAGAAATGGGGCGAAGTGCCTTGCGCCTTCGTAGAACTGAAGCCCGGGCACGACGCGAGCGAGGCCGACCTGATCGCCTTTGCGCGGGACCGTCTCGCGGGATTCAAGACGCCCAAGCGGGTTGTGTTCGAGGAGCTTCCCAAGACATCGACCGGGAAGATCCAGAAATTCCAGCTGCGCACTCGCGCGAAAGAGGTGTGAGGCCTGCCCGTTCGGCAGCGCTTCCGGCGCGGGCGTTGCGCTTGCGCTGATGGGCGCCCGCTGTCCGCTGGTAGGCGCGGCCACCCCGCCATCAAGGATCATCTGCCGGCGTGACCGACCTTCCGCAGGACGCCCACCTCCAGGGTGTCCTGTGCGTTCGGCCCTGGGGCAGTCCAGTCAGCTGCGATTGCAGCCCCTTGGAAGATCGAGGCGCCACTTCAGCCCCTCCGGGGCGTAATCGGCCACGATCTCGGCCCCGAGCGTCGACTTGAGCATGGCGCCGGTCAGGCTGCTGCCGAAGCCGGTCCGGGTCGGTGGTGCCGTGACGGGGCCGCCGTGCTCCTGCCACTCGATGCAAAGCATGTCGGCTGCGGAACGCTCGGACCAGCGGATCGTGAGCCGCCCGCCGTGGTTGGACAGCGCGCCGTATTTCACCGCGTTTGTCGTCAGCTCGTGGAAGGCAAGGCCCAGGCCTTGCACCGCGTTGCCCGGCACGACGATGTCGGGGTCGCCCTGCAGCAGGATGCGGTCGCCGATCAGCTGCGCGAAATGCGGCAGCTGCGAACGGATGAGTTCCTGCATGCTCACGGCGTCCTCGTTCCGCCGGATCAGCAGGTCCTGCGCCGCCGACATGGCCTCGAGCCGGGACTGGAAGACCTCGAGGAAATCCTCGGGCTGATGGCGGGCCGTCTGCCGCGAGATCGCGAGGATCAGCGCGACGAGGTTCTTGCTCCTATGGTTGAGCTCATGCAGCAGCACGTCGATCTGCTCCTGCGCGTGGCGCGCCTCGGTCACGTCCTCGACGGTGGCGGCGACCCCCACGATCTCGCCGTCCGTCCGGATCGGAAAGAAATGCTCGCGCCAGTATCGCGCCTCGCCCGGGGCCGCGGGGGTCGTGCCCGAGACCTCCACGTCGCGATGCGCCTCGCCGGTCTCGAGGATCTCGCGGAAAACCGCATTGAGCCCCTCGATATCGCGCACGTCGGGCAGCAGCTCCTGCACGGTCTTGCCAAGATGCGCCTCGGGCGAAAGCCCGTTCATCTCGGCGAGCAACGCGTTGATCCGCACGAAGCGCAGGTCGCGGTCCCAGATCGCGAGACCGACGGGCGCATCGTCGAACAGCACGTCCAGCACGTCGCCGACGCCGATGCGGCTGTCGGTGTCGTCCACGGCCTTCAGCGTGTCTGCCGGGTTCGCCGGATCGCGCACAACCGTGCGCGCGATGAGGTCGGTCACGTCGACCTGCAATCCACAGAGATGCGTGACCTCGCCCCCGCCCTCGCGCCGGACGACCCCGCGGTCGAGGATGCTGCGCACGCTCCCGTCACCGCACAGGATCCTGAAGTCGTATTCGTAACTGCTCGTCGCCTTGCGCGCCCGTGCCATCTCGCTCCGGACATGATCCCGGTCGTCGGGATGCACGATCTGCAAGAGTTCCTCCGGATGCCCCGGGGCCTGGGACAGCCCGTAAACACTGCGCAGTTCCGCGCTCATCTGCCAGCGGCCGATCCGGAGATCCCACTCGTAGCTACCGCTCCCGGGAGGGCGGATGGCGGGATCGGGTCTGAAATTATCCAAGGCGCCTCCTTCGGCCGTCGTCCGAGCCGCCGTGCAGCTCCCGTAAAAGAAGAGCGAAACCTCTTCCGCCCACCTCAGCATATCGCCTCGCACGCACGGGTGGTAGCGCCGAATTGCGCCCCTGCACCGCCGAAAGCCGCCCGGATATCCGGTTGGCGCCAAATCGTCCCTGGCCGCGCTTCGACATGCGGTGCCCCAGATCGGTCGCGGCGCATTGCCCCTCCCTTGCGGGCCATGCTAACGTCCGCCGGAACGAGGCAGAGCAGCCCGGAATGACGGCACTCAAACAGTATCAAAGGCTGGAAGCCTCGGGCCTTTGGCGGCCCGAGCCCGATGCAGAGCGGCGCGAGGTCATCGTGTCGCTGGGCGATGCGTCTTTGACGATCTCGGAATTCTCCGGACGGGCGCTCGCGCATTGGTCGCTTGCCGCCGTCCGCCGCGCCAACCGTGGCCCCGGGCCGGCGATCTACCATCCCGACGGCGATCCCGGCGAGACCCTCGAGCTGGCCGAGGACGAGACCACGATGATCGAGGCCATCGAGCGGCTGCTGCGGGCCATCGACCGGCGTCGACCCCGGCGCGGCAAGCTGCGGCTGCTGCTCGTCGGCGGCCTCAGCGCCGTGCTGGTTCTCGGCGGGGCCTTCTGGCTGCCCGGCGCGCTCGTCGAGCACACCCGGCAGGTCGTGCCCGCCGTGAAGCGCGAAGAGATCGGCGCGGCGCTGCTGTCGCGCATCACGAACATCGCGGGCCAGCCCTGCATGACCGAGGAAGCCCGCCTTCCCCTGCGCCGCCTTGCCCTGCGGACGCTGGGCGAGACGCGGCAGGACGATCTCGTCGTGCTGCCCGGCGGCGTCGAGGAGACCGCCCATCTGCCCGGCGGCATCATCCTGCTGAACCGCGCGCTGATCGAGGACTACGAGGACCCGGACGTCACCGCCGGCTACGTGCTGGCCGAGGCGGTCAGGGCCCGACGTGGCGACCCGTTCGGAGAGCTCCTCGATCATGCGGGGCTCTGGGCGTCGCTGAAGCTCCTGACCACCGGCAGCCTGCCCGAATCCGCGCTCGACAGCTACAGCGAGGCGGTGGTCGACGCACCGCCAGACCCGGTCCCGACCGAGGCGCTGCTGCGCGCCTTCGACCGGGCACAGATGCGCAGTACGGCCTACGGGCTGGCCCGCGAGGCCGCCGGAGACGACGCCGGCGCCCTGATCGCGTCGGACCCGCACGCCGAGGGCGGCGGGCGGCTGGTGCTGACCGACGCCGACTGGATCAGGCTACAGGGCATCTGCAGCGGCTGAGGCCGCGACACGGGCAGGATGGCCCACGAAAAAGCCCCTGCCGTCGCCGGTCAGGGGCCGTCACGTCCGTAAAGTCGCGATGCCTCAGCGCAGGTAGGCCTGCACGTAGCCCGCCGCGTGAACGCGACCGAGCGCGCCCCGCAGCGCCGAGGCACTGGCATAGGGGCCGACGACGACCCGGCGGCTGGACGAGGCATCTCCGCCCGCGCGGGCGTAGCGCACCGGCAGACCGGCCTGGCGCAACCGCGACGCGGCGGCATCCGCCTTGGCGCGGGTGGTGAAGAGACCGATCTCGACGTAGCGGCTGGACGATGTGGCAGCGGGCGCCTGCTTCACCGGCGCCGACCGTGTCGAGACCAAGGGAGCGCGCGACATCCCGGCCTGCGCCGTGCTCGTGCCGCTGGTCGCGTAGACCGGGGTCTTCGTCGATGCTGCAACCGTGGCGGTGTCCTTGTAGAGCAGGATGGGATCGCGCGCCTCTATCCGGCGCGCGGCCAGATCGTTGACGCGCGGCACCGTGTTGGTCCAGCGACGCTGCGTGTCGTAGAAGCCATCCACCGTCTGCCAGGCCCGGTAAGGGTTGAGGCGGTCGTCCTCCCAGGCGGGGCGATAGCCGCGCGGCACCACCGGCGGCACCTCGGAGCGCGCTTCCCAGACCTGGTCGGGCACGATGCGCGTGGCGCCCCCGCGGGAGGCAAGGCTCACCTTCGCCTGCGGATCGCCGAGGTCGAGCCGGCTGTCATCCCAGCTGCCCTTCCCCTTGCCGTAGTTGTAATAGACGTTCTTGCCGGACTTGGGCGCATCGCCGCGGCGGATCTCGGTGACATAGGGGCTGGCCTGCGGCCCGCAGCGCACCGCCATGCCGTCGCGCATGATCGTCCCGGTCGCGCCCGGCGGGCAGCCCTGCCCCGGCTTGACCCGGATCACCCGCTGCGCGGTGGCGGCGGGCGCCTTGGGCATCGTCTTGACCACGGTTTTCGGCGGCGGCGCAGCGGGCGGCTTCGAGGCCGGTGCCCGGACCACCGCCTTGGGTGCGGGCTTCGAGGCCACCGTCTTCATCGGCTGACGCGTCGCGACCGTCTTCTTCGGGGCCGGCGTCGGCTTGGGTGCAGCCGCGACCGTGGGCTTCGGTGCCGGTGCGGGCTTGGCGACCGGCTTCGGCGCAGGCTGCGGAGCGGGCGCCGCAGCGGTCCGGGTGTTGCCGAAGGTCGGCTTGTAGCCGCAGACCTGCTCGCGGTCGCGCGTCATGCGCGGCACCCAGATCACCGCGCCGTCGAAGCCGGCGCGCACGAACAGGCACCCCCGGCTGTCGGCGAACTGCTTGCCGGTGAAGCTCGCCGGCGGCATTTCCGCCGGCGTGTCGATGGTGGTGATGCCCTGTGCCTGGGCCGACACGGCACCCAATCCCGCGAACGCGGTGGTGATGGCCAGGACCGCCAGTCTTTTCAAACGCATGATGCCCCCACGGATACGAGCGGAATCATGCATGAAGGCTTGCAGCCTGTAAAGCGGCGCAGCGGCTTATTTTGTGCCGTACATCCTGTCGCCCGCATCCCCTAGTCCCGGAACGATATAGCCCTTCTCGTTCAGGTGATCGTCGAGCGCGGCGGTGATGATCGGGACGTCGGGATGCGCTTCCTTCATCCGGGCCACCCCTTCCGGCGCGGCGAGCAGGCAGAGGAACCGGATGTCGCGGGCGCCCGCCTCCTTCATCAGGTCGACCGCCGCGGCCGAGGAATTGCCGGTCGCGAGCATCGGATCGACAAGGATCACGGTGCGATCCTCGAGGTTCTTCGGCACCTTGAAGTAGTATTGCACCGGCTTCAGCGTTTCCTCGTCGCGGTAGAGGCCGACGAAGCCCACCCGCGCGGCGGGCACCAGCTCGAGAATGCCGTCGAGCAGCCCGTTGCCGGCCCGGAGGATCGATACCAGCACCAGCTTCTTGCCCTCGATCACCGGCGCATCCATCGGGCACATCGGCGTCTCGATGTGCTTGGTGGTCACCGGCAGCTCGTGGGTGACCTCGTAGGCCAGAAGGTGACTGATCTCGCGCAGCAGCTGCCGGAAGGACGCGGTCGAGGTGTCCTTTTCGCGCATCAGGGTGAGCTTGTGCTGCACCAGCGGATGGTCGACGACGGTAAGATGCTGCTTCATGGCCCCGATGCTCCTGTCATGTATCGCCCCCTGATTAGCGACAGCAGAAGCCACCCGCAACGCCCCGATGCGGGGCGCCGTGGCGGAAACGTCGTCTTTCCGGGAAAGCGCCTCCCGCGTCAGCCGAGCCGCTTGAGCAGTGCCGCCTTTGTGTCCGCGTCGCAGAACGCCGCCTCGACCGAGGTGCGGGCAATCTCGTCGAAGACCTCCTCGTCCCAGCCGAAGGTCTTCGCCAGCGCCTCGTATTCGTCGGCCATCGAGGTGTGGAAGAACGGCGGATCGTCGGTCGAGACCGTCACCTTCACGCCCCGTTCGCGCAGCTTGTCGATGGGGTGCGCCCCGAGCTTCGGGTAGACCCCGAGCGTCACGTTCGAGCCCGGGCAGACCTCGAGCACGACGCCATCCTCGGCCAGCCGGTCGACCAGCGCCAGGTCCTCGGCCGCACGCACGCCGTGACCGATGCGTTCGACCCGCAGGTCGTTGACCGCGTCGGCGACCTCGCCCGGACCGCGCCATTCGCCGGCGTGGGTGGTCAGCCGCAGCCCGGCCTCGCGCGCCATGTCGAAGCTGTAGGCGAAATCCTTCTGGCGCCCCTTGTTCTCGTCTCCGCCCATGCCGAAGCCGACGATCCAGTCGCCCGCCGTCTCGGCGGCGCAGAGCGCCACCGGCTTCGCCCGCTCGGGGCCGAAGTGACGGATGCAGGTGACGATGCCACGCAGGGTGACGCCCATGCTGCGCTCTGCCGCGTCCGCCGCCTCGCGGATGGCGTGCAGGTATTCCCGCCACGCCCCGAGATCACCGCCCCCGCAGAAATCGGGCGACAGGAAGCATTCCGAGTAGATCACCCCGTTCGCGGCGCTCTCCTCGAGCACGGCGGTGGTGAGCCGGGCGTAATCCTCGGGGCTGCGCAGGGCCGAGGTCGCGGCCTCGTAGATCTGCAGGAAGTGCACGAAATCGGTGTAGGCGTAGCTGCCATCCGGCGCGAAGACGCCATCAAGCCGCAGCGACTTCTCCTGCGCCAGCCCGCGGATGAAGCCCGGCGGCGCGGCGCCCTCGATGTGCAGGTGCAGCTCGACCTTGGGCAGCGCCCGGATCGCCGCGATACGCTCTTCGTCCATCACAGGAAACTCCTTCCAACACCCGACGCCGGCACACCCAGATGCGCGGCCACGCTTGCCGCCACGTCGGCGAAGGCCACCTGCCCCACCGGGCCGGCGCCCTTTCCGGCGATCAGCACCGGCACCCGCTCGCGGGTGTGGTCGGTGCCCCGCCAGCTCGGGTCGTTGCCATGATCGGCGGTGATGAGCAACAGGTCGTCGTCGCGCAGCCGCGGCAGCAGCCGGCCGATCTCGGTGTCGAACCACTCCAGCGCCCGGGCGTAGCCCGACACGTCGCGCCGGTGGCCATAGAGACTGTCGAACTCGACGAAATTCGCGAAGGTGAGCGATCCGTCTTCCGCCTCGTCCACCAGCCGGTTCAGGTGGCCCATCAGCGTCGCATCATCGCCCTTGTGCAGATGGTCGATCCCCTCCATCGAGAAGATGTCGCCGATCTTGCCCACCGCATGGACCGTGCGGCCCGCGTCCTGCGCCCAGTTGGTCAGGATCGGCTCGGGCGGCCGGATGGCATAATCGTGCCGGTTGCCGGTGCGACGGAAGTCGCCCTCCGCCCCGACGAAGGGCCGCGCGATCACCCGGCCCACCTTCATCTCGTGCAGCACCGGCGCGATGCGCTCGCAGAGGTCGAGCAGCCGGTCGAGCCCGTAGCGCTCTTCATGTGCGGCGATCTGGAAGACGCTGTCGGCAGAGGTGTAACAGATCGGCCAGCCGGTGCACATGTGCTCGGCGCCGAACCGCTCGAGCATCACCGTGCCCGAGCCGTGACAGTTCGCGAGGGTACCCTCGGTGCCAGCGATCTCGCGGACCTCGGCCATGAGAGCCTCGGGAAAGGCGGGCTGGGTGTCGGGGAAATAGTGCCAGTCCCACGGCACCGGCAGCCCGGCAAGCTCCCAGTGCCCCGAGGGCGTGTCCTTGCCGCGCGACACCTCGGTTGCCGCGCCCCAGCGCCCATCCGGCACCGCCCCGAGACCCGGCGGCACGGCGCCGCTCGCCAGCTCCACCGCGCGCCCCAGCCCCAGCTGGTCGAGCACCGGCAGGCGCAGCGGGCCGCTGCGGCCCTGCTCGGCCTCGCCGCGGGCACAGGCCTCGGCGATGTGCAGCACGGTGTTGGCACCGGTGTCCGGCGCGCCGTCGTTGAAATAGGAGCCGGCATCCGGGGCACCGCCGATGCCCACCGAATCCATCACCACGAGAAATGCCCTCATCCGATACGCTCCCGGATCAGCGGGCCCGCCTCGACCGGCGCGCCCAAAGTGATCGCCGCCTGCACGACGCGGATCGCGGCCTCGGCCTCGTCCTCTCGCGCGGCATGGACCCGCGCCAGCGGCTGTCCCGCCTCGACCCACGTGCCGAGCCGCACCACGTCCGACAGGCCCACCGCCGGGTCGATCCTGTCGGTTTCGACCGTGCGCCCGCCTCCGAGCCGCACCACCGCGAGCCCCAGCGCCTCGCCGTCGATCGCCGCCACGTGGCCAGCCGAGGGCGCCGGGATCTCGCGGATCACCGTGGCCTCGGGCAGGTAGCGGCCCCAGTCCTCGACGAAGTTGATCGGTCCGCCCAGCCCGTAGACCATGCGCCCCATGCGCTCGGCCGCCTCGCCCGAGGCCAGCACCGCGCGCAGCCGGTCTTCCGGCGCGTCGATCCCGGCCCGCTCCAGCAGCGGCGCGCCCAGCGCCAGCGTCAGCGCGTGCAGCGGGCCTTGCTCGCGCCCCGCCAGCACCCGCATCGCGGCGTCCACTTCGAGCGCGTTGCCCAGCGCCGGCGCGATCGGCTGGTTCATGTCGGTGACGAAGGCCGTTGTCGGGCAACCCGCCGCGTTGGCGGTCGAGACCAGCGCCCCGGCCAGCGCCCGCGCATCGGCGTCGGTCTTCATGAAGGCGCCCGAGCCGACCTTGACGTCGAGCACCAGCGCGTCGAGCCCCGCCGCCAGCTTCTTGGCAAGGATCGACGAGGTGATCAGGTCGAGGCTCTCCACCGTCGCGGTCACGTCGCGCACCGCGTAGAGCCGCCGGTCCGCCGGGGCGATGCCGGCGCTGGCCGACACGATGGCGCAGCCCGCCGCGCGCACCACCTCGCGAAACCGCGTCTCGTCTGGGTCGACCGCGTAGCCGGGGATCGCGTCGAGCTTGTCGAGCGTGCCGCCGGTATGGCCGAGCCCCCGCCCCGAGATCATCGGCACGTAGAGACCGCAGGCCGCGAGCGCCGGCGCCAGCACGAGACTCACGCAATCGCCCACCCCGCCGGTCGAATGCTTGTCGACCACCGGCCCGTCGAGATCCCACTGCATGACATGGCCCGAATCCCGCATCGCCAGCGTCAGCGCGACCCGGTTCTCCTCGGACAGCCCGCGCAGGCAGACCCCCATGGCAAAGGCCCCGGCCTGCGCCGCGCTGACGCTGCCGTCGGCCAGCCCGGCGGCGAACCAGCGCAGCCCCTCGGCCGAGGGCGCCTCGCCGCGTCGCAGGGCGGCGATCACCGTGCGCGCATCCATCAGGCGCGGTCCATGTGGTCCCGGTCGAAGGCCCCCGGCAGCAGCGCGCCGACGGTGGTCTCGAGCGTCGCGCCGTCGACCGTGGCCAGCGTCACCTTCACCTCGCCGCGCGCGAATTCCGCCAGCTTCTGGCGGCAGCCGCCGCAGGGAGGCACCGGATGCGCGCTGTCGGCGATGACATAGGCCTCGGCGATCTCGGTCTCGCCCGCCGCGACCATGGCGGCGATGGCGCCGGCCTCGGCGCAGGTGCCTTCCGGGTAGGACACGTTCTCGACGTTGCAGCCGGCGTAGACCGCGCCCGAGGGCGTGCGCAGCGCCGCGCCCACCTTGAAATGCGAATAGGGCGCGTAGGCGTTCTCGCGGGCCGTCCGGGCGGCTTTGTCCAGCTCCAAGTCCCTGTCTCCTTGCACGTGTCGGGGCTCCCATGATTGCGAGCGCCATGGACCGAATGCAAGCCCGGATGGGCTGACCAAGCGGCAACCCCGCCCTTCTTCTCTTTCCAAATACCCTCGGGGTGAATTGGCCGCAGGCCAAGAGGGGCAGAGCCCCTCAGGACCTGACCTCGTCAACATCGATTGCGACAGGGACGAGGTCGAACGCCGCCCGCCCCTTCATAGAGAACAAACACCCCCGTCCGGACGACAACGGCGCCCGACCCATCTCAGCCCGCGCCGCGCGGGGTCGGCGTCTGCGCCTTGTTGTAAGGGGCCCAATCCTCGATGTCGGGGTACCACGTCCGCCGCCAGGCGCGGACCTTGGGGTTCATGATGCGGCGCCAGAGCGGCGGCACCATCGCCGCCATCGTCATGATCGGATAGCCGTAGGGCAACTGCGGCGCCTCGGTCTCCTCGTAGGTCTGCAGAAGCGGGAACCGCCGGTCCGGCTTGTAGTGATGGTCCGAGTGGCGCTGCAGGTTGATGAGCAGCCAGTTGGTCGCGGTATGCGCCGAGTTCCAGGAATGATGCGGCTTGACGTGCTCGTATTTCCCCTCGCCCAGGTGGCGCCGGGTCAGCGCGTAGTGCTCCACATAGTTGGTCAGTTCCAGCTGCCAGATCGCGACGCCCGCCTGCACCGCGAAGAACAGCAGCCCGAACCAGCCTGCCAGCGCCACGGCCAGCGCCGCCATCGCAAGCTGCAGGGCCGCGTATTTCCAGAACGGGTTGCGGCGGTGCCACCACGGCAGGCCGCGGCGCTTCAGCAGCGCCGCCTCGGCACGGAAGGCCGAGACCGGGCAATCGCGCAGCACCCGCGCGTAATAGCGATGGAACCCCTCGTTGTAACGCGCCGTCACCGGATCGCGCGGCGTGCCCACCCAGAGGTGGTGCACCAGCAGGTGTTCCGAGCGGAAATGCGAGTAGAGCACCATCGCCAGCAGCCAGTCGCCAAGGCTGCGCTCCACCCGGTTCGACTGATGCAGGAGCTCATGCGCGTAGACGATGCCCACCGAGCCGGTCATCACGCCGGTGCCGAACATCACGCCGAAGGTCTCCCAGCCCGACAGGTGATCGGCCCGGCCGAGATACCAGATCAGCGCATAGAGCGTCAGGAACTGCACCGGCGCCCAGCAGACGACCCCCAACCGGTACCAGAACAGCTGGCGCTCCTCGGTCAGCGGGTCGGCGTTCTCGCGGTTGAGGCCCAGCGCCGCGTCGAGCGCCGAGAACAGATACCACGTCGCCAGCGGCGGCAGCAGCACCCAGAGGCCGCCCTGCACCGCCCCGAGCCAGACCAGCGGCGGCAGGATGTAGGTCAGCCAGAACGGCATCGCGGCGGTGATGCGCGCCACCTTGTCCGAAGAGAGCATGTCGGGCCCCCGTATGAGTTGATCCGAAGCGCGATCCGGGCGCAGCTTAGCCCCGCCCGCAGCCCCCGTCACGTGCCGATCGGTGATGTTCCGGGCAGGCCGGAGCAGCCGACGCCCGCACGCCTCGCCATCGAGGGCTCAGCTGCCGCGCGCGAGATCGAAGGCCTTTCGCATCACCGTAGGCAGATCGGCGGGGCGAAAATCGGACAATTCGATGAAATCACCGCGACTTGCCGGTCGGTCCATGGGCACCAGCGCGGTCTTCACCGTCAGCCGCAGGTGGAAGTGGGTGAAGGTGTGGCGGGCCTCGCCCGGCAGGGTCTTCCACTCGGCATCGATAGGCGGCGCCTCCTGCGGCGCATCGCCCCACTCGCTGCCGGGCCAGCCCAGCATCCCGCCGAGCAGCCCTTTGTCGGGCCGCCGCTCCAGCAGCCAGGCGCCGTCGACGCGCCGCGCCAGATAGGCGATGCCGAACCGCGTGGGCTTGCGCTTCTTCGGCGCCTTCTTCGGCAGCTCCGCCATGGTGCCCGCCTCCCATGCGGCACAGGCGCCGCGCCACGGGCAGAGCCCGCAGGCGGGGTTGCGCGGCGTGCAGATCGTGGCACCGAGGTCCATGACCGCCTGCGCGTAGTCTCCGGGCCGTGCCTCGGGCGTCAGCGCTGCCGCCATCTCGGTGAGAATGGGCTTTGCCTGCGGCAGCGGCGTGTGCTCGTCGTGCAGCCGCGCCATGACCCGTTCGACGTTGCCGTCGACCACCGTCGCCGGCCGGTCGAAGGCGATGGCGGCCACCGCCCCGGCGGTGTAGGGTCCGATCCCCGGCAAAGCCAGCAGCCCCTCGTAGCTGTCGGGAAAGATCCCCTCATGATCGCGGGCCACGGCGCGGGCGCATTTCAGCAGGTTGCGGGCGCGGGCGTAGTAGCCGAGGCCGGCCCAGGCCGCCATCACGTCGGCGTCCTCGGCGGCGGCAAGATCGGCCACCGTGGGCCAGCGCGCGGTGAAGGCCTCGAAATAGGGCTTCACCGCGGGCACGGTGGTCTGTTGCAGCATGATCTCGGACAGCCAGACCCGGTAGGGATCGGGCCGCACCCCCTCGGCGCGGGCGCGCGGCCCCACGCGCCACGGCAGCGCGCGGGCGTGGCGGTCGTACCAGTCGAGCAGGTCCTCGGCGCGGGCGGCGTCACACACGTCTGACATTCCCTTGATCGGATGATTCCGGGCTGGCGCCCGATTGCGCGCTCACTACAATAGCCCCGGACGGAGGGATTCAAGATGCGACGGCGCAGCAGTACCTACGGGTTCGCCCTGACCGGCGGGCTCCTGAAACAGGACATCCGGCGCGCGAGCGAAAGCCGCGGCTTCGCGCAGTCGCGCGTGCTGACCCACTGGGAAGAGATCGCCGGCACCGAGATGGCCGCGATCTCCCGCCCGGTCGAGATCAGCTACGGCCGCGGCGGCATGGGGGCGACGCTCACGCTGCTGACCACCGGCGCCAATGCCCCCCTGCTCGAGATGCGCAAGGACGAGCTGCGCGAACGGGTGAACGCCATCTACGGCTACAACGCCATCTCGCGCATCCGCGTCACCCAGACCGCCGCCACCGGGTTCTCCGAGGGCCGCGTCGCCTTCGACCACCGCCCGAAGTCCGCGTCGAAGCCGCAGCCCACCCCCGAAACCGTCGCCGAGGCGCATCGCACCACCGAGGGCATCGCCGACGAGGGCCTGCGGCAGGCGCTTGAACGTCTGGGCGCCAA
The DNA here is from genome assembly GCF_003703915.1 of Salipiger sp. D13. NCBI lineage: Bacteria > Pseudomonadati > Pseudomonadota > Alphaproteobacteria > Rhodobacterales > Roseobacteraceae > Salipiger > Salipiger sp. D13. The sequence goes on from NZ_ML112591.1 coordinate 107,376, forward strand.
CGTCATAACAAGGTCGCAACGCTAGGGCCCCGGGCCCGGCTCACGCAGTCAAAGAAGGAAGACCCATGAAGCGTATCCTGACCACCGCCGCGCTCGCCGCCGTTCTCGCTGCCGGCGGAAGCTGGCTCCTGAGCCCGACGGCGCAGCCTCCGATGGGCGCCGCCAGCGCGCAGGACAGCACCGACCAGGCCGACACCGCCGAGACCCAGGACAGCGCCCCGACGGCCGAGGTCACCGACATGACCCTCGGAGACCCGGACGCGCCGGTCGAGGTGATCGAATACGGTTCGTTCACCTGCCCGCATTGCGCAGACTTCGAAGAGAATGTCTTCCCGCAGATCAAGGAAAACTACATCGACACCGGCAAGGTGAAGTTCACCTTCCGCGAAGCCTACTTCAACAAGTACGACATGTGGGCGTCGCTGATGGCGCGCTGCGGCGGCGAAATGAAGTACTTCGGCATCGTCGAGATGCTCTACGGCAGCCAGCAGGACTGGGCCCGCCAGAGCACCGAGGTCGCCGTGGCCGACGCGATCCGCAAGATCGGCCTGCAGGCCGGCATCAACAAGGACCAGCTCGACGCCTGCATGACCGACGGCGAGAAGCTCAAGTCGCTGGTGAGCTGGTACCAGGCAAACGTCGAAGAGGACGGCTTCAACTCGACGCCCTCCTTCGTCATCGACGGCGAGCTCAACACCAACATGTCCTACTCGGACTTCTCCGCGATCCTCGACGAGCGCTACGAAGCCGCACAATGACCTCGGCTCCGATCGGCCCCCTCGAAGGGGTGAAGGTCATCGAGCTCGCGCGAATCCTGGCCGGCCCCTGGGCCGGTCAGGTTCTTGCCGACCTCGGCGCCGAGGTCATCAAGGTCGAGGCGCCGCGCGGCGACGACACCCGCAGGTGGGGCCCGCCCTTCATCGAGCGCGAGGACGACCGCTCGGCGGCCTATTTCCATTGCTGCAACCGCGGCAAGCACTCGGTGGCGATCGACTTCACCACGCCCGAGGGACAGGAGCAGGTCCGCGAGCTGGTGCGCGACGCCGACATCCTGATCGAGAACTTCAAGGTCGGGGGCCTGGCGAAATACGGGCTCGACTACGCGTCGCTGGCAGAGGTGAACCCCGGGCTCGTCTACTGCTCGATCACCGGCTTCGGCCAGGATGGCCCCTACGCGCATCGCGCCGGCTACGACTACATCATCCAGGGCATGTCTGGCTTCATGTCGATCACCGGCAACCCCGACGGCCAGCCCCAGCGCACCGGCGTCGCGATCACCGACCTGTTCACCGGGCTCTACTCGGTCTCGGGCATCCTCGCGGCGCTGCACCAGCGGCAGCGCACCGGCCGCGGCCAGCAGGTCGACATGGCGCTGCTCGACTGCGCCGTGGCGGCGACCGCGAACCAGGCGATGAACTATCTCGCCACCGGCGAGGCGCCGGGCCGGACCGGCAACTACCACCCGAACCTGACGCCCTACCAGGTGTTCGACTGCTCCGACGGCTACATCATCATCGCCACCGGCAACGACCCGCAGTACCAGCGGCTCTGCCGGCTGCTCGGGCTCGACGACCTTGCCGAACATCCCGACTACCTCACGAACGCCGACCGCATCCGCAACCGCGACCCGCTCGAGGCCCACCTGATGGCGGAGACCTCGAAGTGGTCCAAGGCCGACCTGCTCGCGGGCTGCGAGCGCGAGGGCATCCCCGCCGGGCCGATCAACGATCTCGCCGAGGTGATGGCCGACCCGCAGGTGCAGGCCCGCGGCATGAGGATCTCGCCCGAGGGCGTGCCCGGCGTGCGCTCCCCGTTCCGGTTCTCGGACGCCGAGCTGAGCCTCGGGCGCGCCTCTCCGAAGCTCGGCGAGGGCTGAGAGGGCGGAAGGGGGCGCTGCCCCCGCCCCTTCGGGACTCCCCCGGGAATATTTGGAGCCAGAAGAAGCCCCTGCGCGGCGCGTCCCGGTTTCTTCTGGCCTGAAATATCCCCGCCGGAGGCAGGCCGGTCGCTGCGGCCGGGCGTTGCCCCCGGGGATTGTCGGCGGCAGTTGCGGCGGGGAACCACAGCGCGGCGGCCCGACGACAAGCGCCTTGCGACCCCCTGCCCCGACACGATAAAGCAGGCGCCACCACCCATCCTGCGGAGTCCACGTGACACGATACCTTGCCCCCCTGCTGTTCGGCCTCATCGGCGCCGGCATTCTTGTCGGGCTCGGCCTGTGGCAGATGCAACGTCTGTCCTGGAAGGAAGGGGTTCTCGCCGAGATCGAGGACCGCATCGGCGGCGATGCCCGGCCGCTTCCGGTCATGGTCGACCCCGAGGCCCAGCGCTACCAGCCGGTGGCGCTCGAGGGCGAGATCCTGCCCGGCGCGCTGCGGGTGCTGGTGAGCCGCAAGCAGATCGGCGCCGGCTATCTCATCGTCTCGCCGTTCCGCACCGAAGATGGCCGGCTGGTCCTGCTCGACCGCGGCTTTACCCGCGACGAGAACAAGGACGCGGCGCGGCGCAGCGGCCCGGCGGAGGTGCTGGGCAACCTGCACTGGCCCGACGACCGCACCTCCTCGACGCCCGAGAACGACGTCGCGGGCAACATCTGGTTCGCCCGCGACATCGGCGCCATGGCCGAGGCGCTCGGCACCGAGCCGCTGCTCGTGGTGGCGCGCCGGGTCACCCCCGGAGACCCGGCCATCGAGCCGATGCCGGTGGACACCAGCGGCATTCCGAACGATCACCTGCAATACGCCATCACCTGGTTCTCGCTGGCCGTGGTGTGGCTGATCATGACCGCCTATTACATCGTGCGGCAACGCAAGACCGGAGAGACCTGATGCGCTACATCTCGACCCGCGGACAGGCGCCCGCGCTGAGCTTCGAAGAGGCGATGCTGTCGGGCCTCGCCCGCGACGGCGGGCTCTACGTGCCCGAGACGGTGCCCGCGATGAGCGCCGCCGACATCCGCGCGCTGCACGGGCTGAGCTACGAGGAGACCGCCTTTCGCGTGATGCGGCCCTTCGTCGGCGACAGCTTCACCGACGAGACCTTCGGCGACCTGATCGCCCGGGCCTACGCGGGCTTCGACCATGGCGCGCGAGCGCCGCTGGTGCAGCTCGCGCCGGGGCATTTCCTGCTCGAGCTGTTCCACGGGCCGACGCTGGCGTTCAAGGATTTCGCCATGCAGCTCATCGGCCAGCTCTTCGAGGAGGCGCTGACCCGGCGCGGCGAGCGCGTCACCATCGTCGGCGCCACCTCGGGCGACACCGGCAGCGCCGCGATCGAGGCATTCCGCGGGCTCGACGCGGTGGACGTGTTCATCCTCTATCCGCACGGGCGGGTATCCGAGGTGCAGCGGCGGCAGATGACCACGCCCTCCGAGTCCAACGTGCACGCGCTGGCGCTCGACGGCCATTTCGACGACTGCCAGGCCAAGCTCAAGGACATGTTCAACGACTTCGCCTTCCGCGACGAGGTGCGGCTGGCGGGCGTGAACTCGATCAACTGGGCGCGGGTGCTGGCGCAGGTGGTCTACTACTTCTCGGCCGCCGTGTCCCTGGGCGCGCCCGACCGGAGCGTCAGCTTCACGGTGCCCACCGGCAACTTCGGCGACATCTTCGCCGGCTACATCGCCAAGAAGATGGGGCTGCCCATCGACCGGCTGGTGGTTGCCACCAACCAGAACGACATCCTGCACCGCTGCCTGACCTCCGGCGCCTACGAGACGAGCGGGGTGCACCCGTCGATCTCGCCGTCGATGGACATCCAGGTCAGCTCGAACTTCGAGCGGGTGCTCTTCGACGCCTACGGCCGCGACGGCAACGCTGTGGCGCAGCTCATGGACGAGCTGAAGTCGGGCGGCTTCAAGGTCAGCCAGGGCGCGCTGCAGGCGCTGCGCGAGCATTTCGAAAGCGGCCGCGCCTCCGAGGAGGAGACGCTGGCGACCATCGCGCAGGCGAAACGCACCATGGGCGAGCTGCTCTGCCCGCATTCCGCCGTGGGGCTGAAGGTGGCCGACGAGCACCGCGCCGCCGACACGCCGATGATCACCCTCGCCACTGCCCACCCGGCCAAGTTCCCCGACGCGGTGGAACAGGCCAGCGGCATCCGGCCCCCCCTTCCCGCGCATATGGCCGATCTCTTCGACCGGCCCGAGCGCGTGACCCACGTGGACAACGACCTCGCGGCTCTGGAAACCCTCATTCGGGAGCGTATCTCAAAGTGACTGTTGAACTGACCACCCTCGACAACGGCCTGCGGGTCGTGAGCGAACGCATGGACGGGCTGCAATCGGCGTCGATCGGCGTCTGGGTCAGCGCCGGCGGGCGCAACGAGCGGATCGAGCAGAACGGCATCGCGCATTTCCTCGAGCACATGGCCTTCAAGGGCACGAAGACGCGCAGCGCCCTGCAGATCGCCGAGGCCATCGAGGACGTGGGCGGCTACATCAACGCCTACACCTCGCGCGAGGTGACCGCCTATTATGCCCGCGTGCTCGAGAACGACACGAAGCTCGCGCTCGACGTCATCGCCGACATCCTGCGCAACCCGGTCTTCGACGCGCGCGAGATCGAGACCGAGCGCGGCGTCATCCTTCAGGAAATCGGCCAGGCGCTCGACACGCCCGACGACGTGATCTTCGACTGGCTGCAGGAGCGCGCCTACCAGGACCAGGCGCTGGGGCGGACGATCCTCGGCGAGGCGGCCAACATCCGCGGCTTCGGGCGCAGCGACCTCGAGACCTTCGTCGACGAGCATTACGGCCCCGAGCAGATCATCCTGTCGGCTGCGGGCGCGGTCGATCACGAGCAGCTGGTCGAACAGGCGCAGGCGCTCTTCGGCGACATGGCCTCGCGCAAGTCCGGGGCCTTCGAGAACGCGCGCTTCACCGGCGGCGAGATGCGCCGCGAGAAGGACCTTGAGCAGGCGCATTTCGCGCTGGCGTTCGAGGCACCGGGCTACCGCGATCCGGATTTCTTCACCGCGCAGATCTACACTATCGCGCTTGGCGGCGGCATGTCCTCGCGGCTGTTCCAGGAAATCCGCGAGAAGCGCGGCCTGTGCTACACGATCTTCGCCCAGACCGGCGCCTACGAGGACACCGGCCTGACGACGATCTACGCCGGCACCAGTGGCGACGAGCTGGCCGAGCTCACCGGCATCACCATCGACGAGATGAAGCGGGCCGCCGACGACATGACCCCGGAAGAGGTCGCCCGTGCCCGCGCCCAGATGAAGGCGGGGCTGCTGATGGGGCTCGAAAGCTCCTCGGCCCGGGCCGAGCGCATGGCGCGCATGGTGCAGATCTGGGGCAAGGTGCCGCCGATCGAGGAGACCGTCGCCCGGATCGACAACGTCACCACCGGCGACGTCCGGGTGTTCGCCGAGGACATCGCGGCGAGCGCGCCCGCCGCGCTGGCGCTCTACGGCCCCGTCGGCAAGGCCCCCGGCCTGGAGGCACTGCAGGCACGCCGGGCGGCGTGATGCTGGGACGGCGGCGCAGGTTACGGCTCGACACCGAGCGGCTGCTCCTGCGGCCGCCGCAGCACGGTGATTTCAACGCGTGGGTCTCGCTGCGCATGGAGAGCCGCGGCTACCTGACCCCATGGGAGCCCTCCTGGGCCGCCGACCACCTGACCCGCCGGGCGTTCACCAACCGGGTCTACTGGGCGAACCGGTCGATCCAGGGCGGCACCGCGGTGCCGCTCTTCATCTTCCGGCGCGAGGACGAGCAGCTGCTGGGCGCGATCACGCTCGACAACATCCGGCGCGGTCCGGCGCAGTCGGGGGTGCTGGGCTACTGGACGGGCCAGCCCTTCGCGCGGCAGGGCTTCATGCGCGAGAGCATCGCCGCCATCGTGCACCACGCCTTCGAGCGGCTCGACCTCAGCCGCATCGAGGCCGCCTGCCTGCCCGAGAACGTGCCGTCGCGCGGGCTGCTCGAACGCTCGGGCTTCAAGTACGAGGGCGTCGCGCAGAGCTACCTGCAGATCAATGGCCGCTGGCGCACCCACGTGCTCTATGCCTGCCTGCGCAACGACCGGCGCGGCAAGACGCAGGTCGGCTAGGGCGCCCGAACCTTCATCGCTTCGCGGCGTTCAGCTTGGCAGATCGCCCCCGAGTGGCTGACCTAACGGAAATGTCAGGTCGCCGGGCGGCGCGGCTTGCTAGGCTCACGGCATCCCCGAAAGGAGACCCGCCGATGCCGTGCCCCCGCCCTGCCCTGACCAGCCTTGTCCCGACCAGCCTTGCCCTGATCCTCGCCCTGCTGCTGCCCGTCCCGCCCGCCGCCGCGCAGGAGAGCCGCCGCCCATCGCATTGCATCGCCATCGCCGATGCCACGCCGGGCCTGCAGTACCTGCACAAGGCCGCATGGACCGATCCGGTGCCCGACTACTCGGTGCGCATCCATTACATCGCGCACGCCAGTTTCATGATCCAGACGCGCGGCGGGATCGAGGCGGTGACCGACTACAACGGCTTTCTCGGCAACGCCGACTTCATCCCCGACGTGGTCACCATGAACCACGCCCACGGCACCCACTGGACCGGCAGCCCGGACCCGGCGATTCCGCATGTGCTGGAGGGCTGGGGCGCCTTCGGCGAGGGGATCGAGCATCACCTCGACCTTGGTGAAATGCTGATCCGCAACGTTTCGACCGACATCCGCTCGGCCTACGGCGGCACCGAGGAGCGCGGCAATTCGATCTTCGTCTTCGAGGTCGAGGGGCTCTGTATCGGCCACGTCGGCCACCTGCACCACGAGCCGAACGATGCGCAATACGCGGCCCTCGGCCGGCTCGACGTGGTCATGGTACCGGTCGACGGCGGCTATACCATGTCGCTCGACGCGATGCTGCGGGTGGTCGAACGGCTGAAGAGTTCGATCATCATCCCGATGCACTGGTTCTCCGGCTACTCGCTCGAGCAGTTTCTCGGCGGCCTGCCCGAGGGCTTCGCCGTCGACCGCCGCAGCGGGCCCGAGCTGGTGGTAAGCCTGCGCGACCTGCCGCCCCGCCCCACCGTCACGGTGCTGCAACCGGCCTATCTCGCGGACTGACACCCGGCCCTTGGCTTCCGTCGGGTTTCGGACCATTGTCCGCGCCCGAGAGGAGCCCCCGATGACCCTGATCCCCGCCGACGACGCCTTTGCCGAGACCCTTGCCGCGCGGCTGCCAGAGGGCACCCTGCGCCGTGCCGAGCCGCGCCATCTCGAGGAGCCGCGCGGCCGCTGGCGGGGCAGTTCGCAATGGGTCGCCCTGCCCCGCAGCGCCGAGGACGTGTCGGAGATCGTGCGCGCCTGCAACGCGGCTCGGGTCGGCATCGTGCCGCTCGCGGGCGGCACCGGGCTGGTCGGTGGCCAGGTGGCCCCCGATGCGCCGGCGCCGCTGCTGGTCTCGATGGAGCGGATGACCGCGATCCGCGCCGTCTACCCGCAGGAGAACGTGCTCGTGGCCGAGGCCGGCGCCGTGCTCGCCGACGTGCAGGCGGCCGCGCAGAAGGCGGAGCGGCTGTTCGCGTTGTCGCTCGCCTCGGAAGGCACGGCGCGGATCGGCGGGCTGCTGTCGACCAACGCCGGCGGGGTGAACGTGCTGCGCTACGGCAACGCCCGCGACCAGGTGCTGGGGCTCGAGGCGGTGCTGCCCGACGGCAGCCTGTGGCACGGGCTGAAACGGCTGCGCAAGGACAACACCGGCTACGACCTGCGCCACCTGCTGATCGGTGCCGAGGGCACCCTTGGGCTCATCACCGCCGCCTCGCTGAAGCTCGCGCCGATCCCGGCGGCGACCGGCACCGCGCTCTTCACCGTGACCGACCCGGCGGCGGCGCTCGACCTGCTGGCGCTGGCCCGCGACCAACTCGGCGAGGGCATCAGCGCCTTCGAGCTGATCTCGCGGCAGGGGCTCGACTTCCTGTCGGAAACCGTGCCCGACGTGCGCCAGCCATGGGACAGCCCGCCCGACTGGTGCGTGCTGATCGAGCTGGGCCTCGCGCGCGGGCTCGATCCGGCCGGCGCGCTCGAGACGCTGTTTGCCAGCGCCCACGAGGCCGGGCTGGTGTCGGACGCGCTGGTGGCGCAGTCCGAGCAACAGCGCTCCGATTTCTGGGCGATCCGCGAGCGCATCCCCGAAGCGAACCGGGCCATCGGCGCGATCTCCTCGCATGACATCTCGGTGCCGCTCGGCGCCATCCCCGAGTTCATCGCACGCGGCACCCCGGCCATCGCGGCGCTCGGCGATTTCCGCATCAACTGCTTCGGCCATCTCGGCGACGGCAACCTGCATTACAACGTCTTCCCGGTGCCGGGCCGCAGCCGCGAGGATCACGTCGACCAGCGCGAGGATATCAAGCGGACCGTGCATGACCTCGTGCACGAGATGGGCGGCTCGGTCAGCGCCGAGCACGGGATCGGGCGGCTCAAGGTCGACGATCTCGAACGCTATGGCGACCCGGCGAAGCTTGCCGCGATGCGGGCGATCAAGGCCGCGCTCGATCCGAACGGCATCATGAACCCCGGGGCGGTGCTGCGGCAGCAGGCCCTGCGCTAGTTGGCGGCCATCGTGCTGGGAGTTCGGAACACGCAGCCGTCCGAGATGAGCTGCGGCGGCGTCAGGCAGAGCAGCCGCGCCACCTTGAACGCGGCGAGCACCTTGGGCACGTAGTCTCGGGTCTCCGAGTAGGGCGGCACGCCCTCGTGCTTCGGAATCGCGTTCTCGCCCGCGTTGTAGCCCGCCAGCACCATGATCGGGTCGCCGTCGAAGGTCTCCATCAGGAAATCGAGAAAGGCGACGCCGCCCTGGATGTTGTCGGCCGGATCGAAGGCATCGGACACCCCGAAGCGCGCGGCCGTCGCCGGCATGAGCTGCATGAGGCCCTGCGCGCCGGCGCCGCTCTGGGCGTCGGCCCGGCCGCCGGATTCGACCGCCATCACCGCGAGCGCAAAGGCCGGTGACACCCGCGTGCCGACCGTGGCTTTCAACAGGTCCACCCCGTGCGCGGCGGCGAGGCGTTGCAGGTCCGCCAGTCGCGGCGCGGCCACCCCCTGCCCCTGCGGCGGCGTCGCGAGCCGCACGAGCGCCGGTTCGAGCCGCCCCGGTCCGCTTTCGGAAAGCGCCGGCGACACCACGTCCCAGAACCATGCGTAGGAGCCCATACCCGTGGCCCGCCCCTTGGCCGTTGCACCGCCCCCGGCGTCGGGGGTGGGAACAGCGACGGCGGGCCGAACCGGGGCCGGTGCGATCTGCACGGTGATGCGCTTCTTCGTGCCCGGCTTCGGCGGGGTCACGCGCTTTGCCGAGAATTCCGGGAATGGCGGCGGCGACTCCGCCGGCAGGGAACCTGCCCCGAACACGGCCAGAAGGGCCGCAAAACCCATGATACGCAACATCGCTCCGACCTGCCTCTGGTCCGTTTTGTCGAGCAAGTCTCTCACAGTGGTCCGATCCGACCAAGACGGCTGCACGAATCCCCCGGTCTGCGTGCCATTTTGGCCCAGAAGTGCCCATGCCTCTGCAAGTCCTGCCGACAGGAAATCTAAAAACATCTTTCAATACATTAAGTTAACCAGATTCCTCAGCCGCCTCCCGAGAACTACAAAATCAACCAAATCGCGTCCAAATGCTGCCCGAATCCGGGGGCTATATATCCCCATACCGCAGAGGGACGGGGCAATGAGAGAGGCCCGGGAACGGATCGAAGCGGTGACGTGAGCAGAACGTGACAAGATCCCACTGGAGAGAGACATGCTGAACTTCATCAAAAACTTCCGCAACGACGAAGACGGTGCAGTGACGGTTGACTGGGTCGTGCTGACCGCAGCCGTGGTCGCCATGGCCATCGGCGCCTACACCACCATCGCCAACAACTCGGACGCCATGATCGGCGCTGCCGGCACCGCGATCCAGGGCGAGGGCACCGCTCTCTTCGGCGCAGACTACACCCCGCCGCCCGCCGACGGCTGATCCGCCACCCTGAGCTGATATTCGAGAAACGGAGAGAGACATGCTGAACTTCATCAAAAACTTCCGCAACGACGAAGACGGTGCAGTGACGGTTGACTGGGTCGTGCTGACCGCGGCCGTGGTCGCCATGGCCATCGGCGCCTACACCACCATCGCCAACAACTCGGACGCCATGATCGGCGCTGCCGGCACCGCGATCCAGGGTGAGGGCACCGCTCTCTTCGGCGCAGACTACACCCCGCCGCCCGCCGACGGCTGATCCGCCACCCTGAGCTGATATTCGAGAAACGGAGAGAGACATGCTGAACTTCATCAAAAACTTCCGCAACGACGAAGACGGTGCAGTGACGGTTGACTGGGTCGTGCTGACCGCGGCCGTCGTTGCCATGGCCATCGGCGCCTACACCACCATCGCCAACAACTCGGACGCCATGATCGGCGCTGCCGGCACCGCGATCCAGGGTGAGGGCACCGCCCTCTTCGGCGCAGACTACACCCCGCCGCCCGCCGACGGCTGATCTGCCTCCTGAGCTGACTTTCCCGGGCCGGCCTTCCCGGCCCGGGACAAATCTACGAAAGTGTTCTTATCGAAGGCTCGAGCCATGCGTCACTTCGCCAGGACCTTTGCGCGCGACGAGACCGGCGCGGTCACGGTCGACTGGGTCATCCTCACCGCCTCCATGGTGTTCATGGCCGCCATCTCCTTCTACGTGATCCGCGACAACAGCAGCGCGATGGAAGACGCGACCGGCGGCGCCCTCGCCCGAGAGCAGGCACGCCTCTACCCAGCGCCTGACTGACACCACCAAGCCGAGAACAACCGGAAACCGCTTCGCGTCTCGAGGCGGTCTTTTCGATCCAAGCCCCCGAACATCCGCAGCCTGTCCTTCGCGCGCCCCGAGACGCCGGCGGAGCCGCGAAAGCGCTACGCAATCGGCCAGAATTGGCCACAATCCACGGCTATTCACGGGGACTGAACGCGCCCGAACCACACGCGGCGCCCCTGAGGTCAAAGCCCGAGAGGAAACACGATGCGACTGGTATTCGGACTTGTGCTGATCGCCGGCCTTGGTCTGGCCGGCTTTGCCGTTCACCTCGCACAGAAGCAGTTCGGCGCCTATCAGAACGCGCTTCGCCACGAACGCGAGAAGGCGGTGCAGGTGGTTCCGACACAGCAGATCTACGTCGCGAACCGCAAGCTCAATCATGGCCATGTCCTCACCAGGGAGGATGTCCGCCTGGCGCCCTGGCCGACCGAGATCCTGCCGAAGGGCATCTTTGACGCCAAGACCCCCCTGTTTGCCGAGGGTGCGGAGCCGCGCGTCGTGATGCAGGCAATGGACAGGTTCGACGCCGTTCTCGCCAGCCGCGTGAGCGAGCCCGGCGGCGACGCGGGCCTGACCTCGCGTCTCGACAAGGGCCAGCGCGCCTTTGCCATCAAGGTCGATGTCGCCACGGGCGTCTCGGGCTTCCTGCGGCCCGGCGACCGCGTCGACATCTACTGGACCGGCCGGATGCCCGGCGGCGACCCGAACCTGCCACGCGGCGACGTGACCCGGCTGATCCAGACCGGCGTCCGGCTGATCGCCATCGACCAGGCCTCGGTCATCTCGAGCAGCAGCCCCACCATCGCGCGCACCGTCACCGTGGCCGTGAGCCCGCAGCAGGTCGCCGGGCTCGCGCAGGCGCAGAGCACCGGGCGGCTGTCGCTCTCGCTTATGGCCGCCGACGACGAAACCGTCGCCGACGTGATCGAGATGGACCAGCGCGAGCTCCTGGGGCTTGTCGCGCAGGAGCAGCAGGTCGAAAAGGCGGCGCCCGAGGTCTGCTCGACCCGGGTGCGCCGTGGCTCCGACGTGGTCGAGATCCCGATCCCCTGCACCAACTGACCGGCCGTCGAGTGCCCGGGGCGCGCTTCATGCGCCCCCGTCCCGCGACAGGGCATGTTGCGGGATATCCACATCGCCTTCGGGCCCGAAGGCCTTGATTATTGCTTTGAAATGGAAAGCGTCGCAGACTGCCGCGAAGAGCGGGCGCACAAGACCTGCATCTCGAGGCGTGATCAGAAGGCAGATCGCATGACATTTGACAAGTGCATCAAGGCAGCCCTGCTCGGGCTGGGCCTGGCTCTGAGCCCTGTCGCGCTCACCGCCCAGGCCGATAATTTGCGAGTTGTCCGCACCGGCACCGAGAGCGTGCTGAGCGTTCCGATGAACCGCGCGGTCGTCGTCGAAAGCGATACCCCCTTCGCGGAGCTGTCGATCGCCAACCCCGCGATCGCCGACATCTCCTCGCTCTCCGAGCGGACGATCTACGTGCTGGGCAAGACGCCCGGCATGACCACGCTCACCATCCTCGACGCCAACGGGCGGCTCATCACCAATGTCGACGTGCGCGTCGCCGCCGATGTCACCGAGTTCAAGGAGCGCCTGCGCCAGATCCTGCCCAACGAGCGGATCGAGGTGCGCACCGCCAACGACGGCATCGTGCTGTCCGGCACGGTCTCGAGCGCCCAGAAGCTGCAGCGCGCGCTCGATCTGGCGCAGCGCTACGCCCCCGAGCGGGTCTCGAACCTGATGGTCGTGGGTGGCGTGCAGCAGGTGATGCTCAAGGTCCGCTTCGCCGAGATGCAGCGCTCGGTGGCCAAGGCGCTCCGGTCCTCCATCGCGCTTGGCGGCACGATCTTCGGCGACGACGTCGACCTTGCCACCGAGACCGGGACCTGGCTCAGCGGCAACAACGGCCTGGGCAACCCCGTCGAGGTTTCCGGCGACGACCAGGGCGCCACGCTGATCGGTTTCGGCGCCGGCAACCTCGAGGTCGGCATCCTGCTCGAGGCGCTCGAGAGCAAGGGCGTGTCGCGCACGCTGGCCGAGCCGAACCTGACCGCCCTGTCCGGGCAGGAGGCGAAATTCCTCGCCGGTGGCGAATACCCGATTCCGGTGTCGCAGGGCGATGGCGGCATCAGCGTCGAATACAAGCCCTTCGGCGTGCAGCTCAACTTCATCCCGCGAGTCATCGACGGCGACCTCATCAATCTCGAGCTGTCGGGCGCCGTGTCATCCATCGACAGCGCGAACGGCGTTGTGCTCGACTCGATCAGCGTCGATGCCTTCCGGCGCCGCGAGATCTCGACCACCGTCGAGATGCGTGACGGCGAGAGCTTCGCCGTGGCCGGCCTGCTGCAGGACGACTTCCGCGATCTCAACGGCCAGGTGCCGTGGCTCGGCGACATCCCCGTGCTCGGCGCGCTGTTCCGCAGCGCCGAATACCAGCGCGAGCAGTCCGAGCTGGTCATCATCGTGACGCCGCACCTCGTGACCCCCACCCGGGGCGAGGCGCTGGCGCTGCCGACCGACCGCGTGCGCCCGCCGTCCGAGAAGGACCTGTTCCTCTACGGCCGCACCGCGTCGGACACCAGCAGGCCGACATCCGGCGGGGCAGCCGAGGTTGCCAAGCAGGATTTCACCGGCTCTTATGGCTACGTGATGGACTGAGACGATGCAGGGGCGCAGAAGAATGAAACGACTTGGCGCAGCCGCCTGCGGCCTCTGCCTGCTCACCGCCTGTGCCGGGGTCGGCAACGACCCGGTGCGCGGCCAGTTCTGGGACGAGGCCGGCTCGATCACCGACAACGGTGATTTCGGCAACGCCACGATGACCAACTCGCAGGTCATGAAGAACCATGACGCCTATGTCCTGAACCTGGGCAAGCGGTTCGCGGCCGAGGTGCCGTCGATGGTGACCTTCGCCTTCAACAGCGCTCAGCTCGATACGAACGCGCGGGCCATCCTGGCCGAGCAGGCCAACTGGATCCGGCAGTTCCCCGAGGTGCGCTTCCGCGTCTACGGTCACACCGACCTCGTCGGTTCGGCGGCCTACAACAAGCGGCTCGGCATGGCGCGGGCGCAGGCGGTGGTGGCCTATCTCGCGTCGCAGGGGATTTCCCGCAGTCGCCTCGAGGCGGTCGTCTCCTACGGGGAAACCCAGCCGCTGATTCCCACCGACAACCGCGAGCGCCAGAACCGGCGCACGGTGACCGAGGTTTCGGGCTTCGTGAAAGGCCGGGGCCAGGTGCTCGACGGCCAGTATGCCGCCGTCATCTATCGCGAATACATCCGCAGTGCGCAGCCGGTCTCGACACTTGACCAGGCGAACGCTCCGGGCGGCTCCTGACCCGGAGCCGTCCCGTCGCCGGCGCCCGGCATCGTCCGGCAATTCCGTACAATTACGATTTTTCGGCCCCAATGTTGCCCTGTTTCGCGGCGACTCTGCCCCCTGACGGGAGATCCGCGCCGAGCCCGACTCGGACCGGACACGCCCCCGGCAGCGGGTAAAAGCCTGATGGATCAGCCTTTCCCTTTGCCCCTGGGGTGTCTCCCCAAAGAGCGAAGGATGAGAGGCAATGACGAGCACGACAGCGCTGCACAATGATCCCAGTCCCATCGTGGCCTGCACGGTCAGCCGGAACGTGCAGAACTTCGACCTTCTCATCGAGGACATGGAGGATCTGCTGGGCGAGGGCTGGGGTGACCTCGGCTTCGGCGAGGCGCTGGCCTTTCTCAACCAGCCCGATGCCCGGATGCTGGAGTTCATCGCGCTTGCCATCGACGAGGACGACGAACAGGCGATCGGGCTTCTGTCCGAAGTGATCTCGGCTGCCAAGGCGCGCGACATCAAGGTCGTGCTGATCGCAGAGGATGTCACACCCGCCGCGTTGCACCAGCTTCTTCGGCGCGGTGCCGACGAATTCGTCCCCTACCCGCTGCCCGAAGGAGAGTTGCGTGCCGCCGTCGACCGGCTGCGCCGGCTCTCCGCTCCGGCCGAAGAGCCCACGAAGGCAAAAGAGGGCGTGCGGCTTTCGGGTGGCGGCGACGGCGTGCTGATCGCGGTGCAAGGCCTGTCGGGCGGCTGCGGGGCGACGACCCTCGCGGTCAACCTCGCGTGGGAGCTTGCCAATGTCGGCAAGGACAAGGCGCCCCGCGTCTGCCTGCTCGATTTCGACCTGCAGTTCGGCTCGGTCGCGACCTATCTCGACCTGCCCCGCCGCGAGGCGGTCCTTGAGCTTCTGGGCGACACCGAGGCGATGGACGGCGACAGCTTCGGGCAGGCGCTGGTGACCTACGGCGAGAAGCTGCACGTGCTGACCTCCCCCGCCGACGTGATCCCGATGGACCTGCTGACTCCGCAGGACATCAAGGCCGTGCTGAACGTGGCACGCGAACACTTCGACTACGTCATCGTCGACATGCCCAGGACGCTGGTGCAATGGACCGAGACCGTCCTGCTCGAGGCGCAGGTCTACTTCGCGATGCTCGAGTTGGACATGCGGTCGGCGCAGAACGCGCTGCGGCTCAAGCGCGCGCTGCTGGCCGAAGAGCTGCCCTTCGACAAGATCCGCTTCGCCCTCAACCGCGCGCCGAAGTTCACCGACCTGCAGGGCAAGAGCCGTGCCAAGCGGATGGCCGAGAGCCTCGGCATTTCCCTGACGCTGCAGCTGTCCGACGGCGGCAAGCCGGTGGCGCTGTCGGGCGACCACGGCGTTCCGATGGCCGAGCAGGCGCCGAAGAACCCGCTGCGGAAGGAGCTCGTCAAGCTGGCCTCCGAGTTGCACGCGATCGGTCTGACCGAAGCCCAAGCCGCCTGAGAAGGAGCCTGAGAGATGTTCTCCCGCTACAAGAAACCCTCGGCGAAAGACGCAACACCGGTCGCCGCAGCCGTGACCGAGGCGCCCCGGCCCGAGGCCGCGCCGAAACCCGCCAGCATGCGCAAGCCCAAGCCGGTGCGCCCCGCCGAGGCTGTGCCGCAGGACAAGGAGCGCAAACGCAAGGAGCGTCTCGGCGAAATCAAGCTCGAGCTTCACCGGGCGCTTCTCGACAACCTCAACCTTGCCGCCATCGACCAGGCCAGCGAGCGCGAGCTGCGCGACGAGATCAGCGCCATCGTCGCCGAGACGCTGCAGGAAAAGGGCGTGGTGCTGAACCGAGAGGAGCGCACCACCCTCAACCAGGAGCTCTACGACGAGGTGAAGGGCCTCGGCCCGCTCGAAACGCTGCTGCAGGACGACACGGTGTCGGATATCCTGGTCAACGGCCCGCACCAGATCTTCGTGGAACGCTCGGGCAAGCTGCAGATGTCGGACGTGGTGTTCAAGGACGAACGCCACCTCATGCGGATCATCGACAAGATCGTCTCGGCCGTGGGTCGTCGGGTCGACGAATCCAATCCATACGTCGACGCCCGCCTTGCCGACGGCTCGCGCTTCAACGCCATGGTGCCGCCGATCGCGGTCGACGGCTCGCTCGTCTCGATCCGGAAGTTCAAGAAGGACAAGCTGTCGATCGACGACCTGATCCAGTTCGGCGCCTTCACCGAGGAAATGGCCGTCTACCTGCAGGCCGCCGTCGCCACCCGGCTCAACGTGATCGTCTCGGGCGGCACCGGCTCGGGCAAGACGACCACGCTCAATGCGCTGTCGTCCTTCATCGACGACAGCGAACGCATCCTGACCATCGAGGACACGGCGGAACTTCAACTGCAGCAGACCCATGTCGGCCGGATGGAAAGCCGCCCGCCCAACGTCGAGGGCAAGGGTGCCGTCACCCCGCGCGACTGTCTCAAGAACGCGCTGCGGATGCGCCCCGACCGGATCATCGTCGGCGAGACCCGCGGCGAAGAGGTCATCGACATGTTGCAGGCCATGAACACCGGCCACGACGGCTCGATGACCACGATCCACGCCAACAACCCGCGCGACGGCATCAGCCGGATGGAGAACATGATCGCCATGTCCGGTGTCGAGATGCCGCTCAAGGCGATGCGCAGCCAGATTTCCTCGGCGGTGAACCTCATCGTGCAGGCCAGCCGTCTGCAGGACGGCTCGCGCCGGATGACCTCGATCACCGAGATCACCGGCATGGAGGGCGACGTCATCTCGATGCAGGAGATCTTCCGCTTCCAGCGCGTCGGCCTCACCCCCGAGAACAAGATCATCGGGCATTTCACCGCGACCGGCGTGCGCAGCCACTTCTCGGAGCGCTTCAAGATGTGGGGCTTCGACATCCCGCCGTCGATCTACGAACCCTTCCGCCCGGAGTAACCCGCCATGCTGTCCGCAGAACTGATCATATACGGCCTGATCTTCGTGGGCGTGCTCGTCCTCGTCGAGGGCGTCTACCTCGTGGCCTTCGGCAAGTCGATCAGCCTCAACAGCCGGGTGAACCGGCGGCTGGAGATGCTCGAGAAGACCACCAGCCGCGAAGAGGTGCTCGCCAAGCTCCGCAAGGAGATGGACCAGCATCTCGAGAACCGTGGCATCCCGCTCTACTCGATCCTTGCCGACCGAGCGCAGAAGGCCGCCATCGCCTTTACCCCGAACCAGCTCATCCTGATGATGGTCGGCGTCAGCGTCTTCGCCTTCATGGCACTTACCATCGGGACCGAGGCCAGCCTGCCGGTGCGCGCGGTGATCGGCGTCGGCATGGGCATCGGCGGCGTCTTCATGTGGGTCAACGGCAAGGCCAAGAAGCGGCTCGCGCTGATCGAGGAACAGCTGCCCGATGCGGTCGAGCTGATGGTGCGTAGCCTCCGCGTCGGCCACCCGTTCAGCTCGGCGATTTCGGTCGTCTCGCGCGAGATCAAGGACCCGCTGGCCACCGAGTTCGGGGTCATCTCGGACGAATCCACCTATGGCCGCGACATCGGCGAGAGCCTCAAGCACATGGCCGAACGGCTCGACATGCAGGATCTTCGCTTCCTCGCCGTCGCGGTGTCGATCCAGCAGCAGTCGGGCGGCAACCTGGCCGAGATCCTCGAGGGGCTCGCCAAGGTGATCCGGGCCCGCTTCCGCCTGTTCCGCCGGGTCAAGGCGATCACCGCCGAAGCGCAGTGGTCGGGCAAGTTCCTCTCGGGCTTCCCGGTCGGCGTGCTGCTCATCATCCAGGTGACCGACCCGCATTACTACGACGAGGTCATCGACCACCCCTGGTTCATTCCGGCGTGCTTCATCGTGGCCATCTTCCTGGCGCTGAACCTGCTCGTCATGCGGATGCTCGTGAACATCAAGGTCTGAGAGGACACCGACCATGCTCGACACACTGAACACGATGATCACCAACATGCTCGGACCGGCAGGCCCCCTCATGGTGGTCGCAGGCCTTGCCCTGCTGCTCATCCTCGCCACCGTGCCGATGCTGCTGCGACAGAAGCCCGATCCGATGGACAAGCTCGCCAAGAGCGGCCGCGACCGGATCGACGCCGAGACCAAGGCGATCCTGCGCGACACCCGCCGCAACGCGAAGCTGAACAAATACGCGCAGTATCTCGAGCCCAAGAGCGCCGAGGAACTGGGCGAGGTCCGGCTCAGGCTGCTGCAGGCCGGCTACCGCACCCGCGACGCGGTGCGCATCTACTACCTGTCGCAGATGGTCCTCGGCATCGGTCTGCTGGCGCTCGGCACGCTCTACTTCTTCATGTTCAAGAACGGCGCCGATGCCACGATGCAGCAGAAGCTGCTCTATATCGTGGGCCCCGGCGCGGTCGGCTACCTCGCACCGAAATACTGGATCACCAAGCGCGTCGAGGAGCGCAAGAAGCAGATCGAGGAAGGCTTCCCCGATGCGCTCGACATGATGCTGGTCTGCGTCGAGGCCGGACAGTCGCTCGACCAGTCGATCGTCCGCGTCGCAAGGGAGCTTCGGGCCTCCTACCCCGCGCTGGCCGACGAGTTCGAGATCATCAGCCACGAGATGAAGGCCGGCAAGGACAAGGCCACCGTGCTCAACGACATGGGCGACCGCTGCGGCGTGCAGGACGTGTCCTCTTTCGTTACCGTGCTCAACCAGGCGTCGAGCTTCGGCACCTCGATCGCCGACGCCCTGCGGATCTATGCCTCGGAGATGCGTGACAAAAGGGTCATGCGCGCCGAGGAAAAGGCAAACAAGCTGCCGACAAAGATGACCCTGACCACTATGATGCTGACGGTGCCGCCGCTTCTGATCATCCTCGTGGGTCCGTCCGTGGTGAGCATCACGCAGCTTGGAAACATGGCCATCAAGTAACCCCATGCGCACAGGGCTCATCGCCTGCCTGATCCTTTCCACGCTGGCCGCCTGTTCCCCGGGCGGCCGGTCCGGCTCTGCCGATCGGACCTATGCCCCCGCGATCAACCCGAGGGGCGAGGCCGTCGACGGGCTTGTCGTCGGGCATCGCCTCATGGCCGCCGGCGAATACGAGCTCGCGCTCGAAGCCTTCACCCGCGCCGCGGGCCGGCACGGGCTGACCGGCGAGATCCTGACCTCGCTCGGCTCCGCCAATCTCGCGCTCGGGCGGCTCAACCAGGCCGAGGACCTGCTGCGCCGGGCCGTCGAGGCCGAGGCCGACTGGGCCGAGGCCTGGAACAACCTCGGCGTGGTGCTCATGGAGCGCGGCAAGACCGCCGAAGCCGCCGAGGTCTTCCGGCGGGCCTATGCGCTCGACAATGGCGAAAGTGACGCAATTCGCGACAATCTGCGCTTGGCGCTCGCAAAAATCGAAAATCCGGGCTACGATCCCGACCAACAACAAGACTACGCGTTGGTGCGCCTAGGCAGCGGCAGCTACCTGATCCGGCGGACCTTCTGACGACGAGGCAAGAGCAGTAAAAGGACGCAACAAATGCGCCACCCCATCCTGTTGACCCTCTGCGCCGCGGGGGTCTTCGGCCTTTCCGCCTGCGACAAGTCCATCGACGCCGATGCCGTCGACCGCGAGTTCGCCGGCGTGAACGCCATCGATGGCACCGGGCTGAACGACGTGATGCTCACCGCCGGCGACCCGGATGACGCCGTTGCCTACTTCCGACGTGCCGACACGCTCGACCCCGACCGTATCGACCTGAAGCGCGGTCTTGCCAAGTCGCTGGTCCGCGCCAAGCGCAGCACCGAGGCGGTCGCCGCCTGGTCCCGTGTCGTCGCGCATGAGGGCGCCGGCCCCGAGGACAGCGTCTCGCTCGCCGACGCACTCATCCGCAACAACGAGTGGAAGCGCGCCGAGGAAGTGCTCAACGGCATCCCGCCCACGCACGAGACCTACCAGCGCTACCGTCTCGAGGCGATGATCGCCGACAGCAACAAGCAGTGGCAAAAGGCCGACAGCTTCTACGAGACCGCCGTGGGCCTGACCACGAAACCGGCGCCGGTGCTCAACAACTGGGGCTATTCGAAGCTGACCCGTGGCGACTACCAGGGCGCCGAAAAGCTCTTCTACGACACGCTGCGCCACGACCCGGCGATGTTCACCGCCAAGAACAACCTCGTGCTCGCGCGCGGCGCGCAGGGCAACTACACGCTTCCAGTGCTGCACATGACGCAGGTCGAACGCGCCGAGCTGCTGCACACGCTGGGCCTGTCGGCGATCAAGCGCGGCGATGTCGAGATCGGCAAGGGGCTGCTGCGCAACGCCATCGAGACCCACCCGCAGCATTTCGAAGCGGCCGCGACGGCACTGGCGGCCCTTGAAGGGCCCGTCACGAACTGACCCGATGCTGTCCATATCCGCCACTGCTGCACTCTGGTTCGCGCCTTTCGTCCTGCCGATCTGCCTTTACGTCTGCTTCACGGACATGCGCGAGTTGCGGATCACCAACCAGGCGAACCTGCTCCTGCTGATCGTCTTCGTGCTGGTCGGGCTCGTGGCCCTGCCCTTCGACCAGTATCTCTGGCGTTACGTGCACCTGCTGGTGGTGCTTGTGGCGGGCGTCGCGCTCAACGCCGGCGGCGTCATGGGCGCGGGCGATGCGAAGTTCGCAGCCGCGGCCGCGCCTTTCGTCCATATCGGCGACCTGCGCTTCGTCATGGCCCTGCTCGCCGCGACGATCCTCGGCGCGTTCCTGACACATCGCATCGCCAAATACACACCGCTGCGCCGCCTCGCCCCGGACTGGAAGAGCTGGCACAGCGGCAAACGCTTCCCGATGGGCCTGGCCCTCGGCGGCGCGCTTGCGATCTACCTCGTGACCGGGGCGGTTAACGGCAGCTGAACCGCCCTTCCGGGAATGCAGCCCACTAGCGGGTTTCGGCGTCGAGCAAGGCGCGCAGGCCGGTCCGGTAGTCGGGGTAAAGCAGCTTCACGCCCAGCTCTTCCCTGATCCGCCGGTTCGAGACGCGCTTGTTCTCGGCATAGAAGCTGCGCGCCATGTCGCTCATCTCGGCGGCGTCGAAATCCTGCTCCGGCGGGAGGGTCACCCCAAGGAGCTCGGCGGCGAAATGCAGCACGTCCTGCGGCGGGGCCGGCAGGTCGTCGCACACATTGTAGGCGGCACCGGGATTGGGCTGCCGGATCGACGCTTCGAGCACCTGCGCGATGTCCTCGACATGCGTGCGCGAGAACACCTGCCCCGGCTTCACGATGGGCCGCGCCGTGCCGCGCCGGACCTTGGCGAAGGGACCGCGACCGGGCCCGTAGATTCCCGCGAGGCGGAAGATGTGCAGCGGCAGGTCCGGAATGTCGCGCCAGGCCGTCTCGGCCATCAGACGCAGCTCTCCGCGGTGCGTCGTGGGGGTAAGCGGCGTCGTCTCGTCGACCCAGCCGCCATCGTGATCGCCGTAGACGCCGGTGGTCGAGAGATAGCCTGCCCAGTCGAGACGTCGCGCGTGCTCGCGGATCGCATCGTCGCACAGGCGCAGCGCCGGGTCGCCCTGCGGCCCCGGGCCGGCCGAGATAAGCAGGTGGCTCGCCGCGCCCAAGGCATCCTCGATCGCCGGACGTTCCCACAGGATCGGTATGACACCCGCGTCGCGCAGGCTGTCGACCTTCTCGGGATCGCGCGTCGTGCCGAAGATCGTCCAGCCCTGCGGCAGGAGCCTGCGCGCGAGCGCCTGCGCCGAGTAGCCGTGACCGAGTGAAAGAAGTGTCTTGCTCATGATCCGACCCTGATCCGCCCCGGGACGCATTTCAAGGAGGAAGATACGCGCAAGAAAGCGCGTATCGCGGAGGGCCAGCCTAGGCATGCAGGTCCCCGGACGCTAGACTTGGCCCGGTTCCTTCACGAGAGTGTTCTGATGCCCCATCCGACCCGCCGCGCCGCCTTGATGCTCCTGCTCGGGGGCGTCGCCGCCTGCGCTCGCCGCCGGTCCGAGGACGAGACGCCCCGCGGCCGCTTCGATCCGCCGCTCCATCCCAACGAGACACCGGAGCTGCGCGCCTCGATCAACCGTTGGGCCGATCACTACCGTGTGCCGCGCAGGCTGGTGCACCGGCTGGCGATCCGTGAAAGCACGCACAACCCGGCGGCGCGAAATGGCCCCTACTATGGCCTGCTCCAGATCCTGCCGCAGACCGCGCGGACGATGGGCTTTCGGGGCGCGCCCTCGGATCTTCTGAACGCGGATACCAACCTGCAGTACGGGGTGAAATACCTGCGCGGCGCGTGGCTCTTGTCGGACGGCAGCCACGACCGCGCAATCATGTGGTATGCGCGGGGCTACTACTACGAAGCCAAGCGCCGCGGGATGCTGGTCGAGACCGGGCTGCGGCCGGGCTGAGACGCGGTCTCAGGTCACGGCGCGCAGCATCGCGGTGTTCGACTGGATGATGGTGTTCAGCTCGACGATCCGCGCGAGCCGTTCCTCGATCTCGTCCTGCCCTGCGTCCAGCTGATCAACGATCCCCGACAGCGAATCCCCCGAGCCGTTGAGCGCCGCGCTCTCGATCTTGCACATCATGCGGGTCGAGCTGAGCCCCGTGACATAGCGCTTCATGTCGAGCACGCTGCGCCCGAGCCGGGTCGCCTCGGCCTCGACGACCTTGAGCGCTTCGCCCGCAAGCTTTCGAAAGGAGGCGGCTTCGGTCCGCAGGGTCTCGCGGTCCTCGTTCAGGCGGGTCACGTCGGGTGCGCCCCTCAGGTCCTCTTCGAAGAGGGTCGACATCTCGCCCTGCATGATTGCTGCCCCGACGAGGAACTGCCCCCGCTCGATGGTTTCCTTCATCCGGACATAGGTGCTGTCCTTGCCCTCGACGAAATCCTTCACCCAGCTGGCCATCTCGTCGAGCATGGAGCCGTAGTTGACCGAGATGGCACTGATCGGTCCCCCGGCATTCTCGAGCCGCGAGGCGAGGATGCGCATGTTCATCGGGACCGTGCGGATCGCCTTGATGATCTCGGTCATCTCGTCGGTCTCATGCTTGATCTGGGCGATGGTGCGGACCATCGTCAGGAAACGCTGCTGGCGGGAATCCAGCGTGACGCCGATGCGCTTTGCCCGATCCTCGAGTTCGAGCGACAGGGCCGCGGACATGAAGGCGTCGTAGCTCTCGAAGCCCATGTCGTTCAGAGCCTCGAGCAGCTTCTCGGCGCTGCGCGCGGCACTGGTGCCGTCGTCGAGCTCGGACTTTCGCAGTTCGGCGTAGAGGTCGCGCACCTTGTGGAACAGCTCGGTATGGGGCTTCACCCGGACCGAGATGTAGCCTCCGGGGATTGGCCAGGCCACGGCGAGCACCCAGTAGAAACGCCCGTCCTTGGTGCGGTTCTTCACGTAGGCCGAGACCTGCTTGCCGGCCTTCAGCCGCTCCCAGAACAGGTGGAAGACGCCCTTGGGCATGTCGGCATGGCGCACGAGCTTGTGCGGCGCGCCCTTGAGCTCTTCCCAGCGGAAGCCGGAAATGCGCCGGAAGACGCTGTTGCCCTCGAGGATGATGCCCCGCTCGTCGGTGCGCGAGTAGAACATGCTGGCGTCTTCGAAGGGCACCTCGCCCATTCCGCTGTTGCGCGTCTGGGAAATGAGTTGGGAGTCGTGCTGCGACATCGGAACCTCGCGCAGTGAAAAGCGGAACGTTCCGGGACCATGCACGTGCGCAGCTTACCAAATGCTGAACGCGGGCGAAGATTCCGCCCGCGTTCGATGATTTCAGCGATGTCGGGCCGCAGCCTCAGCCGGGGCTCATGCCCCGCAGCCGTTCGGAGCGGCGGCGCAGCAGTTCGACCGTGCTCAACAGCAGGATCGAGATCGCCACGAGGATCGTCGCAGCCGCGAGGATGGTCGGCGAGATCTGCTCGCGCAGGCCGGTGAACATCTGCCAGGGCAGCGTCTGCAGCTCGGCCGAGCCGATGAACAGCACCACGACCACCTCGTCGAACGACGTGATGAAGGCGAACAGGCCACCCGAGATCACGCCCGGCAGAATCAGTGGCATCTGCACCCGGAAGAAGGTGGTCACCGGGTTCGCCCCCATGTTCGCCGCCGCCCGCGTCAGGGAACGGTCGAAGCCCACCAGTGTCGCGGTCACGGTGATGATGACGAACGGGATGCCAAGCACCGCGTGGGCCAGCACGACGCCCCAGTAGGTCCCGACGATGCCGATCTTCGAGTAGAAGAAATACATGCCGGTCGCCGAGATGATCAGCGGCACGATCATCGGCGAGATCAGGATCGCCATGATGGCGCGCTTGCCGGGAACGTGGCTCTGGCTCAGGCCGATGGCCGCCAGCGTCCCGAGCGACACCGAGATGAGCGTCGCGACCGGGGCGATCAGCAGCGAGTTCTTCACCGCGCGGGTCCATTCCGGGTTGGTCAGGAAGTCGCGGTAGTGCCGCAAGCTGTAGCCGTCGGGATCGAAGCTCAGCATCTCGGGCGTGAAGGTGAAGAAGTTCTCGGCGTTGAAGCTGAGCGGCATCACCACGAGGATCGGGGTGATCAGGAACACGAAGATCGCGCCGCAGATCACCCGGAAGCTGTAGTGCCAGAGCACCTGGCCGGGCGTGAGGTAGGGCACCAGCTTCTCACGGTAACGGCCGAAGCCGATCCAGTAGGAGAACCAGCCGAAAAACCAGCCGAACAGCGCGCCGACCACGAGGCCCGGCACCGCCCCCAGCAGGAAGCCCACGAGCGCGAAGACCGCGATCATGCCCCAGCGGGCAGCTTTCTCGCCGCCCTCTCCGATCAGGTTGACCACGAGGAAGCCGATGGCCGCCATCACGATCGCGCCGCCGAGGATGCCGAGCAGGCTCGAGCCGTTGGCGGCGCCGACGAAGAGCCCGGCGAAGGCCCCTGCCGCCGCAAGCACCGGCAGGGTGAAGGAGAGCGGTTTCTGCTCGATTGGTGTGAGGATCACTTCGTTCATGGCCTTACCCCAGCTTCACGTTGTCGATGCCGACGATCTTGTCGTAGGCCCAGTAGAGCAGCAGGACCACTGCCAGCAGGATCGAGCCGAGCGCGGCCGCGAGGCCCCAGTTCAGCGATGAGGAGATGTGGTAGGCGATCCGGTTCGAGATGAACGTGCCGGTGGTGCCGCCGACGATCTCGGGGGTGATGTAGTAGCCGATGGACAGGATGAACACGAGGATCGAGCCCGCCCCGATGCCGGGGATCGACTGCGGGAAATACACCCGCCAGAAGGTCGTCCAGTTGGTCGCCCCCAGCGATTTCGCCGCGCGGACATAGGACGGCGGGATCGTCGACATCACCGAGTACATCGGCAGGATCATGAACGGCAGCAGGATGTGGGTCATCGCCACGATCGTGCCGAACTGGTTGTTGATCATCGTCAGTCGCGCGTCGTCCGCCACGAGCCCCAGCCAGACCAGCACGTCGTTGATGACCCCCTGCTGCTGCAACATCACCTTCCAGGCGCTCGTTCGCACCAGAAGCGACGTCCAGAACGGCAGCAGCACCAAGATCATCAGCAGGTTGGCGGTGCGCATCGGCAGGTTCGACAGGATGTAGGCCACCGGGTAGCCCAGAAGGATGCAGCTGAAGGTGATGACGAGCGACATGAACAGCGTCCGCTTGAACAGCAGCATGTAGATCCGCTCGTTGTCCGGGCGCGCCTCGGCGCCGTCGGGCGTGAGCTGCATGTCGACCGAGTTCAGGAAGTAGCCCGAGGTATAGTTCGGGCTGTAGAGCTTGATCGTCCGCCAGATGTCCGGCTGCAACCAGTCCTCGTCGACCTCCTCGAAACCGTCGCGGAACGACACCGTCTCGAAGTCGGGGCTGTCGACAAGCGCGTCGGCGGCCTTGAGCATGTCGGCGCGGGGACCGTCGTAGGAGGACATGTCGCCGGCGGCGAGGTCCTGGTAGAGCGCGGTGTGCACCGCCGACCAGGGCTCTTCGTCGAGCAGGTTGTTCTCTTCCTCGTCCTGCTGCACCTCGGCGAAGATCGCGTATTCGCGCGCCGCCGTCGGCAGGATGTCGGAAATGCCCTCGCGCAGCTCGAAGGACGGCTGTCGCCCCTCTTCGCTTTCCGCCCAGCTGCGTTCCTCGGAGAGCCAGTCGGGGTCGCCCATGAGCTCGGCCCACGGAACCGCCTCGTCCCAGTTCTCGTCGAGATCCTCGAACTGGTCCTGGTAGACCTCGCCGATGTCGTCGAGCCCGCGGCCCGACTTGCGGAACAGCGAAGAGGCGCCGGTCTGCTCGTAGTTCAGACGCGTGCCGAGCCGGGTGTGCTCCTTGCGCTCGGCCGCGAGGAAAACGTCGTAATAGGCCGCTTCGAAGGCGGCGTCCGACGGCAGACCCTCGCCGTCCCAGTCGGCGAGCACCTCGGTCGTCTGCGGCAACGTCTCCGAGACGATCTGGTTCTCGACCGAACGGAAGAGCATGTCCGCGATCGGTGCGATGAAGGTGACGAGCACGAAGATCAGCAGGGGCGCGATCAGCATCAGCGCTCGCATCTTCTGCATTCGCAGGGCCTTGGAAAGGCTCTTCTTGAGTGGCGTGCCGTCAGCGGCCAGCATCGGGCCGCTGGTCGCATCGGCCTGGCGCAGCGCGTTGTCTGGCGTCGGGCCGTCGAATTTGTCCGGGCCTGTGGCGTCGGTCATGCTGTCCCCGTTGGATGTTGTTGTTCTTGTTCCGCGGCCTCTTCGGGCCGTCGTTGCCGGAGCGGATCACCCTGCCCCGGGAAGGGAAAGGGGCGGGCAGATGCCCGCCCCCGATCTTGGCTTACTGCGCGAGCCAGGCCTGGAACTTCGCGTCGATATCGTCGCGGTAGTCGGCCCAGAACTCGTAGTTGTAGAGCAGCGTGTTGGAGGCGTTCTCCGGGTCGGTCGGCATGTGCGGTGCCATCTCGATGCCGAGATCGGCGTGCTCACCGACCAGCGGCGCCGACGACTGGCGTGCCGGACCGTAGGAGATGTACTTGGCCTGATCCGCCAGACGCTGGGTGTCCGTGGCGAAGTAGACGAAGTCCTTCACGCGGGCGAGCGCCTCGTCCGAGAGGCCCGTCGGGATGATCCAGCCGTCAAGGTCGAACACCTGCATGTCCCAGAGCATGTCGACCGGCTGGTCCTGCTCCTCGATCACCGAGAAGAGACGACCGTTGTAGGTCGAGCCCATGATGACTTCGCCGTCGGCAAGCAGCTGCGGCGTGTCGGCGCCGGCCGACCACCAGACCACCTGGTCCTTGATGGTGTCGAGCTTGGCGAGCGCGCGGTCCTGACCCTCGGGGGTCTCGAGCACGTCGTAGATCTCGTCCTTGGCGACGCCGTCGCAGTAGAGCGCCCACTCCATGTTGTTGATCGGGCGCTTCTCGAGCGAGCGCTTGCCCGGGTAGGCCTCGAGGTCGAAGAGCGCGCAGATCTCGGTCGGGGGCGTGTCGCCCACGAGGTCGGTGCGGTAGCCCACGGTGGTCGAGTAGACGATCTGCGGGATGAAGCAGTCGGAGACGATCATGTCGCCGAAGTCATCCTCGGCCGAGGTGCCGTCGGGGGCTTCGGCGAGCAGTTCGTCGGGATCGTATTCCATCGCGAGGCCCTCGTCGCAGAGGCGCATCGCGTCGGCGGCGACCACGTCGACCAGGTCCCAGGTGATGTTGCCCGCCTCGTTCATGGCGCGCAGCTTGGCCACGGCTTCGTTCGAGGACTCATCCCAGGAGATGCTCACCTCGGGGTGCTCCTCGAGGTAGGGCTTTGCATAGGCTTCGTCCTGGCTGCGCTGGTAGGCGCCGCCCCAGGAAACGAGAGTCATGCTGTCGGCCATCTCCTGTGCCGCCACCGCGCCAGCGGCGACGGTGAGCGCCGTGGATGCCAGAAGCGTCTTGGTCAATTTCATAGGTAACTCCCTTTTGGACCCGTTTAGGTTAGGGGACGGACCACGGGTCTGGACCCCGGCCCCGTTGCTCAGGCCGTGCCCCCTGCCCGCCTTGGGCAAAGGGCATGGCCGATCTTGTCTCTAGTCCGCGTCGAGCGCGCGGCAGTCTTCCGGCAGCCAGCCGATACGGACCTCCTGCCCCGGTGTCAGGCGCTCCTGGTCGGGCCGGTTGCGGGTCTTGATGACGAAGTCGCGGTTGCCCGCCACCTCGAGCCGGGTGCGGAAGATGTCGCCCATGTAGATGAACTCGAGCACCTTGGCGTTGAGCGTATGGGCGCTCTCGCCGAGATCCGGGTTCACCTCGACCCGCTCGGGGCGGATCGACACGCGGGTGCGCTCGCCGACCTGGCTCACGTTGACCGGCATCGCGTCGATCATCGCGCCCCCGTCGAGCTCGACGGTGCAGCGGTTGCCGCTGATGCTCTTGATGACACCCTCGAGCGTGTTGTTCTCGCCGATGAACTGCGCGACGAAGCTGTTCTTCGGCGCCTCGTAGAGTTCGTCCGGCGGCGCGAGCTGCTGGATGCGACCGTCGTCGAAGACCGCGACCCGGTCTGACATCGTCAGCGCCTCGGTCTGGTCGTGCGTCACGTAGACCGTGGTGATGCCGAGGCTATGCGCGAGGTTGGTGATCTCGAACTGCATCTTCTCGCGAAGCTGCTTGTCGAGCGCGCCCAGCGGCTCGTCCATCAGCACCAGCTCGGGCTCGAACACCAGCGCCCGCGCCAGCGCGATCCGCTGCTGCTGGCCGCCCGAAAGCTGCGCCGGGCGGCGACCGCCGAAATCGCCCATCTCGACCATGTCGAGCGCGCGCTTCACCTTCTTCTCGCGCTCGGACTTGCCGATCTTGCGGACCTCGAGCGGGAACGCGAGGTTCTCGGCGACGGTCATGTGCGGAAACAGCGCGTAGTTCTGGAAGACCATGCCGATCCCGCGCTTGTGCGGCGGGATGTTGTTGATGCTGACCCCGTCGAGCTTGATCGCCCCGTGGGTGGCGGTCTCGAAGCCGGCCAGCATCATGAGGCAGGTCGTCTTGCCCGACCCGGAGGGCCCGAGCATGGTCAGGAACTCGCCCTTCGGCATGGTGAGGTTGAGATCTTTGACGACGAGTGTTTCGCCATCGTAGCTCTTCTGCACGCGTTCAAACGCGACGAAAGCGTCGCTTGTCCCGGTATCTAGCAAATCCGGCTCCCCGTTACGATGTATCGCGGATTTTTCCCGCTGTTGTATGCCTAGACTAAACCCCGTCCGAACCATTGTTGCAACCGCATACGACCAAATCTGAGCCCGGACCGACCACCACATGCGCTTCGGATGGAACTTGGGCAGCCGGGCAGGAAAATCGCCTTCCGTGTGGCCGGATACGGGAAAAACGCCTTCTGGCTCCGCCTCACGGAAGACCCCTGCGACCACGCGTCCACACCTTTTCAGGGCCGGGAATCGCCATCTGGGCGTCGTTTGCGGACCTGGATGATGCGCGAGATGCACAACTTGTCAGCAGCCGCGGCGTTTTTCATCAATCGGTGCACACTTGCGACTCCGCGTGTCGGTTTTTGGCGGCCCGAGTTGTGCACAAGTGTCTAGCTGGGCCGACACGACCCTCCCGGAGAGCCCGAATGCGCCAGCATCGATTCCAGAAAGACCTGCCCTTTTCCGAAGCGGAGTACGAACGCCGCCTCGGGCTCACCCGCGCCGCGATGGACCGGGCGGGAATCGACGTGCTGCTGGTCACCGATCCCTCGAACATGGCGTGGCTCACGGCCTATGACGGCTGGTCGTTCTACGTGCACCAGGGCGTGCTCGTCTTCCAGGATGCCGACCCGGTCTGGTGGGGCCGCAACCAGGACACCAACGGCGCCGTGCGCACGGTGTGGATGGGCGACGACCGCGTCATCGGCTACGCCGACAACTACGTGCAGTCGACCGAGCGCCACCCGATGGAGGACCTCGCGCAGCGGCTCGTCGGCATGGGCCACGAGACCGCGCGGCTCGGCGTCGAGATGGAGAACTACTATTTCTCCGCCAAGGCCTTCAAATCCCTTGCCGAAAGCCTGCCGCAGGCCCGGCTGATCGACGCGACCGCGCTGGTGAACTGGCAGCGCAACATCAAGTCGGCCGAGGAAATCGTCTTCATGCGCAAGGCGGCGCGAATCTCGGAGAAGATCGTCGACGGGCTGCTCGAGCGGGTCGAGCCCGGCATCCCGAAGAACGAGATCGTGGCCGAGATCCAGCGCGACGCCATCCTCGGTGCCGACGGCGCCTGGGGCGACTACGCCGCCATCGTGCCGCTGCTGCCCTCGGGCTCCGACGCCGCCGCGCCGCACCTGACCTGGGACGGCAAGCCCTTCAACAAGGGCGAGGCGACGTTCTTCGAGATTTCCGGCTGCTACCGCCGCTATCACGCGCCGCTCTGCCGCACGATCTTCCTCGGTGAGCCGCCGGACCTGTTCCTTGCCGCCGAGGATGCGCTGGTCGAGGGGCTGGAAGCGGGGCTTGAAGTCGCCCGTGCCGGCAACCGCGCCTGCGACATCGCCAACGCGCTCGCCGCCCCGCTCGAACGCGCAGGGATTGAACGCGGCGCCCGCTGCGGTTACCCCATCGGCCTGAGCTACCCGCCGGACTGGGGCGAACGTACGATCAGCCTCCGGTCGGAGGACGAAACCATCCTCCAGCCCGGCATGACCTTCCACTTCATGCCCGGTCTGTGGATGTCCGACTGGGGCCTCGAAATCACCGAATCCATCCTCATCACCGAAGACGGACCGGCGGAATGCCTTTGCGACCGCCCCCGCAAGATGTTCGTAAAGGACTGACACCATGCTGAAAGAGACCGAAGCGATCCTCGCAGACCTCATCTCCTTCCCCACCGTGTCGAGCGACAGCAACCTCGACATGATGGCATGGATGGCCAACTGGCTCGAACATCACGGCGCGAAGGTCGAGCTCTTCGCCGACGATTCGGGGGCCAAGGCCAACATGTTCGCAACCATCGGCCCCGATGTGCCGGGCGGCGTCGTGCTCTCGGGTCACTCCGACGTGGTGCCGGTCACCGACCAAGTCTGGCATTCGAACCCCTTCCACATGACCGAGCGCGACGACCTGCTGCACGGCCGCGGCGCCTGCGACATGAAGGGCTTCATCGCCGCTGCCGTCGCCATGGCGGACCCTCTGGCAAAGACCCCGCTGAAGCGGCCGGTGCACCTGTGCTTCACCCATGACGAGGAAGTCGGCTGCATGGGCGCCCGCGCGCTCGTGCCCGAGCTGCAGAAGCGCGGCTACGCGCCGCGCATGGCCATCGTCGGCGAACCCACCGACATGCGCATCATCGAAGGCCACAAGGGCTGCTGCGAATACACCTGTCGCTTCCACGGACTCGAAGGTCACGGCTCGGCCCCCGAGCGCGGCGTGAACGCGGTGGAATACGCGGTGCGCTACGTGACCAAGCTGATGAGCCTCGCCGAGACGCTCAAGGGCCGGGTGCCCGCCAACTCGCGCTTCGATCCTCCGTGGACCACGGTCAACGTCGGCCGGCTCTACGGCGGCGTCGCGCACAACGTCATCCCCGGCTTCGCCGAGGTCGACTGGGAGATGCGCCCGGTGCAGGCCGGCGACACCGAGTTCGTCAAGGACGCGCTGCACGCCTACGTCGAGACCGAGCTGCTGCCCGCCATGCGCAAGGTGAACCCCGCCGCCCGCGTCGAGACCCAGGTCATCGGCGAGGTCGCGGGCCTCGAGCCCCTGCCCGACAATGCCGCGCGCGATCTGGTCGCCCAGCTCACCGGCAACAGCGATTGCGACGTGGTGCCCTTCGGCACCGAGGCCGGCCTGTTCCAGGAAATGGGCATGTCGGTGGTGGTCTGCGGTCCGGGCTCGATCGCCCAGGCCCACAAGCCCGACGAGTTCGTCTCGCGCGAGCAGCTGTCGCAGTGCCTGACCATGCTCGACGGCGTCGCGAAAAGCGTCGCCGCGTGAGCAACGCCGCCGCGCGGTTCCAGCGTCTTCACGCGGAACTGCGCGCGCGGATCTGCCTGCTCGACTACCCGCCGGGCACGCGCCTGTCCGAAGAAACCCTCGCCGCCGAGTTCGGCACCTCGCGCACGCCGCTGCGCCGGGTGCTCGCCCGGCTCGAGGACGAGGGCCTGCTGACCAGCCGCCACGGCGTCGGCACGCTGGTGACCGACGTCGATCTTGCGGAAATGGCGCAGGTCTACGCGCTGCGGCTGGAGCTGGCCCAGCTCGCCGGGCAGCTCTCGCCCCTGCCCGTGACCCCCGAGGTTCTCACCGAGCTCCGTGGCTACATCGCGCGCGGCGAGGCGCTGGTCGCCGCCCCGCAGCCGCGCGCCTTCGCCGCGCTCAACATGGACTACCACGCCTTCGGCCTGTCGCTGACCGGCAACGCCGCGCTGCGCGAGACGGCGGAACGGCTCTACTACCGCACCGCCCGGATCTGGCTGAAGTCGATCCCGCACATGGACCTCGCTGCCGAATGCGGCATCTTCCTGAGCGAGATGCGCGACACCGAAACCGCGCTTTTGGCCGGTGACCCGCAGGCCGCCGCTCTCATCCGCCGCGCGCATATCTCGATGAGCGTGAAACGCATGAGCCGCTGAGCCACGCTCAGCCTGCCAGCGCCTCCGGCACGATCAGCGGGGTGCCGGGCAGCGCCAGCGCCGCGATGCGCCGCAGGTGGTCGCGGCGGAACGCGATGCAGCCCTCGGTCGGATAACCCGGCCGCCGCTGCTGGTGCAGGAAGATCGCCGAGCCACGCCCCGGCTCGGCGTCGGGCCAGTTCCAGTCGGTCAGCAGCACGATGTCGTAGAGCGGATCGGCCCGGCGCAGCGTCTCGTGGCTGCCGCCGTAGGGCGCGCGCACCATCATGTTGTAGGCCGCGTCGCCCACGTCGTCCGACCAGAGATCCCCCGGCCGGATCGGCAGCGCCCAGGGCGCCGGCGCGGGCAGCCTGTCGGGCCGGTAGAGCGTTCCGACGATGCGGTGCACGCCCACGGGCGTCGCCCCGTCACCCTCGCGCTTGTCCGCACGGACGCCACCACGCCCGATCGAGCAGGGCCAGAGCCGCCCGGCGAACCGCAGCCCCGCAGGTGTCAGCACCATCTCCATGCGCAATCTCCCTTCGCGGGGCCACCCGCCCTAGAGCAGATGCCCCGACTTCGCCGCCTTGGTCGCAAGATACGCCTCGTTGTAGGGCGTCTCGCCCACCTTCAGCGGCACACGCTCCGCCACGGCGATGCCGCAGCGCTCCATCATCTCGATCTTCGCCGGGTTGTTGGTCAGCAGCCGCACCGCGTCGAAGCCCATCTTCCGCAGGATCTCGGCGCCAAGCCGGAAATCCCGCTCGTCATCCTCGAAGCCGAGCCGGTGATTGGCCTCGACCGTGTCGAAGCCCTGGTCCTGCAACGCGTAGGCGCGCATCTTGTTGGCCAGCCCGATGCCCCGGCCCTCCTGGTTGAGGTAGAGCAGCACGCCGCTGCCCTCCTGCCCCATCCGCGCGAGCGCCGCGTTCAGCTGCGGGCCGCAGTCGCACTTGAGAGAGCCCAGCAGGTCGCCGGTGAAACAGGCCGAATGCAGCCGCGCCAGCACCGGCGCCGCGCGATCCGGGCGCCCGATCTCGATGGCGTAATGCTCGTCCGATCCGTCCTCGGGGCGGAAGATGTGCAGCCGCGCGTTCTCCGCCGCGCGCAGCGGCACCTTCGCCGAGACCACGTGATCGAGCGCCGCCAGCGTCATGAGGCAGGGCGCCGCCGCGACCGCGTCGACCAGCGTGAGATCGTCCCGCGCCGCGAAGACCTCAGGCGCCGCGAGCGGCAGGACCAGCGCCGCCGGCAGCAGCCGCGCCGATTTCACCAGCGTGATCGCCAGCCGGTGCAGCGCCGCGTCATCACCACGGCGGGTCGCGAGCGGCCCCTTCATCGGAACGGTCAGGTCATCCTTCGGGTCCGACACCGCGTGCACCCAGCCGAGATCGGCGTCCGCAGGCAGCAGCACCCGCGCCACGTCGCCGTCATAGGCCCGCGCCTTCAGCGTCTCCGCGCGGCGGGCGGTGATCGCGAGATCCACCTCGCCGGCCGCGCGCATCAGCCCGATCCGCTCGTCCGATCCGGTCTCCGCCGCCAGCACCAGCGCCCCGGCTCCGCCGGCGCCGCGCAGCACCACGGGCACGCCCATGCGAAGATCGGCGCGCGCCCGCGCAAGGGTTTCCATCAGGGTCGGGGCAAGGGGCATGGGGCAAGTCCGGATCGGCGGTGCTGCAAGAAAACAGCTTGAACCTTGTAACAAAAGCCCTCCTTCAACACGAGGGCGTGAGACGGATGCAGCAAAACTTGTCCGCACGCAACGGTGTTTACATGTGAGCGGTAAACGGTACGGAGGCAGAAACATGGCCCAGATCAAGAACATCCTTCTGGTGGACGACGACGAGGACCTGCGCGAGGCGCTGGCCGAGCAATTGGTGATGACCGAGGACTTCGAGGTCTTCGAGGCCGAGAACGGCGCCGCCGCCATGTCGCGCGTGAAGGAACAGAACTACGAGCTGATCATCCTCGACGTCGGCCTGCCCGACACCGACGGCCGCGAGCTCTGCCGCCTGATGCGCAAGCAGGGCGTGAAGGCGCCCATCATCATGCTGACCGGCCACGACACCGACGCCGACACCATCCTCGGGCTCGACGCAGGCGCCAACGATTACGTCACCAAGCCCTTCAAGTTCCCGGTGCTGCTCGCCCGCATCCGCGCCCAGCTGCGCCAGCACGAGCAGTCCGAGGACGCGGTCTTCACCGTCGGTCCCTATACATTCAAGCCATCGATGAAGCTTCTCGTGACCGAGGACGACCGCAAGATCCGCCTCACCGAGAAAGAGACGAACATCCTCAAGTTCCTCTACCGCTCGACGGAGGGCGTGGTGCCGCGCGACATCCTCCTGCACGAGGTCTGGGGCTACAACGCGGGCGTGACCACCCACACGCTCGAGACCCACATCTACCGCCTGCGCCAGAAGATCGAACCCGATCCCTCGAACGCGCGCATCCTCGTGACCGAGTCCGGCGGCTACCGCCTTGTCGCCTGACCGGTCGGGCCACGGCACACCAGCTTGATCCGGAATGATGTCGGGCGCGCTCCTGAGGCGCGCCCTTTCCCTGTCCGCCGGTCGAAAGACGGCACATCCATCCCCGCCTTGCCGCGCCCACCGCTTCTCCGGTTGAAAAATACCCTCGGGGGTGAATTGGCGCGCCATGCGCCAAGAGGGGGCAGAGCCCCCTTTCCCCGTCTGGAACTGCGACAACGCCCGTTCAAGAACGTGCGCGCCACCCGCCCCCAGCGATGACCGCAAGATAAGATTCCGCGGAACTGCAACGCCTCCGCGTCGCGATCAGCCCGGCAGCGTGCCGGTCAGCACGTAGCGGAAGATCTGCACCACCTCTTCCGGCTCGCGCGCCACGGCAAGCGCCGCCGCGTCGACCTCCTTGAGCGCGTGATCGTGCTCGGGCGGTTGCAGCACGATCAGCGACTTGCCGAGGGCCGAGGCGACGCCCGCGTCGAAGGCCGCGTTCCACTGCTTGTACTTGTCGCCGAAGCGCACCACCACGATGTCGGCGTCCTCGATGCCCTTGCGGGTGCGGATGGCGTTCATCTGCGCGCCCTTGCGGTCGTGCCAGAACTTGCTCTCCTCGGCCCCGAGGATCGCCACGCCGCAGTCGTCGCTCGCCGCGTGATCGGTCACCGGCGCCGAGAACGTGATGTCCAGCCCCTGCGCGCCCTCGATGATGCGGTCTCGCCAGTCGGTGTGAATCTCGCCCGACAGGTATACGGTCAGTCCCATGCGTCATTCTCCCTCGCTTTCGGGTCCATTGGCGCCAGACATATGGCGCCTCGCGGTCCGGACCAACAACGCCGAGCGCCATGACGCGAAAAGGCGTCGAACACTCTCCCTTTGCGGCGCAAAACCCGGTATCGTTCCCCCATTGATTGCACAGAGACATTTCACTCGGGAGAGATTTCACATGTCCACATTGTCGGTGATGACCGCGGCCGAGATGATCCGCGATGCCTATGCGGATGCGCTGGGGGCCCGGGTCGATACCTCCATCGACATCCGCGGGGTGCAGACGCACTACATGAAGGACGGCACGCTGGTGATCCCCGGGACCAACGAGTTCTCGGACTGGTTCGATTTCAACCTGCAGTTCGGCGGCCAGCCGATGAACGGGCACGGTTTCGAGGTCGTTCCCGGCGACAGCGGCACGCTCTGGCACGGCGGCTTCCTCGAACATGCGCAGATCGTCTACACCTTCGCCAAGGGGCTCAGGCCGAAGTTCATCGTCGGGCACAGCCTCGGGGCGGCCTCGGCGCAGATCGTCGGCGCCTCCCTCGGCATTCCCGCAATCGCCTTTGCCGCGCCGAAGACCTGCCAGTCGCGGGGGCGGATGCACGGCGAAGGCTGGGTGCTCAACATCTGCCGCGTCGACGACACGGTCTGCCACGTGCCGCCGTCGTTCCTGGGTTTCCGCAATGTCGGCAGCCTCTACTGGCTCACCCCCGACGAGGTGCACCCCGGCGAGGACCACAAGATCGAGCACTACATGGAGCTTCTCACGCTCCCCCGCGTTCAGGAGCGCGTTCCGATGCGCTGGCCGAGGTAAGCTGCGCGGTTTCACGCTGATTTGCGTGGCCCCGCCCTTTCGCCCTGCAGTATCCAGTCCTATAAGGGCCCCGGCTTGGGCTCGGGCAGAGTCGCAGGCCCATTCAGGTATTTTTGGGGACAGGGCACAGCATGTTTGGACTGGACAGACTCATGGGCGCCTTTTCGGCGGACATGGCGATAGACCTCGGGACCGCGAACACGCTGGTCTACGTCAAGGGACGCGGGGTCGTCCTGTCCGAGCCTTCGGTCGTCGCCTACCACATCAAGGACGGCGTCAAGAAGGTGCTGGCCGTGGGCGAGGACGCCAAGCTGATGCTTGGCCGGACGCCGGGCAGCATCGAGGCCATCCGCCCCATGCGCGAAGGCGTGATCGCCGACTTCGACACCGCCGAGGAGATGATCAAGCACTTCATCCGCAAGGTGCACAAGCGCTCGACCTTCTCGAAGCCCAAGATCATCGTCTGCGTGCCGCACGGCGCCACCCCGGTCGAGAAACGCGCGATCCGCCAGTCGGTGCTGAGCGCGGGCGCCCGCAAGGCCGGTCTCATCGCCGAACCCATCGCGGCGGCGATCGGCGCCGGCATGCCGATCACCGACCCGACCGGCTCGATGGTCGTCGACATCGGCGGCGGCACCACCGAGGTCGCGGTCCTCAGCCTCGGCGACATCGTCTATGCCCGTTCGATCCGCGTCGGCGGCGACCGCATGGACGAGGCCATCGTCAACTACCTGCGCCGCCAGCAGAACCTGCTGGTGGGCGAGTCGACCGCCGAGCGCATCAAGACCTCGATCGGCACCGCGCGGATGCCCGACGACGGGCGTGGCTCGTCGATGCAGATCCGGGGCCGCGACCTGCTGAACGGCGTGCCCAAGGAAACCGAGATCAGCCAGGCCCAGGTGGCCGAGGCGCTGTCGGAGCCCGTGCAGCAGATCTGCGAAGCGGTGATGTCCGCCCTCGAGGCGACCCCGCCGGACCTTGCCGCCGACATCGTCGACCGTGGCGTGATGCTCACCGGCGGCGGCGCGCTGCTCGGCGATCTCGACCTTGCGCTGCGCGAACAGACCGGGCTTGCGGTCTCCATCGCCGACGAGAGCCTCAACTGCGTGGCGCTCGGCACCGGCAAGGCGCTGGAGTACGAGAAGCAGCTCCGTCACGCCATCGACTACGATTCCTGACGCGCTTTGAGCGTGCCACAGCTGCCTCTATAAGGGGTTGAATGGCAAAGAACGGGCCCACCTCGGAAAACTACTCGGGACCGCTGAAGCGCCTGCTTCTGTCGGTCCTGCTGCTGTGTCTCGTCGGGCTGTTCATCTTCTGGCGGATCGACAGCCCGCGGGTCGAGCGCTTCCGCGCGCAGATCGTCGACCGGGTCATGCCCGGCTTCGACTGGGCGATGGCGCCTGTGACCGGGGCGGTCAACATCCTGCGGGATTTCCAGAGCTACCAGCGGATCTACGACCAGAACCAGGAGCTGCGCCGCGAGCTGCGCCAGATGACCGCCTGGAAGGAAGCCGCGCTGCAACTCGAGCAGGAGAACGCCCGCCTGCGCGATCTCAACAACGTGCGGCTCGACCCGCGGCTGACCTACATCACCGGCGTCGTGCTCGCCGACAGCGGCTCGCCGTTCCGGCAGTCGGTGCTGATCAACGTGGGCTCGCGCGACGGCATCGTCGACGGATGGGCCACGATGGACGGCATCGGCCTCGTGGGCCGGATCTCGGGCGTGGGGCCCAACACCAGCCGGGTGATCCTGCTGACCGATGCCACCAGCCGCATCCCGGCGATCATCCAACCCTCGGGGCAGCGCGCGATGGTCACCGGCGACAACTCCGCCGCCCCGCCCATCGACTTTCTCGAGGATTCCGAGCAGGTGCGCCCGGGCGACCGCATCGTGACGAGCGGCGACGGCGATGTCTTCCCGCCGGGGCTGCTGATCGGTCAGGTGGCCGAGGACCCGGGCGGCCGGCTGCGGGTGCGGCTTGCCGCCGACTACGAGCGGCTCGAGTTCCTGCGCGTGCTGCGCGACCACGGCGCGCGGCGGGTGAGCTCGCCCTCGGCGCTCATCCTGCCCGAGGTGCCGCCGGGCAGCGACAGCGCCGAGACCACCGGCACCGCCGGCACCGCGCCGGAGCAGCCAGATGGCTGAGTCCCGCCCTGCCCGCACGTGGATCATGCGCGGCACCTTCGTCCTGCTGGCCGTGGCGATCATGTTCTACCACCTGCTGCCGCTCGACATGATGCCGCCGCGCTACGCCGGGCCCGACCTGCTGGTCGCCATGTGCTTCGCCTGGGCGCTGCGCCGGCCCGATTACGTGCCGGCGCTGTCGGTCGCGGGCGTCATGCTGCTGGCCGACATCATGTTCCAGAGGCCGCCGGGGCTCTGGGCCGCGCTGGTGCTGCTGGCGACGGAGATCCTGAAATCGCGCGACAGGCGCGACCGCGAGACCACCTTCGCGATGGAATGGATCGGCGTCGCCACCACGCTTGCCGTGATCACGATCGTGTATCGTCTGACCCTGGCCCTCTTGATCGTGCCGTCGGGAACCTCTTTTCTGGCACTCATGCAGTACGCGATGACCGTGATCTGCTATCCTCTGGTGGTCATGGTGTCGCAATACCCGCTCGGGGTCCGTCGTATGGCGCCGGGCGACTTCGATCACGCCGGGAGAAGCCTGTGAGACGCACACCACGCGAGAGCGCGGACAGCACCCGCAAGATCACCCGCCGCGGCCTGATGCTCGGCGGCGCGCAGCTGGCCTTCGCCGGCGTGCTCGGGCTGCGGATGCACCACATGCAGGTCGACCAGGCCGACGAGTTCCGGCTGCTCGCCGAGGAGAACCGCGTCAACATCCACCTCATCCCGCCGTCGCGCGGGCGGATCTTCGACCGCGAAGGCCGGGTGATCGCCGACAACGAGCCGACCTACCGCATCACCATGCGCCGCGAGGATGCCGGCGACGTCGAGGATGTCATCCGGCGCCTTTCCGCACTGGTGGAACTCGACGAGAAGGAAGTCGCGCGCGCGCTCGAGGAAATGCGCACCTCGCCGCCCTTCCTGCAGGTCACCATCGCCGACCGCGTCAGCTGGGACGCGATCAGCCGCGTCGCGGTGAACGCCCCCGCCCTGCCCGGCGTCACGCCCGAAGTGGGCCTGAGCCGCTTCTACCCGCAGCACCAGACCTTCGCGCATGTGGTAGGCTACGTCGGCCCGGTGTCGGACCGCGACCTTGCCCGCTACGAGGACCCCGAGCCGGTGCTGCGCATCCCGCGCTTCCAGATCGGCAAGGTCGGCATCGAGGCCAAGTTCGAGGACCGCCTGCGCGGCTCCGCCGGCGCCAAGCGCGTCGAGGTCAACGCCGTGGGCCGGGTGATGCGCGAGCTCGACCGCCGCGAGGGCGAGGCCGGCGCCGACATGCAGCTGACCGTCGACAGCGAGCTGCAAGACTACATCAAGGCGCGGCTCGGCGAGGAAAGCGCCTCGGCCGTGGTCATGGATGTCGAGAACGGCGACGTGCTCGCCATCGCCTCGTCGCCCTCCTACGATCCCAACAAGTTCGTGCGCGGCATCTCGGTCAAGGACTATGGCGAGCTGCGCGAGAACAACCACCGCCCGCTGGCATCGAAGACCGTGCAGGACGCCTACCCGCCGGGCTCGACCTTCAAGATCGTCACCGTGCTCGCCGGGCTCGAGGCCGGGATCATCGGCCCCGACGACACCGTCTATTGCCCCGGCTACCTCGAGGTCGGCTCGCGCCGCTTCCACTGCTGGAAGCGGGCGGGCCATGGCCACGTCAACCTAGAGCGCAGCCTGCGCGACAGCTGCGACGTCTACTACTACGATCTTGCCATGAAAGTCGGCATCGAGAAGATCGCCGACATGGGCCGCCGCCTCGGGCTGGGGGCCGCCCCCGACGTACCGATGTCGGCGGTGACCGCCGGGCTGATGCCCGACAAGGAGTGGAAACGTCGCGAGCGCGGCGCCGAATGGCTGATCGGCGACACCGTGAACGCCTCGATCGGACAGGGCTTCGTGCTGACCTCGCCGCTGCAGCAGGCGATCATGGTCTCGCGCGTGGCCACCGGGCGGGCGGTTTCGCCCCGCCTCGTGCGCAGCATCGGCGGCATCGAATCCCCCTCCGGGGCGGGCGCACCGCTCGACATCGACCCGCAGCACCTGCGCTGGGTCCGCAAGGCGATGTTCTCGGTCTCGAACAGCCGGCGCGGCACCGCCTATCGCTCGCGCATCATCGCCGATGACATGCGGATGGCCGGCAAGACCGGCACAAGCCAGGTCCTGAACCGGGTGGTCCGCAACTCCGACGTTCCGTGGGAAGAGCGCGACCACGCGCTCTTCGTGAACTTCGCGCCCTTCGAGGCCCCTCGCGTCGCCGTCTCGATCGTCGTGGAACATGGCGGCGGCGGCTCCTCGACCGCGGCGCCGATCGCGCGCGACATCACCTTGCAGGCGCTCTACAAGGGCACTCCCCCGCTCGACGCCTACCCGGCCTCGGACCGGGGCCGCATCCAGGCACAGCAGGAACGCCTTGAGCGCGAGCGCCGGGCCCGTGCCGAAGAGGAAGGCCGGCGCGCATGAGCTACCTCGAGTATACCGTCAAGACGACCCCCGCCGGCTGGCGCAAGGTGCTCTACCTGAACTGGCCGCTGGTGATCCTGCTGTCGGCGGTGGCCTGTGTCGGCTTCCTGATGCTCTACTCGGTGGCCGGCGGCGATCTCGGACGCTGGGCCGAGCCGCAGATGAAGCGCTTCGGCCTCGGCCTCGCGGCGATGTTCCTCGTGGCGATGGTGCCGATCTGGCTGTGGCGCAACCTCTCGGCGGTGATCTACCTCGGCGCCCTCGCGCTGCTGGTGGCGGTCGAGCTCTTCGGCTCGGTCGGCATGGGCGCGCAGCGCTGGATCGAACTTGGCTTCATGCGGCTGCAGCCCTCGGAGGTGATGAAGATCGCGCTCGTGATGGTGCTGGCCGCCTACTACGACTGGCTGCCGATGAAGCGCGTCTCCCACCCGGTGTGGGTGCTGGCGCCGATCGTGCTGATCCTGACGCCGACCTTTCTCGTGCTGACCCAGCCGGACCTCGGCACGGCGATCCTGCTGCTCACCTCCGGCGGGCTCATGATGTTCATGGCCGGCGTGCACTGGGCCTATTTCGGCGTGGTCATCGCGGCGGGCGTCGGGGCGGTCTACACCGTCTTCCTGTCGCGCGGCACGCCGTGGCAGCTGCTGAAGGACTACCAGTTCAGGCGGATCGACACCTTCCTCGATCCCTCGACCGACCCGCTGGGCGCCGGCTACCACATCACCCAGGCCAAGATCGCCATGGGCTCGGGGGGCTGGACCGGCCGCGGCTTCATGCAGGGCACGCAATCGCGGCTGAACTTCCTGCCCGAGAAACACACCGACTTCATCTTCAACACGCTCGCCGAGGAATTCGGCTTCGTCGGCGGCGTCTCCCTTCTTGCGCTCTACGTGCTGATCCTGCTGTTCTGCATCGTCGCGGCGATGCAGAACCGCGACCGTTATTCCTCGTTGCTGATCCTCGGGGTCGGGCTGACCTTCTTCCTGTTCTTCGCCGTCAACATGTCGATGGTCATGGGCCTTGCCCCCGTCGTCGGCGTGCCGCTGCCTCTGGTAAGCTACGGCGGCTCGGCGATGCTGGTGCTGATGGTCGCCTTCGGACTGGTGCAGAGCGCCCATATCCACAGGCCCCGCTGATGACCAACATCCTCTTCGCCGCCGGCCCCGAGCTCTGGGCCGACTACGAGACACCGCTGCGCCGCGCGCTCGATGCGACCGGGCTCGACTACACGCTGGGATGCGACGCCGCACCCGAGACCGTCGACTACATCGTCTACGCCCCCGGCTCGAAGCTGCAGGATTTCGCGCCCTACACGCGGCTCAAGGCGGTGATGAACCTCTGGGCCGGGGTCGAGAAGATCACCGGCAACCCCACACTCACCGCGCCGCTCACGCGGATGGTCGACGACGAGGGGCTGACGCAGGGCATGGTCGAATACGTCACCGGCCACGTGCTGCGGCACCATCTCGGGATGGATGCGCATATCGTGAACCCGGAGCACGCGTGGGAACCCAACGTCCCGCCCCTCTCGCGCGAACGCCCGGTGACGGTGCTCGGCCTCGGCGCGCTCGGTCAGGCCTGCGCCGGGATGCTGGCGCACCTCGGCTTTCCGGTCACCGGCTGGTCGCGCACGGAAAAGCAGGTCGAGCGCGTCACCTGCTTCCACGGCGACGACGGGCTGTCGCGGGCGCTTGCCGATGCGCAGATCGTGGTGCTGCTGCTGCCCGACACCCCCGCCACGCGGAACCTTCTGGATGCAGACCGGCTGGCCCGGCTGCCGTGGGGCGCAGTGATCGTGAACCCCGGACGCGGGCCGCTCATCGACGACGACGCGCTGCTCGCCGCGCTCGACGCCGGTCAGATCGCTCACGCCACGCTCGACACCTTCCGCACCGAGCCGCTGCCGGCGGACCACCCCTTCTGGGCGCACCCGAAGGTCACGGTCACCCCGCACATCGCCTCGGAAACCCGTGTCGACAGCGCTGCCCGCGTGATCGCCGCGAACATCCGGCGCGGCGAGGACGGCGAGCCGCTCCTGCACCTCGTCGACCGCGACGCCGGCTACTGAACGTCTCGGGCGCTCAGGCCGGACGGCGCTTGAAGACGCCCGTCCCCTTGGCCACGAGAACGCCGGTATCGTCGGTCAGGACGGCCTCGGCGAAAAACGTCTTGTGGCCGCCACCGGTGCGGCGCCCCTCGCAGATCAGCCGGGTGCCGGTCGCGCGCCCGATGAACTGGACATTGAGCGACAGGGTCAGCGCATGCAGGCGCGTGTCGGGGTCGCCGGTCCAGCACCCCGAGATCCCCATCGCCGAATCCAGCAGCGTTGCATGCACTCCGCCATGCGGAATGCCCTGCCGGTTGCCCAGCGCCTCGGTGATCGGCATCTCGTAGCGGGAAAATCCCTCGCCCCAGTCGGTCAGTTCGAAACCGAGATGTTGCGCGAAGGCGCTCGGGGGATCGTGGAAGTCGCTCATGTGGCGTCGGCGTCCTGTTGTTCAAGTGTCAGCGCCGCCGCCGGCGCCTTGAGATCATCGGTCCGCAGCGGGCCGGTCGGCCGCGCGAGCCGGTTGCGCACCACCCAGTGCAGCCGGTCGGTGGCCCGCGTGATCGCCACGTAGGCAAGACGTTTCCACAGCGGCTGGCCGGCCTCGACCCGCCCCATGCGCGCTGCCGCGTAGAGGTCCGGCGCAAAGACCTGCACCTGCTCCCACTGCGAGCCCTGCGCCTTGTGGATCGTCACCGCCGCACCGTGCAGGAAGGTCGCCCCCATGCGCGCCGCGAAGGGAATGAACGGCTCTTCCTCGTCCGGCTTCTCGATCTTCACGATCGAGGCCGCCGAGACCTGCGGATCGGGCGCGCCCATCACGTGCAGCCGCGAGAACCCCGGCTTGCGCCCGGGCCCGAGATAGATCACCTGCGCCCCCTTGATGAGGCCGCGGGCCTCGAGATCCAGCCGCTTCTTGCGGTGCTTGAGCGGCAGCTCGAGCCCGTCGCAGATCAGCGGCTCGCCGGGCAGAAGCTCGGTCTCGGGCGCATCGTGCACCGCCCGGAAGGCATTGATCAGCCGGATCCGCGTGGCGTTGCGCCAGACCAGCACCGGCGAGCGGGCCATCAGGTCGACCTCGACCCTCTGCGCCCAGACAACGCGGTCGTCCTGTGCCGCCTTTTCCTCCACCATGCGCTCGAACTCATGAAACTCCAGCGCCGGATCGGCCAGCGCATGCGCGAGATCGAGGATCGGGTTGTCGGCCTTCTGGCGGTGGACGCGATGCAGCTCAATCTTCTGCCCCTCGTCCATCGTGTCGAAGATCATCTTGCCCGACTGGTTCACCGGCGCGAGCTGCGCCGGGTCGCCGAAGAGCACGAGGTTCGGGAAGATCTCTCGCAGGTCCTCGTACTGGCGGTCGTCGAGCATCGAGGCCTCGTCGACGAAACCGATGTCGAGCGGCTCCTCGCGCCGCTTCCAGCCCGAGATGAAATCGCTGCCGCGCAGCCCCGCCGCCGCCAGCGCCGCCGGCACCGACTTGTGCGCCTGGTAGCTGGCAAAGGCCCGGTCGAGGGCCTCTTCCCCCAGCCCCTCGATCTCGGGCTTCTCGTCATTGCCCATCAGCCATTCGGCGATGCGCTCGTATTCCGGGTCATAGACCGGGGTGTAGATGATGCGGTGGATGGTGGTCGCCGGAACGCCACGGTTGCGCAGCACGCTCGCCGCCTTGTTGGTCGGCGCCA
Source organism: Salipiger sp. D13 (assembly GCF_003703915.1). NCBI lineage: Bacteria > Pseudomonadati > Pseudomonadota > Alphaproteobacteria > Rhodobacterales > Roseobacteraceae > Salipiger > Salipiger sp. D13. Next base: position 152,368 of record NZ_ML112591.1, read on the forward strand.
GCACCGCGAAGCTGCGGGTCTCGCGACGCTTGCGGTTCTCGTAGTCGCCCGAGACGATCTCGGCCCCCGCCGCCTCGAGCGCCTTGCAAAGCTCCGACAGCAGCAGCGTCTTGCCCGAGCCCGCCTTGCCCATCAGCGCCATGACCTGCCCCGGTCCTTCCTGCGCCGGTTCGCAGAAGCCGTCATCGAGGTGGACGCCGGCCTCGCGCAGCATGTCTGCCACGCGGTCCCAGGCCTCGGCCTGGTCGTCGGAGAAGGTCAGTGCGGGCAGATCGTCCATGCCGCGGACCCTAAAGCGCTGCGGCGCAAGAGACCAGAGAGCACGACGCCCGCGGCTTCTTCTGGCCCGAAATATCCCGGGGGAGTCGCCGCAGGCGACGGGGGCAGCGCCCCCTCAGGCGGCAGTGATCGTCCGCGCCGGCATCGACGCCCCGAAGGCCNAGGCGGCAGTGATCGTCCGCGCCGGCATCGACGCCCCGAAGGCCGCCTCGAACCACGCGCGGGAGCGCGCCGCCGGGATGCCCGCCGCCGCCGACACCCGCGCCTGCGCGTCGGCGCTGTGCGCCCAGAGGCCCACGCTGATGCGCGCCCGGCCCTCCCCGTCGCTGCCGAGCACGTCGGGCGATGCGCCGATGCGCCGGTAGATCCGCACCATGCGCGCGTCGAAGACGCCTACGAAATGCGCGATGCCGAAGCCCTGCATCACCTCGCCGCCCGCGAGCATCAGCGCGGCCGCCGTGCCCGGTTCCGTCTCGCGGGCGAGGCAGAAGCGCGTGCACTCCCAGATCAGCGGGCTCTCGATCCGCACGCCGCCGGTGAGATGGCCGAAATGCTCGTTGACCATGCAACGACCGACGGTGGGCAGAAGCCGCATCGACCCGCCGTGGCGGCCGTCGGCGCGCTCCCAGATCACGTAAAGCGGGTTCAGGGCATCGTAGGCATCGCGCTCCTCGCCCGCGGCATCGACGTCGACCTCCCAGCCGAGCCGCGTCGAGAACTGGTCGGCGCGGTCGCGGAACATGCTGCGCGCGAGCGTCGGAAAGGCGGCGAGCTGGTCGCCGTAGATGTAGCGGATCATGGTCGTGCTCCCTCGGTGTCCGGTGGAGCAAGGTTTGATCAGCCATGGTTAACGAGATCGGCGCACAGCGCGCGTTGCGCCCGGCGACGGCGGTCAGACAACGATCAGCCCGCGTGACAGGGCACGCGCGACCGCGTGGGTCGTGTTCATCGCGCCGAGCTTGAAGCGCGCGCTCTCGATGTAGACGCGCAGCGTGTGCTCGGAGATGCCGAGCGTCTCGGCCGCCTGTGCGCGGCTGTAGCCCACCGCGAGCAGTGTCAGCCCCTCGACCTCGCGCGGGCTCAGCGGCTGGGCGGGTTCGGGCGCGCGGCCCGGCTCCAGCTCGAGCGCCTTCTTGTTGAAGTAATGCGCCACGAGGATCAGCTCGCGCCGGTTCGCCTCGGTGAAGGCGGCCCAGCTTTCGTCGTCGCTGTTGTGACTGACCGTGAACATCGCGAACTGGCCGTTCGGGCCGCGGACCGGGATCGAGTAGCCCTGGTTGCCGACCCCATGCGCGATCGCATCCTGCTGGAAGGCGCGCGCGGCCCTCGAGCTCCAGTCAAGGCGTTTCCAGTCGACCGGGTGGAAGCGCTGGTAGCAGCCCTGCACCACCGGGTCGATCCGCAGGTAGCCCTTGTCGACATAACGCTGCACCCAGGCGGGATCGTAGGTGCCGCAGCCGTATTGTTCACCGCTGGCGCTGACCCAGTGGTAGATGAGGTGATCGACCTTGTAGAGATCGCGCAGCGCCTCGCTGACCGCCTGCAGGTCCTCGAGGCGTTCCGCCCGTTCAAGCCGTTCCAGAAACCCGCCCGCTGCGGAACTGCCCTCCACGAAGCCCAATGCCATTCCCCCCGGCATCCGACGCCATCTCGACCTCCGCGACGAGCTGCGCCTCGTCGAGCTGCTCGGCCAGCGCGTCGAGGGCGTTGGCCTGGGCAAAGGTCTTCAGATCGGTCAGAACGTCGATAATCCAATCATGTCGCATGATCAGCCTTTCCCCAGAGAATTAACAATTGGTTAATTCAACTCTAGCATGTGACCCGGAAGCGGGAAATTCGCACATTCCAACTCCCCGAATATGGCGAGGCGCGACGCGCCAAGCCCCTGACGCCGCTGGCTCGCGGGCGGAAACGGAAACGCCCGCGAACCGATTTCTCGATTCGCGGACGTTCTAGCAGGTCGCAGATGAAGCGCCGGTTAACTGCGGGCGTCGAGTGCCTCTTCAAAGGTGCGCAGCCCGGTCCGGGGCGCCTGCACCAGCACGGCCATGTTGCCGGGCTTGTGCTCGTTGCGCAGCATCTTGGTGTGCGCGCCGGGAATCTCGTCCCACTCGAAGACCTCGGACATGCAGGGATCGAGCCGGCGCTCGACCATCAGCCGGTTGGCCGAGGCCGCCTGCTTGAGGTTGGCGAAATGCGAGCCCTGCAGGCGCTTCTGGTGCATCCACATGTAGCGGACGTCGAAGGTGCAGTTGAAGCCCGAGGTTCCGGCGCAGATCACCACGATGCCGCCCTTCTTCACGATCAGCGTCGAGACCGGGAAGGTCGCCTCGCCGGGGTGTTCGAAGACCATGTCGACGTTCACGCCCTTGCCGGTGATGTCCCAGATCGCCTTGCCGAACTTGCGGGCTTCCTTGAGCCAGGCGTTGTATTCCGGCGTGTTGACCGTCGGAAGCTGGCCCCAGCAGTCGAACTCCTTGCGGTTGATGACCCCCTTGGCCCCCTGCGCCAGCACGAAGTCACGCTTGCTCTCGTCCGAGATCACGCCGATCGCGTTGGCGCCGGCGGTGTTCGCCAGCTGGATCGCGTAGGAGCCGAGGCCGCCCGAGGCGCCCCAGACCAGCACGTTCTGGCCGGGCTTGAGCTCGTGCGGGTGGTGGCCGAAGAGCATCCGGTAGGCGGTGGCCAGCGTCAGCGTGTAGCAGGCGCTTTCCTCCCAGGTCAGGTGCTTGGGGCGCGGCATGAGCTGTTGCGCCTGCACGCGGGTGAACTGGGCAAAGGAGCCGTCGCCGGTCTCGTAGCCCCAGATCCGCTGGCTGGGCGAGAACATCGGGTCGCCGCCGTTGCATTCCTCGTCGTCGCCATCGTCCTGGTTGCAGTGGATGACGACCTCGTCACCGACCTTCCAGCGGGTGACCTTCTCGCCCACGGCCCAGACGATACCCGAGGCGTCGGACCCCGCGATGTGGTAGTCCTGCTTGTGCACGTCGAACGGCGAGATCGGCTTGCCGAGGCCGGCCCAGACGCCGTTGTAGTTGACGCCCGCCGCCATCACGAGAACCAGCACCTCATGGCTGTCGATCTGCCAGGTGTCGACGACCTCCTTCTGGAAGGACTGGTCCGGCTCGCCGTGGCGCTCGCGACGGATCGCCCACGCGTACATCTTCTTCGGCACGTAGCCGAGGGGCGGCATCTCGCCGATCTCGTAAAGATCCTTCTCGGGTGCCTCGTAGGGCGCGATCCCGGTTTGCGTGTCCAGAGCCATCGGGGCCTCCTTCCTCAAGTGATCCTGCCGGATCTGTTGTGTCTCGGTCTTGTCTCCCCGCCCCGCGCCGCAGTGCAGAATCGCGGGGCCTTGTTCAGGGAGATATATTTCATCGCGAAACAATGCAACATCAACTAAGGCTAGTTTTGAAATTTTATGACCGAGCGGCCGCAGAAAGATCCGGACGCCCACGCGGTCATCATGCTGTCGGCGGTGCCGCTGCCTGCCCGGGGCTCCATGCAGACAAAGGCTTTTCGGTGTTCTGGCCAGCCTTCCAGGCCGTACTGAGCGGCGCGCCAAGACGGAGTTCGTCACGGGCCGCGGCGACGCCGCAGTGCGGCGAATTGACGGGACATTTTATTTCCAATATTCAGACGCTGACGCAACAAGCTTGCCGACTTGATTCTGGCCTGCCACGGAGACCGACATGACGGACCTTCAGAAAGACCGCCCCTGGCTGATCCGCACCTACGCGGGACATTCGACCGCCAAGGCCTCGAACGCGCTCTACCGCAACAACCTTGCACGCGGGCAGACCGGCCTGTCCGTGGCCTTCGACCTGCCGACGCAGACCGGCTACGACAGCGACCACGTCCTGGCCCGAGGCGAGGTCGGCAAGGTGGGCGTGCCCGTCTGCCATCTCGGTGACATGCGGACGCTCTTCGACGAGATCCCGCTCGAGCAGATGAACACCTCGATGACGATCAACGCGACGGCGCCCTGGCTGCTGGCGCTCTACATCGCGGTGGCCGAGGAACAGGGCGCCGACGTCTCGAAGCTGCAGGGCACGGTGCAGAACGACCTGATCAAGGAGTATCTCAGCCGCGGGACCTATATCTGCCCGCCGAAACCCTCGCTGAAGATGATCGGCGACGTGGCCGAGTTCTGCTACACCAACGTGCCGAAGTGGAACCCGATGAACGTGTGTTCCTACCACCTGCAGGAAGCCGGCGCGACGACCGAGCAGGAGCTGGCCTTTGCGCTGGCCACCGGCATCGCGGTGCTCGACGAGCTCAAGCCGCGCGTGCCGGCCGAGGACTTCCCCGCGCTTTGCGGACGCATCTCGTTCTTCGTGAACGCCGGCATCCGCTTCGTCACCGAGATGTGCAAGATGCGCGCCTTCGTCGACCTCTGGGACGAGATCCTCGAGACCCGCTACGGCGTCGAGAACCCCAAGTTCCGCCGCTTCCGCTACGGGGTGCAGGTGAACTCGCTCGGCCTGACCGAGCAGCAGCCCGAGAACAATGTCTACCGCATCCTGATCGAGATGCTGGCCGTCACGCTGTCGAAGAAGGCCCGCGCCCGTGCGGTGCAGCTTCCCGCGTGGAACGAGGCGCTTGGGCTTCCCCGCCCCTGGGACCAGCAGTGGTCGATGCGGATGCAGCAGATCCTCGCATACGAGACCGACCTGCTGGAATACGGCGATCTCTTCGACGGCAACCCGGTGGTCGATGCCAAGGTCGAGGCGCTCAAGGAAAGCGCCCGCGCCGAGCTGGCCAACATCGACAGCATGGGCGGCGCGATCGGTGCCATCGACTACATGAAGAGCCGTCTGGTGGATGCAAACGCCGAGCGGCTGAACCGGATCGAGAAGAACGAGACCATCGTGGTCGGCGTCAACAAGTGGACCGAGGGCGAGCCCTCGCCGCTCATGGGCGAGGACGGCGGCATCATGGTGGTCGACCCTGCCGTCGAGCAGGACCAGATCGACCGGCTCGACGCATGGCGCGCCGAACGGGACGACGCGGCCGTGAAAGCCGCGCTCGCCGAGCTGCGTGCCGCAGCGAAGGAGGGGCGCAACGTCATGCCCGCTTCCATCGCCGCCGCCAAGGCCGGCGTGACCACAGGCGAATGGGCCGAGCAGATGCGTGTCGTGCACGGCGAGTATCGCGGCCCGACCGGCGTGTCGAAGGCGGTGAGCAACAAGACCGAGGGCCTCGAGGACATCCGCGCGGCGGTTGACGCTGTGAGCGACAGCCTCGGTCGCCGTTTGCGGTTCCTCGTCGGAAAGCCCGGACTCGACGGGCATTCCAACGGCGCCGAGCAGATCGCCTTTCGCGCCCGCGATTGCGGCATGGAAATCGACTACGAGGGAATCCGGCTCACGCCGGAGCAGATCGTCGAGGCCGCGAAAGACGGCGCTCATGTCGTTGGCCTCTCGATCCTGTCCGGCAGTCACATCTCGCTGGTCGAGGATACGATGGAGCGAATGCGCAACGAGGGCCTGGGCCATATCCCGGTGATCGTGGGCGGCATCATCCCGGAAGAAGACGCAAGGCGGCTCAAGGCAATGGGCGTGGCCAAGGTTTATACGCCCAAGGATTTCGTCCTGAACATGATCATGAAGGACATCGTCACTCTGGTCGATCCCAAGGCGGTGGCGGCAGAATAAGTCGCATTCCCACCGGAACCTGAAATTAATTTGTGCCGCTCATCGATAAGGTGAGCGGCTCTCCGCTTTTTTGCCCTAATTCGACAATTGACACAAAACACTACTTGAACGGGAAGGTGCATATCCAAGATATCATCATCTAAAAAACCTGTCAGACGAAGTAAGGACAAAAATGGACATCGACCTGAATGCCCTCGACAAGGCAGAGCTTTTACAACTCAAGAGCGACGTTGAAAAGGCGCTGAAAACCATTGATGCCCGCCGCAAGGCCGAGGCGAAGCGTGCCGCAGAACAGGCCGCCCGGGAATTCGGTTTTTCACTGGACGAGGTCTATACCGCGAGCGCTGCGAAGGGCTCCAAGGGCGCACCGAAATACGCGAACCCCGACGATCCCAGCCAGACTTGGACCGGCCGCGGCCGAAAGCCCAACTGGGTGATTTCCGCGCTTGAGTCCGGAAAGACCATGGAAGAACTGGCCCTCTGATGACCCCACATATTGGCGCCGCCCCCGGGTCGATCGCCGAAACGGTTCTCATGCCGGGTGATCCCCTGCGTGCCGAATGGGCGGCAAAGACCTTTCTCGATGACCCCGTGTGCGTGAACAGCGTGCGCGGGATGTCCGGCTTTACCGGAACGTGGAAGGGCAATCGCGTGACGATCCACGGCTCGGGCATGGGAATGCCGAGCCTGTCGATATATGCAAATGAACTGATCCGTGAATACGGTGCGAAAACGCTCATCCGCATAGGCTCCTGTGGCGCGATGCAGGAAAACGTGGGGTTGCGGGATGTCATTCTCGCGATGACCGCCTCGTCTCTTTCCACGCCGTCGACCGGGATATTCCGCGAGCTGAATTTCGCCCCTTGCGCCGATTACGGCCTGCTGGCCGCCGGCGTCGAGTCCGCGAAAAGGATCGGTACACCCTGTCATGTCGGCGGGATTTACTCGGCGGATGTCTTCTATGACGAACGGCCCGACCTCAACGAGATCATGACCCGCCACGGCATTCTCGGCGTCGAGATGGAAGCGGCCGAGCTCTACAACCTCGCGGCCCGCCACGGCGTGCGCGCGCTGGCCGTGCTGACGGTCTCCGACCACCTGCTGCGGCACGAGGCGCTTCCCGCCGAGGACCGGCAGTCGTCCTTCGGCGACATGGTGCAGATCGCGCTCGAGGCGGCCTTTGCCTGAGATGGGCGACCGCCCGTGATGGCCCGGCGCGGCGCGCGACACGCTCGCGCGTCACGCTCCGGGCGCCGCGCGCCCGTCGGAGCAGGTCGCGGCGCGGCTCGAGGCGCTCGCCCTCCGCAACCGCGAGCTCCACGAACACGACTGCTTCAATCTCAACCCGGCGCCCAACGTGACGACCCCGCGCGCCGAGGCGCTGCTGGCCTCCGGCCTCGGGATGCGTCCCTCGCTGGGCGCGCCGGGTGACAAATACGAGACGGGCCTCGTGGCTAGCGAGGAAATCGAGGTCCTCGCCGCGTCGCTCGCCTGCGAGGTCTTCGGCGCCCGCCATGCCGAGCTGCGCGTGGCCTCGGGCGCCATGGCCAACCTCCACGGCTTCATGGCGCTGGCCCAGCCGGGTGACGCGATCATCGCACCGCCGGCCGAGATCGGCGGCCACGTCCCCCATCACGCGGCGGGCTGTGCCGGGCTCTACGGGCTGGTAAGCCACCCTGCCCCGGTCAACGCCAAGGACTATACCGTCGATTTCGACGCGCTCGCGACGCTCGCACAAGAGGTCCGGCCCCGGATCATCCCGCTGGGCGGGATCCCGCTGGGCGGGTCGCTGAACCTCCGGCCGCACCCGGTGGCCGAGGTCCGCGCCATCGCCGACGAGGTGGGCGGGCTTTCTCGCCTGCGGGATCGGCCTTCCCGGCGCGCCGGTGCCCGGCGACATGAACGGCCTGCGCATCGGCACGCCGGAGCTCGTCCGCTGGGGCATGACCCCCGAGCACGCGCCGCGCCTCGCCGGCCTCATCGCCGAAACGCTCCGCGCGATCGACCCCGAGCGCCTTGCGGCCGAGGACGCGGAGTGGCGGCGCAGCTTCGACCGCGTGCATTTCGTCCACGCCCGACCGCGCGAGACCGGCGCAGCCCTGTCCTAGCGGCCGTGGCTGCGGTCGTAGCCGTTGCGCGCGGGCGGCTGCCAGCCCGCAAGCGCGCCCTCCGCCGGCGCGAGGATCTCGACCTCGAGCGGGAAACAGGCGGCGGTGTCCGAGCTGTGCTCGGACGAGCAGTCGCCACCCGGACAGGCGCTGAGCGCGCCCAGCAGGTCGATTTCGGCGAAGAAGGTCAGCGCATCACCGGGCCGCACCGGGCTCGCCTTCATGAAATACTGGCCGGTGTTGCGGGTGAAGCCGGTGCACATGAAGACGTTGAGCACATCGTGCACATGCGCCTCGGCCTGCCTCAGCGGCAGCCCGGTGGCATCCGCGAGCGCCCGCGTCAGGTTGGAATGGCAGCAGTGATGATATTGCGAGCCCGACAACAGGTTGCCGGTGTAGGGATCGCAACGGGTGCCGATCACGTCATGCACCGAGCCGCCGAAAGCGTCGATTCCGTACCAATCGAGCGTGTCCTCGACGATGGTCGCCATGGGCCGCAGGTGCGGGAAGCTCGACCAGAGCCGCTCGCCGGTGCTGACATGGGTGCCGTGCAGCGCCCGGGTCTTGCCCGAGTAGAAGCGTTCCGACAGATCGTCCGCGTTCCACAGGTTGAGATCGCCCACCTGCGGCCCCTCGACGCTGCGGATGCGGAAGAACTGCCCGGCGGACACCCGGAAATGACAGGCGTCGCGCGGCGCGGCCATGACCGATGCCATAGGCAAGGCGCCGGCCAGCGCGCCACGGTAGAGCGCCATGTCGGGCTGCGGCAACGTCTCGTTCGGATAGCAGATCACCGGCGGCACGGCGCGGCGGGCCTCGGCGTCGGGGGGAACACGGGTCATGGGGGGCACTCCTTTCGCAGCGACTGAATACCAGCCGGCACGGCAGGGCAAGAGGCGGCCCCTCAGACCACGAGCTGCGCCTCGGCAAGCTCGAGCTCCTGGTCCTCCTCCGCATCCTTGTGATGTTCTGCCGCCGCGTCGGCTTCGATATGCGGCACGGTCATCATCGCCACCACGTCACCGCCCGAAAGCGTGTATTCCTCGGCGATGTACTCGCGCTGAACCCATTCCTCGTAGGCGCCGATAAGCTGGCCCTCGCCGGCCCAGACCTGCGGGTCATGCGCGGCGTATTCCATGAAGACGGTCCGCATCTCCTCGTGTTCGGCGCCGGAAACATTCTCGTCGAAGCCCCAGGTGGCATAGCCGTAGTAGCTCGTGACGGTGACGTCGTTGCTGTAGTCCTGCGCCGCCGCCGCGGTGAACTCCGAGGCGTGGATGTGATCGGAATGCTCGATGTCGGTGTGCTCAGTGGTGTGGTCCTGGATGTGGATCCGGTCTGGCGCATAGGTCTGCATGAGCGCGGTGAGCGTCGCCTGAAGGGAGGCGCTCGTATATGTGGCGCTGCCGTCGACGGCGGTCATGGTGTCGATCGTGCCCTCCCACAGCGCCTGCAGCGCCTCGCTGCCGTAGCGCTCGGAGCCGCCGCCGCCGAAGCCATCGGGCAGGCGCATGAAGATGAGCCGCACGTCCGGTTCGCTCGCGAGGTAGGAGCTGGCGATCTCGAACTCATTGCCGCTGGCCGAGACCGTCAGGATCTCGTCGACCCAGTCGCTGACACCGGCCATCTCGGCGTAGGCGTCCTTGACTCCCTGTTCGCGCTCGCTCCAGTAGCTTTCGTCCATGCCCGCATCGCCCGAGGTCAGGTAGACCGTCGTGAGCGGCTCGTCGGCGTCGATCAGGTCGTTGATCGTCGGGTTCATGAACAACAGGTCGTCGTCCTGATGCGCGACGAAGACCATGTCGCCGAGCGCTTCCGACGTCGGGTCGTCCGGGTCGATGGGGTCGTCGGGGGGCGTCGGGTCATCCGGAGGCGTCGGATCGTCGGGCACCACCGGGTCGTCCGGCGTGTCGCCGGGGCCCTCTCCGGGCACCGATGGCTCGGTAAGCTCGGTGACGGTCAGCTCCGTGACCTCACCGATCAGCGGGTCGTCTTCGGGCCAGTTGGATTCGCCGACCAGCAGGTTCTCGCGGTCGACATCCGCCGGCACCACGCCATCGGCCTCGGCCAGTCGCTCGCCGTCCTTCTCGATCCACATCAGCCCGTCGGGATCGACGCCCGCGCTCCAGAGCGCCGTCTCGCCCTCGACGATCGCGCCCGCGGCCACCACGCGGTAGGCGTCGCCGTCGACCCAGACCTCGAGCATCATGTCGCCGGTATTCTCGATCTGCCCGAGCAGGATGTTGTTGGTGGCCGGCCCGTCGCCGAAATCGACGACGCGCTGCCAGTAGGCCCCCTGCAGGTCGTCGAACCGCACGGACACGTCGATGCGGAAGGCACCGTCGATCTGTGGGATGCCGCCGTCGGTCTCGGGGTCCGGATCGACCGGCTCGTCCGGCGGATCCGGGTCCACGGGCTCGTCCGGCGGCACGGGGTCGGTGCCCCCGGCCTGCGAGACCGTCAGGTCGAGGATGACCCCGTCGATGGCATCGCCGCCCGCCTCGGTCGCCTCGCCCACGCCGAGGTTCTCGCGCGTGACGTCCGCCGGCACGACGCCCGCACCCTCGGCCAGCCGCACGCCGTCCTTCTCCATCCACATGGTGCCGTCGTCGTCGATGCCGACCGCCCAGTGCGCCAGTTCACCCTCGGTGATCGCATCGGACGCGGTGATGCTGTAGGTCTCGCCGTCCTGCACGATGGCGAACATCATGTCGGAGGTGGCTTCGACCTGCGTCAGCGTGATGGCGCTGTCGCCTGTCGCATCGGCGAAGTCGAAGACCCCCTGCCATGCGCCGCCCGCGACATCGTCGTAGCGCACCGCCACGTCGAGCTTGAACGCGCCGTTGATCTGCACGGGCTCGTTGAGGAACCCGCCGTCGGAGGCCTCGCCGTCCTGCGTCACGTCGATGCCCAGAACAGCCCCGTCGAGAGGTGAATCCTCGACCCAGTTGGAGCGACCCAGCAGCTCGTTCGCACGCAGCATCGCGCCCGGCACCACGCCGCTCGCCTCTGCCAGCCGCGCGCCGTCCTTCTCGATATACATGAGCCCGCCGGGGTCCACGCCGATGGTCCAAGTCGCGACTTCCCCCTCGACGATCGCGTTCCCGGCGGTGACCCGGTAGACGTCATCGCCCTGGAACAGCTCGAAGGAGATGTCGCTGGTGTTCTCGACCTGCGTCAGAAGGATGTTGTTCTGCGCCGGGCCGTTCCCGATATCGAGCACGCGCTGCCAGTAGCCCGACAGAAGATCGTCGAAGCGGGCGACGACCTCGATTTCGAAAGCGCCGGTGATGTCCTCGAGGTCGCCCTCGGCTGCACTGGGATCGAAAGGCGGCATGGGCTTCTCCTTTACCGCATCGGCGATGCTCGCCGGGCCGAAGCGGCCCGCGATCCGCACAGACTAGCGACACTATGGCGAAATCATGCCGGAAACATTCCGTTCTGGATATGGAAACAGCTGGCTAGGGTTCGGTGACGCGGCAGGAGCATTTTGAACCAAAGGCTTAGCGCCGAAGCCGTGGCTCGCCTCATACCTGGCGCATCGTTTCCTGAGCACGCACAGTCTAGTTCACGGCGCGCGATTGTCGATAAATGCCGGAAAACCACATCTTTTACGGGAACGCGATTCGCTTCGAAACGCCACCTCAGACGCCGAGATACTGCCCGCTGACCTCGGGCGTCAGGGCCTCGAACGGCCCTTGCCAGACGTTGCGCCCGCGCTCGAGGATCACCGCCCGGTCACAGGCGCCCCGCAGCTCCTTGAGCGACTTGTCGATCACCAGCATCGCCATGCCCGTCTCGGACTTGAGCCGCGCGATGGCGGCCCAGATTTCCTGTCGCACCGTCGGCGCCAGTCCCTCGGTCGCCTCGTCTAGGATCAGCAGCCGCGGATTGGTCATCAGAGCCCGGCCGATGGCGAGCATCTGCTGCTCGCCGCCCGAGAGCGACGCCGCCCGCTGGCGCCGGCGTTCGGCCAGCCGGGGAAAGAGCGTCTCGACCCGCGGCTGGTCCCAGTGCCCCTTGCGCGCCGACGCGACGAGGTTCTCGGCGACGGTCAGGTCGCGGAAACAGCGCCGGCCCTCGGGCACCAGACCGATGCCGAGCCGCGCGGCGCGGTGGCTTGGCAGCCGCGACAGGTCGTGACCGTCGAACACCAGCGTGCCCTGTGCCGGAAGCATCCGGCAGATGCAGCGCACCGTGGTCGACTTTCCCATGCCGTTGCGCCCCATGAAGGCCACCGCCTCGCCCGGCGCGACCTGAAGATCCACGCCGAACAGCGCCTGGCTCGCGCCGTAAGAGGCAGTCACGCGGTGCAGCGACAAGAGGCTCATGCGGCATCCCCGAGATAGGCTTCGCGCACGCGCGGATCGCGGCGGATCTCGTCGACGGTGCCGGTCGCGATGACGCGCCCGTAGACCAGCACGCTGATCCGGTCGGCAAGCGCAAAGACCGCGTCCATGTCATGCTCGACCAGCAGGATCGGCGCCTGCGCCCGCAGCCCGTCGAGAAACCCCGTGAGCCGCTTCGAGCCCTCCTGCCCCAGCCCGGCCATCGGCTCGTCCATGACGAAGGCGCGCGGTGCGAGGGTGAGCGCGACCGCCACCTCGAGCTGGCGGCGCTGGCCATGGCTGAGCTCGGCGGTGCGCAGCTCGGAGAGCTCGGCCAGGTCGACCGCCTCGAGCGCGGCCTCGGCACGGTCGCGCAGGGCGCCGTCGCGGCTGGCGCGGCCGAAGAACTGCCATGGCCTGCCGGACGCGCCGAGTGCACCGAGCAGCACGTTCTGCAGCACCGTGTCCTCCATCGCCAGCGCAGAAGTCTGGAAGGTGCGCGCCAGCCCCATCCGTGCCCGCGCCTGCGTGCTGAGGCCGGTGACGTCCTGCCCCAGAAACGCCACGCGCCCGGCGTCGGGCCGCAGCGCTCCGCAGATCTGCGCGATGAGAGTCGACTTGCCCGCGCCGTTCGGCCCGATGATGGCGTGGATCTCGCCCGCGCGCAGGTCGATCGACACGCCGTCGGTCGCCGCCAGCGCGCCGAAGGACTTGCGCAGGTCATGGGTCGCAAGAACGGTCTCAGCCATCGCGGCGCCTCCCGGCCAGCATGCCGATCAGCCCGCCCCGTCCGAACAGCACCACGACCAGCAGGAACAGCCCGAGGAAGATCTGCCAGTAGTCACTCACGCCGCCGAGCAGGTGTTCGAGCAGCACGTAGAACCCCGCGCCGGCCACCGGCCCGAACAGCCGCGCGACCCCGCCGATGATGACGAAGACCATGATCTCGCCCGACATCTGCCAGCTGAGCATGGTCGGGCTGACGAAGCGGTTGAGGTCCGCGAAGAGCGCCCCGGCCAGCCCGGTGATCGCGCCCGAGATCACGAGCGCCACCAGTTGCAGACGCGTCGGATCGAGCCCCACTGCCCTAGCGCGTTCGGGCACCTGGCGGGCGGCATTGAGCGCCAACCCGAAGGGCGAGCGCATGAGCCGCGCGCTGAACAGCAGCGCCGCGCAGAGCCAGGCGAGGCAGATGCCGTAGAACTGGATTGGCACCAGCGTGTTCAGCCCCGGAAAACCGTTGCGCACGTAGATCGACAGCCCGTCCTCGCCGCCATAGGCGGGCCAGGAGATGGCGAAGAAATACATCATCTGCCCGAAGGCCAGCGTGATCATGATGAAGTAGACGCCCGAGGTGCGCAGCGCCAGCAGCCCGATCAGCAGAGCCGCGAGCGACGAGGCCGCGACGGCCACCAGCCAGATCACCGGCATCGACTTGGTACCCTCGATGACAAATGGCCATTCGGTCAGCGGCGTGTAGCTCTGTGCGTGGCTCGCGAGGATGCCCATGGCGTAGCCGCCGATGCCGAAGAACACCGCATGCCCAAGGCTCACCAGCCCGCCGATCCCCAGCGCGATGTTGAGCCCGACCGCCGCCAGCGCGAAGATCACCGCGCGGGTGGCGAGCGTGATGGTAAAGGGCTCGTCGGCCCAGACCGCCCAGGCGGGCACCAGCACCAGCGCCGCGAGAAGCGCGGCGTTCAGAATGCGTTCACGGCTCATGCCCGGGCTCCGAAAAGCCCCGTGGGCCGCCAGATCAGCACACCCGCCATGAGGATGTAGATCGCCATCGAGGCAAAGGCCGAGCCGATGGAAGCGGCGCTGGCCGGGTCGGTAACGAGCTTGAACAGCTCCGGCAGCAGAACTCCGCCCAGCGTATCGGTCAGTCCGACCAGCAGCGCGCCGATCAGCGCGCCCTTGATCGAGCCGATGCCGCCGATCACGATCACCACGAAGGCCAGGATCAGCACCGGCTCTCCCATGCCCACCTGCACCGACTGGATGGCTCCGACCAGCGCCCCGGCGAGCCCGGCCAGCCCCGCCCCCAGCGCGAAGACCAGCGTGTAAAGCTTCGAGATATCGACGCCGAGCGCGGCGATCATCTCGCGGTCGTTCTCGCCCGCACGGATGCGGATGCCGAGCCGGGTGCGCGCGTTCAGCCACCACAGGCCCGCTGCCACGGCAAGGCCCAGCACGATCAGCAGCAGCCGGTAGGCGGGATAGGGAATGCCGCCGGGCAGCGTGACCGTGCCCGAGAGCACCTCGGGAATGTCGAGGTAGAGCGGGAACGAACCGAACGCCCAGCGGGTGCCCTCGGAGAAGATCAGGATCAGCGCGAAGGTCGCGAGCACCTGATCGAGGTGGTCGCGGGCGTAGAGCCGGCGGATCACGAAGAGCTCGACCAGAGCGCCCGCGCCCGCCGCCGCGGCAAGCGCGGCCACCAGCGCCAGCAGGAACGAGCCGGTGAGCCCCGCCACGGTCGCCGCCGCGAAGGCGCCGACCATGTAGAGCGAGCCATGGGCGAGGTTGATGAGCCCCATGACGCCGAAGATCAGCGTCAGGCCGGCCGCCATGAGAAACAGCATGACGCCGGATTGCAGGCCGTTCAGGACCTGTTCTGCGAGCAGGAGCGCGGACATCTCTGGCCTTCGTCGTGGCAGGGCCCCGCTTGTGCGGAGCCCCGTCGCATCAGTTCATCGAGCACTCGTCGACATAGGCCGACGAGCGGTCCTCGAGCGCGGTGGCGACGATCTTGTTGGTGTAGACGTCGCCTTCCTTGATGACCTCGCGGATGTAGATGTCCTGGATCGGGTGCTGGTTTGTATCGAAGGCGAAATCGCCGCGTACGCTGTCGAAGTCGGCTTCCTTCAGTGCCGCGCGGAAGGCCTCTGCCTCCGAGGGCTCGGCCTTGTCGAGCGCCGAGAGCAGCAGGTTCGCCGTGTCGTAGCCATAGGCCGCGTAGAGCGACGGCAGGCGGTCGTACTTCTCCTGGAAGCCCTCGACAAAGGCCGCGTTGGCGGCGTTGTCGATGTCCTTGGACCAGTTCGAGCCGTTCTTCACGCCAAGCGCGGCCTCGCCCACGGCCTGCAGGATCCCTTGGTCGAAGGAGAACGCCGGCCCCATCACGGGGAGTTCGACGCCACTGTCGGCATATTGCTTGAGGAACGAGATCCCCATGCCGCCGGGCAGGAAGAAGAAGATGCTGTCGGCGCCCGACGCGCGGATCTGCGCGATCTCGGCGGCATAGTCGGTCTGGCCGAGCTGGGTGTAGACCTCGCCCGCGAGCTCACCGCCGTAGAAGCGCTTGAAGCCGTTGAGGCTGTCCTTCCCGGCCGGGTAGTTCGGCGCCATGATGAAAGGCTTCTGGTAGCCCTCCGACTTGGCAAAGGCGCCGGCGGCCTCGTGCAGGTTGTCGTTCTGGTAGCTCACCGAGAAGTAGTTCGGGTCGCAGCCCCGGCCCGCCAGCTGCGCCGGCGCGGCGTTGGTCGACAGGTAGAATTTCCCCTGCGCGGTGGCGGCGGGCACCACGGCCATGGCGAGGTTGGACCACACGATACCGGTGAGGATGTCGACCTTGTCGGACTGGATCATCTTGTCCGCAAGCTGCACCGCCACGTCGGGCTTGCGCTGGTCGTCCTCGATGATGATCTCGACGTCGTCGCGCCCGGCGGCCTCCATCGCCAGCATGAAGCCGTCGCGTGTGTCGACACCGAGGCTCGCGCCCCCACCCGACAGCGTGGTGATCATGCCGATCTTGACCTCGGCCTGCGCGGTGGCGGCCATCGCCACCAGGCTCGCGGCGGCGAGCAGCGATTTCATGGACATCCTGCGGGTCTCCCTCGTCTTCCCTGTCATCCCCTGCCGGCTCTGCGTCCGGCCTTGGGTGCAAGGGTTAACGGAAAAGCGGGGGATGTCCATGCAGGACAGCATCTTGTGGTGCACTGTGCGGGTGCGCCGGTCGCGGAAAATGAAAAACGGCCGGGCACAGGGTGCCCGGCCGGGGTCCGCGAGTGATGGGGTCCGTTCCTCCTCAGATCGCAATCACGTCGAGCGGAGGAAAGCCGTTGAAGCCGACCGAGGCGTAGGTCGAGGTGTAGGCGCCGCAGTTGCGGATGACGATGCGATCGCCGGCACGCAGGCCGAGCGGCAGTTCGACCGGGCGCTTCTCGTAGAGCACGTCGGCGCTGTCGCAGGACGGGCCGGCGAGGATGCAGGCGCCCATTTCATCGTCGTCACGGTCGGTGAGGAACTGGTAGCGGATGGCCTCTTCCATGGTCTCCGCAAGGCCCGAGAACTTGCCGATATCGAGATACACCCAGCGGTGCAGGTCGTTGTCGGTCTTCTTCGAGACAAGCAGCACCTCGGCGGCGATGGCGCCGGCCTCGGCGACGAGACCACGGCCCGGCTCGGCCATCACCTCGGCCACGTCGCCGAAGCGCTCGTGCACGAGGGTCATGACGTCGGCCGCGTAGCTCGCGGGTGCCTCGACGGGCTGGCCGTAGAAGGCCGGGAAGCCGCCGCCGATGTTGAGCAGCGTCATCTCGTGACCGGCGTCCTGCGCGGCGCGCCAGATGGCGGCGACCTGGTCGAGCACCGGCGCCCACATGGCAGCGCGGCGGGTCTGCGAGCCCACGTGGAACGACAGACCGACGGGCGCGAGGCCGAGCTCTTTCGCCATGGCGAAGAGGTCGAGCACCTTGTCGCGGGCGCAGCCGAACTTGCGGGTGAGCGGCCAGTCGGCCTCGCAGTTCTCGACGATCACGCGGATGTAGACGCGCGCGCCCGGGGCGTGCTCGGCGATCTTCTCGAGCTCCTGCTCGGCGTCGGCGGCGAAGAGGGTCACGCCCTGGCGGTGGGCCCAGGCGATGTCCGAGACCTTCTTGACGGTGTTGCCGAAGGAGATGCGGTCGGTCGACGCGCCGGCAGCCATGCACATGGCGACCTCGGTGCGCGACGCGGCATCGAAGTTCGAGCCGAGGCGGGTCAGCGTGCGGAGGATCTCGGGCGCCGGGTTGGCCTTCACCGCGTAGTGGATGCGGGCACGGCCGAGCCCCTGTGCGAGCGCGGCATACTGGCGCGCGACGGCCTGGGTGTCGATGACGAGCGTCGGACGGACGAACTCATGCGCGCGGATGTACGCCTCGGCGCGGGAAAGCTGCTGCTCGGCAGGCTTCTCGGCGACGTTTGCGACGAAGACAGGAGTTTGACGGGCAGCGAGCCCGGTCACGTATGCGTTCATTGGTCATCTCCAATCAGACCCGGCCATTCCGGTTTCCCGGCACAGACCGCTCAGTTCCAAGGGAGACGTTACCGTCGCTACGTAACCGCGTGGGTGTGGAATTGCCCACCTCGACAGAGGCGCGTGCGTTGGCGTCTTTCATCGCGCATATGAGGCCGAAGGCGGATTCGATCAAGAGAAAATTTTCGGCTCGAAGCAGAAATTTTCGGGGGCGGTCTCAGGCGCTTTTCGAGCTGCCCCTCATGCAGATCCGGGGTGGCGATCCGCGCTCGCCCTCGACCACGGCGCCGCACTGGACGCAGGTGTAGCGGGTGCCTTCGGCGTGCCGGTATTCGCGCCAGCGGCACTGGCGGCGCCCCTTGTTCTTCATGTTGAAGATCACGAGGGCCGTGAAGACGATAAGAAGGCCGACCGCACCTAGCACGGCCGGCCTCTCGGGAATGTCGGTCTGGTCATGAGGGGTTACCTAGTCCGACGTGCCTTTCGAACCAGCGCTCAGGCGGCGCGGTAGTAAGCAAAACCGTTGCTGTCGTCCTCGATGCTGCGATCCGCGTCCTTCACCAGGACCGGCTCGGGCTGGTAGTAGGCGTAGCATTGATCGAGCGCTGCGAGGGCTTCGGCTGCGGCGGTCTGGGTTTTGGTCTGCTCTTGCATCGGGTGGCCTTTCGGTTGTCGTCCGTCGTTCCTCCCCTTGCCATCCCACATAGCCCTTGCTGCAGCGCAGCACACCCCCCGTTGCTGCAAACGGGGGATGCATGGTGTGCAACGGTCGACCGGTTCAGGGTGAGGTAGAACGCGAAACGCCGCCCTGCGAGGGGGCGGCGTTCCGGAAAAAGAGCGATACCGGGCCGAAGCCCGAACGTTTCACACGTGACGCTCGAGCATCATCTTCTTGATCTCGGCGATGGACTTCGCCGGGTTCAGACCCTTCGGGCAGGTCTTGGTGCAGTTCATGATCGTGTGGCAGCGATACAGCTTGAACGGATCCTCGAGCTGGTCGAGACGCTCGGCGGTCGCTTCGTCACGGCTGTCGATGATCCAGCGGTAGGCGTGCAGCAGCGCTGCCGGTCCGAGGTAACGGTCGGAGTTCCACCAGTAGCTCGGGCAGGCGGTCGAGCAGGACGCGCACATGACGCATTCATAGAGACCGTCGAGCTTCTTTCGATCCTCGATGGACTGCTTCCACTCCTTCTCGGGGCGGTTGGTCTTGGTCTCGAGCCACGGCATGATCGACGCGTGCTGCGCGTAGAAATGCGTGAGGTCGGGGATGAGGTCCTTGACCACCGGCATGTGCGGCAGCGGGTAGATCTTCACGTCGCCCTTGATCTCGTCGAGACCATAGATGCAGGCCAGCGTGTTGATCCCGTCGATGTTCATCGCGCAGGAGCCGCAGATGCCCTCACGGCAGGAGCGGCGGAAGGTCAGCGTCGGGTCGATCTCGTTCTTGATCTTGATGAGCGCGTCCAGAACCATCGGGCCGCACTTGTCCATGTCGAGATGGTAGGTGTCGACACGGGGGTTCTCGCCGTCTTCCGGGTTCCAGCGGTAGATCTTGAACGCCCGGACGTTGGTCGCGCCGTCCGGCTTCGGCCACGTCTTGCCGGTGCGGATGCGGGAGTTCTTGGGGAGTGTGAATTGAACCATGCTCTGACTCCTGTCTGGATCTGTGCAGATGGCAACACATGCCTAGTGAATGTTCTGCCGGGCGGGCCAGCGGGTGAAGAGTGCGTCGATGTGCCGGGGCGAGAGCGCGGCGGTCTCGCCGTTCATCTCCAGCACATCGCGGAATTCCAGCCCTGCCTCGGCCAGCAGGGAAATGACGGTCGAGGGCGCCTCGACCTCGTCGAAGCGTTGCGAGAGCGACAGTTCGACAACGACGAAATCACAACGTTCGAGGGTGCGCGCGGCGCCCCTGAGAACCTGGGTCTCGGCTCCCTCGGCATCGATCTTGAGACCGAAGCGGCCGCTCCGCTCGCCGACAAGGGCATCGAGCGTGGTGACCGGAACCTCGCGCTTGTCGAAGCCGGTGACCTTGGACATCAGGCTGTCGGACCGGTTGAAAATGCTGGCCATCGGCCCATGCGCCACGCCCCGCTTGTGCGGAATGTTCAGCGTGACGCTGCCTTCGGCCTCGCCCAGGGCGGTGGCGAAGAACTCGGAGGCAAGGGCCGGATAGGTTTCCGCCACCTGCGCCTTCGCCTCGACCATCGGATCGACAAGCAGGAACGGCAGCTCCGGAAAGGCGCCGTAGAGCCAGGGCGTGCCCGGCCCCACGCCGACGTCGATGACCATGTCCGGGCTAGGCACGAGCGTGCGAAACCGATCCCCCATCATCCGGTTGGGCGACACATGGTAGCCCTGTCGCTCGAGGGCGCGGACCATGATGCGGGTCAGGTTGTTCTGAATGCCCATCGCGCCCCCTAGCCCATCAGCGCTGCCAGCCCTTGCGTGGACAGGCACCTGATGGTTTCGGGCCGCTGCACGATGTCGCGCACCACTTCGACGGTGCTTGCCGTCGGGCCGGTGACGCTGTCGGCGGCGAGCGCGTAGATCTGCGTCGCGCTGGCATTGTCGATGATGCAGTCGATGGACGGCTGCACGGGCACCCCGGGGAACTGCTCGGCCACCACCCGGGACACGGTCGACTTGGCAGCCGATCGTGCGATCTGGTCCTGGCTCTGCGGTGAGCAGGCGGCGAGGAGCAGCGAGAGGATGAGGGCCTTGCGCAAAACGGGGTCTCCTAGAAGAGCAGCCAGTGCAAAGGGTTCCCGCGCAGGCAGGCGCGGGTCCCGTCGGTATAGATGATATCGGTCACGATATCGTCGTTGAGCTCGGGCTGACCGAGCGCCGAGTTCTGGGCCAGCGCCTCGACCTGGCCGCGGCTGGCATAGGACATGACGCAGTCGACCGCGCGGTCAACCGGCGTGCCCGGGGCCAGTTTCGAGACCGCCGGGGCGACGGCGGAACGGGCGGTCTCGCGCGCAAGGGTGGTGCCGACCGGCTCGGGCTGAAGCACAGCGCAGCCGGACAGGAGACCAAGAGCGACGAGACCACCCGTCCGCATCAGAACGTCCGGGCCTTCGGCGCGATCTTGGCGAGGCTGATGCCGCCGGCATCTTCCTTGGTCAGCGGATCGAGCACCACCGGGCGGTGGCTGAGGGCGACGTCGTTGCCGTCGACCCGGCTGATGGTGTGCACCCGCCAGTTGTCGTCGTCGCGCTCGGGGTAGTCCTCGTGGGCGTGCGCCCCGCGGCTCTCCTTGCGCGCCTCCGCACCGACGATGGTGGCCAGCGCGTTGGGCATCAGGTTGGTCAGCTCGAGCGACTCCATCAGGTCCGAGTTCCAGATCAGCGTCCGGTCGGTGACCTTCAGGTCCGAAAGCTTGCCCGCGATGGCGGTCATCTTCTCGACGCCCTCCTTGAGGGTCTTGTCGGTCCGGAAGACCGCCGCGTCTTCCTGCATGGTCTTCTGCATCTCGAGCCGCAGCTCTGCCGTCGGCGTGCCGCCCTCGGCGTTGCGGACCGTGTCGAACCGGTCGAAGGCCTTGTCGACCGACGCCTGGTTCGGCGTGGCCTTGCCAGCGGCCCGGTCGACCACCTCGCCGGCGCGGATCGCGGCGGCGCGGCCGAAGACCACGAGGTCGATCAGCGAGTTGGAGCCAAGGCGGTTTGCCCCGTGAACCGACGCACAGCCCGCCTCGCCCACGGCCATCAGGCCCGGCACGACGGCGTTGGGATTTTCGGCGGTCGGGTTCAGCACCTCGCCCCAGTAGTTGGTCGGAATGCCGCCCATGTTGTAGTGCACCGTCGGCAGCACCGGGATCGGCTCTTTCGTGACATCCACGCCGGCAAAGATCTTCGCCGACTCTGAGATGCCCGGAAGTCGCTCGGCCAGCGCCTCGGCGGGCAGGTGCGACAGGTTGAGGTGGATGTGATCGCCATGCTCGCCCACGCCACGGCCTTCGCGGATCTCCATGGTCATCGAGCGCGAGACGTAGTCACGCGGCGCGAGGTCCTTGTAGGTCGGTGCGTAGCGCTCCATGAAGCGCTCGCCCTCGGAGTTGGTGAGGTAGCCGCCCTCGCCCCGTGCGCCCTCGGTGATGAGGCAGCCCGAGCCGTAGATGCCAGTGGGGTGGAACTGCACGAATTCCATGTCCTGCATTGCCAGCCCTGCGCGGGCCACCATGCCGCCGCCGTCGCCGGTGCAGGTGTGTGCCGAGGTCGCCGAGAAATAGGCGCGCCCGTAGCCGCCGGTGGCCAGCACGACCATCTTGGCGTTGAAGACGTGGAAGGTACCGTCGTCGAGCTTCCAGCAGACCACGCCCTGGCACACGCCGTCTTCGGACATGATGAGGTCGATGGCGAAATACTCGATGTAGAACTCGGCGTTGTTCTTCAGCGACTGGCCGTAGAGCGTGTGCAGGATCGCGTGGCCTGTCCGGTCGGCGGCGGCGCAGGTGCGCTGCACCGGCGGGCCTTCACCGAACTCGGTGGTGTGACCGCCGAAGGGGCGCTGGTAGATCTTGCCCTCTTCGGTGCGCGAGAACGGCACGCCGTAGTGCTCGAGCTCGTAGACCGCGGCGGGCGCCGATCGCGCGAGGTATTCCATCGCGTCGGTGTCGCCAAGCCAGTCCGACCCCTTCACGGTGTCGTACATGTGCCACTGCCAGTTGTCCGGGCCCATGTTCGACAGCGAGGCGGCGATACCGCCCTGCGCTGCGACGGTGTGGGACCGGGTCGGGAAGACCTTGGTCACGCAGGCCGTGCGCAGCCCCTGCTCTGCCATGCCGAGCGTGGCACGCAGGCCGGCGCCGCCGGCCCCCACGACCACGACGTCATAGTTATGCGTCTCGTATTCGTATGCAGCCATTATCCTGGTCTTTCTGTCTCAGAGCGCGATCTTGACGAGCGCGAAAAGCCCGCAGGCGATCATCACGTAGGAAAAGGCGACGTAGGCCATGATCAGCACCTTGCGGGTGGTGCCCGCGGTGTAATCCTCGATCATCACGCGTCCGCCCTTGTGGAAGTGGAGCATCCCCACCACCAGCATGAGCCCGGTCAGGATCGCCGGGAAGGGGCGCGACATGGTCGCGAGCGACGCCTCGTAGCCCGAGCCCAGCGCGTTGCCGAAGATGAAGATCCAGATCGGCACCATGATGGCCAGCGCGACGGAACTGACGATCATGAACCAGTGGTGTTCCGCCCCGGAGTGGGCCGAGCCCTTGCCGACGGCGCGCTTGCGGTCTGTCAGGTATTGCATGGGTACTTGCCTCCCTCAGAGCCAGATGATGATGACGGAGAGGATCGTGAGCACGACCGACCCGTAGACGCAGACCCAGCCGAGCTTCTCGGCGGTCTCGAGCTCGAGCCCCTTGCCCGCGTCGAAATAGAGGTGACGCAGTCCGCCGAGGAAGTGATACCAGATCGCCCAGAGCGACCCGAACATCACGAGATCGCCAAGGTACGAGGTGATCCACCATTCGGCGGTCTCGAAATATTCCGGCCCGGCGGCGAGCGCCAGCAGCCACCAGATCAGCAGAAAGACCGCGACCATCAGCGCGTTGCCGGTGATCCTGATCAGCACCGAGCTCACGGCGGTGAGCTGGAGGCGGTAGTATTGCACGAACATGAAGGGGGAGAGCGGGCGCTCGATCCGTTTCGCTTCGGCCATGGCTAGTCCTTTCGGTTCCCTTGTGACCGGGTTCTAGCGGGTTTTTCGCCCTCCTGTCACCAGAGTGCGCGCATGGCGGGCGCGATTTTTGGTCGCTTTTCGAAAAAATAGGCGTGAGGTGTGATCACACGCTGAAAACTGTGATCACATTTGCCACGCTAACATTCTGCGGCGCGGAAATATCGAAATTGTTGATTCTTTCGTGGCCGGCCCGGGCAACGAGCGCGTCGTTGCCCTGCCAAGCGGTCACTCGGCGAAGCCGAGCCTTTCGAGTGCCCGCGCGCCGCGTTCGCGGCGCCCCGCATCGCCGGAGCGCATGTCCTCGTGGATGCTGGATACGAGCCCGCTGAACTCGCGCCGTTTCACCAGCGCGCTGATCGCATCGGGGATGCGGTTCGCGGGCATGTCCAGAACGTCATTCGTGCCATGCGGCAAGGTCAGGATATCGGTCATCACGCAGCCCTCGGGTTTCCGAACGAATCTCCTCCGTGAGCGAAGCATAATCGCCCACGAAGAGAGACGCCAAGGAAACCCGGGCGCGCCGGGGATGGCGCGCGGGAGCTCAGGTGGGGATCAATGCCCAGTAGTCGAGATCGAGCAGGACGCCCGGCAGGTACTTGCCGTCCTCCCCCTTGAGCTCGAACGGCGCGCCGCCCTTGGTCGCGACCAGCCGCAGCCGCAGCGCACCCACGCCCGGCGCAGGCGTCTCGGCCTTGTCCAGCACTTCGGTCCAGGCCTTCACGGTGTCGCCCGAGAAGCAGGGGTTGGCATGGGCCCCGCCGTTCAGACCCACGATCATCTGCGCGTTGGCCAGCCCGTTGAAGGACAGCGCCCGGGCCATCGAGATCACGTGCCCGCCGTAGATCAGCCGCTGCCCGTCCGGGCGGAAGGTCGCGTCGAAATGCACCTTGGCGGTGTTCTGCCAGAGGCGCGTCGCCATCATGTGCTCGGCTTCCTCGATGGTGACGCCATCGACGTGGTCGATGGTCTCGCCCACCTCGTAGTCGCCCCAGCGGTGCGGCTCGCCCGCCAGCGTGAAATCGTAGTCCGCGAAGCTCAGCCCCTCGGGGATCACGAGGTCTTCGGGCGCGAGCACGCTCTTGAGATCCGGCAGCACGGTCTCCGGCGCAGGCGCGTCAAGGTCATGCTTGCGGACCATCACCCAGCGGCAATATTCCATCACGGTCTCGTCGCGCTGGTTCATCCCGCGCGTGCGCACGTAGACCACGCCGGTCTTGCCGTTCGAGTTCTGCTTGAGACCGATCACCTCGGACGACGACCGCAGGGTGTCGCCCGGGTAGACCGGCTTGAGCCAGCGCCCTTCGGCGTAACCGAGGTTCGCCACCGCATTGAGCGACACATCCGGGACGGTCTTGCCGAACACCACGTGGAACGCGGCCAGATCGTCGATCGGCGCCGCCGGCAGCCCGCAGGCCTGCGCGAAGGCGTCCGACGAGTAGAGCGCGTGCCGCGACGGGTAGAGCGCGTGGTAGAGCGCGCGCTCGCCCCCGGACACGGTGCGCGGCACCGCGTGATCGATCACCTGACCGATGCTGTAGTCTTCGAAGAAGCGACCCGGATTGGTCTTGGCCATCAGTAGTCTCCCAGTTTGATCTCGGGGGCGTAGGTTCCCTCGACCTCCTTCACCACCGCCTGGCCGCAGCGCATGACGCCGTTCGCGGCATCGAAGGCATAGGTGGGCTCGCCGTGCAGCTCCCAGCCCTTGTTCAGCGCCGCGGTGACCTTGTGGCAGAAGGCCGAGGTGTCGTCCTCGGAGAGAAAGCGATAGAGTTTCATGTCGTTATCCGTCCATTATCCAAAGGTCGGGTAGCCGAGCCACGTGTGGATCATGCCGATCACCAGCAGCAGCAGCACGCTGATCGCCGCGAACATCGCATCCTTGCCGATGCTGCCCTTGGCGGGCCGCGTCCAGTCCGGCTCGGCGCGGTTGATGACAACCATCTCGACGATGGCCCAGACACCCAGACCGCCGAACAGCACGAAGGACGGCACGTCGCCGTTCACCAGAAGATGCGCCAGCGCCCAGAGCAGGAAGCCCGTGAGCATCGGATGCCGCATCCGGTAGAACAGCGCGCCCTTCTTCGGGCCCGGCGAGGTGAAGTAGAGTGCGGCCAGCATCATCAGGTTGTTGATGCCCACCGTCGCGGGATGGCGCCCCCAGAAGAACGCGCCCTCGGCCATGCGATAGCCGAAGATCATCAGCAGGATCGACACGACCAGGGCCACCGCGACGCCGCCCTTGGCCTTTCTGCCCATGGCAGCGCGCGGCCCGGGCGCGGCGCGTTTGAAGAGATGCGCCGCCCACCAGAGCGCGACGCCGAGAATCAAGAGGATCATGAGAGGTTCCTTGTCCGTAAGCTCTCGCGCACCCTGCGATCATTCTCCCATGGCGGCAATGGCATCGGCCTTGGCAAGCAGCGCCTGCGCGGTCGCCACGTGCAGGTTCTCGACGATCTTGCCATCGACCACGGCGACCCCCTGCCCTGCCTTCTCGGCCTCTTCGAACGCCGCGATCTGACGGCGGGCGAGGTCGATCTCGGTCTCGGTCGGTGCGAAGGCCGCGTTGGTCACCTCGACCTGGGCGGGGTGGATCAGCGTCTTGCCGTGGAAGCCCATGTCGCGCCCCTGGTCGCATTCGGCCTTGAGCCCCTCGTCGTCCTTGAAGGCGTTGTAGACGCCATCGACGATCACGCAGCCCGTCGCCTTGGCCGCCAGCAGGCACAGCCCGAGCGAGGTCATCATCGGCAGCCGGTCGGCGCGGAAGCGCGAGTTCAGCTCCTTCGCAAGGTCGTTCGTGCCCATCACCATGCCCGCGAGCTTCGGATGTGCGCCGATCTCGGCCGCGTTGAGCATCCCCTTGGGCGTTTCCATCATCGCCCAGAGCGGCTTGTCGGTCAGCTTGGCCAGCGCGTCGAGCTGCGCGGCGCTCTCGACCTTGGGCAGAAGCACGGCATCGCAGTCCATCTCGTTCGCGGCACGCGCGTCGGCCTCGCCCCACTCGGTCTCGAGCCCGTTGATCCGCACGATCTTCGTGCGCTTGCCGTAGCCGCCCTGTTTCAGCGCTGCGGCCAGCGTCTCGCGCGCGGCGGGCTTTTCCCCGGGCGAGACCGCGTCTTCGAGATCGAAGATGATCGCATCCACGGCGAGCCCGCGCGCCTTGTCCAGCGCACGGTCCTTCGAGCCGGGAATATAGAGCACGGAGCGGTAGGGGCGCATCGAGAGATCCATGAGTCTCCTCCGTTGAGAAATATTGTTGCGCCGTTGTGTCCATTTTTTTCCGAAAGGTGCAATCCCCTTTCTGCCCCGACACAGGCAGCCCCTATGGCGCGAGGGGTGCATGACCTGCCGCGCCGCGAACGACCGTGATTAACCAATTCTTCTTCATTTGCCCGCAATCTCACCCCTGACGGAACTGCGACCTCCGCACCGACAGGACACGAAGCGACCATGGGGCCGAGGACACCACCGGCGCCGAAGGGCGACTGCCTTTCAACGCCGGGACAGAAAGGGCACACGATGACCTTGAAACTGGCCATGACTGCGACGTTTGCCGCCACCACGCTCCTTCTGGCAGCGGATGGCGCGCAGGCCCGCGACCCAGCCTGCGCTCCGCGTGCGCAAGTGGTCGCGAAGCTCGCCGAACGGTACGGCGAGACGCGGCAAAGCATCGGCCTCAACGGCGCCGACACGCTGGTCGAGGTCTTCGCATCGGATGAAACGGGCACCTGGACGATCACCGCCACAACGGTCGCGGGGCTCACCTGCCTCATCGCCAGCGGACAGGCCTTCGACACCCTGACCGAGGCTCTGCCGACGCGGGAAAGCGACGCCTGACCGCCCTCCGAGGTCCGGTCGGCAGAATCGCGGCGATGCAGCGTAGTCTGCCTTCGGACTGCGCTACGGGCCATCTCCGCCTCTTGAAAACGCGCTCTGCCGGTCTCTCGCATGGGGCGAGCTAACCCTTCGTTTTTCCTGTCTTTAGCGCAACCAGTCTCGGCTGACCTTCCGGCGACGGACCCGTTGCTGCCCTGCAGCACCCTTGCGCGCGGCACGGCAAACCCTTACGCAAACGTCGGAATTGACAAATGGAGCGGAGATTAGATCCATGGCCAGACCCAAGATTGCCCTGATCGGCGCGGGACAGATTGGCGGTACGCTTGCCCACCTCGCGGCGCTGAAGGAACTGGGTGACGTCGTTCTCTTCGACATCGCCGAAGGCACCCCCGAGGGCAAGGCGCTCGACATTGCGGAATCCGGCCCCTCGGAAGGCTTCGACGCCAAGCTGAAGGGCACGCAGGACTACGCCGACATCGCGGGCGCCGACGTCTGCATCGTCACCGCCGGTGTGCCGCGCAAGCCCGGCATGAGCCGCGACGACCTGCTCGGCATCAACCTCAAGGTCATGAAATCCGTCGGTGAAGGCATCCGCGACAACGCTCCGGATGCCTTTGTCATCTGCATCACCAACCCGCTCGACGCGATGGTCTGGGCCCTGCAGAAGTTCTCGGGCCTGCCCGCGAACAAGGTCTGCGGCATGGCCGGCGTACTCGACTCGGCGCGCTTCCGCCACTTCCTGTCGGTCGAATTCGACGTGTCCATGAAGGACGTCACCGCCTTCGTGCTCGGCGGCCACGGCGACACCATGGTGCCCTGCGTCCGCTACTCGACCGTCGGCGGCATCCCCCTGCCCGACCTCGTTTCCATGGGCTGGACCACGCAGGAGAAGCTCGACGCCATCGTTCAGCGCACCCGTGACGGCGGTGCCGAGATCGTCGGCCTGCTGAAGACCGGCTCGGCCTTCTACGCACCCGCGACCAGCGCCATCGAGATGGCGGAAGCCTACCTCAAGGACCAGAAGCGCGTGCTGCCCTGCGCCGCCTACTGCGACGGCGACCTCGGCGTTTCCGACATGTACGTGGGCGTGCCCACCGTGATCGGCGCCGGCGGCATCGAGCGTATCGTGAACATCAAGCTCAACAAGGACGAGCAGGCGATGTTCGACACCTCGGTCAACGCCGTGAAGGGCCTGGTCGACGCCTGCAAGGGCATCGACGAGTCGCTCGCCTGATCGACGCTTTCGCCGGGGCGCACGCCTAGCGCCCCGGCACCCCGCGGATGAGCCCGCGCAGGCTCTCCGGCCCCGCATAGCGCTTCGACCCGTCATAGACCGGCGTGCGCTCCAGCGCCCCCCCATCGAGAAGCCGCTTGTAATGCTCGCTGTCATCGGCGTGCTGTCCGCGTTGCGCGATGTATTCGACGCCGGCACGTCCACGGGTCAACGGGTAGTGCAGGAAGGCGGCAATCGCCTCGGAACAGCGTAGCGGCGTGTCGGCCTTGTGCGGTCCGCCGGCAAAACGCATACCCTTCTGCCACTTGAGCAGGCCAAGCTTGGTGCAGTTGAGCGATCCGCTGAACAGCTTTCGCGACACCCGGACATCCAGCCACGACGGCCGCGCGTTCACCGGCCGGTCGAGCCCGAACCGATGCCGCACCACCCAGCGCGCCAGCGGCCCTGCCCCTTGCGGCTTGGGATAGAAGATCCGGTGCCGCGCCCCGCCATTGAAGATCACCGGCGGCGAGGGGTTGGCCGCAAGCACCTTCGGCGTCACCGGGCGCATGATGTAGCCCTCGGGGAAATCGGCCGGCGCATCGAAGAACGGAAACAGGTCGCCCAGGGGCCGGCCCGAACCGTCCGGGTAGACGTGATCGGCGAGCGGCATCTCGCCGTACATGTCGACCATGAGCGTCAGCACCACCTCGGCCCCCTCGGCATCGACATCGCGGAGAAGATCCTCGAGCGGCACCGGCGGCACGAAATGCTCATCAAGGTCCGGGACGAGACTCCAGCGGTCGACGCAGAGCGCATCCATGATCTCGCCGCGCCACGCGGCCTTGTCGGTCTTGAAGTGCGAATGCGGCAGCGGCCGGAACACGGTGACATCCGGCTGGTCGGCCAGCAGCTCGGCGGTACCGTCGGTCGAGCGGTCGTCGACGATCAGGAAGGTCGGCCGGCAGATCTTGCGATAGTGCGCGAGGAAGTCGGGCAGGATGTTGGCCTCGTTGTGGGCCAGCGCGATCACCGGGACCGCCTCCGGATCGTGCCTGTCGGGGCCGAAGATCTCCAATCTTGTCACGCGGGCTCCCTCCGTGCCGTTGCCTTGATCCTCGTTACAGGTCCCTGAAGCGGGCGGCAATCGTTAGCGCCGGACATCCGCGCAAGGTGATTCTGTCCTGTCTGCCGGCATTTTCCGCAGCGGCATGTTGACCGCGAAATTTTGTGATCACACGTTTCGGGACTGTGATCACAAAGGCCAGAAATTGCTCGCAATTCGACGGATCCGTGGATATTTCGATTAACGCAAGCCGATATGCGTGCGTATACCGGCAGAGAAATCGCAGCAAGACGGGAAGAGTCTTCCATGAACATCCACGAATATCAGGCGAAAGCGCTCCTGCGTGACTATGGCTGCCCGGTCTCGGACGGTCGTGTGGTGCTGACCGCGAACGATGCCAAGACCGCGGCGGGCGAACTGGACGGACCTCTCTGGGTCGTCAAGGCGCAGATCCACGCGGGCGGCCGCGGCAAGGGCCACTTCAAGGAGCATGAAGCCGGCGAGAAGGGCGGCGTCCGCCTTGCGAAGTCGGTCGAGGAAGCCGCGGAAGAGACCAACCGGATGCTCGGCCACACGCTGGTCACGCACCAGACCGGCCCGGCCGGCAAGCAGGTCAACCGCATCTACATCGAGGACGGCTCGGACATCACCTCCGAGTTCTACCTTGCCCTGCTCGTGGACCGCGTGACCTCGCGCATCTCGATCGTCAGCTCGACCGAGGGCGGCATGGACATCGAGGAAGTCGCGGCGAACACGCCCGAGAAGATCCTCTCGTTCTCGATCGATCCCGCCGTCGGCTACCAGGGCTTCCACGGCCGCCGCGTCGCCTTTGCGCTGGGTCTCGAAGGCAAGGCCGTGCGCCAGTGCTCCAACCTGCTCGCGAACCTCTACCGGATGTTCGTCGAGAAGGACATGGAGATGCTCGAGATCAACCCGCTGATCCTGACCACCGACGGCAACCTCAAGTGCCTCGACTGCAAGGCCGGCTTCGACAGCAACGCGCTCTACCGTCATCCCGACATCGTCGGCCTGCGTGACGAGACCGAGGAAGACCCCAAGGAACTCGCAGCCTCGCAGCACGACCTGAACTACATCGCGCTCGACGGCGAGATCGGCTGCATGGTGAACGGCGCGGGCCTTGCCATGGCGACCATGGACATCATCAAGCTCTACGGCGGCGAGCCGGCCAACTTCCTCGACGTGGGTGGCGGCGCGACCAAGGAGAAGGTGACCGAGGCGTTCAAGATCATCACGTCCGACAAGAACGTGAAGGGCATCCTCGTGAACATCTTCGGCGGCATCATGCGCTGCGACGTGATCGCCGAGGGCGTCATCGCCGCGGTCAAGGAAGTCGGCCTGCAGGTTCCGCTGGTCGTCCGCCTCGAGGGCACCAACGTGGATCTCGGCAAGAAGATCATCAACGAGTCCGGCCTGGACGTGATCGCCGCAGACAATCTCTCCGACGGTGCCGAGAAGATCGTGAAAGCGGTCAAGGGCTGAGCACGGACCCGAGTGTCGGATACGTAAGGCGAGTGGCATAGACGCATGTCGGACAGGCTTCCAAATCTTCTGCGGCTGGCGGTGATCCTCGGATCGCTGCTTCTGCTCGCGCTTCAGGCGCTGCAGGTCGCGAAGGGCTGGGATTACTACCAGTATGACTGGCGGGCCTACTACATCGGGGCGGATCTCTTCATCGAGGGCCTCGACCCCTACGCGTTCGACCTGCTGGAAGGACGGGCCCGGGAGCTCGGGCTCACGCCCAACGACCACCCGTTCCTCTATGCGCCCTACATGCTCTGGGCCTTCGCGCCGCTGGCGCTGCTGTCGTATCCCACGGCCTATTTCTGCTGGCTCGCCCTGCAGATCGGCGCGCTCGCTGTGGTGCTCCGGGCCGCCCTGAAGACCTTCGGGGCAAGCCCTGCGATCACCATGGCGCTGCTTGCCATCGGGCTCAACGGAACGGTGGCGGCGGTGCTGCGCACCGGTCAGCTGGCGCTGATGATCACGGCCCTGCTGATGCTCGCCGTGATGCTGATCGGCCGGCAGAAGCTTGTGCCGGCAACGGCGCTGGTCACCGTCGCGGCGCTGCCGAAGCTCTGGCCCGCACCGATGTTCGGACTGCTTCTGAAGCGGTTCGAGCCCCGGCGGGTCGTGCTCATCGTGGCGGGCCTCGCGGCCTTTGCCGCCGTCATCGCGCTTGGCGCCCTGATCCATCCGGAGTTCCAGGCGACCTTTTCGGCGGCGATGGCGGAGATGACCGCGGGCGACCGGATCAACGGTCCGCAGAACGGCTCGGCGCTGAATGCCCTGCGCACGGGCTTCGCGCTCGTGGGCGGGAACATCGACACCGCCAACGACATCTGGCTCGGCCTGGTGGCCGTCGTGGCCGTGGTGGCACTTGCCCGCTACGTTCAGACGGTGCGCCGCGACGCGGTGGATCCGGCCTACCTCTACAGCCTGATCGCCCTGTCGCTCAGCCTCGCGATGCCGCGCCTGATGATCTACCAGTGGGTCGTGGCCCTGCCCGCGCTGGCCTATGTGCTCACGCACATGTCCAGCCGGACCGGCGCCTGGATCCTGCTGGCGGTGGCCCTCGTTCCGACACTCTACATCAACCGATACGCCCTCGGGCGCGACCTGCACGAACTGCTCGACAGCCTCGTGCTCGTGCCCTGGGCCTTTTCCAACCTCGTCGTGGCCGCCTGCGCCTGGCTCGTCCTCGTGACGTCCGGGCCGGACATGGCCGCGACATCCCCCAAACCAATCCGACAGGACTGACATGGCCGTACTCGTTGACGAAAACACCCGCGTAATCTGTCAGGGCTTCACCGGAAGCCAGGGCACCTTCCACTCCGAACAGGCCATCGCCTACGGCACCAAGATGGTCGGCGGCGTGACCCCCGGCAAAGGCGGCCAGGAGCACCTTGGCCTGCCCGTCTTCAACTCGGTCCACGAGGCCGTGCACAAGACCGAGGCGAACGCATCGGTGATCTACGTGCCGCCGCCCTTCGCAGCGGACTCCATCCTCGAGGCGATCGACGCCGAGATCGAGCTGATCGTCTGCATCACCGAGGGCATCCCGGTGCTCGACATGATGAAGGTGAAGCGTGCGCTGATCGACAGCAAGTCGCGCCTCATCGGCCCGAACTGCCCGGGCGTCATCACCCCCGACGCCTGCAAGATCGGCATCATGCCGGGCCACATCCACAAGCGCGGCAAGGTCGGCGTCGTGTCCCGCTCGGGCACGCTCACCTACGAGGCCGTGAAGCAGACCACCGACCTCGGCCTCGGCCAGTCGTCGGCCGTCGGCATCGGCGGTGACCCGATCAAGGGCACCGAGCACATCGACGTGCTCGACATGTTCCTCGACGACGACGAGACCGAAGCGATCATCATGATCGGCGAAATCGGCGGTTCCGCCGAGGAAGAGGCCGCCGAGTTCATCAAGGAACAGAAGAAGAAGGGCCGCTGGAAGCCGACCGCAGGCTTCATCGCCGGCCGCACCGCCCCTCCGGGCCGCCGCATGGGCCACGCCGGCGCCATCGTCGCCGGTGGCAAGGGCGACGCCGAGTCCAAGATCGAAGCCATGAAGTCCGCGGGCATCGTGGTCGCCGACAGCCCCGCCACCCTGGGCGAGGCCGTCGTGGCAGCGATGAAGGGCTGAGCTATATCCTCGTGCGGCGGGCAATCCTGTCCGCCGCACACACGAATTCGTAAGCCCGCCGGCACTTGCCTTGCCGGGCATGACACGGAAGAGGAGCATCACGAAAGGGACCCGGACATGCGGTCCCTCTCCTGCTGCTCCAGCGATCGGTCAGAAAGGAAGACTCGCGATGACGGATCAAAGCCCCAACGATCAATTCCATGCCTCCAGCTTCATGCAGGGGGCGAACGCGGAATACCTCGAACAGATGTATGCCCGCTATGCCAACGACCCCTCTGCGGTCGACGCGGCCTGGGCCGAGTTCTTCCAGGCGCTCGGTGACGAGGAAACCAGCGTCAAGGCCGAGGCCGCCGGCCCGTCGTGGGAACGCCGCGACTGGCCGCCCGCGCCCGAGGACGACCTGACCGCCGCGCTCACCGGCGAATGGCCGATGCCGATGGTCCCCGCCGAGGCGAAGGGCGCCGCCGGCAAGATCTCGGGCAAGGCCGCCGAGAAGGGCGTGTCGCTCACCGATGACCAGATCAAGCGGGCCGTGCTGGATTCGATCCGCGCGCTGATGATCATCCGGGCGCACCGCATCCGCGGCCACCTCGCCGCCGATCTCGACCCGCTGGGCCTGCATGGCCGCGACCCGCACCCCGAGCTCGACCCCAAGGCCTACGGTTTCACCGATGCCGACATGGACCGGCCGATCTTCATCGACAACGTGCTGGGCCTCCAGATCGCGTCGTTGCGCGAGATCATGGGCGTGCTCAAGCGCACCTACTGCGGCACCTTCGCGCTGCAGTACATGCACATCTCGGACCCCGAGCAGTCGGCCTGGCTCAAGGAGCGGATCGAGGGCTACGGCCGCGAGATCAAGTTCACCCGCGAGGGGCGCCGCGCGATCCTCAACAAGCTGGTCGAGGCCGAGGGCTTCGAGAAGTTCCTCCATGTGAAATACATGGGCACCAAGCGCTTCGGCCTAGACGGGGGGGAATCCCTGATCCCGGCGATGGAGCAGATCATCAAGCGCGGCGGCAACCTCGGTCTCCAGGAGATCGTCGTGGGCATGCCGCACCGCGGTCGTCTTTCCGTGCTCGCGAACGTGCTGAACAAGCCCTACCGCGCGATCTTCAACGAGTTCCAGGGCGGCAGCTTCAAGCCCGATGACGTCGACGGCTCGGGTGACGTGAAATACCACCTCGGCGCCTCCTCGGACCGCGAGTTCGACGGCAACACCGTACACCTCTCGCTGACCGCCAACCCCTCGCACCTCGAGGCGGTGAACCCGGTGGTTCTGGGCAAGGTCCGTGCCAAGCAGGACCAGCTCAACGACATCGAGCGCACGGCGGTCCTGCCGGTGCTGCTGCACGGCGACGCGGCCTTTGCCGGCCAGGGCGTCGTGGCCGAGTGCTTCGCGCTGTCGGGCCTGCGCGGTCACCGCACCGGCGGCACCATCCACATCGTCGTGAACAACCAGATCGGTTTCACCACCGCGCCGCACTTCTCGCGCTCGTCGCCCTACCCCACCGACAACGCGCTGGTGGTCGAGGCACCGATCTTCCACGTCAACGGTGACGACCCCGAGGCCGTGGTCCACGCCGCCAAGGTCGCGACCGAGTTCCGCCAGAAGTTCGGCAAGGACGTGGTCATCGACATCTTCTGCTACCGCCGGTTCGGTCACAACGAGGGCGACGAGCCCATGTTCACCAACCCGGTCATGTACAAGAAGATCAAGCAGCAGAAGACCACGCTGACGCTGTATACCGACCGCCTCGTGAAGGACGGCCTCATCCCCGAGGGCGAGATCGAGGACATGAAGGCCAAGTTCCAGTCCTACCTCAACGAGGAGTTCGAGAACGGCAAGACCTACAAGCCCAACAAGGCCGACTGGCTGGACGGGCGCTGGTCGCATCTCGACAAGCAGAAAGAGGGCAACTACCAGCGCGGCGAAACCGCCATCAAGCCCGAGACGATGGAAGAGATCGGCCGTGGCCTGACCACGGTTCCCGACGGCTTCCCGCTGCACAAGACCATCGGCCGCTTCCTCGACGCCCGCAAGAAGATGTTCGACAGCGGCCACGGCTTCGACTGGGCGACCGGCGAGGCGCTGGCCTTCGGCGCGCTGCTGACCGAAGGCTACCCGGTGCGCCTTTCGGGGCAGGACAGCACGCGTGGCACCTTCTCGCAGCGCCATTCCGGCCTGGTGAACCAGGACAACGAAGACCGCTACTACCCGCTGAACCACATCCGCGAGGGCCAGGCCCGCTACGAGGTCATCGACTCGGCGCTCTCGGAATACGCGGTCTGCGGCTTCGAGTACGGCTACTCGCTGGCCGAGCCCAACGCGCTGGTGCTCTGGGAAGCGCAGTTCGGCGACTTCGCCAACGGCGCGCAGATCATGTTCGACCAGTTCATCAGCTCGGGTGAATCCAAGTGGCTGCGGATGTCGGGCCTCGTCTGCCTGCTGCCGCATGGCTACGAGGGCCAGGGCCCCGAGCACAGCTCGGCCCGTCTCGAGCGCTTCCTGCAGATGTGCGGTCAGGACAACATGATCGTCGCCAACTGCTCGACGCCGGCGAACTACTTCCACATCCTGCGCCGGCAGCTGCACCGCAGCTACCGCAAGCCGCTCATCATGATGACGCCGAAGTCGCTCCTGCGGCACAAGCTCGCGGTGTCGGACGCCGAGTCCTTCACCACCGGCTCGAGCTTCCACCGCGTGCTCTGGGACGATGCCGAGAAGGGGCATTCGGACACCCAGCTCGTGGCGGACGACAAGATCAAGCGCGTCGTCATGTGCTCGGGCAAGGTCTACTACGACCTGCTCGAAGAGCGTGACGCGCGTGGCATCGACGACGTCTACCTGCTGCGCATCGAGCAGTTCTATCCCTTCCCGGCCCTGAGCCTCGTGAAGGAACTGGAACGCTTCAAGGGCGCCGAGATGATCTGGTGCCAGGAAGAGCCCAAGAACCAGGGCGCCTGGACCTTCATCGAGCCCAACATCGAGTGGGTGCTCGGCCGCATCGACGCCACCCACCAGCGGCCGCGCTACATCGGCCGTGCCACCTCGGCCTCGCCCGCGACGGGTCTGGCCAGCCAGCACAAGGCACAACAACAGGCGCTCGTCGACGAGGCGCTTACGATCGAAGGGAATTGAACTGATGACGACCGAAGTGCGCGTCCCCACGCTCGGGGAATCCGTGACCGAGGCAACCGTGGCCACCTGGTTCAAGAAGCCGGGAGACGCCGTCGCGGTGGACGAGATGCTGTGCGAGCTCGAAACCGACAAGGTGACCGTCGAGGTGCCCTCGCCGGTGGAGGGCACGCTCGAGGACATCGTGGCCAGCGAAGGCGACACGGTCGGTGTCGATGCGCTGCTCGCCAACATCTCGCCCGCGGGCGAGGCCGGCTCGGCCAACGTCGAAGAACGCCCCTCTGCCTCGAAGCCGCAGAAGGACGCCGAACCCGAGGCCGAGGCCGGCGGCGAAGCCATCGACGTGATGGTGCCGACGCTGGGCGAGTCCGTCTCCGAGGCGACCGTCTCGACCTGGTTCAAGAAGGTCGGCGACAGCGTCGAGCAGGACGAGATGCTGTGCGAGCTCGAGACCGACAAGGTCTCGGTCGAGGTGCCGGCGCCCGCGTCGGGCACGCTGACCGAGATCCTCGCCGACGAGGGCGCCACGGTGGAAGCCGGCGGCAAGCTCGCGATCATGTCCGGCGGCGGGGCCGGTTCCGTGGCGGCTCCCGCGCCCAGCTCGGCCTCGGCCGATGAGCCCTCGCCCAACGGCCGCAAGGACGTCGAGGATGCTCCCTCCGCCAAGAAGGCGATGGCCGAAGCCGGTCTCGACCCGAAGGACGTGAAGGGCTCCGGCAAGGACGGCCGCGTGATGAAGGAAGACGTGAGCGCCGCCATCGCCGCCGCGAAGTCCTCGCCCGCCGCCTCGTCGGCCCCGGCCCAGCCCAAGCGCGCGCCGAGCCCCGCCGAGGACGCGGACCGCGAAGAGCGCGTCAAGATGACCCGCCTCCGCCAGACCATCGCCAAGCGCCTCAAGGACGCGCAGAACACCGCGGCCATGCTCACCACCTACAACGAGGTGGACATGACCGAGGTCATGGCGCTGCGCAGCCAGTACAAGGACCTCTTCGAGAAGAAGCACGGCGTGCGCCTCGGCTTCATGTCCTTCTTCACCAAGGCCTGCGTGCATGCCCTGAAGGAGGTCCCCGAGGTCAACGCCGAGATCGACGGCACCGAAGTGGTCTACAAGAACTTCGTTCACATGGGCATCGCCGCGGGCACCCCGCAGGGTCTCGTGGTGCCGGTGATCCGCGACGTCGACACCAAGTCGTTCGCCGAGATCGAGGGTGCCATCGCCGAGAAGGGCAAGCGCGCCCGTGACGGCAAGCTCTCGATGGCCGAGATGCAGGGCGGCACCTTCACCATCTCGAACGGTGGCGTCTACGGCTCGCTGATGTCCTCGCCGATCCTGAACCCCCCGCAGTCGGGCATCCTCGGCATGCACAAGATCCAGGACCGGCCGATGGTCATCAACGGCGAGATCAAGATCCGCCCGATGATGTATCTCGCGCTGAGCTACGATCACCGCATCGTCGACGGCAAGGGCGCCGTGACCTTCCTCGTCCGCGTCAAGGAAGCGCTCGAGGATCCCCGGCGCCTGCTGATGGACCTGTAATCCAGCGACCGGTGGCGGTGGGCTCCGCCCACCCTACCTCTCTCAAGACCGCGCGGCGGCCCTCACCGGGCCCCGCGCATCCTCCGACCGGACAGAGCCGGTCGCAGACCCGGACCAGACGCCGACAGGGGGCCGCGCCGTTGACCGATCTCGCAACCCGTTGGAAGGAGGCCATCGCCCGCCGCCGCGCCTTCCGGCTGCCGGGCTATCCCAGCCTTGCGGACGAAGGGTTCGACGGTGACTACGTCTCTCCCATCCAGCTGACCTCGGGCCGCCTCGACGGGCCGATGCTGATCAGCAAGGACTGGCTCGACGCGCCCTCGGCACGGCTGCACCGCGACACGCTGCGCCGGACCGGCTACCTGCCCGGCACCCCCTTCAACAGGGTGATCGACAAGGCGCTCGCGCTGCTCGGCCTCACGCGGGCCGATATCTACATCACCCCGGTCTTCGCGCTGCTCACCGGGCAGCGCTCGTCGGTGATCCCGATGCGCGACCGCCTCAGCTCCTTCCAGGCGGTGGGCCGGCACGAATTGCTCGGCCGCCGCCCCGTCGCCGCCGGGCGCGATTCCGCCGCCGTGCTGCGCGCCCTCGGCGTGCCGCATGTCGAAACCATCCACCCTTCGGCGCGCGGGCTCGGCTTCGACGAGCGCGCCCGCCGCATCGCCACCGCACTGGAGGCCGCATGAACCAGCTCCTGCTCCGCTACGACAGCTTCGACTCCGACCACTTCGAGGGCGACGCCGAGAACCGCGCCAATGCCGGCCTCAGCGTTCTCCAGCGCTGGGAGGCCGCCGAGGGCAGCGCCGTCTGGATCCTGCTGTCGGTCAACGACACCGAGAAGGCGAACGGCTGGCTCAGCCAGGACAAGGCGCTCGGCCACGGCCCCTCCGAAGCGCATTTCCTGAGGACCGCATGACCCCGGAACTCGCCGCACTCGCCGCCACCGCCTTCGTTCACCTCGTCGCGGTCATGTGGTCGCAGCGCGCACTCGAGGCGGATGTCGGGCGCGAGGGCAACACCGGCACGCGCGAGAACCTCGAGCAACGGATCTCCGAACGCACGCAGCGCCTGCGCCGGGCGCTCGGCAACCATGTCGAGAACACCGGGCTCTTCGTCATCGCCGTGGTGCTGGTGCAGTTCACCGGCAGCAACGGCTGGCTCACCGCCACCGCTGCCTGGGTCTTCGTCGCCGCCCGCGCCCTCTACCTGCCCGCCTACGCCTTCGGCTGGGTGCCGTGGCGCTCGCTGATCTTCACCGTCGGCCTGCTGGCCTGTTTCACCATGATCGTCGCGAGCTTCTTCTGATCCCATGACCCCCGAACTCACGATCCTCACGCTCGCCGCGCTGCTGCAGATGCTCCAGATGGGACTGTTCTCGGTGCTGGCACAGAAGCAGGTGGGCCCGCGCTACGCCGCCTCGCCCCGCGACGAGGGCCGCAGCCTCACCGGCCGCGCCGGCCGGGCACAGCGCGCCATGAACAACCACTTCGAGGGGCTCATTCTCTTCGGCATCGCGGTGATGGTCGTCACCTACGCCGACAAGGGCAACGCGCTGACCGCGCTCTGTGCCGGGCTCTACCTCGGCGCGCGCCTGCTCTACGTGCCCGCCTACCTGCTGGGCTGGGCCCCCTGGCGCTCGCTCATCTGGGCGGTGGGCTTCTTCGCCACCGCCATCATGCTTTTCGCGGCCCTGCTATGAAGCTTCTTCTGGCCGGAAATATCCCGGGGTGAATGGGCCGCAGGCCCAGAGGGGCAGCGCCCCTCCCCCATGAACAAAAGGAAAGGACACACGAAATGGCACAATACGACGTCATCGTCATCGGCTCGGGCCCCGGCGGCTACGTCGCCGCCATCCGCTGCGCGCAACTCGGGCTCAAGACCGCCTGCGTCGAGGGCCGCGAGACCCTCGGCGGCACCTGCCTGAACGTCGGCTGCATCCCCTCCAAGGCGCTGCTGCACGCCAGCCACCAGCTGCACGAGGCGGAAGAGAACTTCGCCAAGATGGGCCTCAAGGGCAAGGCGCCGTCGGTCGACTGGAAGCAGATGCTCGCCTACAAGGACGACGTCATCGGCCAGAACACCAAGGGCATCGAGTTCCTCTTCAAGAAGAACAAGATCGACTGGATCAAGGGCTGGGCCTCGATCCCCGAGGCCGGCAAGGTCACCGTCGGCGACGAGACCTACGAGACCAAGAACATCATCGTCGCCTCGGGCTCCGCGGCCGCATCCGTGCCGGGCGCCGAGGTCGAGATCGACGAGAAGGTCGTGGTCACCTCCACCGGCGCGCTCGAGCTGCCGAAGGTGCCCAAGAAGATGGTCGTGATCGGCGCCGGCGTGATCGGCCTCGAGATGGGCTCGGTCTACAAGCGGCTCGGCTCCGAGGTCACCGTGATCGAGTTCCTCGACACCATCACACCCACGATGGACATCGAGGTGCAGCGCAGCTTCAAGAAGCTGCTCGGCAAGCAGGGGCTCGAGTTCACGCTCGGCGCGGCCGTGTCGAAGGTCGAGACCAAGGGCGGCAAGGCCACGGTCACCTACAAGCTGCGCAAGGACGACAGCGAGCATTCGGTCGACGCCGACGTCGTGCTCGTTGCGACCGGCCGCAAGCCCTACACCGACGGGCTGGGGCTCGACGCGCTCGGCATCGAGACCACCAAGGGCGGCCAGATCAAGACCGACGGCCAC
This sequence comes from Salipiger sp. D13, assembly GCF_003703915.1. Lineage (NCBI taxonomy): Bacteria > Pseudomonadati > Pseudomonadota > Alphaproteobacteria > Rhodobacterales > Roseobacteraceae > Salipiger > Salipiger sp. D13. The sequence goes on from NZ_ML112591.1 coordinate 192,814, forward strand.
TGGGCGACCAACGTCAAGGGCATCTACGCCATCGGTGATGCCATCGACGGCCCGATGCTCGCCCACAAGGCCGAGGACGAGGGCATGGCCTGCGCCGAGGTCATCGCGGGCAAGGCGGGCCACGTGAACTACAACGTGATCCCCAGCGTGATCTACACCCACCCCGAGGTCGCCTCGGTCGGGGCCACCGAGCAGGAGCTCAAGGACGCGGGCAAGGCCTACAAGGTCGGCAAGTTCTCCTTCATGGGCAACGGGCGCGCCAAGGCCGTGTTCGCCGGTGACGGCTTCGTCAAGATCCTCGCCGACAAGGAAACCGACCGTATCCTCGGCTGCCACATCATCGGCCCGTCGGCCGGCGACCTGATCCACGAAGTCTGCGTGGCGATGGAATACGGCGGCTCGGCCGAGGATCTCGCGCTGACCTGCCACGCTCACCCGACCTTCTCGGAAGCGGTGCGCGAGGCAGCGCTCGCCTGCGGCGACGGCGCCATCCACGCCTGATCGCGCGGAGGGCTTTCGCGGTAACGCTGGCCCTCCAATGCAGGCGACCCACCAAGGAGAAACGCCCCCGCAGAGACTGCGGGGGCGTTCTTCATCTGAAACTTTCGTATGCGTCGCGCGCTGCCCAGGCCCCGAGCGGAAAGATCACCCGGCCGACCCATGCCTTGCGCCGGTCGCCGCGATCAGGCTCAGCCGGCAACGCCCGGAATGAAGACCCCGGCGCGCGGTGCGCTCCGAGCATCCCCTGCCCTGTCGGTCGTCTGTCCGCCCGGGGCCGGGCCGCTGGCGGCATCCTCCGGCGCCGTTTCGGTACCGTCAGCGTCGCGGTCGACGCCCACCACGAGCATCGCGTCGTAGTGTTCCGGCTGCTCGCGGACCGCGGCAAAGGCGCCTTCGCCGGCCTGCTTCGCGATGCCATCGTTGCCGTTCGTCGTATCCCGCTCGTCATCGCGCTCGCTGTAGGGCGGCACGGCCTGGTAGAGATACTGGCTCAGCGCATCGGGAAAGAAGATCTGGCTGGTCAACACCGTCGTCTCGTCGAGGAAGACCTTGTAGTGAATGTGCGTCGTGCGCCCCCGATACCAACCGGGATAGATCGTCGAGAAAGACGCAATGCCGTCCTCCCCCGTCGTCTGCGTCCCGCGCAGGAAGGTCTCCTCCGACGTATCCTCGGTGCTGTCGCTGCCCTGAATGGCAAAGCCGGAGTAGTTGCCCTGCGCGTCGCAATGCCAGACATCGACGCGCGCACCCGCGATCGGCTCGCAATCGGCGGTGACCACCTGCATCCGCAGGCGTAGCGGCACCCCGTCACGGTCCTCGGCGATCTCGCTCCGCAACAGCTTCTCGTCGAGGTAGAACGGCCCCTCGGTCACCTCCGGCAGCACCATGCAGACGTTCGGGGTAATGAGCCCCGCAGCCTTCGCCTCCGCACGCGCTGCATTCGGAAAGACCCCGACACCCGTGGCGGCAATGGGCGAAGCGGCGAACCCGGCAAGCAGACTGCGGCGGGTGGTAAAAGGGCTGTCGTCGGGCATTCTGGATCCTGAAATGAATATTCAGGAACCGAACGCACCACCCCTAGTCTTCTGTTCCGAAAAACGACTCACGTTTCCGTGCGCCCTACCAGAGGGTCTGCCTTGCGCGTTCCGGATAGCTCCGGTCCCATGCACCGGCCTCGATCTCGCCGCTGGTCATTTCCGCGAGGATCTCGCCAAGGCTCGGTGTCGCGTCGCCGTCATCGCGGCCCCAGAGCCCCGATCTCAGCAGTGCCTTCGGGCATTGCGCATAGACCTCGGCGATCTCGATCACCGCGACGGTCGCGGGCAAGCGTCCCCGCCGCTCGAAGCGGGCGCGCAGCTCGGCATCGTCGGTCAGCCAGGCGCTGCCGTTCACGCGCACAACCACGTTGTCGCCCGGGACCATGAACATCAGCGAGATGCGCCCGTCGCGGACGATGTTGCGCAGGGTATCGAGCCGGTTGTTGCCACTCCAGTCCGGCATCGCCAGCGTGCCCGGATCAAGCTCGAGCACCACCGGGCCGTCATCCCCGCGCGGGGTGCCGTCGGTGCCGTCCGGCCCGACGGTCGAGATCACGCAGAACCGCGAGGCTGCGATCCAGCTGCGATAAGCCGGGGTCAGGCGTTGAGCGACCTTGCGCAGGGAGGCCTCGCTCGGGGCCTTGTAGAGCGCCTCGAGCACCTCGACGGTCTCAATCCTTCGCATGGCGCATGCCTTCCTCGTGAAGTCGGTCGCTCGCGGTTTCCACCTCGGACTCGAGCCGCTGCAGAAATGCCGTCTTGGTCAGCCCCGGCGGGATCTCCGGCAGGAACTCGACCACGGCGAGCCCGGGCTTGCGGTAGATCCCCTTGCGTGGCCAGAAAAGGCCCACGTTGGTCGCCGCCGGCACGCAGGGCTGGCCGGTCTGCTTGTAGAGCAGCGCCGCGCCGACCTTGTAGGGCATCTTCACGCCGGGCGCGACGCGGGTGCCCTGCGGATAGATGATGAGCTGGCCGGGCTCGATCGCGCCGCGCTCGACGTCCGAAAGCATCTTGGCGATGGCCGCGCCGCGCTTGCCCCTGTCCACCGGCACGCAGCCGATGCGCATCGCGTATTGCCCGAGCACAGGGGCCCAGAGCAGTTCGCGCTTCATGATGAAGCGGGCCGAGGGCAGCGACGCGAAGAGCAGGATGATATCGAGGAAACTCTGGTGCTTCGAGGCGATGATGACCTCGCCCGAGGGCGGCGTGCCGCGCACCTCGGTCTTCAGGCCCACCATCCAGCCGGCGCACCAGCGCGTGAAGCGGGACCAGTTGATGCAGGCCGAACGCGCCCCGCGGCGCGAGACCATGGCCCACGGAAAGAAGACGATGCCGATCACGGCCATGCCGCCGTACATCGCCACGAGAAATGCGAAAGAGCGCAGCCATTGCACGGCGTAAGCCATCAGCTCAGACCTCCCAGAACGCGCCGCGCGGCGACGGCGGTGGCAACAAATGCGACGGCGGCGGCAAGCGGCGGCACCAGGAGCGGCACCGCCCAATGCCAGCCCCGGAAGGCGAGCCCGGTGAGGAAGCCCGCCGTCTCGCTTCCCGACGGCATCAGGTAGACCGCGACCATGCCGGCCACGGTGCCCGCGGCGGCGCCGATGAGCGCCCGCAGGGTGAAGCGGCGCACGAAGGCGCGCGCGATGTAGGTGTCGGTGGCCCCCACCAGCCGCAGCACGGCGATGACCTGCGCGTTGGCCGCAAGCGCTGCGTTCGCCGCAAGCGTCACGATCGCCCCCACGGTCGCCGCGATCAGGCCGGCCGCGAGCCAGGCCAGAAGCCGCAGGCGCGCCGCCGCATCGACCAGCGGCGCCCGCCAGCGGGCGTGGTCGTCGAGCACCGCGCCCGGCACCTCGGCCTGCAGGCGCAGGCGCAGGCCCGCCGGATCATAGCCCTCGGCGGTCTCGGTCACCTCGATGATCTGCGGCACCGGCAGCTGCGCCACCGGCAGGTCGGGCCCGAACCACGGCTCGAGCAGCGCCTGCTGCTCGGCCTCGCTCAGCGCGCGGGCCGAGGCCACGCCGGGGGTCTGCTGCAACAGGCGCAGCGCGGCGGCGGTCTGCGCTGCCATCTGGCCTTCGGGCGCCGATATCCGCACCGTCGAGGAGCGGGCCAGCTGCTCGCTCCAGGTCGTGGCAAGCCGCCCGGTCGCCAGCGAGAGCGCCAGCGCGAAGACCGCGAGAAAGGCCATGGCCGCCGCCGCGAAGACCGTCAGCCGCGCGGTGAAGCCGGTGGGCGGCACCACGCGGTCGGCGCCCTTGTCGCGGCGGCCCAGCATCCGGAGCGTTCCGAGCGACAACCTCACAGATCGGCTCCCGCGGCCTGCAACCTGCGGTTGGAAATGCGCAGCACACGCGCCTGCACCTGGCTCTTGGCGGCGCGGATCAGCTGCAGGTCGTGGGTGGCGATCAGCACCGTCACGCCCATGCGGTTGAGCTCGACCAGCAGGCGCAGCAGCCGCTGCGACATCTCCCAGTCGACGTTGCCCGTGGGCTCGTCGGCAAGCACCACCTCGGGCGACATGATGACCGCGCGGGCCAGCGCCGCGCGCTGGCGCTCGCCGCCCGAAAGCTCCGGCGGACGCGCGCCCGCCCGCTCGGTGAGACCGACCCAGGCCAGCAGCTCGCGCAGGTTGTCGGACTGCTCCGCTGTTCCCTGCCCCGCCACCGCCAGCGGCAGCGCGACGTTCTCGGAAACCGACAGATGGTCGAGGAACTGGCAATCCTGATGCACGACGCCGACGCGACGGCGCGACAGGGCGATCTCGTCGCGGTCCATCTGCCGCACGTCCCGGCCGAAGATCCGCGCGTGGCCGGCAGTCGGCCGCAGCGCCCCGTAGCAGAGCTTCAGAAGGGTCGTCTTGCCCGCGCCCGAGGGTCCAGTCAGGAAATGGAACGAACCCGGCGCCAGTTGCAGCGACAGCTCGCTCAGAAGCTCCCCGCCGCCATAGTTGTACGCCACATTGTCCAGCTCGATCACGCCAGCACCACCCCGGGTCAAACTCGGCCTGTTGTGCATGAGCCGCGCCGCTTATGCAATCCGCGCCGGCCGCCGAAAATTGGCTTTTCGGCCACCGGACGGTAACCTATTGTCCTTAAAGGAACGCGCCGTGACGAGCGCTGGAAACCGAGGGGAGCCGATGCGGCTGATTTGCCCGAGTTGCGGGGCGCAATACGAGGTGCCGTCGAACGTCATTCCCGAGGGCGGGCGCGACGTGCAGTGCTCGAATTGCGGGCACACCTGGTTCCAGGCGCATCCCGACGATGATCCCTCGCAGGCCCCGGACGCAGGCGGCCCGCTGCCCGACGAAGACCCCCAGCCCGAGAGCGGCAGCGCCGACGAGCCGACCGAAGCCGCGCCGGTAGCTGATGTCTCCGACCCCGAAGCCGAGCCCGAAATTCCGCCCGTCCCCTCCGAGGGCACCCGGCTGCGGCGACGGCGCGAGCTCGACCCGTCGGTCGCCGAGGTGCTGCGCGAAGAGGCCGAGCGCGAGGCACGCCAGCGTGCCGCCCGGAGCGCGCCGCTCGAAAGCCAGCCCGAACTCGGCCTGTCCGATCCCGGACCCACCGAACCGAGCCTCTCGGATGCCGAAGAGGACGAGAGCGCCCGCCGCTCACGCGAGGCACGCGAACGCATGGCCCGGATGCGCGGCGAAGAGCCCGTAACGCCAACGCCGGACCGGCCGGCCGAGGAGGCGACGCCCGCGGCCACGGCGGCCTCGCGGCGCGAGCTTCTGCCCGACATCGAGGAAATCAACCAGACGTTGAGGGCCTCCTCCGAGCGCCGCAGCATGGAGACCCCGCAGGGCCGCGCCGTGGTCGAGGAAGAGGCCGAAGCCGAGCGCAGCAGCTTCTCGAACGGCTTCCGGCTGGTGCTGGCGCTGGCGATCTTTGCCGTCGCGTTCTACCTGCTCGCTCCGACGATTGCCGATGTCTTCCCCGGGCTCGAGCCGCTGATGGCGGCCTACGTGGCCCAGATCGACGCCGCGCGTCTCTGGCTCGACGGGCAGGTCACCGCGCTGCTGCAGATGCTCGACGGCATGAGCTCGGAGGCGCCGCCGGCCGAGTGACCGGCGGCCCCGTCCTGGGGTGCGGCGGGCTCAGCCCCGCCCCTTCCACGGCACGAGGGTCCGTTCCGCCCAGCGCATCAGCATGTCGATGCCGAAGCCGATGACACCGATCAGGATGATCCCCATGATCACGATGTCGGTCAGCTGGAACTTCGACGCCACCATGATCATCATGCCCGCGCCCTTCTCGGCGGCCACGAGTTCGGCCGCCACGACGGTGCCCCAGCAGACGCCCATCGCCACCCGCGCGCCGGTGAAGATGTCGGGCAGCGAGTTGGGGATGATGACATGCCGCATGATCTGCGCCTTGCTCGCGCCCAGCGAATAGGCCGCGTGCACCTTCGAGATGCTGACCCCCGACACGCCGGAGCGCGCCGCGATGGCCATGATCCAGAGCGCCGCGAGGAACAGCAGGATGATCTTGCCGGTCTCGCCGATGCCGGCCCAGATGATGACCAGCGGGATCAGCGCCAGCGGAGGCACCGGGCGCATGAACTCGACGATCGGGTCGAACCAGCCGCGGAACCAGTCCGAAAGCCCCATGGCGTAGCCCAGCGGGATGCCGACCAGCGCGCCGAAGAAGAAGCCTGCGATGACCCGGAAAAGCGACCAGCCAAGGTGCTCCCAGAGGGTGCTGTCGCGGTAGCCGTCGCGGGCGATCTCGACCATCCGGGACACGACCGCCTCGGGCGGGGGCAGCCAGATCGGCTCCATCTGCCAGCCGGTCGCGGGCTCGACGTTTAGCGTGCCCTTGGGCGACATGCCGACGCGCCCCCAGTCGGTGAGGACCTCGCCGCCCGGCGCGATGGGCTCGCCGTTGACCGCCACGACGGTGTGGCCCTCGTCGCGGCCGTAGTCGTCGTTGCGATCGACCCGCACCAGACCCGAGCGCCATGCGCCGATGGCATCGCTGTCGTTCTTCGCCCAGCCCTCGCCCGGATCAACCTCGGGCGCGTCGACGTCCTGGCTGATCGGGAAGACCCGGATGGTCACCGTCGCATCGTCCGGCGCGACGCCGTCGGCCTCGGCGGTGTAGGTGAAGGTGGCGTCGCCGGTGTAGGGACCGGGCGCATGCAGGAAGCCCGGCACCCAGCTTGAGCCGGTGAAGGCGGCCCAGAGCAGGAAGATCGTCAGCACCGACACGACGCTGGCGATGCGGTTCGGACGCACCGCGCTCTCGTCGCCGAAGGTCACGGTCTTGCGGGCGGTGAAATCGCCGGTAGCGCGGTGCACCGACAGTTTCACCAGGAAATAGGCGGCGACGAAGATCGCGATGTAGATCAGGAAGACGATCATTGCGCCGCTCCCCCGGCCAGTTCTGCCCGGCCCATGATTTCCTCTTCCATGTCCCAGATCATCCCGAGGATTTCCTCGCGCGTTTTCGCGAAGTCGGGATGCTTCTTCACCGCGCGCAGGTCCTCGTTCACGCCGAGATCGGCGAAGGGCAGCCGGTATTCCTTGTGGATGCGGCCCGGGCGCGGCGCCATGACCAGCAGGCGTTCGCCCAGCAGCAGCGCTTCCTCGACCGAGTGGGTGATGAGGATGATCGTCTTGCCGGTCTCCTTCCAGAGCTTCAGCACGAGGCTCTGCATCTTCTCGCGGGTGAGCGCGTCGAGCGCACCCAGCGGCTCGTCCATCAGGATCACGTCGGGCTCGTTGGCGAGGCAGCGGGCCAGTGCGACGCGCTGCTGCATCCCGCCCGACAGCTCGTAGACCGCCTTTTCCTTGAAGTCGCCAAGGCCCACCACGTCGAGCAGGTGATCGACGGTGCCCGCCCAGTCACGCTCCTTGCGGCCCGCCATGCGCGGCCCGAAGCTGACGTTGTCGCGCACGTTCATCCATTCGAACAGCGCGCCCTGCTGGAACACCATGCCACGTTCGGCGGCGGGGCCGGTGACCGCGTGGTCGCCCAGCCGGATCGTGCCCTCAGTGGGGGCGAGGAAGCCCGCGACGATGTTGAGAAGCGTGGTCTTGCCACAGCCCGAGGGCCCCAGCACGGAAAGCAGCTCGCCCTCGGCAAGGTCGAGGGTGACGTCCTTCAGCGCCTGCACCGAGCTGCCGTTGGGCAGGTCGAAACGCATGGAGACGCGGTCGATGAATAGTCCGCTCATCGGCCCTCCTTCGAAACGGGAGGTTTCATGGATCGCGGGGATCTTCGCCGAAGACCCCCGCGCGATGTAGGTCGAATGTATCGGGGGCGGAGCAGACCGAAGCCGCTCCGCGCCAGCTGCCTCACATGCCCGAAGCGGTGTCGAGCGGCCCGGTGTTCACGTGATCGGCGTAGCTGTCGAGCGCCGCGTCGATCGAGCCGGCCTCGACGAAGACATCCGCGACGCCCTTCATGAACTCCTGCGCGCCGCCGCCGAGCCATTTCTCGGAAAGCTGTTCATCGACGCCCGGGAACACGAAGGTCGAGAGCGTCTCGGCGGTCGCCTCCTCGTCCATCCCCGCGTCCTGCGCGATGACCGGCAGCATCTTGTCGTGGTTGGCTTCGTCCGCCCACATGGCGTTCGCCTCGGCGGTCACGGCAAGGAACTCGGCCACGAGGTCGGAGTTTTCCGCCACCCAGGAAGCCGGGCCCGAGGTCACGTCGAAGACGAGAATGCCGACGTCTTCCTTCTCGGCGCCGGTCAGCAGCACGTTGCCGTGTTCCTTCATGCGGCGCAGCGAGCCGCCCCAGCCGCAGGCCATGTCGACCGAGCCCTGCGCGATGGCGGCGGCGCCGTCGGGCGGCGCCATGTCGACGATCTCCATGGTCGAGATGTCGACGCCGAAATGGTCCATCTGCTTGAGGAAACCGTAATGCGCGGCAGTGCCCAGCGGCACGGCGACCTTCTTGCCCTCGAGCTCGCCGGCCGAGTCCTTGTCGATCTCGAGCGCCTCGGCGACCACGCAGTTGTCGTTGTCGGCGTAGCTCACCGCCACGTCGAGCGCCTGCAGGTCCTGCCCGGCCGAGACCGCGACGACGAAGGGCGGCACGCCCTGGCTCACCGAGAGCTGCACGTCGCCCGAGGCCATTGCCGCGCTCATCGCGGTGCCGGTGTCGAAGCTGACCCAGTTGATGTCGACGCCCATGGCCTCTTCGTACATGCCTTCGGCCTTGGCGTATTCGAACGGCATCGGCCACTCGAGGAAATAGCCGACCGTGATCTCTTCGGCGCTCGCGGCGCCCGTCAGCATCGCGGCGGCGGCAGCGCCGGCCATCAGCCTGGTAAACTTACGCATGATGATACTCCCCTGTCGTACTGTCCCGCTCGTTTCGGCAGGACTTTGGCGCGGGGCGGACCTCGTCCGGCCCTGCCCGCCCGATCCGAACGGAAAACAGGCCGTGGATCAACGTTAATCATTGTGCCCCTGACAGTTTTCCAACGTTCGCTCACAAACGGCCTCTTTGCTCGGCACGGGCGTTCGGGCACGGCGAATTCTTGTGGGTGAGTGTTGCGGGATATGATCAAATATGCGCAACATCTTCGCAGGACGGCCCCACGGCCGGCGCTTCAATTCCCCAGGAGACGCAAAATGGACGGTACCCTCACCCAGAACGATCTCAGCCACGTTGTCGACGCCGACAAGGCGCACATCTGGCACCACCTGGTGCAGCACAAGGCGTTCGAGACCTCGGACCCGAGGATCATCGTCGAGGGCAAGGGCATGCGGGTCTGGGACCAGCACGGCCGCGAACATATCGACGCGGTGTCCGGTGCGGTCTGGACCGTCAACGTCGGCTACGGTCGCAAGAGCATCGTCGACGCGATCTCGGAACAGCTGATGAAGCTCAACTACTTCGCCGGTGCCGCGGGCTCGGTGCCCGGCGCGCTCTTCGCCGAGAAGCTGATCTCGAAGATGCCGGGCATGAGCCGGGTCTACTACACGAACTCGGGCTCGGAGGCGAACGAGAAGGCCTTCAAGATGATCCGCCAGATCGCGCACAAGCGCTACGGCGGCAAGAAGCACAAGATCCTGTACCGCGAGCGCGACTACCACGGCTCGACCATCGGCGCGATGTCGGCGGGCGGCCAGGTCGAGCGCAACATGCAGTATGGCCCCTTCGCCCCGGGCTTCGTGTCGGTGCCGCACTGCCTCGAATACCGCGCCCAGTGGGATCTTTCCGGCGAGGCATACGGCCAGCGTGCCGCCGACGCCATCGAAGAGGTCATCCTGCGCGAGGGCCCCGACACCGTGGGCGCGCTCTGCCTCGAGCCGGTGACCGCCGGCGGCGGCGTGATCGTGCCGCCCGAGGGCTACTGGCAGCGCGTGCAGGAAATCTGCCGGAAATACGACATCCTGCTGCACATCGACGAGGTCGTCTGCGGCGTCGGACGGACCGGCACCCACTGGTTCGGCTACCAGCATTACGGCATCGAGCCCGACTTTGTGACCATGGCCAAGGGTGTCGCCTCGGGCTACGCCGCCATTGCATGCTGCGTCACCTCCGAGCGCGTCTTCGATCTGTTCAAGGACGATGACAGCGATCCGATGAACTACTTCCGCGATATCTCGACCTTCGGCGGCTGCACCGCGGGCCCGGCCGCGGCGCTCGAGAACATGCGCATCATCGAGGACGAGAACCTGCTCGAGAACACCACGCAGATGGGCGACTACATGCTCGGGAAGCTGGAAGAGCTGAAGGACAAGCACCCGGTGGTCGGCGACGTGCGCGGCAAGGGCCTGTTCCTCGGTGCCGAGCTGGTCAGCGACCGGGCCAGCAAGGAGCCTGTGAGCGAGAAGCAGATCGGCGCCGTCGTCGCGGCCTGCAACGCGGCCGGTGTCATCATCGGCGCCACCAACCGCTCGGTGCCGGGGCTGAACAACGTGCTGTGCTTCGCGCCCGCCCTGATCGCCACGAAGGACGACATCGACCAGATCATCGACGCCGTCGACGGGAGCCTGACCAAGGTCTTTGCGTGACCGGCACCCGGATCAACGATTTCGGCCAGCCCGTCGGCCTGCCGGTCGACGGGAGCTTCCCACGCCCCCGTCCGCCGCGCAGCGGGCTGGCAGGCCGGTATGTCCGGCTGGAGCCGCTGACCGTGGCCCATGCCGCCGGCCTCTTCGAGGTCTTCGCCGAGGACACCGAGGGCCACGGCTGGACCTACCTGCCGCGCGGCCCCTTCGCCGATCTAGCGGATGCGACCGGCTGGGCCGAGGCCTCTGAGGCAAGCGAAGACCCGCTGTTCTACACGATCCTGTCGCCCGAGGGCACGCCGCTCGGGGTCTGCTCCTACCTGCGGATCGACCCGGCGAACGGGGTGATCGAGGTCGGCAACATCCACCTCGCCCCGCGCCTGCAGAAGACGCCGGCCGCGACCGAGGCGATGGCCCTGATGATGGCGCGCGCCTTCGACGAGCTGGGCTACCGGCGCTACGAGTGGAAATGCGACGCGCTCAACACACCGTCGCGGCGCGCGGCGCAGCGGCTTGGCTTCAAGTACGAGGGCACCTTCCGACAGGCGGTGGTGGTCAAGGGCCGCAACCGCGACACCGCGTGGTTCTCGGTGATCGACGGCGAGTGGCCCGCGCTGAAAGAGCGCTTCACACGCTGGCTGGACCCGTCGAACTTCGACGCGGAGGGGCGCCAGCTCCAGCGGCTCGAAGCCTGCTGACGGTTCGGTCCAACGCCGAAAGCCCTGCCCCGAGCAACATGATCCCAAAAACAAAAAGGACCGCCACTGGCGGTCCTTTGCACGTTCAGGTCAAGGCTGGAGAGGCCGAAGCTTCACTCGTTGACGCTGTCCTTGAGGGCCTTCGCAATGGTCATCTTGACCTGCTTGTCGGCCTCTTTCTTGAACTGCTCGCCGGTCGCGGGGTTGCGGACCATGCGCTCGGGGCGCTCGCGGCAGTAGATCTTGCCCACGCCCGGCAGGGTCACGGCGCCGCCGGCGGCCACTTCCTTGGTGATGATGCCGGTGATCGCGTCCAGCGCGGTGGTGGCGGTTTTCTTGTCTGCGCCCATCTCCTCGGCCAGTGCGGCCACCAGCTGGGTCTTGGTCATCGGTTTCGCCATTTCTATGGTCTCCTTAGCTGCCCGAACGATTGGGCCTCGTTACGGGAAATTAACATCATGTCGCGTTCAAACACAACGATTAGGGGCCGTTTGCAAGGGAAAAACGCCTATTTTGCTGCCCCGGGGCGGCTCTGACCGCGCGTCAGAGGAAAGCTGTCTCTTCGAAGCTGCGCAGTTTCCGGCTGTGCAGCCGTTCCAGCGGCATGCCGCGCAGGCGCTCCATCGCCCGGATTCCGATCATCAGATGACGGGCGACCTGCGTCTTGTAAAAGTCGCTCGCCATGCCGGGAAGCTTCAACTCGCCGTGCAGCGGTTTGTCGCTGACACACAGCAGCGTGCCGTAGGGCACCCGGAAGCGGAAACCGTTGGCGGCGATCGTCGCGCTTTCCATGTCGAGCGCCACTGCCCGCGACTGCGACAGCCGCTGCACAGGGCCGGACTGGTCGCGCAACTCCCAGTTGCGGTTGTCGACGCTGGCGACCGTGCCGGTGCGCATCACCCGCTTGAGGTCGTAGCCGTCAAGCTGCGTTTCCTCGGCCACTGCCTGCTCGAGCGCGACCTGGATCTCGGCCAGCGCCGGGATCGGCACCCAGACCGGCAGGTCGTCGTCGAGCACCTTGTCCTCGCGCAGGTAAGCGTGGGCGAGCACGAAATCGCCCAGACTCTGCGAGCTGCGCAGCCCGGCGCAATGGCCGACCATCAGCCAGGCGTGCGGGCGCAGCACGGCGATGTGGTCGGTCGCGGTCTTGGCGTTCGACGGACCCACCCCGATGTTGACCAGCGTGATGCCGGCGCCGTTGGGGCGCTTCAGGTGGTAGGTCGGCATCTGCGGCATCTTGGCCGAGTGCGGAATCTCGGCGTCGGGCTCGGTGATCTCGACGTTGCCGGTCGAGACAAAGGACGTGTAGCCGCTGTCGGGGTCGGCGAGCTGCGCGCGGGCATAGGCCTCGAACTCGCTGACGTAGAACTGGTAGTTGGTGAACAGGACATGGTTCTGGAAATGCGTCGGGTCGGTCGCGGTGTAATGGGCGAGCCGGGCCAGCGAGTAGTCGATGCGCTGCGCGGTGAAGGGCGCGAGCGGCCCCGCCCCGTCGGCGGCGGGTTTCGAGACGCCGTTGACGATGTCGTCGTTGGTCACCGTGAGATCGGGCACGTCGAAGACGTCACGCAGGATGAACTGCCCCGCGCCTTCCTGCGGCACCGCGAGATCCGGGTAGTTGGCCACCGCGAAATGCACCGGCATCGGCGTGGTCGAGAGCCCCACCTGCACCGGCACCTGGTGCGTGGTGAGCAACAGGCCGATCTGCTGCTTCAGGTAGTGCCGGAAGAGATCCGGCCGGGTGATGCTCGCGGCAAAGGTGCCTGGCGCCGGCACGTGACCGAAGCTCAGGCGGCTGTCGACCTTGGCGTGGGTCGTCGTGGTGATGCGGATCTCGGGGTAGAAGGCGCGGATGCGCACGCCCGGATGACCGGTCGCCATCGCGTCGAGGAACCGGTCGTGCAGGAAGGTCACGGCCTGGTCGTAGAGCGCGCAGAGACGATCCACGGCGGCCTCCGCGTCGGAGAACTTCTCGGGCGCATGCGCCTCTGGGGAAACGATCTCGAGCGGAGCGTGATTGTCCTGCATGCTGGCCTCTCAGCGGTTGTTTCGCCGCAAGGTGGCATCAAGGGCGCGGGCGTTCAAGGCGACTTGTGACCGTTAACGCCGCGTCTGCAGTCAGTCGGGGCCGTGTAGCTCCGCAAAGTCCCGGGCCGCGATACGGCCCGGGAAAACGTAACAGGCTGCCGTCCGGGCGATCAGCTGCGGACGTAGGCCTCGTAGGTCTTGGCGATGTCCTGCGCCAGCGCGCCGACCTCGAAGGTGTAGTCGCCGATCTGGCCGACCGGGGTCACCTCGGCCGCCGTGCCGGTGAGCCAGCACTGTTCGAAGCCCTCGAGCTCTTCCGGCATGATGTGGCGCTCGTGCACGGTCACGCCCTTCTCCTTCAGCAGCCGGATCACCGTCTGCCGGGTCAGGCCGTTGAGGAAACAGTCGGGCAGCGGCGTGTGCACCTCGCCGTCCTTCACGAAGAAGATGTTGGCGCCGGTCGCCTCGGCCACGTAGCCGCGGTAGTCCATGAACAGCGCGTCCGAGCAGCCCTTGGCCTCGGCCTCGTGCTTGGACATGGTGCAGATCATGTAGAGACCGGCGGCCTTGGCATGGACCGGGATGGTCTCGGGCGAAGGACGCTTCCAGCGCGCGATGTCGAGCTTGGCGCCCTTGGTCTTGGCGTCACCGTAGTAGTTGCCCCATTCCCAGGCCGCCACCGCGAGCCGCACCGGGTTGCGCGACGAGGCGACGCCCATGTCGGGGCCGGCCCCGCGCCACGCCACCGCGCGGACATAGGCGTTGGTGAAGCCGTTGGCGGTCAGCACTTCCTGCTTGGCCGCGTCGATCTCGTCGGCGGTGTAGGGGATCTCGAAGTCGAGCTCGCCCGCCGAGAAGCGCAGCCGCTCGGAGTGCTCGTGGCCGAGGAAGATCTTGCCGTTGTAGGCCCGCTCGCCCTCGAAGACCGAGCTGGCATAGTGGAGCGCATGGGTCAGTACGTGCACCTGCGCGTCCCGCCACTCCACCAGCTTGCCATCCAGCCAGATCTTTCCGTCGCGGTCGTCATATGCACCTTCCATAACAGTCTCCTTTGGCGCTTTTGCATTTGTTGCGCAACTTACGTCCGGTCCGGACATATTCTTGCGGAAAAACTGCGACTCGCTACCAGTTCGGACTTGGAATGTCAACAACGCTGACTTAAAGTGCCCAGAAAGACGCCGGAATGAGGATGAGGCAATGGCAGACGGGCCGGGCGCGCAGGGACATGGCGGAGAGTCGCTGCTCTACCTGACGGACGAACAACTGCGCCAGGGCATCGAGGCGATGTATTTCGCCTACAGGGCCTTTACCGCCGACCCCGATCGCATCCTGCAGGGGCTCGACTACGGGCGGGCGCATCACCGAGCGATCCATTTCATCAACTGCACGCCGGGCACCACGGTCAACAACCTGCTGTCGATCCTCGGGGTGACCAAGCAGTCGCTCAACCGTGTCCTGCGTACGCTGATCGAGGACGGGATGGTCGAAAGCCGCGTCGGCCGCGCCGACAAGCGCGAGCGGCACCTCTACCTGACGCAGGACGGTGCGTCGCTCGAATACCAGCTTTCCGAGGCCCAGCGCGCCCGGATGCGCGCCGCCTACCGGCAGGCGGGCCCCGAGGCCGTCGCGGGCTTCCGCAAGGTGCTCGAGGCGATGATGGACCCCGAGATGCACCGCCACTACTCCGGGCTCCGCGAGCTTCGGGCATGACCGATCCCGACGCCCACATCCTGATCGTCGACGATGACGAGCGCATCCGGGGACTGCTTCAGAAGTTCCTGATGCGCAATGGCTTCCTCGTGAGTGCCGCCCGCGATGCGGCGCACGCCCGGCGACTGCTCGAGGGGCTCGACTTCGACATGATCGTGCTCGACGTGATGATGCCCGGCGAAGACGGCATCAGCCTGACCCGCGCCATCCGCGAGGGGCGCAGCACGCCGATCATGCTGCTGACAGCGCGTGGCGAGACCGAAGACCGGATCAAGGGGCTCGAGGCGGGCGCCGACGACTACCTCGGCAAGCCGTTCGAGCCCAAGGAGCTGCTGCTGCGGATCAACGCGATCCTGCGCCGGATGCCCGACACCAGCGCCGCCGACAGCGCGCCGAAGCTTCTGAACCTCGGCGAGATCCGCTATGACATCGAGCGGGGCGAGATGTGGAAGGGCGAGGACCTCGTGCGACTCACGGCGACCGAGAGCCAGCTCATGCGGATCTTCTCGGCCCGCCCGGGCGAAGCGCTGAGCCGCAGCCAGCTGGTCGAGGATCTCGGTCGCGACAAGGGGCAGGCACAGGAACGCGCGGTCGACGTGCAGATCACCCGCCTGCGCCGCAAGATCGAATCCGATCCGAAGCAGCCACGCTACCTGCAGACGGTGCGCGGCGCGGGGTACATGCTCGCGCCGGACTGACCGCGTCCGGCTTGACGCGATGGGCCTGCGCGCTCCCCTGTTCGGGGAACGCCACGGCCCGGCATGACGCGCGGGAGACCGACCTCTGCCCGCCTTGCCCCACCCGGCCCGTCCGGTTTTCCTGTCCCGAAGCGACGCAAGAGAGGCTCCGCCATGACCACAGCCCTGCTCACCCATGCCGACTGCCTCGGCCACGTCACCCCAGAGGGACACCCCGAACAGGTGGCGCGGCTGGACCACGTGCTGCACGCGCTCGAACCGTTCGACCTGCTCCGCATCGGCGCGCCGGTGGCCGAGGACCGCGACCTGACCCGCGCGCACCCGCAGAGCTACATCGACCGGATCGCAGCCGCCGCGCCGGCCGAGGGCGAAACGGCGCTCGATTCCGACACCTGGATGTCCCCCGGCTCGATGAACGCCGCCCGCCGTGGCGTGGGCGCCGCGATTCGCGCCGTCGACGCGGTGCTTTCCGGAGAGGCGTCGAACGCCTTCTGCGCGACCCGCCCGCCCGGCCACCATGCCGAACGCGAGACGCCCATGGGGTTCTGCCTGTTCGGCAACGCGGCCATCGCGGCGAAACACGCGCTCGACCACCACGGGCTCGAGCGCGTCGCGGTGGTGGATTTCGACGTCCATCACGGCAACGGCACGCAGGATCTGCTCTGGGACGAGCCGCGCACGCTGTTCATCTCGTCCCAGCAGTCGCCGCTCTGGCCCGGCACCGGCGCCGCCTCGGAACGCGGCGCGCATGACAACGTGCTGAACCTGCCGCTGGCCCCCGGCAGCGACAGCGCCTCGATGCGCGCGGCCTACATCGAGCAGGCCTTCCCCCGTTTGCACGACTTCCGCCCCGACCTGCTGATCCTGTCGGCCGGCTTCGACGCCCACCGCGAGGATCCGCTCGCGCAGCTCGCGTGGGAGACCGAGGATTTCCGCTGGCTCACCCGCGAACTGTGCCGGATCGCCGCCGATCAATGCGGCGGGCGGGTGGTCTCCCTGCTGGAAGGCGGCTATGATCTGGCTGCGCTCGCGGCTGCGGCCCGGGCCCATGTGTACGAACTGATCGAGGCAGGAAAATGAGCGAAACGCCGGTCGCGGAAATGAGTTTCGAGCAGGCGATGGCCGAGCTCGAGCAGGTTGTGGGCCAGCTCGAACGTGGCGACGTGCCGCTCGAGCAATCCATCGACCTCTACAAGCGGGGCGCCGAGCTGAAGAGCCACTGCGAGGCCAAGCTGAAGAGCGCCGAGGAAAAGGTCGCCGCGATCCAGGTGGACGCCGAGGGCGAGCCCACCGGCATCAAGCCCGTCGAGGGGCTCTGACCCTTCATGTTCCGTGACAGTCTCGAGGCCGGCGGCCGCGCCGTCGCCGACCATTTCGACATGGTGCTGGGCCGCTTCGCCGACCTGCCCGTGAGCCACGCGATGCGCTACGCGGTGGGCGGCGGCAAGGGCCTGCGGGGCTGGCTGGTGCTGGAAAGCGCGCGGCTGCACGACGTGGC
Source organism: Salipiger sp. D13 (assembly GCF_003703915.1). Lineage (NCBI taxonomy): Bacteria > Pseudomonadati > Pseudomonadota > Alphaproteobacteria > Rhodobacterales > Roseobacteraceae > Salipiger > Salipiger sp. D13. Next base: position 209,964 of record NZ_ML112591.1, read on the forward strand.
GCGCGACCGCGCCCTCTGGCCCGCCTGCGCGATCGAGGCGATCCACGCCTACAGCCTCGTGCATGACGACCTGCCCTGCATGGACGACGACGACCTGCGCCGGGGCCAGCCCACGGTGCACCGCAAGTGGGACGAGGCCACCGCGGTGCTGGCGGGCGACGCGCTGCAGGCGCTGGGCTTCGAGATGGTCGCCGACCCGCGCTGTCACGACAGCGCCGGGGTGCGCGCCGACCTCGCGCTCAGTCTCGCGCAGGCCGCGGGCGGGCGCGGCATGGTCTACGGGCAGGCGCTCGACATGGCCGCCGAGACCACCGACAGGCCGCTCACGCTTAACGAGATCACCGAGCTTCAGGCCGGCAAGACCGGCGCGCTGATCACCTGGTCGGCGCAGGCCGGCGCGCGTCTGGCCGAGGCCGACCTCGGGCCGCTGACCGCCTATGCCGACCGGCTGGGGCTGGCGTTCCAGATCGCCGACGACATCCTCGACATCGAGGGCGACGCCGAGACGGTGGGCAAGGCCGTCGGCAAGGACGCAGGCCGCGGCAAGGCGACATTTGTCTCGCTTCTCGGCCTCGACACCGCGAAAAGCCGGGCCGAAATCCTTGTGACAGAGGCCTGCGACGCTCTATCTCCATATGGTGCGCGGGCCGATACCTTGCGGGAGGCCGCCCGCTTCGTTATCTCCCGCCGGAACTGAGTGCCGAGGGACGTCATGGCTCACAAGCCCCACACGCCGCTGCTCGACCGGGTCACCACGCCCGCCGACATCAAGCGATTTTCCGATGCAGAGCTCGAGGAGCTGGCGCACGAGCTGCGCGCCGAGACCATCGCCTCGGTTTCGCAGACCGGCGGCCATCTCGGCGCGGGTCTCGGCGTGGTGGAGCTGACCGTGGCGCTGCACGCGGTCTTCGATGCGCCGCGCGACAAGATCGTCTGGGACGTGAGCCACCAGGCCTACCCGCACAAGATCCTGACCGGGCGCCGCGCCCGGATGACCACGATCCGCCAGAAGGACGGGCTCTCGGGCTTCACCAAGCGCTCGGAGTCGCCCTACGATCCGTTCGGCGCGGGCCACAGCTCGACCTCGATCTCGGCAGCGCTCGGCTTTGCCATGGCACGCGAGCTGGGCGGCGTCTGCGACACCGGCGCGGGCGATGCCATCGCGGTGATCGGCGACGGGGCGATGTCCGCCGGCATGGCCTACGAGGCGATGAACAACGCCGGCCACCTCGGCAAGCGGCTGATCGTGATCCTGAACGACAACGAGATGTCCATCGCGCCGCCCACCGGCGCGATGTCGTCCTACCTGTCGCGCCTCTACGCCGAGGCGCCCTTCCAGGATCTCAAGGCTGCCGCCAAGGGCGCGGTCTCGCTGCTGCCCCCGCCCTTCCGCGAAGGTGCCAAGCGCGCCAAGGAAGTGCTCAAGACGATGACAATCGGCGGCACGCTCTTCGAAGAGCTGGGCTTCGACTACATCGGCCCCATCGACGGGCATGACCTGCATCACCTGCTGCCGATCCTGCGCACGGTGAAGGCCCGCGCCACCGGGCCGATCCTGATCCACGCGGTCACGACCAAGGGCAAGGGCTACGCGCCCGCCGAGGGCTCACCCGACAAGGGCCACGCCCGCGCCAAGTTCGACGTCGCCACCGGTGAGCAGAAGAAGGCGCCGTCGAACGCGCCGGCCTACACCAAGGTCTTCGCCCGCGAGCTGACCCGCATCGCCTCCGAGGATTCGCGGGTCTGCGCCGTCACCGCGGCGATGCCCGACGGCACCGGGCTCGACCTCATGGCCGAGCGCTACCCCGACCGCGTCTTCGACGTGGGCATCGCCGAGCAGCATGGCGTGACCTTCTCCGCGGGCCTCGCCGCCGGCGGGATGAAGCCCTTCTGCGCGATGTATTCGACGTTCCTGCAGCGCGGTTACGACCAGATCGTGCATGACGTCGCGATCCAGCGGCTGCCGGTGCGCTTCGCCATCGACCGCGCCGGGCTGGTGGGTGCCGACGGCGCCACCCATGCGGGCAGCTACGATATTTCCTTCATGGCCAACCTGCCGGGCATGGTGGTCATGGCCGCCGCCGACGAGGCCGAGCTGAAGCACATGGTGGCCACCGCCGCCGCGCATGACGAGGGACCCATCGCCTTCCGCTACCCGCGCGGCGAGGGCACCGGGGTCGAGATGCCGGAAAAGGGCGAGGTGCTCGAGATCGGCAAGGGCCGGATGATCCGCGAGGGCTCGGGCGCCGCGATCCTGAGCTTCGGCACGCGCCTCTCCGAGGTCATGGACGCCTGCGAACGGCTCTCGGCGCGCGGCATCCACCCGACGGTGGCCGACGCCCGCTTCGCCAAGCCGCTCGACCGTGACCTGATCCTGAAGCTCGCCGCAGAGCACGAGGCGCTCATCACCATCGAGGAAGGCGCCGTCGGCGGCTTCGGCAGCCACGTGGCGCAGCTTCTCGCCGACGAGGGCGTCTTCGACCACGGGCTGAAGTTCCGCTCGATGGTGCTGCCCGACACCTTCATCGACCACGCCAGCCCCGCCGACATGTATGCCTCGGCCGGCCTGGATGCCGCGAAGATCGAGGAAAAGGTGCTGACCACGCTCGGCGTCGACCTCCTGAGCCGCAAGGCCTGAGCCCTCCCCTGCCCCGGCGCCTTGCCGGGGCGCCCGCGACGGGCAGCGTCGCGCCTTTTCCCAAGCGCGGCCAATGTCTCGCCACAAAGCTGTTGTTTCCTTTCGTGAAACAGACAGGACGTGGGGCTCCCCGAGATGAACATGGCATCCAGCGCCGTCATGGCGCCGCCGCCGCCGAAGCGGCTGGACGACATGAACCTGCCGCGCATCTTCATGCGCGACATCGCGCTCAAGACGATCTTCCGCAAGAACGCGAACACGGTGACCGCGCTTGCCCGCGCCATCTGCCTGCCCATCGGCACCACGCAGGAGCTGATCGACCTTGCCCGCTCGCAGAGCCTGCTGGAAGCGATGGGCACGCTCAGCGCCAGCGCGGGCACCGAGATGTCCTACCAGCTGACCGATTCCGGAAAGGCCCGCGCGCTCGACGCGCTGGCGCAGTCGGAATACTTCGGCGCGATGCCGGTGCCGCTGCACGTCTACCGCGAGCAGGTCGAGCGGCAGTCGATCCGCAACATCCAGATCGGCCGCGACCAGCTGCTCGGCGCGATGGGCCACCTCGTGCTGCCCGAGAACCTGATCTCGCACCTCGGGCCCGCCGTCAGCTCGGGCCGGTCGATCCTGATGTACGGGCCGCCGGGCAACGGCAAGTCGTCGATCTCGAACGGCATCCGCGACGCGATGGGCGACAAGATCTACGTGCCCCGCGCGATCGAGTATTCCGGCCAGGTGATCTCGGTCTACGACCCGATCGTGCATTCCGCCGCCGAAACCGCCGAGGACGACCCCTCGCGCCTGCGCCGCAGCAACCGGTTCGACACGCGCTACGTGCTGTGCGAGCGCCCCACCGTCGTGACAGGCGGCGAGCTGACGCTCGACATGCTCGATCTCGTCTACAACCCGACCGCGCGCACCTACCAGGCGCCGCTGCAGCTCAAGTCGACCGGAGGCATCTTCATCGTCGACGACCTCGGCCGCCAGTCCGAACCGCCGCAGAAGCTGGTGAACCGCTGGATCGTGCCGCTGGAGGAATCGAAGGACATCCTGGCGCTGCAATCGGGCGAGAAGTTCGAGGTGCCCTTCGACACGTTGGTGATCTTCTCGACCAACTTCCATCCGAACGAGATCTTCGACCAGGCGGCACTGCGCCGGATCTTCTTCAAGATCAAGATCGACGGCCCGAACCAGCAGGATTTCCTGAAGATCTTCGCGCTGGTCGCACGCAAGAAGAAGATGGAGCTCGACGAGGCCTCGCTCGTGCATCTTCTCAAGACCAAGTATCCCACCATCGGCAACGTCTACGCCAACTACCAGCCGGTGTTCCTGATCGACCAGATGATCGCCGTCTGTGACTTCGAAGGCTGGCCCTACCGGATGACGCCCGACCTGATCGACCGGGCCTGGGCGAACATGTTCGTGCGGGACGAAACCATCGTGAAATGAGCCCCTTGGCGGGCGTTTCGCGCCCCCGTGCAGCGGCCCTGATGAAGACCGGCGAAAAAGGGGAAATTTCGTCTTGACGCTGTGCGGCTGGGGCCTTAATGACCCCGCACGGTTTGGCGGAGTAGCTCAGTTGGTTAGAGCAGCGGAATCATAATCCGCGTGTCGGGGGTTCAAGTCCCTCCTCCGCTACCAAACTTCCCCCACTTCAAAATCCGGTTTCGAGGCAAGCGCGATCCAGCCTTCTCTGGTGTGGACCGGAATCCCCACGTCTTTGACGGTGGAGATGACGAACTTCGTCATTCATCCCCACCGCATCTCGCGTTGTGGCGCCTCACAGCTCAATCGACGACATGAAAAACCTCACCATGTCTCGCAGCGCAGCCGACACGGCGGGGTCAAGGACGATGCCTTCCCAAGCCTCTCTCAAAGCTGCAAGACGCGCTCTCGCGGGGCGTCGCGCACGCTACCCGGCCCGCACGACCCCTCCGGATTTGGGGCGCCATGCCACCTCCCCGGCAAGTGTCGCGAAGATGGCTTGAGATCGGCCGGCGAGAGGCCGGGGGCACTCCCCGCACGACCTCTTCGATCCCGGCGTCGCGCAGCGTGCGAAACGCTTTGCGCCACTGCCTCAGCGCCGGCTCAGAGTTCGCGCAGGTAGGCCCACGACGCCCAGCCCGTCAGCCCCCGCGCCCGATCGAGCGACACTTCGCACCAGCGGGTGCCGCCGGTCTGCGTGCACTCGTTCACGCGCACCACCGTGCCGTTCGGAAGCCCGACGTAGACGTCGAAACCGGTTCCCGGCCCGCCGCGCAGCTTCAGCATGTCGCCCTCGTCGACGCCGTGGACCTCGTAGCGGTCGCCCCCGCCGACGGCGTCGGGTGCGCTCCCGCAGCCTGCCACCAGAACGCCCAGTGCCAGCGCCTTCAAGACGTTTGCCCGCATCGTTTTCTCCTGTCTTTCGATTGATCTGCCTCGCCCCGAGACTACGCCGTCGGTCCGGCGAAAGAAACGGTCCGTTGCGCCGCTCCCGGCCACCGGGCCGCCGCTGCATCACATGCGGGGAAAACGACCTGTGACGACGCGACGGCTTGATTCCTGCGCCTGTCGTGGCAAAACACCCCGGCGCTGAACAGGAGGAGCAATGGCACACGGAAACCCCGCATCCGCGGTGGCCGACGACCGCGAGAAATCGCGCAAGCTCGGTTCGCTCGGCGCCCTGAGACCGTTCCTGACGCCCTACAAGGGGCTCATGGTCGCCGCGATCCTCGCGCTCATCGCGACCTCGGCGGTCTCGCTGGCCCTGCCCATGGCGGTGCGCCGCGTGGTCGACAACTTCGGCACCGAGGACGGCGCGCTGCTCGACAAGTACTTCCTCGCCGCGCTGGGAATCGCCGGGCTGCTCGCCATCGGCACGGCGATGCGCTACGCGCTGGTCACCCGGCTGGGCGAGCGGGTCGTGGCCGACATCCGCAAGGCGGTGTTCGGACGCGTCATCGGGCTGTCGCCGGTGTTCTACGAACGCATCATGACCGGCGAGGTGCTGAGCCGCATCACCACCGACACCACGCTGATCCTGTCGGTCATCGGCTCGTCGATCTCGATCGCGCTGCGCAACGTGCTGATCTTCGTGGGCGGGCTCGGGCTCATGTTGCTCACCTCGGCCAAGCTCACCGGGCTGGTGCTGCTGCTCGTACCCGTGGTGATCGTGCCGATCCTCACGCTCGGTCGACGCCTGCGCAAGCTCTCGCGCGAGAACCAGGACTGGATCGCCGCCTCCTCCGGCAATGCCGCCGAGGCACTGACGGCGGTGCAGACCGTGCAGGCCTTCACCCACGAGGACATCTCGCGCAACGCCTTCGGCGAGGTCACCGAGAAGAGCTTCGACGCCGCCCGCCGCCGCGTCTGGACCCGGGCGCTGATGACCGCGATCGTCATCTTCCTGGTGTTCACCGGCATCGTCGGCGTGCTCTGGATGGGCGCCTGGGACGTGCGCGCCGGCGACATGAGCGCGGGCGCGCTGGTGCAGTTCGTGATCTACTCGGTGATGGTCGCGGGTGCCGTGGCCGCGCTGTCCGAGATCTTCGGCGAACTGCAGCGCGCCGCCGGCGCCACCGAGCGCCTGGTCGAGCTCCTCGAGGTCACCGACGCGGTGCAGGACCCGGCCGAGCCGCGCGCCCTGCCCGCCCCGGTGCGCGGCGAGATCGCGCTCGACCACGTGAGCTTCGCCTACCCCTCGCGGCCCGGCGTCTCGGCGCTCGACGACGTCAGCCTCGACATCCGCCCCGGCGAGACGGTGGCGCTGGTCGGCCCCTCCGGCGCCGGCAAGACCACCATCGTGCAGCTCATCCAGCGCTTCTACGACCCCGACGCCGGCACTATCACGCTCGACGGCGTGCCGCTCTCCGAGATGGCCCGCGACGCCTTCCGCAAGCACATCGCCCTGGTGCCGCAGGACCCGGTGATCTTCGCCGCCTCCGCGCGCGAGAACATTCGCTTCGGCCGCCCCGACGCCAGCGACGCCGAGATCGAGGCCGCGGCAAGGGCCGCCGCCGCGCATGACTTCATCGAAGCCCTGCCTGACGGCTACGACACTTGGCTCGGCGAGCGCGGCGTGATGCTGTCGGGCGGCCAGAAGCAGCGCGTGGCCATCGCCCGCGCGATCCTGCGCGACGCACCGGTCCTGCTGCTCGACGAAGCCACCTCGGCGCTCGATGCCGAAAGCGAACGCGCGGTGCAGGCCGCCGTCGACCGGCTCGCCGAAGGCCGCACGACGATCATCGTCGCGCACCGCCTCGCCACGGTGAAGAAGGCCGACCGCATCGTCGTCATGGAGCACGGCCGGGTGGTGGCGCAGGGCTCGCATGATGCGCTGGTCTCCGAAGGCGGCCTCTACGCCCGGCTCGCCCGCCTGCAGTTCACCGACGGCATCGCCGCGGAATAGCACGGAAAAGGGGCGCGCCCGTCCGGCCGCGCCCCTGTCTTCTTCTCTTTCCAAATACCTCGGGGGGTCCGGGGGGCTGGCCCCCCGGCCTCGGACACCGCGACCGCACGCCCGAACAGCCGCGCCAGGCCCGCAGGGTGGGGTTTCACCCCCCCACGCCCTCAATAGGGCATCGGATGCGCCCGATGGGTCTCGTCGAGCCGCGCCAAAAGTTCGTCCGACAGCGTGACCTCCACCGCCCCGAGCGCGTGCTCGAGCTGATCCAGCCGCGTCGCCCCGAAGATCGACGAGGCCACGAAGGGCCGCCTTGCCGACCAGGCGAGCGCCATGTGCACCGGGTCGAGCCCGAACTCCTGCGCAACGGCCAGGTAGGCGTCGACTGCCTCGAAGGCACGCTCCGACTTGCGCCCGCCGAGATTGCCGTTGAGCGCCATGCGCGAACCCTCGGGCACTGCCCCGCCCTGGTACTTGCCGGTGAGCAGCCCCGCCGCCAGCGGCGAATAGGGCAACAGCCCCACGTCCTCGTTCACCATCAGCTCGGCGAGGTCGGTGTCGGCCAGCCGGCACAGCAGCGAATACTCGTTCTGGATCGAGGCCACGCGCGGGCCGCCGGTCTCCTCGGCGATCCGCAGCAGCATCGCAGTCCCCCAGGCGCTGTCGTTCGACACGCCGAAGGCGCGGATGGTGCCGCGCTCGACCTCGCGCGAAAGCGCCCCCAGCGCGTCATGCATGTGCTGCACCGTCGCCGCACGGTCCTGCCCCGAGGGGTCGAACGTCCAGTTCTGCCGGAAATGGTAGCTGCCGCGGTTCGGCCAGTGGAACTGGTAGAGGTCGATGACATCGGTCTTCAGCCGCTTCAGCGACCCCTCGATGGCGCCGGGGATGGTGTCGGAGCTGATCGGCGCGCCGTCGCGCACCATCCTGGAATCGCCGGTGTGCTTGGTGGCGAGAATCCAGTCGCCCCGCCGCCCGGTCTTCGCGAACCAGTCGCCGATGATCTCCTCGGTCCGGCCGATGGTCTCGGCAGTCACCGGGTTCACCGGATACATCTCGGCGGTGTCCATGAAGTTGATGCCGGCATCGAAGGCGCGCTCGATCTGCGCGTGGGCATCCTCGGGAGGCGTCTGGTTGCCGTAGGTCATCGTGCCGAGGCAGAGCTCGGACACGGTCATGCCGGTCCGGCCAAGCGGATTCATCTTCATCGCGGTCTCCGTGATATGCGTTCGGCGCAAACCTAGCGAGCCGCCCGCCGATGCCAAGGCCGGAATCGCCCCCGGCGAGCCACACGGCGCGAGCAAGCCTCGCGCCGCCGCCCGCAACGGCACCACCGTGCCACTGGCCACGCCCGGCGAGTTCGGCTAAGGGGGCTGCAAACCGGACCACAGACGGGCGAGACATGGCACGGCACCTCATCACCTCGGCGATTCCCTACATCAACGGGATCAAGCACCTCGGCAACCTCGTGGGCAGCCAGCTGCCCGCCGACCTCTTCGCCCGCTACCAGCGCGCGCGCGGCAACGAGGTGCTGTTCCTCTGCGCGACCGACGAGCACGGCACCCCGGCCGAGCTCGCCGCCGCCAAGGCCGGCAAGCCGGTCGCCGAGTACTGCGCCGAGATGCACGAGGTTCAGGCGAGGATCGCCGAGGGCTTCCGCCTCAGCTTCGATCACTTCGGCCGCTCCTCGAGCCCTCAGAACCACAGGCTCACCCAGCATTTCGCCGGCGTGCTGGCCGAGCGCGGCCTGATCCGCGAGGTCTCCGAGACGCAGATGTACTCGCCCACCGACGGGCGCTACCTGCCGGACCGCTACATCGAGGGCACCTGCCCGAACTGCGGCTTCGAGGATGCGCGCGGCGACCAGTGCGACAACTGCACCAAGCAGCTCGACCCGGTCGATCTCATCAACCCGCACTCGGTGATCTCGGGCGCCACCGACCTCGAGATGCGCGAGACCAAGCACCTCTACCTGTGCCAGAGCCTGATCAAGGACGAGATCGAGGCCTGGATCGACAGCAAGACCGACTGGCCGGTGCTGACCACCTCGATCGCCAAGAAATGGCTGGACGACGGCGACGGCCTGCAGGATCGCGGCATCACCCGCGATCTCGACTGGGGCATCCCGGTGAAGAAGGGCGAAGAGGACTGGCCCGGCATGGAAGGCAAGGTCTTCTACGTCTGGTTCGACGCACCGATCGAATACATCGCCTGCGCGCAGGAATGGGTCGATGCCGGCAAGGGCGACGACTGGTCCCGCTGGTGGCGCACCGACAAGGGCGCGGACGACGTGACCTACACGCAGTTCATGGGCAAGGACAACGTGCCCTTCCACACGCTCACCTTCCCGGCGACGATCCTCGGCTCCGGCGAGCCATGGAAGCTGGTCGACTACATCAAGTCGTTCAACTACCTCAACTACGACGGCGGCCAGTTCTCGACCTCGCGCGGACGCGGCGTCTTCATGGACCAGGCGCTGGAGATCCTCCCCGCCGACTACTGGCGCTGGTGGCTGCTGAGCCACGCACCGGAAAGCTCGGACGCGGAATTCACCTGGGAGAACTTCCAGTCCTCCGTGAACAAGGATCTCGCCGACGTGCTGGGCAACTTCGCCAGCCGCGTCACCAAGTTCTGCCGCTCGAAATTCGGCGAGGTCGTCCCCGAGGGCGGTGCCTACGGCGATCTCGAAACCGCCCTGATCGAGAACCTCACCGCGAAGATCCGCGAGTACGAGGAACACATGGCCCACGCCGAGGTCCGCAAGGCCGCGAGCGCCCTGCGCGCGGCCTGGGTGCTCGGCAACGAATACCTGCAGGAGGCGGCCCCCTGGTCGACCTTCAAGACCGACCCCGAAACGGCGGCGATGCAGATCCGTCTCGCGCTGAACCTGATCCGGCTCTACGCGGTGATCTCCGCGCCGTTCATCCCGGACGCCTCGGCGCAGCTGCTGACCGCGCTCGCCACCCAAGACGACAGCTGGCCCGACGACGTGCCGGCGGCGCTGCAGATCCTGCCCGCAGGTCACGCCTTCACCGTGCCCGACGTGACCTTCCGCAAGATCACCGACACCGAACGCGAGGAATGGCAGGCGCGGTTCGCCGGCAAGCGTGACTGACCCGCAGCTGGCCCGGCCGCGGCGCAGTTGGCCAGCGCCGGATGCCTCCGGCGGGGATATTTGATGCCAGAAGAAACCCCGGGCGCCGCGCCCGGCCTTCTTCTGGCCCGAAATATCCCGGGGGAGTCGCCGCACAGGCGGCGACGGGGGCCGCGCCCCCGACATTGCACGAGATTGACAAGCACGGCGCGCGCTTGCTAACCGGCGCGCCTCATCACGCAGAGGGCAGAGCATGGCACGCAAGAAGGGCCGCGACATTTCCGGCTGGCTGATCGTCGACAAACCGGCGGGCATGACCTCGACGTCGGTGGTCAACAAGGTGCGCTGGGCACTCGCCGCAAAGAAGGCGGGACACGCGGGCACGCTCGACCCGGACGCGACGGGCGTGCTGGCCGTGGCGCTGGGCGAGGCCACCAAGACGGTGCCCTTCGTCACCGATGCGCTCAAGGCGTATCGGTTCACCGTGCGCCTCGGGCAGCGGACCAACACCGACGACGCCGAGGGCGAGGTGATCGCTTCCTCCGACGCGCGTCCCTCGGATGACGAGATCAAGGAAGCCCTGCACCGCTTCGTCGGCGAGATCGAGCAGATCCCGCCGCAGTTCTCGGCGGTGAAGATCGACGGCGAGCGGGCCTACAAGCGCGCCCGCGATGGCGAGACGATGGAGATCGCGGCCCGCCCGCTCTGGGTCGAGGAACTGGTGATGACCGGTCGTCCCGATTCCGATCACGTCGAACTCGAGATGACCTGCGGCAAGGGCGGCTACGTGCGCTCCATCGCGCGCGATCTCGGCGAGGCGCTCGGCTGCCACGGCCACGTGCGCGAGCTGCGCCGCATCTGGTCGGGCCCGTTCGAGGCCGAGGACGGCATCGGCATCGAGCAGATCGACGCGCTGGCCAAGACCCCCGAGCTCGACGAAAAGCTGCTGCCGCTCGAGGTCGGGCTCGCCGACCTGCCGGAACTGAAATGCACGCCCGAGGGCGCGGCAAAGCTGCGCAACGGCAATCCCGGAATGGTCATCCCCGGCGACGTGGATTACGGCGACGAGGCCTGGGCCTCGCTCGACGGCCGCGCCGTGGCGGTGGGCGTCTTCAAGGCCGGCGAGCTTCACCCGACGCGGGTCTTCGTACAGCCGGTCTCCGGCTGACCTCTGCCGGCCGGGCGCGACGCTTAAGATCTTTCGCAGAAAAATCTTCTACCCAAGCCGCCCCGGACTAGCCGAGCGCTGCGATCCAGCGCCCGAGGGCGTCGAGCGCCTCGGGCTCGTCGAGGAAAGGCACATGCCCGCGCCCCGGCACCTCGGTCGCGATCATGTCCGGCCGCCGCGCCTTCATCTCGGCGAAGGTGCCCTCCGACAGAAGGTCCGAGTTGGCCCCGCGTATCGCGCAGAGCGGCACCCCCTCCAGCGCGTCGAAGAGTGGCCAGAGGTCGGCGGCGGGCTGCGCGCCGTCGCCCAGCACCGCGTCGCGCAGCTTCGGATCGTAGGTGATCTCGAGCCCGGCCTCGGTCTCACGGTAGAATTTCTCGACCTCGGCGCGCCAGCGGCTTTCAGGAACGCCTTCGAAGGCGGTCATGGCGACCGCGCGCTTCGCCACGGCCTCGTCATGGGATTTCCAGACCGGGTTGCGGCCGAGGTAGCCCTTGATGACGTCGAGCCCCGCATCCGCGATCTCGGGGCCGATGTCGTTCAGCGCAACGCCCGACAGCCTGTCCTTCGCGGTCGCCGCCAGCACCATGGCGATCAGCCCGCCGCGCGAGGTGCCGAGCACCGCGGCGCGGTCAAGCCCGAGGTGATCGAGCAGTTCCAGCGCGTCGCGGCCCTCTACCGGGATGGTGTAGCAAGAGGGGTCACCCCAGTCCGACCGGCCGCGACCGCGGTAGTCCATGCGGATCAGACGCACCCCGTCGAGATGCGGCGCGACGTAGTCGAAGTCGCGCCCGTCGCGCGTGAGGCCCGCGAGGCACAGCACCGGCGTGCCTGCGCCCGCGTCGTCGTAGTGCAACGACAGCCCGTCGGAGGTGGTGAATCGCGGCATCAGAGAAGCTCCGGGATGCTGGAAAGGTCGGTGAGCACGTGCTCCGGTGTGCCGGGCAGACGATCCATGGGAAGGCCGGCTCGGTTCACCCAGGCGGTGTGAAAGCCGTAGGCGGCGGCACCGGCGGCATCCCAGCCGTTCGACGAGACGAACAGCACCTCGGAGGGATCGGTGCCGAAGCGTGCGCCGACCATGTCGTAGACCGCGCGCGCCGGCTTGAAGACGCCCACCTCCTCGACCGAGAGCACCGCGTCGAGGTAGAGGCCGACGCCCGCGCTTTCGACAGCCCCGCCGAGCATGTCGGGCGAGCCGTTCGACAGGATCGCGCAGGCGAGCCCCTGCGCCTTCAGCCGTGCCAGCAACTCCGGCACCTCCGGGTAGGCCGCGAGCTGCCAGTAGAGCGCCAGCAGGTCCTCGCGCAGAACAGGGTCCGTCAAACCGTGGCGGGCCATCGCCCAGTCGAGCCCGTCCTGCGTGACCTGCCAGAACGGCAGGTGCTCGCCGGTGATCGCCCTGAGCCAGGAGTATTCGAGCTGCTTGCGCCGCCAATCCTCGGCCAGCGGCCCCTGCACCGCCGCAAGCGCCTCCTGTCCGGGTTGCGCCGCGAGGGACCGTGCCGCTGCCGAAACATCGAACAGCGTGCCGTAAGCATCGAAGATACAGGTTGAAATTACCATGCGCGGAACCTCCCGCGCGCGAGACTGGCACGCCGGCCGATGCCTTGGAACCCCAAATTTTCCTCGGATGTTTGCAATCGGCGACATGGATCGCTACCTTTTGGGAGAGCGACACGAGAACCCGCCCATTTGCGGCCTCGTCAATTCACGCAAAGCAATCCCCAAACGAACGGAGCAACTCATGACGCAGGTCAAATCCGGCGACACCGTCCGCATTCATTACACCGGCACCCTTGCCGACGGCACCACCTTCGACTCCAGCCAGGGCCGCGACCCGCTGGAGTTCACCGTGGGCTCCGGCCAGATCATCCCGGGCCTCGACAAGGCGATGACCGGCATGGAGCCGGGCGAGAAGAAGACGGTCGAGGTGCCCTCGGAAGAGGCCTATGGCCCGGTCCACGACGAAGCGCGCCAGCACGTGCCGCGCACCGAGATTCCGGACCACATTCCGCTCGACCTCGGCACCCAGCTGCAGGTGCAGACGCCGACCGGCCAGACCGTGCAGGTCGTCGTGGCCGACGTGACCGAAGAGCAGGTGACCCTCGATGCCAACCACCCGCTGGCGGGCAAGGACCTGACCTTCAACATCGAGCTGGTCGAGATCGCCTGATCCGTCCTGCCCCGGCGGCGATGGCGCCGCCCTGAACATCGAGACCCCGGCGTCCCTTGTGGCCGCCGGGGTCTTTTTCGGTTCGGCTTCCGTCCTGCCGCGCGCGGCGTTACGGTCGGGACGACCTGCAAGACACGAACGAACGGAGCGACCGCGATGCAGATGGCCGACCTTGGCGACATCCGCCTGCACTACCGCCTCGACGGGCCGGAAGACGGCGCGCCGCTGGTCTTCTCGAACGCGCTCGGCAGCGACTTCCGGATATGGGACAAGGTCGTGGCCCGGCTTCCGGGCTCCCTGCGGATCCTGCGCTACGACACGCGCGGACACGGGCTGTCGGATGCGCCCGAGGGCCCCTATTCGATGGGCTCGCTCGTGCGCGACCTCGAACGGCTCATGGAGCACGTGGACATGCGCGACGCGGTCGTGGTCGGGCTGTCGCTCGGCGGCATGATCGCGCAGGGGCTCGCGGCCAAGCGGCTCGATCTCGTGCGGGCGCTGGTGCTGTCGAACACCGCCTGCAAGATCGGCACCCGCGACATCTGGGCCGACCGCATCGCGACGGTGACCGAGGGCGGCACGGCGGCGCTGGCCGAGGGCACGCTGCAACGCTGGTTCTCGCCGCCATTCCACGACACGCCCGAGATCACCGGCTGGCGCCACATGCTCGAGCGCTCCGACCGGACCGGCTATGTCGGCTGTTGCCACGCCATCGCGGGCACCGACTTCATGACGCCGACATCGGGATTGCGGCTGGCGGCCATGGGCATCGCAGGCAGCGCCGACGGCTCGACCCCGCCCGATCTCGTGCGCGAGACGACCGAGCTGATCCCCGGCGCGCGCTTCGAGCTGATCCGCGGCGCAGGCCACCTGCCCTGCATCGAGACCCCGGACGCCTACGCGGCGTTGCTGACCGACTTCCTCACGGCGCAGGGGCACGCTGGCTGATGGCGCGGTTCCTGCTGATCCACGGCGCGAGCCACGGCGCCTGGTGCTGGGACGCCCTGCGCGCGGCGCTCGTCGCGCGGGGCCACGAGGCCACCGCCATCGACCTGCCCGCCCATGGCGACGATTCCACGCCGCCCGCCGAGGCGACGCTCGACAGATATGTCGCGGCGATCCTCGCAGCGCTGAGCGAGCCGGCCATCGTCGTCGCGCATTCCATGGCGGGCGTTCCCGCCACCGCCGCCGCCGACCGCGCCCCGGACCGCGTGGCGCGGCTGGTCTATCTCTGCGCCTACCTGCCCGGGGACGGCGCCAGCGTCGGCTCGCTGGTGCAGGCGCAGGCCACGCAGCCGCTGCGCGCCGCGATCCGCCGTGGCGCCGACCGCGACAGCTTCACCTTCGCGCCGGAGCTGGCGCCGGAGCTCTTCTACAACGGCTGCCCACCGGACACCGTGGCACGGGCGCTCGACCGGCTCACCCCCGAACCCGTCGTGGCGCAGGCCACCCCTGTCTCGCTCGGCGGCGACATCGCCGAGGTGCCCCGCAGCTACATCCTCTGCACGGAGGATCACGCCATTCCACCCGAAGACCAGCGCCGGATGGCCTCTGCCCTGCCCCCCGGCGACGTCCACGAGCGGCCCTGGTCGCACTCGCCCTTCTTCTCTGCGCCCGAGGCGCTCGCAGACCTGCTCGGAGATATTGCGGCGGGCTGACGGGCTGGCGTCCGGCGCGGCCCCTGCGCTATACGGGCCGCGCCACGTCACAGGAGCCCGCGATGACCGCCACCCCGTTCGACAGCGCCTACCTGCACAAGCTTTTTGCCACCGGTGAGGCCGCGAAGCTGTTCACCGACAGTGCCGAGGTGCGCGCGATGATGATCGTGCTCGGCGCACTGGCCAAGGTGCAGGGCGCATCAGGCCTCATTCCCGAAACTGCCGGCAAGGCGATCCACCGCGCCTCGCTCGAACTGCAGATCGACCCGGGCGGGCTGGCCGATGACACCGCGCGGGACGGAACCCCGGTGCCTTCGGTGGTGGCCTCCTTCGGCGCGCTGATGCAGGCGCCCGAGTACGTGCCCTACCTCTGCCACGAGACCGCGCCCGATGACATCGAGGACAGCGCCCTGATGCTGCGGATGCGGCAGGTGCTGGCGCAGGCCGACGCGGGCCTCACGACGCTTCTCGACGATCTCGGCGCGGTGGCCGGCGGCGGGCACGCCCCCGATTCCGCCACCCGCGCGGCCCGCGCGGGTTGGCCGCTTCTGGCCCTGCGCGACGAACTTGCGCTTCTGCGGCAGCGGGCGCTGCCGGTGGCGCTCTCCGATGCCGACGAACGCCTGCGCGCGGCGCTGGCCGAGGCGCTCAACCTCACCGATCCGGGACGCGGCTGGCGGGACGACCGCGCCCCGCTGCGCGACATTGCCGGCTGGTCTGCGCGGCTCGTCACCGCGCTTGCCGCACTGGCCCGTCCGGACGCCACCGCCACGCCTCCGGCCGCCGCGCTGGAGGCGCTCAGGCCCCAGGCCGCGGCGCTGCTGACGGTGGTGAACGCCAGCCCGGAGCCGCAGGTCGCACGACTTGCGGAACGGCTGGCCCTGCCGCAGCTCCTGCTCTGTGCCAACGCGGCGCTGAGCCGCGCGCAAGCGCTTGCCACGGGCCTGCGCAGCACGCCCGGGGGCACCGGCGACGCGCCGGACGAGGCGCGCCGCTTTGCAAAGGCGGTGAGATCGGAGCGAAGCTGAACGCTGCGGGAACCAAGCTCCCGTAATGCGCGTTATTGTGAATGATCTTGCGCGCCGCAAACGAGTGGCAAGATGTCGCAAATCTCTCGGAAGGTGCTATATGAGGCATCCAATTCAAGAAGGCCCTGACCAGTGAACGACGATATGATGATTGCTCCACCCGAGGAAATGGCCGCGAATGCGCGCAACGCTGCCGCTTACCTCAAGACTCTCGCTCACGAGGGCCGACTGATGATCCTGTGCCACCTGGGATCGGGCGAGAAGTCGGTCGGCGAACTCGAAACCCTGCTCGGCACCCGGCAAGCGGCTGTCAGCCAGATGCTCGCCCGCCTGCGTGAAGAGGGGCTCGTCAGCACCCGCCGCGACGGCAAGACGATCTACTACAGCCTTTCCGACGGCGATACGTCGCGCGTGATCGGCCTGCTCTACGAGATCTTCTGCGCGCAGAACGAAGCCTGAGGAGGCGCGGTCGGGCGTGTCGGTTCACGCCCTGTCCCGATACCCAGCGGGTCGAAACCCCGCTTCACCCCTGACATCAAGACACTGTCCCTAGCCTCCGGCATTCTCGCTGGCGGCCCATTCCCACGGACGGGTGAAGGCCCCGAGACAGTGACACACGGCGTCCTCGTCGGCGCCGTTGCGCTCGACTTGTGCCACAAGACCCCGGCGCCGATCATCGATCACCGAGACGACCCGCGCCGGCAGCTCCGCGGCCTCGAGCGCGGCGTTGTAGACCCGCTCGATCGCCTGCATCCGCAGCGCCGGCTTGAAGACCTTGCCGACGGCGGTCTTGGGCAGCTCGGGCAGGATGGTCAGGTGCTTGGGATAGGCCGCGCGCTCGTGGATATGCACCTTGGCATGGGCCATCAGCGCCTCTTCCGTGACCTCCGCTCCCTCGACCAGCTCGACGAAGGCGCAGGGCAGTTCGCCGGCGTGGGCGTCGGGCTGGCCGATCGCCCCTGCAAAGGCCACGGCCGGATGCGCCAGCAGGGCGTCCTCGATCTCGGCGGGGTCGATGTTGTGGCCGCCGCGGATGATGAGATCCTTCGCCCGCCCGGTGATCCAGAGGTAGCCGTCGGGGTCCATCCGACCGAGATCGCCGGTGCGCAGGTAGATACCCTCGTGGAACAGGTCATGGTTCTTGTCGACCTCGGTGTAGGTCGAGCCGGCATAGACGCCGGGGTTGGCAACGCAGATCTCGCCGACCTCGTCGGTGTCGCATTCGCGCGGGCCATCGGCGGTCTGCTTGACGATCTTGACGTGAGAATAGGGAAAGGGAATGCCGATCGAGCCGACCTTCTTCTCGCCCTCGGGCGGGTTCACGGACACGAGGCAGGTCGCCTCGGTCAGCCCGTAGCCCTCGCAGATGGTGACGCCGCAGGCGCTCTCGAAGCGCCGGAACAGCTCCAGCGGCATCGGTGCGGAGCCCGAGAAGGCATATTTCACCGACGAGATGTCGGCGTCGACCTTGCGCTGCATCAGCGCCGAGACGGCGGTGGGCACGGTGATGACGAAGCTGATCTTCCAGCGCTCGCAAAGCTTCCAGAAATTGTCGAACACCCCCTCCCCGCGATAGCCGGCGGGGGTCGGAAAGACCACATGCGCCCCGGAGCAGAGCGCCGACATCAGGATGACATGCACCGCGAAGACGTGGAACAGCGGCAGCGGGCACATGATGGTGTCGCGCTCGGTGAACAGCAGCTGGTGCCCGAGCCAGCCGTTGTAGATCATCCCCGAGTATCGGTGCTGCGCCACCTTCGGCATGCCCGTGGTGCCGCCGGTGTGGAAGTAGGCCGCCACGCGGTCGCCGCGGCTGTCCTCGAAGGTGAGGGTCGTGGGCTGCTTGCGCATCTCGCGCGCGAAGCAGAGCACATCCGCATGCGGGTTCGCCGTCACCTTCGGCCGCAGGAAGGGCACGATCCAGGATTTCGGCGGGCTCAGATAGCGGTTTAGGTCCACCTCGAGCACGTAGTTCACGCCCGGCGCATGACGGCAGGCCTCGGCCACCTTCTGGGCCACGTCGGTCTTCGGGAAGGGTTTCAGCGTTACCACAACCTTGGCGCCGGTCTCGCGCAGGATGGCAGCGATCTGCTCGGGCTCGAGCAGCGGGTTGATCGGGTTCACGATCCCCGCCACGGCACCGCCCAGCAGGGTGCAGATCGTCTCGTTGGCGTTCGGCAGCACGTAGGCGATGGTGTCGGTCTCGCCGATGCCCAGACTGCGGAACAGGTTCGCCGCCTGAGTCGTGCGGTCCTTGAGCTCGGACCACGTGAGCGTCTCGGCCCGGTCGCGCGGCCCCGAGAGCAGCTGGTAGCTGACTGCCGGGCGGTCGGGAAAGGCCTCGGCCGTCCGGCACAGCTGCCCGTAGAGCGTGGGGGGCACATCGCGTGCCTCCCACGGCATTTCGGCCTCGATGGCATTCCGGTCGCCCACGGACGCGAAAGTCATGGTCGTCGCTCCTCCCTGATCGCCCGGGATTCCTGCGCCTGAACACTTGCTCGCATGGCGCTCCCGGGGGTCGTCTCCCCGTGTGCCAGTCTGAGAAGGACGCGCCCGAGGCGCAAGAGTTCCCGACGTAACGGCAGCCGCCTCGCGACGCAACGTCCCGCGGCCCGGAAGGGGTGGACGTGCCGCGAAGTCAGCTTCGGGGCGCGCCGGCGCGTCTCCTGAGGAGGCCGGAATAGAGCAGCAGACCCCAGTCGGCGAGCTCGGCCTCGACCCGCGCCCAGAGCCGCCCGAAGGTCAGCGGGTCCATCCGTGCGCCGGTGGCGATCTCGTCGAGCGTGCGACGGCCGTCGATCCCGGCGAGCACCGCCGCCGCCTCGCGCGGGAGCGTCAGCTCGGCGTCGAGCCGCCCGATGCGCAACGGCAGCGACCGGCCCTGCGCCACCGCGCGGGCCAGCGCCTGCCGCTTCACGCCGCGCAGGTGCGGCACGAGCTGCCGGTTGGTGCCGCGCGCGACCGTCGGGCCGCTGCCGTCCGCGACCGCGTAGGCCACGTGCATGCGGATCGTCCCGCGCAGCTTCTCGGCCACGGCCATGCGGTCGGCGGCGGGCATGGCCTGCGGCGGCTCGGTGATGCGCGCCAGGTCGTAGATCGCCGGCGTGGTGAAGCTGGCAAGCGCCCAGCCGGTCTGCTCGAGCGTTCCCAGCAGTTCGGGCACCGAGAAGGCGCGGTCCTGCCCGTGCAGGAGCAGGTCGTAGAACCCCGCGTCGCTTTCGTGGTGGTCCCCGAGGTTGACGTTGGCGGCGAACGGGTGCCCCTCGGGCAGGTCGGCCACAAGCCGCTTGGCCCGTGCCAGCCGCTCCTCGGGCGCGATCCCCTCGAAAAGCGCGCCGAAGGCCTCCTGCAGCGGATAGACCCCCGAGCGGCCGTAGGGCGCGTAGACCATGAACCCCATGCCGCCACCGGGCGCGAGCGCCGCCCGCAGTGCCCGGAAACCCTCGGCCGGGTCCGGCAGGTGATGCAGCACCCCGCAGCAGTCGATGTAGTCGAAAGGGCCGAGCGTCGCCGCCTCGAGCAGGCTGCCGGTGCGGAAGGTGATCGAGGTGAGCCCGCGTGCGGCGGCGCGGGCCTCGGCGATCTCGCGCGCGGCGGTGGAAAGGTCGAGATAGGTGATCTCGGCAGGACGCCCCGCCTGCGCCATCACCGTGGCCAGCTGGATGAGCCCGTCACCGGTGCCGCCGCCCGCCACCAGCGCGCGCAGCGGACGCGACCAGTCGCGCTGCCCCTTCCACAGGAAGTGGTCCATCTCGAGCGGGTGCGACGGCGAGCCGGTGATGAGCCGGCTCTTCTCGTCCTGCGGATCGCGCTCGGGATACGGATAGGCTTCGTACTGCTCTTTCACGGTGACCATGGCCTGCACCCCCTGCCCGTTCTCGACCGGCGCGACAGTCGCACGCGGCGCGGGGGATGTCCAAGCCTCAGCGGTCCCTGCGGGCGCGGTCGAGCCGGGCCTCGAGCATCGAGAGCTCGGTCATCATCCGCCGCCGTTCGCTGCGGTCGGCGGTCTCACGCAGTTCCTCGCGCAGGCGGGCCATCTCGCGCATGAGCGAGACCGCCTCGGGCACCGCGCCGTTGTCCTTGAGGATGCGGTTCAGCACCACGTTCTCCGGGTCGTCGGAGGGCGGCAGCGGCTTGCCGGCGCCCGGCAGGTTCTCGAAGGCGCCCTCTTCCTCGGCCTTGCGGATGCGGGCGTTGATGAGGTCGATCAGAGGGTGGTCCATCGCTCCGGCGCCTCCTGTTGCTGCTGTTGCTGCTGCTCGTGCTGCCGGGCCTGGCGCGCGAGCTCGGCCTCGCGGCGGGCGAGCGCCTCGGGGCGCCAGGTGGTCGAGCGGCGGTAGTACTCCGGGAACACGCGGGCGCCCTCGGGGAAGGTGATCCAGGGCGGCGCGGTGTCGGTGTAGATGAAGACGTCGGGGGTGAGCTCGGCGGCGCGGTCGAGCGTGCCGATGCGCACGAAGGCGAAGGCGCGCCCGCCGCCGGCGTAATGCGACCAGAGCGCCACCTCGCAGGTCGGGCAGCGCGCCACGATCTGCCCCTTGCCGCTGGCCGAGGGCAGCGTGACATCGTGCGGGCGGCCCGCGTCGAGCGCCACGCAACGGGTCTCGATCATCGCGTTGAGCGCGAAGGCCGAGCCGGTCTCGCGCTGGCACCAGGTGCAGTGGCAGCAGTGGATGATGAGCGGCGTGTCGGTCAGGTGGAAGCGGATCGCTCCGCAGGTGCAGCGCCCGTTCATGGCGTCCTCCGGCTGGGTCGGAGACAGCATGCCGCGGGCGGCCGCGATTTTCCAGAGGGACGGCCCGAGGCCCGGCCTGGCGCGGGCCCCGGGCCCGCGCGTGGGGGCGCTGCCCCCGTCGCTTGCGCGACTCCCCCGGGAATATTTGAGGCCAGAAGAAGCCCCGGGCGCGTGGTCAGGCCGGCGCGCCCGGGCGGTGGTCGTGGGACAGGATCACTCGGAAAAGGTGATGCGGCCGTCGGTATAGGGCTCGTAGGGCGAATTGTCCGCCAGGTATTCCGCCGTCACGTCCGCCAGGTCGGGCCCGAAGTCATAGGCGTTCGCGGCGTCCACGAACATCCGGTAGCCGTCGCCGCCGTTGCGCACGAAGTTGTTCGACACCATGCCGTAGGTCGCCTCGGGGTCGAGCGGCTGCCACTCGCCGTCCATTTCGACCATGATCTCCGAGACCCGCTCGCCCGTGGGCGCATCCGGCGAGATGACGAACTTGAGGCCGGCAACCTGCGGGAAGCGGCCGTCGTCCTCGGGATCGTCGAACTGGCCCATGCCGTTCTCGAGCGCCGCCTTAAGCGTTTCGCCCGTCACCTCGAAGGTCGAGAGCGTGTTCTGGAAGGGCAGCACCGTCAGCACCTCGCCCATGGTGATCTCGCCTTCGTCGATCGAGGCGCGCAGCCCGCCGCTGTTGTTCAGCGCGACCTGGATGCCCTGGTCGCGGACCCGGTCGAGCATCGCCTCGGCCACGAGGTTGCCCATGGCGCATTCCTCGTGCCGGCAGACCCCGCGGTCGCCCTCGATGGGCGCCGCGGCCTCGGCCACCACCTCGTTGCGGATCTCGTCCAGCGGCTGCGCCGCCTCCGAGATGCGCGAGACGGTGTCCTCGTCCTCGGTCACGCCCGCGTCCATGATGATCGGCGCGCCGCTGGCCTCGATCACCGTGCCCTCATCGTCGAAGGTCACGTTCAGCTCGCCCAGGAACTTGCCGTAGGCATAGGCCGATACGATGGCGGTCTCACCCACCATGGTCGGATAGGGGCCCTCGGCATCGTCCATGTCACCCAGCAGCGTGTTGGTGTGACCGCCCACGATCACGTCCACTCCGGTGGTGTTCTCGGCCACCCGCTGGTCGACGCCGTAGCCCGAGTGCGACAGCACGACGATCTTGTTCACGCCCTCGCCGGTCAGCTTGTCGACCTCGCCCTGCACCGCATCGACCGGGTCGGTGAAGACCACGTTCGGCCCGGGCGAGGACAGCTCGTCGGTGTTCTGCGGCGTCAGCCCGATCAGGCCGATCTTCTCGCCGTTCTTCTCGATCACGGTGGACTTCATGATCGCGTCCGAGATCAGCGGCTCGCCCGAGAGGTCGGCGTTCGACATCAGCACCGGGAACTCGACCGCCTCGGTGAAGCCCTTCAGGACCTCGGGGCCGTCGTCGAACTCGTGGTTGCCGACCGTCATCGCGTCGTAACCCATCTTGTTCATCATCTCGGCGGCAAGCTTGCCCTTGTAGTAGGTGTAGAACAGCGTGCCCTGGAACTGGTCGCCGCCGTCGACCAGCAGCCAGTTATCGCTGCGCGACTTGGCCTCGTCGATCGCCGTCACCAGCCGCGCCGAGCCGCCAAAGCACTCGCCCTCGGCATTCGCCTCGGCGCCGCAGGTCGAATCGTACTTGCTGATCGGCTCGAAGCGGGCGTGGAAGTCGTTGGTGTGGAGGATTGTCAGCGAATACTCGGCGCTGGCGACGCCGGCGCTGAGCGCAAGCGCCGCGGCACTCGTCAGGAGACGGAAGGACATGGTGAAACCTCTCTGTGGGCGTTTTGTCGCGGAATGGTGCAACGGGGGCGGGAACCTGTCAAAGCCTTGCTTCACTTGACGTAACGCCCGGGAGCGGGCGCGGCACCGTGTCGCTCATTCCGACCGCAGGCCGCGCGCACTCCTTTCGCGAGCCACGGGGGCGCGCCTTCGACCGCACCTGGTTAGCGCGCCTTCGGCGCGACGGGGATTGACCGGGCGCGCGTTCCCCGGCATCTGGTGAGACATGCTGATCTACAAGATCCTGAGGTCCGGGGAATGGACCGCCCTGAAGCGCGACGGCGAGACCGCCGGCGCGCCGATCGACGAGGCCGACGGCTACGTGCACTTCTCGACTCTCGAGCAGGTGCGCGAGACCGCCGCCAAGCATTTCGCCGGCGAGGAAGGGCTCTACCTTCTGGCGCTCGAAGCCGACGAGCTTGGCGAGGCGCTGAAATGGGAGCCCTCGCGCGGGGGTGCACTGTTCCCGCATCTCTACGGGCCGCTGCGCCTGTCGGACGTGCGCTGGTCGCGGCCGCTGCAGATGGGGCTCGGCGGACACGTCTTCCCGGATGACATGACATGAGCCTGGTCGAGCGGGCGGGCCTCGCGCTCCTGCGACGGATGGACCCGGAAGCCGCGCATGGGCTGGCGCTGAAGGCCCTGCAGTCGGGGCTGGCGCCCTCCCCCGGGCGGATCACCTCGGACCGGCTGCGCTGCACCGTTGCGGGGCTCGACCTTCCGAACCCGCTGGGGCTGGCGGCGGGCTTCGACAAGAACGCCGAGGCGCTCCCGGGGCTCGCCCGCGCGGGCTTCGGCTTCGTCGAGGTCGGCGCCGCCACGCCGCGACCGCAGCCCGGCAATCCGAAGCCGCGGCTCTTCCGACTGACCGAGGACCGTGCCGCGATCAACCGGTTCGGGTTCAACAACGACGGCATGGAGGCCATCGCCGGACGGCTCATGCACCGCCCCGAGGGCATGGTGCTGGGCCTGAACCTCGGCGCCAACAAGGACAGCGCCGACCGCGCCGCCGATTTCGCCACGGTGCTCACCCGCTGCGGCGCCGATCTCGATTTCGCCACGGTCAACGTGAGCTCGCCCAACACCGAGAAGCTGCGCGACCTGCAGGGCAAGGAGGCGCTTTCGGCGCTGCTTGCCGGGGTCATGGAGGCACGCGACGGGCTCGAGCGCCCGGTGCCGGTATTCCTCAAGATCGCGCCGGATCTCGATGCGCAGGGCCTCGAGGACGTGGCCGAGGTGGCGCTGAGTTCGGGCGTCGCCGGGGTGATCGCCACCAACACCACGCTGTCGCGCGACGGGCTCGCCTCGCGGTTCCGGGACGAGACCGGCGGGCTGTCGGGCCAGCCGCTGTTCGAGCGCGCCACAAGGGTGCTGGCGCGGCTGTCGCAGCTCACCGAGGGCCGTCTGCCGCTGATCGGGGTCGGCGGGGTCGGCTCGGGCGAACAGGCCTATGCCAAGATCCGGGCGGGGGCCTCGGCGGTGCAGCTCTACACGGCGCTGGTCTATGGCGGCCTGAGCCTCGTTGCCGAGATCCTGCACGACCTCGATGCGCTGCTCGCGCGCGACGGCTTCGCCAGCGTGGCCGACGCCGTGGGCTCCGGACGCGAGGACTGGCTGTGATCCTCTGGCACAACCCGCGCTGCTCGAAGTCACGCGAGGCGCTGGCCCTGCTCGAGGCGCGCGGCGCCGATGTGCAGATCCGCCGCTATCTCGAGGATGCGCCGTCTCTCGACGAACTGACGTCGGCACAGGCCGTGCTCGGTCTGTCCGCCATCGAGATGATGCGCCCCAAGGAAGCAGCCTTTCGCGAGATGGGGCTGAGCCGGGATGCCGACGACGAAACGCTGCTGCGCGCCATGGCCGAGCAGCCGAAGCTGATCGAGCGGCCGGTGCTGTTTGCCGGTGACCGCGCCGTGATCGGGCGGCCCCCGGAACGGGTGCTCGAGCTGCTCTGAACCGCCCTGGACCGCGGGCTCAGTCGTAGCTGCGCGTGTCCTCGATCACCACGCCGTCGCGCGGCAACCCGCCGGGCTTCACCAGCTCCACCTTGCCCTTGAGCTTCAGCACGTCGGCCACGGTGCCGGCATAGGTCTCCGGGCTGTCCGCCTCGGTCTCGATGCGCACCGTCATCACGTCCATCTCGCCCTCGCGGCTGGCGATGACGCGGGCGCGGTCGATCTCGGGGTGTTTCGCCACCAGTGCCGCGACCTGCTCGGGGCGCACGAACATGCCCTTGATCTTGGTGGTCTGGTCGGCGCGGCCCATCCAGCCCTTGATCCGCATGTTGGTGCGGCCGCAGGGGCTTTCGCCCGCCATCACCGCCGACATGTCGCCGGTGGCGAAGCGGATCAGCGGGTAATCGGGGTTGAGCGTGGTCACCACGATCTCGCCCACCTCACCGGGAGCGACCGGGTCGCCGGTGCCTGGGGTGACGATCTCGACGATGACCTGCTCGTCGACGATCATCCCTTCCATCGCGTCGCTCTCGTAGGCGACCATCCCGAGATCGGCGGTGGCATAGCACTGCCGGCAGGTGATCCAGCGGTCGGCGTAATACTCGCGCAGCGACGGGAACAGTGCCCCGCCCGAGACCGCCGCCCGGGTGATCTTGAGCGCCAGCCCCATCTCGTCGGCCTTCTCGAGGATCACCTTCAGGTAGTCGGGCGTGCCCGCGTAGGCAGTGACGCCGAGGTCATGCGCCGCCCGCGCCTGCAACTCGGTCTGGCCGGTGCCGGCAGGCAGCACCGCCGCCCCCACGGCCCGGGCGCCGTTCTCGAAGATCATGCCGGCGGGGGTCAGGTGGTAGCCGAAGCAGTTCTGCACGATGTCGCCGGGGCCGACGCCGCAGGCGTGCAGGAAGCGGCCCAGCCGCCACCAGTTCGGCTCGATGCCGCCCGGCTCGTAGATCGGTCCCGGCGACTGGAACACATGCGCGAAGCCATGCGCCGGGCGCGCGGCATAGCCGCCGAAGGGCGCCTCGGGGCCCTGCGCCTCGACCAGCGCCGACTTGCGCAGCACCGGCAGTTTCGCCAGCGCCGCGAGGTCGGTCACCTCGGCCGGGTCGATGTCCGCGAGCGCGCCGGCATAGCCCGGCAGTTTCTGCGCGCGGGCGATCTGCACCGGCAGCGCCTCGGCCAGTGCCGCCGCGCGGGTGTCAGCGCTGCGGGTTTCCAGATCGTCGAAATAGCTGCTCATCCGAGCCTCCCTGTCCTGTCCCGGATCATGCCTCCAGCGGGTAGTCCGCCAGCGTTTCGTAAAGCGGCCCCTCGGCCGTCAGCGTCGAGCCCACCAGCCGCAGAGAGGTGACCGGCTCCGGACGCGAGGTCAGGCTCACCACCCGCGCCACGCCCGCCTCGAAGCGCGAGCGGTCCTCGGGGCGCAGGCCCTTGCCGAAGCGGATGAGCGTGACGTGCGGCCGGAACCGCTCGCGGGGCAGGTCGATGCCCGCCGCCCGCACCGCGCGCAGCACCTCGTCGCGCAGGGCGACCAGCGCCGGCTCGGGCACCACCTGTGCCGCCAGCAGCTTCACCCGCCGGCCGCCGAAGCTCGACAGCCCGTCGAGCGCCAGCGCGCAGGACCTGAGCCGCCGCGCCGAGAGCGCCGCGTCGAGCTCCGCCAGCACGAAATCCGGCTGCTCGTCGAGGAAGGCCAGCGTGACATGCAGGTTCTCCTCCGGCACGGGTCGGCCGACCGGCACGGTCTCCTGCGCGTCGAGAAGCGGCGGCACGAGCGGTTCGGGAATGGGCAGGGCGAGAAAGCATCGCATGTGCTCCCGTCATGCCAGCCAGCGCTTGCGGCGTCGATAGGAGCGCACGTCGCGGAACGACTTGCGGCCCTCGTCCGACATGCCGAGGTAGAATTCCTTGACGTCCGGGTTCTCGCGCAGGTCGGCGGCGGGGCCGTCCATCACCACGCGCCCGTTCTCGAGGATATAGCCGTAATGGGCGAAGCGCAGCGCCACGTTGGTGTTCTGCTCGGCCAGCAGGAAGGACACGCCCTCGCCCTCGTTCACCGCCTTCACGATCTCGAAGATCTGCTCCACGAGCTGCGGTGCGAGACCCATCGAGGGCTCGTCCAGCAGGATGGTCTCGGGGCGCGACATCAGCGCTCGTCCGATGGCGCACATCTGCTGTTCGCCACCCGAGGTATAGCCGGCCTGGCTCTTGCGCCGCTCCTTGAGCCGCGGGAAGTAGTCGTAGACCATCTGCAGGTCGGCCTCGACCGCACCCTTGCCGTCACGCCGGGTGAAGGCACCGGTCATCAGGTTTTCCTCGATGGTGAGGTGCTCGAAGCAATGGCGGCCTTCCATCACCTGGATGACGCCCTTCTTCACCAGCGCCGCCGGGTCGAGGTCCTGCACCCGCTCGCCGCGATAGACGATCGAGCCCTTGGTGACCTCGCCGCGCTCGGAGTGCAGCAGGTTCGAGATCGCCTTGAGCGTCGTCGTCTTGCCCGCGCCGTTGCCGCCGAGCAGCGCCGTGATCCCGCCCTGCGGCACCGACAGCGACACGCCCTTCAGCACGAGGATCACGTGGTTGTAGATGACCTCGATATTGTTGACCTCGAGCAGGGTCTCGCGGGTGTCACCGGCGTCCAGCATGGTCGTCTCTCTCCAAATCCAGTCGAAGGGTCCGGCGGCGACGGGATCCGCCGCCGCCGGAGGGGTCAGATCACATCTCGCAGTCCTGCGTCGGCCACGGCGCGTTGGCCTCGGCGTATTCCTGCGCCTTCTGCTTCTCGAGCGGTTCGATGTCCTCGGCGTCGGCCATCAGGTGATCGCTCGCCTTGACGAACTTCTCGCCGTCCCATTCCAGCAGCCAGCCGCCGGAGTGACCGGTGTGGTCCGAGCAGGAGGTCGAAAACGGCGGCACCATGCCGGTCATGCCCAGCTCGGCGATGCGCTCCTCGGTCATCTCGATGTTCTCGAGCCCCCAGCGCAGCTGCGATGCGTCGATCACGTCGGTCTCGAAATGCGTCTGTGCCGCGGCGATTGCCTCGGCCAGCGCCGCCGACATCACCAGACCGCGCTGGTAAAACACCTCGCTGCGCTGCTCCTCGTCGGACTGGGTCTTGCCGGTGTCGACGACAAACTCCTTGATGTCGTCCATCACCGGCGCGTTCTCGACCGGCGCGTTGAAGCTGATCGAGCGGTAGCCCTTGCCGTCCTCGCCGACGACCTGAAGGTCATCGCTGTGGCCCGACCACCAGACGCCGACGAACTGGTCCATCGGGTAGCGCGTCTTGACCGCCTCGGTCAGCGCGCCGACGTTCATCGCGCCCCAGCCCCACATGACGACGTAGTCGGGCCGCTCGCGGCGGATCTGCAGCCATTGCGCCGACTGGTTCTGCATCTCCTTGAGACCGACCGGGATCGGCACCAGCTCGAAGCCCACGTCCTCGGCCTTCTTCTCGAGGTAGGGCAGCGGCTCCTTGCCGAACGGGTGGTCGAGGTGCAGGAAGGCGATCTTCTTGCCCTCGAGGCCGCTCATGTCGTCACCGCCGAGGCCCTTGAGGATCATCGACGCCGCGTCCCAGTAGGACGACGGCAGGTTGAAGGCCCACTTGAACACCGAGCCGTCCGCCATCGCCGAGAAGCCGTAGCCGGGCGCCAGGATCGGAATCTCGTCGACGTTCGACTTGGGCAGGACCTGCAGGGTGATGCCGGTCGACCAGGGCTGCGTCACGATGGCGTCGCTCTTGGTCTTCTCGTAGCACTCGACACCCTTCTCGGTGTTGTAGCCGGTCTCGCACTCGTAGAAGTTCACCTTGACCCCGCCGATGCCGCCGTCGCGCTCGTTGAGCATGGTGAAATAGTCGATCTGCCCGTTCATCACCGGGATGCCCGTGGCCGCGAAGGGCCCGGTCCGGTAGCTGAGGTTCGGGGCCGAGATCTCCTGCGCGAGCGCACCGCCCGCTGCGAGGGCCCCGAGCGCCACCGCCGTGGCGAGCCTCTTGAAATGGATCATCGTGTCTCCTCCCTTGATGTCCGATGACGTGTCGCCGGTGCCCGCCTCAGTGCGGGAACGGCCATATGATGAGCTTCTCCCGGATCAGCGCCCAGAGCCGCGCGAGCCCGTGCGGCTCGATGATCAGGAAGAAGAGGATGAGCGCGCCGACGATCATCACGTTCAGGTGCTCGACGGTCGCCGGGCTGATCGGCAGACCCAGCATCTCGGGCAACGTGTTGAGCACCACCGGCAGGCCGACGATCAGGATCGCGCCGAGATAGTTGCCCATGATCGAGCCGAGCCCCCCGATGATCGCGATGAACAGGATGCGGAAGCTCAGCGGGATGTCGAAGAGGTTGGGCTCGGCCGCGCCGCGCCACATGAAGACGAAGAGCGCCCCGGCCACGCCGACCACGTAGGACGAGATGGCAAAGGCCGTGAGCTTCGAGCGCATCAGGTTGATGCCGATGAGCTCGGCCGCGATGTCCATGTCGCGGGTGGCCTTCCACGTCCGCCCGAGGTTGCCGCGCGTGAGGTTGATGCAGACCACCGTCAGCAGCGTCACCACCGCAAGCACCACGTAGTATTGCACGATCGACGAGGCCTGCGGGCCGGCCACGTAGACGCCGAACATCTCGAGGTTGGGCACCTGGATCGCACCGGAAGCGTTGTAGTTGTAGAGCCAGGCCCATTTCTCGAACAGCCACACGAGGAAGAACTGCGCCGCCAGCGTCGCGATGGCGAGGTAGAAGCCCTTGATCCGCAGGCTGGGAATGCCGAAGGCGACGCCGACGCCGGCGCTGAACACTCCCGAGAACAGGATCGCCACCACCGGGTTCAGCCAGGGCATCAGCGTCACCAGCTTGTAGCAGGCGTAGGCGCCGACCCCCATGAAGGCCGCCGTGCCCAGCGACAGCTGCCCCGCGTAGCCGGTGAGCAGGTTCAGCCCGAGGGCCGCCAGCGAGTAGATCAGGATCGGGATCAGCAGCGTCTGGAAGGTGAACTCGCTCGCCACCAGCGGGAAGATCACCCAGACGAGCGCGAGGATGACGGCAAGCAGAACCGCGTCCTGCCGCACCGGGAACAGCGCCTGGTCCGCCTTGTAAGTCGTCTTGAATTGTCCGGCCGTGCGATAGAGCATCCCTGTCCTCTTTCCTGTCTCTCAGGGCGCGGGGCCCCGGTGCGGTCGGAAGATCCGCCGCGAAATCTGTCGTTTCGAAGCCGCGAGAAGCGGTGTCAGAGGCTGCCTTCGTGCAGCCGCAGATCCTCGTCGGGGTAGGCACGTTTCGGGGCCTGCGCGTAGCCCGTCACCTCGGAATGCCGCACCAGCCAGAGCCAGGCCCAGAGCCCCAGCGCCGCACCCAGCGCCGCGAGGATCAGGGCCGTGACCAGCTGCCCGCCCGCCGCCGTGTCGGCGGTCAGCGCGAGATAGCCGAAGGCCCAGAACCCGGCCCAGGCGATGACATTCAGGATCGCGATCAGCTTTGCCATCTCTTCTCTTCTCCCTTGGTCGGCGGCCCCGCGTCTCCTCCTGCGCGGCCACCCGCTCCGCCTGTCACCGTGGCGGCCCGGTCCTTGCCGGACGGGGCCCGTCCCGGGCCGCGTCCCTTCCCGTTGCACCCGTCCCCGCGGGCGCGCCGGGTCTTCGTCGGGGGCCCACGCGGGGCCTTCTCCTGTCTCCGGGCGGGTCCAGCGTCCCCTGCCCTTGTCGTCTTGCTCCGCCCCATGCAGGGGCTCTTCACGGAGCGGCGCCTGCCCGGGGCTCCGCCCTTTAGCGCCTCAAACCCTCCCCCGGAGGGTTTGCCGGGATTGCCCGGAGCGGCGCTAAACCCTTTCGATGATGCGCTCTCCGAACAGGCCTTGCGGACGGAAGAGCAGCACGATCAGCGCGAGGACGAAGGCGAACCACGTCTCTGTGTTGCCGCCGAGCAGCGGCTGGCCCCAGTAGATCTCGAACAGCTTCTCGAGCATCCCGATCAGAAGGCCACCCACGATGGCGCCGGTGATCGATTCGAGTCCACCCAGCATCAGCACCGGCAACGCCTTGTAGGCGATGACCTCGAGCGCGAAACTCACGCCGGCCCGCGCGCCCCAGGCTATGCCCGTGACCAGCGCGATGATCCCGGCGATGAACCAGACCAGCACCCAGATTTGCTGCAGCGAGATGCCCACCGACAGCGCCGCCTGGTGGTCGTCGCCCAGCGCCCGGATCGCCCGGCCCATGCGCGTCTTGTTGAGGAAGGCCAGCAGCGCCACCACCAGCAGGGCCGCCACGACCACCGCCGTGATGTCCTTCTGCTCGAGGATCAGCAGACCGCCCCAGGGCTCCAGCACCACCGAGTCCGTCGGGATGCCCAGCTCCTCGGTGATCATCACCTTGTTCTCGCCGCCGAAGATGATCTCGCCGAAGCCGATGAGGAACAGCGTGATGCCGATCGTCGCCATGAAGAGGATGATGTCGGGCTGGCCCACCAGCGGCCGCAGCACCACCCGCTCGATGGTGACCGCGAGCACGAACATGACGCCCAGCGTCAGGATCACGCAGATCCACGCCGGCACCCCCATGGCGTGCAGGCCGACGAGGGTCAGCGCGGCGAAGACCACCATGATGCCCTGCGCGAAGTTGAAGATCCGGCTCGACCGGAAGATAAGCACGAACCCGAGCGCGATCAGCGCGTAGAGAATGCCGGAAACCAGCCCCTCCCACAGCACCTGCAGCAGGAAGTCGGGGGCCGTGGCCATGTCCACGAACGGCTTGATGAAGATGTCGTTCAGCATGTCCCTCTCCTCAATGCGCCACGCCGAGATAGGCGTCGATCACGTCCTGGTTGCGGCGCACCTCGTCGGGCGGGCCGTCGCCGATCTTCTTGCCGTAGTCCATGACGACCACCCGGTCGCTCAGGTCCATGACCACGCCCATGTCGTGCTCGATCAGGCAGATGGTGGTGCCGAACTCGTCGTTCACGTCGAGGATGAAGCGGCTCATGTCCTCCTTCTCCTCGACGTTCATCCCCGCCATCGGCTCGTCGAGCAGCAGGATCGACGGCTCGGCCGCCAGCGCACGGGCCAGTTCGACCCGCTTCTTCAGACCGTAGGGCAAACGTCCGACGGGCGTCTTGCGGATCGCCTGGATCTCGAGGAAGTCGATGACCTTCTCGACCACCTCGCGGTTGGCGATCTCCTCGTCGCGGGCCTTGCCCCACCAGAGCGCCTGGCTGGCGATGCCCGCGTGCATCTTGGTGAGCCGCCCGGTCATCACGTTGTCGAGCACCGACATCCCCTCGAAGAGCGCGATGTTCTGGAAGGTCCGCGCCACGCCCATGCGGGCGACCTCGTAGGGCTTCATCGGCGGGCGCTTCGAGCCCTTGTACCACAACTCGCCCTCGGACGGCGTGTAGAACCCCGAGATGATGTTCAGCATCGAGGACTTGCCCGCCCCGTTCGGCCCGATGATCGCGCGGATCTCGCCCTCGCGGATGTCGAAGGAGATGTCCTTGATCGCCACGACGCCGCCGAAGCGCAGGGTGATGTTGCGCAGCTCCATCAGCGTGCCGCCGATCTGCCGGCCGTCTTCGGTGACGTAGCCCTCGGTGTCCTTCACGGCGCCCTGCCTTTCCTGTTGTTCCCCGAATACCTGTGCCGTCCCGTCCATCATGCCCGGCCTCCCCGGACTGCGCCGCGGCCCGCGGGATGGCGGGTGGGGCGATGCCCGGCGCGCGGCGCGCGCCCCGGGCGAGCGTCACGCGCCATCCCGGTCATTCCGCCGCCATCGCGGGCGGGGCCACCGGCACCGTCTCCGCGTCCATGATGGTGAGCGTGGCCTTGATCCGGCCCTTGCGACCGTCCTCGTAGGTCACTTCCGTTTCGGTGTAGATGCTCGTCGAGCCGTCGTAGAGCGCGTCCACGAGGTCGTGGAACTTCTCGGCGATGATCTTGCGCCGCACCTTGCGGGTCCGTGTCAGCTCGCCATCGTCGGCGTCGAGTTCCTTGTGCAGCACGAGGAACCGGTGCACCTGGCATCCCGAGAGCATCGGGTCCTCGGCCACCGAGCGGTTGGTTTCCTCGACGTGGCTGCGGATGGTCTCGAGCACCTTCGGGTGCCCCGCCAGCTCCTGGTAGGAGGCATAGGCGATGTTGTTGCGCTCCGCCCAGTTGCCTACCGCCGTCAGGTCGATGTTGATGAAGGCGCAGCAGCGGTCGCGCCCGGTCCCGAAGACCACAGCCTCGAGGATGTCGGGGTAGAACTTCAGCTTGTTCTCGACGTATTTGGGCGCGAACAGCGAGCCGTCGGCCATCTTGCCCACGTCCTTGGCGCGGTCGATGATCCGCAGGTGGCCGGTGTCTTCCTCGAAGAAGCCCGCGTCACCGGTCGCGACCCAGCCCTCGGGGTCCTTGGTGTCGGCCGTGCTCTCGGCGTTCTTGTAGTATTCCACGAAGA
Organism: Salipiger sp. D13; assembly: GCF_003703915.1. NCBI lineage: Bacteria > Pseudomonadati > Pseudomonadota > Alphaproteobacteria > Rhodobacterales > Roseobacteraceae > Salipiger > Salipiger sp. D13. The sequence continues at coordinate 243,037 of NZ_ML112591.1, forward strand.
CCCCGGGCGAGCGGTAGAACACCTCGCCGTTCTCGGCGATGCGGATCTCGACGCCCGGGCTCGGCACGCCGACGGTATCGGGCCGCACCTCGTTGTCGGGCTGCTGGGTGATGAAGACCGAGGCCTCGGTCTGGCCGTAGAGCTGCTTGAGGTTGATCCCCAGCGCCCGGTAGAAATCGAAGATCTCGGGGCCGATGGCCTCGCCCGCCGTGTAGCCCACCCGCACGTTCGAAAAGCCCAGCGTGTTCTTGAGCGGCCCGTAGACGAGCACCGACCCCAGCGCGTATTTCATCCGGTCCATGACCCCGACGGGCTTGCCGTCGAGAATGCGCGGACCGACCCGTCGGGCATGCTCCATGAAGTGATGGAAGAGCCGGCGCTTCAGCGGACTCGCGTCCTCCATGCGGATCATGATCTGGGTCAGCTGGGTCTCGAACACCCGGGGCGGCGCGAAGTAGTAGGACGGCGCGATCTCGCGCAGGTCCGTCATCATCGTCTCGGCGCTCTCGGGGCAGTTCACGCAGAAGCCGGTCCAGTAGGCCTGGCCGATCGAGAAGATGAAATCGCCTACCCATGCCATCGGCAGGTAGGCAAGCACCTCCTCGCCGGGGCCGAGCCTGTCGAACTCGGACGAATGCTTCGCCGTCTCGATGATGTTGCGGTTCGACAGAACCACGCCCTTGGGCTTGCCGGTGGTGCCCGATGTGTAGAGCATGACGCACTTGTCGTCGTAGCCCAGCGCCTCGCGGCGTTGCGTCAGCTCGCCGATGAACTCGTCGCGGGCGGCGCGACCCTGCTCCTGAACATGCGAATACTCGTGCAGCCGGCGGTGGTCGTATTTCCGCATGCCGCGCGGATCGACGTAGATCATGTGCTCGAACTGGTGCAGGTCGTCCTGGATATCGATGACCTTGTCGACCTGTTCCTGGTCGGCGGCGATGACGAACCGCGCACCGCAGTGCTTCAGCGCGTATTCCATCTCTTCGGCGGCCGCGTCCTGGTAGAGCGGCACCGGCACCGCACCGCACATCTGCGCCGCCACCATCGACCAGTAAAGCGTCGGGCGGTTGCGGCCGATCACCGCGACGTGGTCCCCTTGCGCCACGCCGAGGTTCAGAAGCCCCAGCGCGAAGGCCTCGATCTCGGCCTCGGCCTCGGCCCAGGTCCAGCTCTGCCAGATGCCGAATTCTTTCTCGCGATAGGCCGGGCGCCGCGCGAACTGCGTGGCGTTCCTGTGCAACAGCGCCGGAATCGAGCGCAGTCCTTCCGCGCCCTCGGACATGTATGCCAAGCGTCATCCTCCCTAGATCGCCCGGGGCTCCTCTTCCCCGGTGCCGGCGCGGGGCCGGCGATGCGATTCCGATCCCATTAGGATCACGGAAAGGCTGACGGTCAATGTTTTCGTGATGTTTTCCCAATTCTTACGAATTGTAACAGCCCGCCCGCCGGGGCATCCGGCACCTGCTTCAGGAACGGGATCGGCAGTCCGAAGGTGTCCGCCAGCAGCACGCCGTTCAGACCGAGCACGCAGCCCGCCCCCAGCACGGCCAGCACCCTGTGCAGCGGCGGGATCGCGAAGGCGCCCATGACGTCGCGGCGCATCGAGACATACAGCAGTGCGCGGTCGGCGTGCCCGCCGAGACCGCCGAGCTCGACCCCGAGGGGATCGAGCACCACGTCTCGCCGGTGACCCTCGCCGCCTTCGAGCGTTTTCTCGACCACGAGACGTAGCGGCGCCGCTTTTCAGCCGGGTCCGGCGGTGCTAGCCATGCTGTCGGAGGGGACATGATGAACAGGGATGCGCTGACACAGGCCGGGCTGAACCTGATCCAGCAGGCCTTGTCGATCTACGACAGCGATCTGCGGCTGGCGGTCTGCAACCGGCGCTTCGCCGAGATGTTCACCCTGCCCGAGCGGCTCACCACCATCGGCGCCAGCTTCGAGGAGACCATCCGGCATCTCGTCGCCTGCGGCGAATACGGCGAGGTCGACGATCCCGAGAGCTTCATCGCCACCCGCGTCGAGCAGGCCCGCGCCTTCGAGCCGCATTACATGGAGCGCACCCGCGCCAACGGCCGCACCATCAGCGTCGAGGGCGCGCCGCTGCCGCAGGGTGGCTGGGTCACGGTCTACACCGACATCACCGCCATGAAGCAGCAGGAACAGCTTCTGCGCACCCGCTCCGAGCTGCTCTCGGAAGAGGTGCTCAAGCGCTCCGAGGAGGTCTCGGCCGCCAACCGCGAGCTCGCCTCGTCCAACGCCGCGCTCAAGGAAGCCCGGCGTGAACTGACCGAGATCGAGGCCCGCACCCGCCTGACCACCGAGATGATGCCGGCCCACCTTGCCCGCGTGGATGCCAGCGGCCACTACACCTTTTCCAACCGGCGGCTGTCGTCGGTGATGCCGGGGCGACCTTCGGACATCCTCGGGCGGCACATCTCGGAGGCGCTGGGACCGGCCTACGACAAGGTGAAGCCGCATCTCGAACGGGCGCTCGGCGGCGAGCAGAGCATCTTCGAGTTCACCGACGACGGCTCGTCGCGCCGCATCCGGGCGGTCTTCACCCCCGACCCGGTCGAGCCCGGCGTCTACATCCTCAGCCACGACGTCACCGAGGAGACGCAGGCCCGTGCCGCGCTGCAACAGACCCGCCGCCGCGAGCTTGCGGTGCAACTCACCTCGGGGATGGCGCATGACTTCGCGAACCTGCTCACCATCATCCTCGGGATGCAGTCGAAGCTCGCGCGCATGGTCGACGCCCCCGAGGCCGAGGCGCTGATTACCGCCACCCTGCAGGCGGCCCGGCGCGGCGGCGACCTGCTCAACCGTATCGCCGACATCACCACGCACCGGGCATGGCGGCCCGAGCCGGTGGCGCTCGCGCGCTTCCTCGGGGAACTGGAGACGCTGGCGTCCCCCTCCCTGCCCGCGGGTGTCGGCCTGCATATCGACGCCCGCGCCGAGGGCGACTTCCTGCTCGATCCCGGCATGTTGCTGGACGCGACCCTGAACCTCGTGCTGAACGCGGCCGACGCCTGCGGCGAGACCGGCCGCATCAGCGTCGCCCTGCGCACGGTCAAGGACACCTGGCTCGAGCTTTCGGTTTCCGACACCGGTCCCGGCTTCAGCGAGGAGGCGCTGCGCCACGGGCTCGACCCGTTCTTCACCACCAAGGGCGGCGAGGGCACGGGGCTGGGGCTCGCCATGGTCTACGACATGGTGAAACTCGCCGGCGGCGAGGTGAAGCTCGCCAACGGCGCCCCCGGCGCCCGCGTCACCCTGCGCCTGCCGCTGCGCCGCGCCGAGGCGCTGTCGCAGACCGGCCTCGTGCTTCTGGTCGAGGATAACGCCGACCTGCGGGCGCAGGTGCGCGAGATGCTCACCGGGCTCGGCCATACGGTCGCCGAGGCCGCCTCGGTCGACGAGGCCTGCGCGCTGGCCGAGGGGCTCGACGTGGCTCTGGTGCTCTCCGACATCACGCTCGAGGGCGAGCGACCCGGCACCGTGCTGCCGGACCTGCTGCCCGATCTTCCGGTGCACCTTATGACCTCGCTGCCCCCCGACCACCCCCTGCACGCCGAGGGCCGCCGCCGCGCGCCGCTCATCGCCAAGCCGTTCACCGCCGCGCAACTCGCGGCCTTCCTCGGCCATCGCCGGAGTGCCGCATGACCGCGCCGCTGGTATTCATCCTCGACGACGAACCGGCGATCCGGGCGATGCTGTCCGAGACGCTGACCGAGGCCGGATTTCGCACCCTGACCTTTGCCCGCGCCACCGAGTTCGAGGCCGCGCTGAACCGCGCGACCCCCGATGTCTGCCTCGTCGACCTCGGCCTGCCCGACCGCGACGGGCTGACGCTGGTGCACCGGCTGGCGCTGGAACAGGGGGCCACGGTCATCATCATCTCGGGCCGCGCGCAGGTGCAGGACCGCGTGACCGGGCTCGAGCTGGGCGCCGACGACTACATCATCAAGCCGTTCGACCCGGCCGAGGTCGTGGCCCGCATCCGCGCCCGACTGCGCGGCCCCCGCAGCGCTCCGCAACGCGGCAACACCGCCCGCTTCGCCGGCTGGACCGCGCATTTCGACCGCTTCGCCCTCGAGGACGAGAGCGGCGCCGAGACCCCCTTCAGCCAGGCCGAGGGCGAGGTGCTGCGCTTGTTCCTGGAAAGCCCGAAGCGGCTGATCACCCGCGCACAGATGCAGGAAACCCTCGGCGGCGCCGCCGGCGAAAGCTTCGACCGCGCCATGGACGTCCGCATCTCGCGCCTGCGCACCAAGCTGCGCGAGGACCCGAAGTCCCCGCGCCTGATCAAGACCATCTACGGCGCCGGCTACATTTTCCTCGGCGATGTGGAGTGGGTGTGAGACCCTCCCCCTACGTCTCCAGCTCTTCCGACAGAAGTGCGACCAGCTCGCCCTTCATCTGCTCCAGCTCCTCGCGGTAGCGCGAGGGGCCGAGGGCGCTGAGGGCAGCGTCGAACTCGGCGAGAAGCTCGGCCTCGGCATCCTCGACGCTGCGCATCATGTCGCCGTCGATCTCTTCGAAAAGCGCGCGCAGCGACACCGAGCTGCGGTTGATCGAGGCGCGGAGACCGCCCGAGGCCTCCGGCGTGCCGCCGACCGCGGTGATGATCGCAGCGATCCGGTCACGCTGTTCCACGTGAAGTCCGCGGAACTTCACCGCGACATGCCGAAAGCCGGGCTCCGCGCGCTCCGCGATCTCGTCGAACCAGGCGTGGGTTTCCGTCGTCGAGCTCAGCAGTCTCTGCAGCACCGCGAGCTGCGCGTCGGTGGCATCGATGGGATGGGGGTCTGTCATGGCTGACATCCTCTGGCAGTCTTGCATCGAAACGCAATGGAAACCCGGCGGTTCCCGCCTCAGCCTGCTACGGATGCCGCCGCACGCGCCAGTGCGCGCAAACCGGTGACGAGATCGGCCTCGGCGGTGTCCTCGGCGAAATCATGGCTTATGCCGCCGATGGAGGGCACGAAGAGCATCGCCACCGGCATCAGCCGCGCCACGTTGGTGGCGTCATGCAGCGCGCCCGAGGGCATCACGCGCCAGCGGCCCGGGGCCTCGGCCTGCGCGGCCTGTTCAAGCGCCCCGCGCAGCCCCCTGTCCATCGTCACCGGGTCGAGCCCGAGCATCGGGCCGTAGGCGAGATCCATCCAGTGGCTGGCGGCGATGTCGGCGGCGGTGTCGCGGATGATCTGCTCCATCCGGTCGAGCCGGTCCGCATCGCCGTCGCGCCACTGCATCGAGAAGCGCACGCGGCCCGGCACGATCGACGGCGCGTTCGGATGCAGCGCGACATGGCCGATCGTCCAGACCGTCTGCGGCGTCACGACGTTGGCGAAGCGCTCGGAGAGCGCGGCGTTGAAGGCCGAGAGCGCCTGGAAGGCATCTCGGCGCAGGTGCATCGGCGTGGTGCCGGCGTGGTTCTGCTGGCCGGTGAAGGTCACATGCATGTCGCGAATGCCGACGATGGCCTCGACCACGCCCAGCGCCTCGCCCGTGGCGTCGAGCAGCGGCCCCTGCTCGATGTGCATCTCGATGTAGCCGCTGAACTGCGCGGGATCGACGAAATCGCCGCGCCGGTCGCCGAAGCGGGCGCGTGCCTCGGCAAAGCTCAGGCCGCTTGGGTCGTGCAGCGCGTCGGCCCCCTCGAGCGTCTGGTTTCCGGCCCAGACCGAACTGCCGGTGGTGACGCCGAAGCGCCCCTCCTCGTCCTCGAAGGAGACGACCGAGATCGGCGGGCCGCCGGCCTCGCGCGCGGCACGGGCCACCTCGAGCCCCGCGATCACGCCCAGCGCGCCGTCGAGCCAGCCACCCTCGGGCTGGCTGTCGGAATGCGAGCCGAGCAGCAGCGATCGCCCCTCGGCCAGCCCGAAGAGCGAGCCCACGGGGTCGAACCGGGGCGCGAGGCCCGCGTCGCGCATCCGCCCTGCCAGCCAGTCGCGCGCGGCGATGTCGGGCTCGGAGTAGCCCGGGCGCGACACGCCCTTTCCGGTGCCCGCCGCGCCGAAGCGGCGCAGCGCGTGAAGGTCCTGCAGGAAACGGTCTGGATCGACGGGCAACATGGGCGCTCTCCTCTCGGGGTTCAGCCTTGCGGCCTGCGCCGGCGGCGTCAACGCCCCGGTCGCGTCGCGGCACGACGGTCAGGACGCCAGGATCGCCTCGATCTTGCTGCGCTCTGGCTCGGGAATGCGCATCGGCCGGGTCTCGGCATCGACGGCGACATGCACGAAGAAGCCCTCGACGCAGGCGGTTTCATCGTCGTTGCGGAACAGGCCGACCTCGAAGCGGGCCGAGCTGTTGCCAAGCTTGCCGACACGGATGCCGGCGTGCAGCGTGTCCGGGAAGCGGGCTTCGGCGTGGTAGGTGCAGCCGCTCTCGACCACGAGGAAGCGCATCCCCGCATCGCCGCCTAGGTCCATGCCCTGCTCGATCTGCCAGAGCGTGATCACCGTGTCGATGTAAGACAGGTAGGTGACGTTGTTGATATGACCGTACTGGTCGTTGTCGTCCCAGCGCGTCTGCACGGGCAGGAAGACGGGATAGGCGGAGCGGGGGGAAGGTGCGTTTCGTGTCATCCGGATTTCAGTGCTCTGAAGGCCGCCGACGCGCCCCAGCCCGCGGCGATGGCGATCACCAGCGAGAGAAGCCCGTAGAGTAGCGGCTGGTTTCGGGACAGGTTGAAAAGCCAGCGCTCGATGCCGACCTTGCCGACCTCCATCTCGGAGACGTGCTGCGAGATCACCTTGCCGCCGCGCGTCAGCAGGACCCTGACGAGGTAGCGGCCTTCGACGATGTTCGCGGGCATGGAGATGGAGGTATCGAACAGGGTGGACTCGCGCAGTTCGACGCTATCGAAGCGCCGCTGGTAGAGCCCCTGCTTCTCGCGCAGGCGGATCAGCGCGTCGGTGAAGCTCTGCGAGTCGGTGATGTTCATGGGCGCGCCGACCGAACGGATGGCGCGCGGGATCGAGACCTCGTGGCGCAGGTCCTCGACGTCCGAGATGACGTTCTCCCACGGGGCCGAGGTCGCGACGGCGTAGAACGAGGGCGCCTCGTCGATCTCGACCGCGTCGGTGTTCATCCAGATGCCGAACCGCCGCTCCTTCCGCCAGACGGTGCTGGGCGCCACCGGCCCCGACAAAGTCACGATGACCTGCAGGGGCGGGTCCTGGCTGATCGTGGTTTCGCGCTTGATGGCGCCGAAAATGAGGATCTCGGAGCCGTCGAAACTGGTGTTGATCGACACCCGGTCGTGGCTCAGGCCCATCACGACCTCTTCCGCCCGGGCAGGCAGCGCGACGAGCATCAGCAGGGCGAGCAGACCCCGGATCATTGCGCCCCCAGCTGGTAGAGATCGCCCGGCGTCAGGAACAGGTCCAGCGCCAGCTTGCCGCAGACCAGCAGCACCAGCGACGCGAGCGCGATACGCAGCTGCTCGGCGTTCATGCGGGTGCCGACCGCGGTGCCGATCTGCGCGCCGATGACGCCGCCAATGAGCAGGACCAGCGCGAGCAGGATGTCGACCGTGTAGTTGGTGACCGCGTGCAGCATCGTGGTGAAGGCGGTCACGAAGATGATCTGGAACAACGAGGTGCCCACGACCACCTTGGTCGGCATCCCGAGGATGTAGATCATCGCCGGCACCATGATGAAGCCGCCTCCGACGCCCATGATCGCCGAGAGCACCCCCACCGACAGCCCCACCAGCAGCGGCGGGATCGACGAGATGTAGAGCCCGGAGGTGCGGAACCGCATCTTGAACGGCAGCCCGTGCACCCAGCCGTGGTGGCGCCGCTTCGGCTTGCCCCCCTTGGACGAGCGGCGCAGCGCGTTCAGGCTTTCGACGAACATCAGCGAACCGATGACCCCGAGGAAGACCACGTAGCAGAGCCGCACCAGCAGATCGACCTGGCCGATCTCCTTGAGCAGGTTGAACACCCAGACGCCAAGGCCGGCGCCGATCAGGCCACCCGCCAGCAACACCGTGCCCATGCGCAGGTCGACCGTCCGGCGCTTGAGATGCGCCAGCACCCCCGACACCGAGCTCGCGACGATCTGGTTCGCCCCGGTCGCCACCGCGACCGCCGGCGGGATGCCCAGGAAGAACAGCAGCGGCGTGATCAGGAACCCGCCGCCCACGCCGAACATCCCCGAGAGGATACCCACCATCCCGCCAAGTCCGAACAGGAGGAAGACGTTGACCGAAACCTCGGCGATGGGCAGGTAGATTTGCATGCGGCGACTTTGCGAGCGCAGCACGAAATTGGCAAGATACCGGAGCGTCCTTTCTCGTGACGCGCCATGTCCGACACGCCCTCGTGGCGCGGATCCGCGCTACCGCCGGCGCGGGCCGAGGCCGCGGATCAGCAACCACAGGCAGAAGCCGGTCTCGGCAACGACGGGAATCACATAGGCCATCTGGAAGGCGGCCGCCTGCGCCGGTGCCAGGAACAGCAGGAAGCTGCCCGACAGGTAGACCAGCCCGGCCAGTGCCAGCAGCCCCGCAAGCGCCCGCGGCACCCAGCCCGACCGCCAGAGCAGCCAGCCGGTCAGAAGGCTGTTCACGCCGAAGAAGACCAGCCCCAGATCGTAGCCGTGGCCGTGCATCTCCATCGCGCCCAGCGCCAGCGCCGGATCGCCCCCGGCGTCGAGCGTCAGCAGTGCCGCCTGCTGGAACAGCAGCGACATCGCGATGAGCGCTGCCTGCACCAGCCGGAACACCATAGCCGCGAGCGCGACGCCCCCGTTCACCGGGCGCAGCAGGAGGTAGAGCAGCACCGCGAGCGCCACGTCGGCGAGCGCCATCAGCGTGTCGGCGGCAAGGCTGGCACGCAGCAGGCCCGGCGCCGCGAGGATGCGTTCGGCGGTGGCCGCGGCGTCACCGGGGACGAGCAGCGCGCCGCGAAGGGCAAGCTCGCTCGTGAGCCCCAGCAGGATAATGGCGAGGTAGAGCACCCCGGCCAGCCGCGCCATGGGCTGCGCCTGGCGGGGCGGAAGAGCGTCGTGGGAAAGCATCATGCAAATGGTCCGGATCGAAATGGCGATCGCGACAGCCTAGCCCGCCCGGCGTCGTCCGGGAAGCTCAGCGCGGCCGAAGCCCGCCGAGAAAGATCGTGAGCGCGCGGTCCCGCCGCACCTCGTGCTCCCTCGGGCCGCCACAGGGGGTCTCGGGCGTGAGCAGGCGATGCAGCGTGTCCCCCATCACCATGTCGACCAGCAGTTCGGCCGCCTCGATCGCCGCCATGCCGTGCAGGCTCACCTCCCCCTCCGCGACGCCGGCATCGAGCTCCTGGCTGATGTAGCGGATGAGCGCCCCGCGCCCCTCGGCGTCGAGTTGCTCGGCAATGCGCGGATAGATCGGCGCCTCGGAGACGACCGCGCGCAACACTTCCAGCGGCGCGTTCTCGAAGATCGGGACCTGGCCCACGGTGAGCAGCGTGCGCAACCGTTCGACCAGCGGCAGGCTGCGCTCGGCCTCGTCGAGCGGACGGAACAGCGCCTGGCCGATCCGCGCGAAGGTGGCGCCGAGCAGTTCCTCGCGGCTGGAAAAGATCGTGTAGAGCGTGCGCTTCGACATGCCCGCCTGGCGCGCGATGGCGGACATGCTGACATCTTCGAGCCGGCAGCCCTTGAGCAGTTCCGAAACCGCATCGAGCACCATGCACTCGCGCGTTTCCTGATCGATCTGGACCGGACGCCCCCGCCTGCGCGGGGTCTTGTCGCAACCATTCGATGAGCACTGCCTCAAATCCTGCCTCCTTCGTCACGGCCCGGACTGAAACTCCGCCCTCCGGGTCACCGCGCACTTTACAAAACTACGCGGTTTCCTTATCGGCATTCAAGACTGTTCCGCGCACCGGCGGTAAACTGCCTTTTTTCGGAGTGACGATATGCTCAACGGATTTTTCCGCGGCCTCCGCCGCGCGCTCGCCGTTGCCGGGCTGGCCGCTTCTGCGGCGCTGCCCGCCATGGCCCAGCAACAGGGCGGCGAACGGCCGCCCCAGGCCGTCACGGTGGTGACGCTCGAATCGTCCGACGTGACGCTGACCGCGACCCTGCCCGGCCGGGTCGCCGCCTCCGGCGTGGCCGAGGTCCGTCCGCAGGTGAACGGAATCATCACCGAGCGGCTGTTCGAGGAAGGCTCCGAAGTGGCGATGGGCGACGCGCTCTACCAGATCGACGCCGCCACCTACGAAGCCGCCAAGGCCGCTGCCGAAGCCTCGCTCGCGCAGGCACAGGCCCAGCTTGCCTCCGCCCGGCGCGAGGCCACCCGCCAGCAGGAGCTGCGCGACCGCAACGTGACCAGCCAGCAGAACCTCGACGACGCGCTCGCCGCGCGCGACGTGGCCGAGGCCTCGGTCAAGGTGGCGGAAGCCAACCTGATGTCGGCCGAAATCGACCTCGAGCGGACCGTCGTGCGGGCGCCGATCTCCGGCGCCGCCGGTCTCAGCGACGCGACCCAGGGCGCGCTGGTGACCGCCGGTCAGACCACGCCGCTCACCGTGATCCGTCAGCTCGACCCGGTTTACGTGGACGTGACGCAATCGGCCTCGGAACTGCTGCAATGGCGGCGCTCCGGGCAGGACGCGGCCGAGGAAGAAGGCCAGATCGTCTCGCTCAAGCTGGCCGACGGATCGACATACAACCATACCGGCCGCCTTGCCGCCGCCGAACCGCACGTGAACGAGCAGACCGGCGTGGTCGTGCTGCGGCTCGAGTTCCCGAACCCCGACGATTTCCTCCTGCCGGGCATGTACGTTCAGGTCGAGATGCCGCAGGGCAAGGTCGAAGGTGCCGTTCTGGTCCCGCAGGAAGGCGTGACCCGCGACCGCCGCGGCCGGCCCATGGCGATGGTGGTCAATGCAGAGAACGTCGTGGAGCCGCGCCAGCTCACCATCCAGCGCGACCGGGGCTCGGACTGGGTCGTGACCGACGGGCTGTCTGCCGGGGATCGCGTCATCGTGGCCGGGCTCCAGAAGGTGTCCGCCGACATGACCGTGACCCCGCAGGAGCGGCAGGCCGAAGGCGGGGAGGCCTCCGCGCCCCCGGCCGAAGGTGCCGGTGCAGAGGCCCCCGCAGCCGAAGGTGACGCAACCGGCGACACCGAAGGCGCAGAGCCCGCAGCCGACGCCGAGACCGCCGCAGACTAAGCCGCAGATTAGCCGCGCCCCTGGCGCCAGGAGTCCCCAATGGCCCGTTTCTTCATCGACCGCCCGGTCTTTGCGTGGGTGATCTCGATCCTCATCATGGGGATCGGCGTCCTGTCGATCCTCACGCTTCCGATCGCGCAATACCCGCAGATCGCGCCGCCCTCGGTGCGGATCAGCGCGCAATACCCCGGTGCCTCGGCCCAGACCGTCGCCAATACCGTGACCCAGATCATCGAACAGCAGATGACCGGGCTCGACGGGATGCGCTACATGTCGTCGTCGTCCACCTCGGCCGGGACCGCCAGCATCACGCTGACGTTCGAATCCGGCACCGACCCGGACGTCGCGCAGGTCCAGGTTCAGAACAAGCTCAGCCAGGCGACCGCGCTCCTGCCGGAGTCCGTGCAAAGACAGGGCGTGACCGTGGAGAAGGCCTCGTCCTCCTTCTTCATGGTGATCGGCCTCATCTCGCAGGACGGCAACCTCGACCAGGCGGACCTTTCGGACTTCCTGAACTCGAACATGGTCGACGAGTTCGCCCGCATCGAGGGCGTGGGCGGCGCGCAGGTCTTCGGTGCGCAATACGCCATGCGGATCTGGCTCGACCCCTCGAAGCTCTCGGCGTTCGAGATGACCCCCTCGGACGTGGTGAGCGCGGTCTCGGCGCAGAACGCGCAGATCTCGGCCGGCGCCTTCGGCACCCTGCCCGCCCCCGAGGGCCAGCAGCTCAACGCCACGATCACCGCGCAGTCGCTGCTCTCGACCCCCGAAGACTTCCGCAACATCGTGCTGCGGTCGGAAACCGACGGTGGCCTCGTGCTGCTGCAGGACGTGGCCGAAGTCGAGATCGGCGCCGAGAACTACTCGACCATCGCCCGCTACAACGGCCAGCCGTCGTCGGGCATGGCCCTGAACCTTGCCTCGGGCGCCAACGCGCTCGACACCGCCGAGCGGGTCAAGGAGCGGCTCGAGGAATACCAGGAGTTCTTCCCCGAAGGGGTCGACTACGTCATTCCCTATGACACCACCCCGTTCATCGAGATCTCGATCCACGAGGTGCAGAAGACCCTGTTCGAGGCGATCATCCTCGTGTTCTGCGTCATGTTCCTGTTCCTTCAGAACATCCGTGCGACGCTGATCCCGACGCTGGCCGTGCCGGTCGTCATCCTCGGCACCTTCGGCATTCTTGCCGCCGCCGGCTTCACCATCAACACGCTGACCATGCTCGCCATGGTGCTGGCCATCGGCCTGCTCGTCGACGACGCCATCGTGGTGGTGGAAAACGTCGAGCGGATCATGGAGGAAGAGGGTCTCGGCCCGCGCGAGGCGACCCGCAAGTCGATGGGCCAGATCACCGGTGCCCTTGTCGGCATCGCGCTGGTGCTCTCGGCGGTGTTCGTGCCGATGGCCTTCTTCCCCGGCTCCACCGGGGTGATCTACCGGCAGTTCTCGATCACCATCGTCTCGGCCATGGCACTATCGGTGCTGGTCGCCCTGACCCTGACACCCGCGCTTTGTGCAACGCTGCTCAAGGCCAAGGATGCCGAACACACCAAGCGCGGCCTGTTCGGCTGGTTCAACCGGGGCTTCGAGAAGACCACCAATGGCTACGGCGGCACCGTCGGTGCCATCATCAAGCGTCCGCTGCGGATGCTCGTCGTCTATCTCGCGCTCGCGGGCGGCATGGTCTGGCTCTTCGACAACACGCCCACCGGCTTCCTGCCGGCCGAGGACCAGGGCATCCTGATGACCATCATCCAGGCGCCCACCGGCGCCACGGCCGAACGCACGCAGGACGTGCTCGAGCAGGTGCAGGCGCACTTCCTCGAGAACGAGAGCGAGGCGGTCGAGTCGGTCTTCGGCGTCGTCGGCTTCTCCTTCGCGGGGCAGGGCCAGAACATGGGCATCGCCTTCGTGCGACTGAAGGACTGGGAGGAACGCCAGGATCCGAACCTGAGCGTGCAGGCGGTGGCGAACCGCGCCTTCCCCGCCTTCATGGCCATCCAGGACGCGCAGGTCTTCCCGATCGTGCCACCCTCGGTCATCGAACTGGGCAACGTCTCGGGCTTCGACTTCTTCCTGCAGGCGCAGGGCGGGCAGACGCACGAACAGCTCCTGAACGCGCGCAACCAGCTGCTCGGGATGGCCTCGCAGAGCGACATGATCGCCTCGGTGCGGCCCTCGGGGCTCGAGGATGCGGCACAGTTCGAGCTCGACATCGACTGGCGTGCGGCCGGGGCCGTGGGCGTCACGCCCACGAACGTCGGCAACGTGCTGTCGATCGCCTGGGCCGGGCAATACGTGAACGACTTCGTCGACAACGGTCGCATCAAGCGCGTCTACGTGCAGGGCGCGCCGGATAGCCGGGCAACGCCCTCCGATCTGCAGAAGTGGCGGGTGCGCAACGCCAACGGCGACCTCGTGCCCTTCGCCAACTTCACCTCGGAAAGCTGGACCTACGGCGCGCAGGGGCTCAACCGTTACAACGGCGTCCCGTCGATGCAGATCCAGGGCTCGCCCGCGCCCGGCGTGACCACCGGCGAGGCGATGGCCGAGATGGAACGCATCGTGTCGCAGCTTCCGCCCGGTTACACGATCGCCTGGACCGGCCTGTCGCTGGAAGAGCGCTCCTCGGGCGGCCAGGCACCGCTTCTCTACGCGCTGTCGCTGGCGGCGATCTTCCTCTGCCTCGCGGCGCTCTACGAGAGCTGGACCATCCCCTTCTCGGTGATGCTCGCCATGCCGATCGGCGTGCTGGGCACCATGGGCGCGGCCTACTGGTTCGGCTTCGAGAACGGCGTGTTCTTCCAGGTCGGCCTGCTGACGGTCATCGGCCTGACGGGCAAGAACGCCATCCTCATCGTGGAATTCGCACGAGAGCGCTTCGATGCCGGCGAGGATCTGTTCACCGCGACCAAGGAAGCGGCCAAGCAGCGCTTCCGGCCGATCATCATGACCTCGCTCGCCTTCACGCTGGGCGTGGTGCCGCTGGTGCTCTCGACCGGCGCCGGCGCCGGCGGCCGCACCGCGGTCGGCTCGGCGGTGCTGGGCGGGACGATCACCGGCACCGTGCTGGGCGTGCTCTTCGTGCCGCTGTTCTTCACGGTGGTCTACCGGGTGTTCGCCCGCAAACAGGTGCGCGAACACGCGCAGAAGGCCGACGCCTCGACCTGAGACTGAGGCCCGCGTGACATGAGACAGGCGCCGGATCGTGACCACGGTCCGGCGCCTTTTCATTGCGCATCCCCTCCCCGCCTGCGCTCTTTTCGCGCGCCCCCGCGGGCTGGAATTTCGCCCTCCGCGGAACATATCTCTTATTCGGAAGATATCATACTTGAGACGCCGGCGCTCACGGCCGGCCGCGAAGACACGGAGAGGACAGAGATGACCCACAGCCCAACAGTCAAAGGCTTCTGGGACGAGACAACCGGAAGCTGGCAATACGTCTTTCACGATCCCGCCACCATGAAGGGGGCGGTCGTCGACCCGGTGCTCGACTTCGATCCACAGGCCGCCGCGATCACCCACGAAAGCGCCGACGCGATCCTCGACTACATCGCGCAGACCGGCATCGAGATCGTCTGGATCCTCGACACCCACCCCCATGCCGATCACCTTTCCGCGGCGGCCTACCTCAAGGAGAAGCTGGGCGCCCCGCAGTCCATCGGCGAGAAGGTGACCGAGGTGCAGAAGCTGTGGAAGGGAATCTACAACTTCGGCGACGACTTCGACACGACCGGCGCGGCATGGGACAAGCTCTGGGCCGACGGCGACGAGTTCACGGTCGGCGAGATCCCGGTCAAGGTGATCTTCTCGCCGGGCCACACGCTTGCCTCGATCACCTATGTCGCGGGCGACGCGGCCTTCGTCCACGATACCTTCATGATGCCCGACAGCGGCACCTCGCGCGCCGACTTCCCCGGCGGCTCGTCCAAGGAACTCTACCAGACGCTGCAGACGATCCTCGCGCTGCCCGACGAGACCCGCCTGTTCGTGGGCCACGACTACGCGCCCGATGGCCGCGACGCGGCCTGCTGCGCCACCGTGGGCGAGCACAAGGCGTCGAACATCCACCTCAAGGACGACCCGTCGGAAGAGGAATACCGCGCGGTGCGTGACAAGCGCGACGGCACGCTGCCGCTGCCGACGCAGATGCTCGCAGCGCTGCAGATCAACACGCGCGGTGGGCGCAAGTCGCCGGCCGAGGATAACGGTCGCAGCTACCTGAAGATCCCGCTCGATTACTTCGAGCCGCGCTGACCACGTCGGCGGTCCGGGCTGGAGCTCAGCCCGGGCCGCTGCGCTGCTGGCGCCGCTCGAGCCGAGCAAAGAGCCGCGACAGCCCGAAGCACAGCAGGAAATACAGCACCGCGACGACGATGTAGGTCTCGAAGCGGCGCTGAGACGAGACGGCGATTTCCGTGCCGGTGAACGTCAGCTCCTGCACCGAGATCAGCGACACGATCGAGCTGTCCTTGACCAGCATTATGAACTGGTTGGCAAGCGGCGGCGTCACCTTGCGAAATGCCTGCGGCAGCACCACCAGCCGAAAGGTCTGGAGGCCCGAAAGCCCGAGGCTGCGCGCCGCCTCGACCTGCGCCTCGGGCACCGCCTCGATGCCGGCCCGGACGATGACGGCGATGTAGGCGGCCTCGAACATCGCGAGGCTCAGCACCCCGGCAAGGAAGTTCTCGAGCAGGTTCGGCGGCCCGGCGAGCACGCCCACCACCCGCTCCATCCCCGGCGACAGGTCGCGCGCCCACGAGTCGACTCCGAGCGCCGGGATCACCTGCGAGCTTACGAAGAAGTAGAAGACGAAGACGAACACCAGCGGCGGGATGTTGCGGATGAGCCCGACGTATGCGGTCGTGGTGAGCCTTGGCAGCAGGCGCCGCCGGCTCGCCATCACCCCCAGAACCACGCCCAGCAGGCTCGCGATCAGCATCGCCCAGAGCGATAGCCGGATCGTCGTCAGGAAGCCCTCGAGCAGCAGGTTGGGCTCGTACCAGCCGCCCTCGGTCTGCCGGAAGAGCACCCCCGGCAGGTAGGACCAGTTCCACTTGTAGGCGAGCACGTCGGACACGCGGTGCCAGACGTATGCCACCCCGCCCAGCACCATCGCGATGAGCAGGAAGTCGATGAGGCCGAAGCGGCGTTTGCGGTCGGGATCGGGATACATGCGTGCGCGGGGCGGCGCGCGGCCGCCCCGTCAGCTCCTTATTCCGGGACCTGGTCCGCCCAGGGGCGGCCGCCGAACCAGTAGTCGTGACGCTCTTCGAGCCAGCCGTCGTTGCTGCGCAGCAGGATCCAGTTGTCGAAGAAGTTCAGCGCGTCCGGATCGCCCTTGCGCACGGCAAAGGCCTCGGACGACGCCTCGATCAGCTCGTCGGTGGGCGCGTAGACCGTTTCGGGGTTGTCGTAGATGATGAAGGCCGGCAGCGGCTGCGACGACATCATCACGTCGGCGTTGCCGTTCAGCACCTCCTGGATCACCTGGTTCTGGTCATCGAAGAGGCGGACGGTCGCCTTGGGAAAGGTGTCGCGGATGTAGTCGCAGGGCGACCCGCCGCGGCGGCAGGCGAAGGTCACGTCGGTCGAGTCGAAGCCCTCGGGCCATTCGATGTCCTGCGCGGTCTCGATATTCGCCATCACGCCCAGCGACGAGCGCGCGTAGGGCGTGGTGAAGTTCACCGTCAGGTTGCGCTGTGGTGTGATCGACATGCCGCCGATGATGACGTCGAACTTGCCGGCCAGCAGCGCCGGGATGATGCCGTCCCAGGCGGTCGGCACGAATTCGGCCTCGACGCCCATGTCCTCGGCAAGCTGCTTCGCGACGTCGATCTCGAAGCCGATGAGATCGCCGTTCTTGTCACGCATCGCCCAGGGGACGAAGGTCGACATGCCGACCTTGAGCACGCCCTCGCGCTTGATGCTCTCGATCACGCTGTCCTGCGACAGCCCCTGCTGGGTGTCCTGCGCCGGCACCGCCGAGGCGATCCCGACCGCCGCGGTCGCGGCGAGGGCAAGGGTGCGGAAAAGGCTCATGTGGGAAACTCCCTGTTGTCGTGTCCTGAAATCATGGATCGGTGTGGCGCCGGGCGCGGCGTTCCAGCCAGCTTGCCACGGCGGAAAGGCTGATGGTGAGCACAAGGTAGATCGCCGCCACGGTCAGCCACACCTCGAATGTCATGAAGGTGTCGGCGATCACCGTGCGGCCCTCGTTGGTGAGGTCGAAGATCGCGATGGTCGAGACGATGGCCGAGCTCTTCACGAGGTTCACCAGCGAAGAGGTCAGCGGCGGCAGCATCAGCGGCACCGCCTGCGGCAGCACCACCTTGCGGTAGGTCGCGTAGCCGCGCATCCCCAGCGACGAGGCTGCCTCCCACTGCGCTGGCGGCACCGACAGGATGCCCGAGCGCAGGATTTCCGAGATGAAGCTCGCCTCGAAAACCGCGAGCGCCAGCACCCCGGTCCAGAAGCGGTCGATCCCGAGGATCGGCGACAGCACGAAGTAGAAGAGATACATCTGCACCAGCAGCGGCGTGTTGCGGATGAGCTCGAGATAGGCCGTGGCCAGCGCGTGCCCGGCCCAGCTGCGCGACAGCCGCAGAAGCGCCACCGCGAGCCCGATGGCAAAGGCCAGCAGCGCGCCCCAGAGCGTGATCTCGAGCGTGACCAACAGGCCGCGCACGAAGGGGCCCCAGATGATCTCGCCGTCGATTTCGCGCCAGAAGTAGTCCGGAATGCGATACCACTGCCAGTTGTAGCGCATCGCCTGCGCCCCGGCGAAGACGCCCCAGAGGATCAGCCCCGCCCCCGCGAGAAACAGCACCCAGTCCGAGGTGTTGCGCCGCCACAGGCCAAGCCGCGCGCGGCGGCGGCTCTGCGCCAGCAGGGTGTCGAGATCCGGCTCGGCTGTCATTCGGGCGAGATCCCCGGTCTGCTGCGGTTGGTGGCTGTCGGCCGTTGCGTGTCTTGGCTGTTGGCCGTGGCTATTAGCCTAGGGGAAAACACCGCGATGGCAAACGCGCTCTGGCCTGCGCGCCGGGCATTTGGCCGCGCCCCTTTCCCCCTGCGCCGCGATGGGGTAAGGCGCTGCGGACACGGACAACCAACCCCGGGCGGCACCGCGATGAAATTCACGCTTTCCTGGCTGAAAGAGCACCTCGACACCACGGCCACGGTCGACGAGATCACCGAGGCCCTCACCGATCTCGGACTCGAAGTCGAAGGGGTCGAGAACCCCGCCGACCGTCTTTCCGCCTTTACCATCGGCAAGGTAACGGCCGCCGAGAAGCACCCGGACGCCGACAAGCTCAGGGTCTGCACCGTCGAGACCGACGAGGGCCCGAGCCAGATCATCTGCGGCGCACCGAACGCGCGCGAGGGCATCACCGTCGTGGTGGCCAAGCCCGGCACCTATGTCCCCGGCATCGACACCACCATCCAGGTCGGCAAGATCCGCGGCATCGAGAGCTTCGGCATGATGTGCTCCGAGCGCGAGATGGAGCTTTCCGACGAGCACAACGGCATCATCGAGCTGCCCTCGGGCGAGATCGGCCAGCGCTTCACCGATTGGCTGGCCGAGAACGACCCGGCCAAGGTCGATCCGGTGATCGAGATCGCGATCACCCCGAACCGCCCCGATGCGCTTGGCGTGCACGGCATCGCCCGCGATCTCGCGGCGCGCGGGCTCGGCACGCTGAAGCCGCTTGCGGAGGTGACCGTGCCCGGTGCCTTCCCCTGCCCCGTCTCGGTGACCATCGAGGACAGCGCGAAAGAGGGCTGCCCGGTGTTCTGCGGCCGGGTGATCCGCGGCGTGAAGAACGGCCCCTCGCCGCAATGGCTGCAGGACCGGCTCAAGGCCATCGGCCTGCGCCCGATCTCGTTCCTCGTGGACGTGACCAACTATTTCACCTTCGACCGCAACCGCCCGCTGCACGTCTTCGACGCCGACAAGGTGTCGGGCGGCCTGCGGGTGCACGCGGCCGCGGGCGGCGAAACGCTCGAGGCCCTCGACGAGCGGACCTACACCATGGAGCCGGGGATGATCCTCATCTCCGACGACAGCGGCCCCGAGAGCCTTGGCGGCGTGATGGGCGGCGAGCCGACCGGCGTGTCGGACGAGACCGTGAACGTCTTCGTCGAGGCGGCCTATTTCGATCCGATCCGCACCGCCTACACGGGCCGTGGCCTCAAGATCAACTCCGACGCCCGCTACCGCTTCGAACGGGGCATCGACCCGGCCTCGGCGGCGCCGGGGATCGAGGCGGCAACGCAGATGATCCTCGACATTGCCGGCGGCGAGGCCTCCGAGGTGATCGTCGCAGGCGAGGTGCCGGACGTGTCGCGCGCCTACAAGCTCGACACCGACCGGGTGATCTCGCTCGTCGGCATGGAGATCCCGGCGGAAGAGCAGCGCGCGACGCTGACCGCGCTCGGCTTCACGCTCGACGGTGACATGGCGCAGGTGCCGACCTGGCGCCCCGACGTGATGGGCGAGGCCGATCTCGTGGAAGAGGTCGCACGCGTCGCATCGCTCACCAAGCTGCAGGGCCAGCCGATGCCGCGCCCGCAGTCCGGTGTGCCGGCGCCGATCCTGTCGCCGATGCAGAAGCGCGAGCAGGTCGCCCGCCGCACCGTGGCCGAGCTCGGCTACAACGAGTGCGTGACCTACAGCTTCATCGACAAGGCGGCGGCCGAGCTCTTCGGCGGCGGTGACGACGCGACGATGCTGGCCAACCCCATCAGCTCCGAGATGAGCCACATGCGGCCGCAGCTGCTGCCGGGCCTGCTGCAGGCCGCCGCCCGCAACCAGGCGCGCGGCTTCGCCGACGTGGCCCTCTTCGAGGTCGGCGCGGCCTTCCACGGCGGCGAGCCGATGGAACAGCACACGCAGGTGACCGGCCTTCTCGTCGGCCGCACCGGCCCCAAGGACGTGCACGGCGCCTCGCGCCCCGTCGACATCTATGACGCCAAGGCCGACGCCGAGGCGGTGCTCTCGGCGATGGGCGCGCCTGCCAAGATGCAGATCCTGCGCGGCGCCGAGGAATGGTGGCACCCGGGCCGTCATGGCAAGCTGTGCCTTGGCCCCAAGAAGGTGCTGGGCGTCTTCGGCGAGATCCACCCCAAGGTGCTTGCCGAGCTGGGCGTGAAGGGCCCGGCGGTGGCCTTCGTGCTCTACCCGCAGGAAATCCCGCTGCCGCGCAAGTCGGGCTCGGGCCGCCCGGCGCTGAAGCTCGCGGACCTGCAGGCGGTCGAACGCGATTTCGCCTTCGTGGTCGACGCCGATGTCGCTGCGCTGGACCTCGTGAACGCCGCCGCGGGCGCCGACAAGGCGCTGATCGAGGAGGTCCGGGTCTTCGACGAGTTCATCGGCGGTTCGCTCGGCGAGGGCAAGAAATCGCTGGCCATCACCGTGCGCCTGCAGCCCAGCGAGACCACGCTGAAGGAAAAGGACATCGAGGCCGTTGCCGCGAAGATCGTCGAGAAGGTCGGCAAGGCCACCGGCGGCACCCTGCGCGGCTGACACCGCGCCGGCATCCGGCACTGGACGTCAGAAAAGGCGGCCCCGCGAAGGGGCCGCCTTTTCTCTTTCCTGCGCCTGTTTGCCCTGGCTCAGTTCGCGGGCTGCCCCTTCTGGAGCATGGCGAAATCCTCCGCCGTGACCGCGCCGTCGCCGGTCTGGTCGATCATGGCAATCCAGCCCTGCTTGGCGCCGAGGAACTCGGCCTCGGTCACCGCCCCGTCACCGTCGCCGTCGTTCGCGTCGAGCGTCATTCCCTCGGCAACGACCGACATCGCGCCCCGCCCTGCGCCGGGCTGGCCTGCCATGTCGTTGGCGCGCGCCTCGTCGAAGACGGCGTATTCCTCGGCATCGAGTGTGCCGTTCTCGTCGGCATCGAAGGTGTAGAACACATCGCCCCGACGCTCTTGCGCTTCGGCCAGCGTCACCCGGCCGTCGCCGTCCAGATCCCAGCTCTCGATGAAATGCGCACCCGGTTCCTGGGCCGCGGCCATGCCCGCGAGGGTGAAGACCGCGACGACCGTGGCCTTGAGAATACGTGTCATCCTTTGTCCTTTCGTGGCATGGCAGGCGTCAGACAGCCGCCATCTCGTCGTAGGCGGCCAGCGCCTTGGTGCCGTACATGACACCCGGGCCACCGCCCATCTCGACGCAGACCGCCAGGGTCTCGGCGATCTCCTCGCGGGTGGTGCCCATCCGAACGAGCGCCTCGGTGTGGAAGAGGATGCAGGGCTCGCAGCGGATCGCCACGGCGATTCCGAGCGCTACGAGCTCCTTCTGCTTGTGCGTCAGCGCGCTATCGCCCTTGAGGCTCTTCGCGATGGCCCCGAAGCCCTGCGCGGTCTCGCCGATCGCGGCGTTGAACGCCTTGACCTGCGGTTTCATGTCGGACAGCGTTTCCTTGTAGCCCATCTGGCCCTCCATTCGAAATTTCGAATATCTTAGACCACGCCCGCCGCATCGCGGCATTGATCGAGATCAGGAGGTGCGGTGGACCCGCAATGTCGCTGCCCGTGGGCCCCGCAGAGCGACCTGCGAAGAATTTTCGTCGAAAAATCTCTCCGCCCCATGGAAAGAATTTTCCGACGAAAATTCTTCTCCCCACCGATCGGACAAAACGCAGAAAGCGCCCCGGAGGGCGCTTTTCATGGCTGGTGAGGCAGGCATCCTTCCCAGGCGGGGGGCAGCGTGCCATCACTTGCTGCCGGACTTCGGCGTGCCGCCGAGGCAGACCCCCGCCGGAGGGTCTGCGACATCGTCAGCCGAGGAGCCGTCTTGCGATGACCTGCGCCTGGATTTCGGCGGCACCCTCGAAGATGTTGAGGATGCGGGCGTCGCAGAGGATGCGGCTTACCGTGTATTCCAGCGCGAAGCCGTTGCCGCCGTGGATCTGCAGCGCGTTGTCGGCATTCGCCCAGGCGACGCGGGCACCGAGCAGCTTGGCCATGCCGGCCTCGAGATCGCAGCGGATGCCCTCGTCCTTCTCGCGGGCGGAGAAATAGGTGAGCTGACGCGCCACCATGATCTCGACCGCCATCATGGCGAGCTTGCCGGAGACGCGAGGGAAGTCGATCAGCGACTTGCCGAACTGCTTGCGGTCCTCGGCGTATTTCATGCCCACGTCGAGCGCCGACTGGGCGACGCCGATGGCGCGGGCGGCGGTCTGGATGCGGGCGCTCTCGAAGGTCTCCATGAGCTGCTTGAAGCCCTTGCCTTCCTCGCCGCCGAGCAGGTTCTCGCCCTTGACCTTGAAGCCGTCGAAGCCGAGCTCGTACTCCTTCATGCCGCGATAGCCGAGCACCTCGATCTCGCCGCCGGTCATGCCCTCGGTCGGGAACGGATTGGCATCATCGCCGGGCGTCTTTTCCGCCAGGAACATCGACAGACCCTTGTAGTTGTCGCTCGACGGGTCGGTCCGCGCCAGCAGCGTCATCACGTGCGTCCGCGCGGCGTGGGTGATCCAGGTCTTGTTGCCGGTGACGGTGTAGTCGCCGTTGTCGTCCTTGACTGCGCGGGTGCGCAGGCTGCCGAGGTCGGACCCGGTGTTGGGCTCGGTAAAGACCGCGGTGGGCAGCTTCTCGCCCGAGGCCAGCGCCGGAAGCCACTTCTCCTTCTGCGCGTCGGTGCCGCCGGCGAGGATCAGCTCGGCCGCGATTTCGGAGCGCGTGCCCAGCGAACCCACGCCGATATAGCCGCGCGACAGCTCCTCGGAGACCACGCACATCGACGCCTTGCTGAGCCCCAGGCCGCCATACTGCTCGGGGATGGTGAGACCGAAGACGCCCATCTCGGCCAGCTCCTCGATGATCTCCATCGGGATCAGCTCGTCCTTGAGGTGCCATTCGTGGGCGTTGGGTTCGACCTTGTCGACGGCATAGCGGCGGAACTGCTCGCGGATCATCTCGAGCTCGTCGTCGAGACCGGTCTTGCCAACGGTAATCTCGGCAGAGCGTTCCTGCATCAGCTCGACAAGACGCGTGCGGGCGCCCTGCGTGTTGCCGCGCGCCATCAGCGTCTCGACCGCGTCGGTACGGAACGCCGAGAGCGCGCCTGCGTCGAGACCCAGATCGGACAGGCGCACCATCTCGCCCTGGTTCATCTGGATGCCGCCGGCGATCTGGCTGAGGTATTCACCGAAGGCGATCTGGTGGATCAGCTGCTCGACCTCGGTGAAGCTGCCCTCGCCCGTGAGCTTGTCGGCCCAGTACTGCATCTGCCGCAGGCTCTCGACATAGGTCGCGAGCCACGCCAGCCCGTGGGCGGCGAACTGGTTCGCCTCGATCAGCTTTCCGGAAACGCGGCCATCTTCCACGACCGTTGCGCGCACCGCCTGTTTCGCCTTTTCGAGGACCTCTTCCGCCGGCGCGATCGCCGCCCCGGTGAGGCTCATCAGGTCGTCGAGCAGGATGCCCTGGCCAAGCGTCACGTCCGCTCCGTCATGTGCCATGAATCATTTCCTTTTCCTGGGTCCACACGCAAATAACCACTTTGCAGGTGCAGCGCAAGAAAAATACATATTATAGCACCTATAGGTTCTATTGTTACCCGCTAATTCCTTGATGCAGGGGGTTGAAAGCCGTGATAAGCGCGGGAAATGGACGTGATCTTTTCCCTCGTGTCGCCGGCCGGGCTGGCACTTGCCTGCAGTATCGCGATCCTGGCAGGCCTGATCAAGGGAATGGTCGGATTCGCGATGCCGATGATCCTGATCTCGGGGCTCAGCAGCTTCCTGCCGCCCGAGATCGCGCTTGCCGGGCTCATCCTGCCGACCCTCGCGACCAACGCCATCCAGGCACTGCGGCAGGGCCCGCGCGCGGCGCTGCACTCGGTGCGCCGCTTCCGGGTGTTCCTCGGCATCGGCCTGGCGTTCCTGCTCCTGTCGTCGCAGCTTGTCACCGTGCTCTCGGTGCCGGTGATGCTGGCGCTGATCGGCGGGCCGGTGGCGCTGTTCTGCGTGATGCAGATCGCCGGCTGGCGGCCGCACCTGGCAGGCGGCGCAAACCGCGGGCTCGAAGCTGCGGTCGGCTCGGTCGCGGGGTTCCTCGGCGGCATGTCCGGGGTCTGGGGGCCGCCGCTGGTGGCCTATCTCACCGCCATCGACACCGAGAAGCGCGAGCAGATCCGCATCCAGGGCGTCGCCTACGGGCTGGGCGCCGTGGCGCTGACCGGAGCGCATGTTGTGTCGGGCGTGCTGAACGCCCAGACGGTGCAGTTCTCGGCGCTGCTGCTGGCCCCCGCGCTGGCGGGCATGTGGATCGGGCTCAAGGTGCACGACCGCATTGACCAGGCGATGTTCCGCAAGATCACCCTCTGGGTGCTGCTCATTGCCGGGCTGAACCTGCTGCGCCGGGCGCTGATGGGCTGAGCCCGCTCAGCCGAGCGCCGGCTCCACCGCGTATTTCGCAAGCTGCGCGGGATCGACCTCGACGCCAAGACCCGGCCCCTTCGGAACATGCACGCGCCCCGCCTCGACCGGAAAGGGCGCGGTGAGGATGTCTTCGGCGGCATAGTAGCGCGACATGTAGAACTCGCAGTCGAGCCGCAGCTCGGGCAGTGCCGCCATGAGATGTGCCCCCGCCGCATGCGCAAGCCCGGTCTCGAACATGCAGCCGCCGTAGACCTCGATCCCGGCGGCACGGGCGATGGCCGCCACCTCGAGCGCGCGGCGGATGCCGCCGGCCTTGAACACCTTCAGCGAGAAGATGTCGGCCATGCGAATTTGCACACCGTAGAGCGCCTCGCGCACGCCGAAGACCGACTCGTCCGCCATGATCGGCGTGTCGATCACATGGGCGATATGCGCCAGCGTCTCGCGCTCGTGCATCTTCACCGGCTGCTCGACAAAGGTCGGACGGAACGCCTCGAGATCGCGGATATGACGCACCGCGTCAAAGGCGGTGAGCCCCTGGTTGTAGTCGATGCGCAGGTCGGCCTCGGCGCCGTAATCGGCGCGCAGCCGCTCCAGCCGCATCAGGTCGAAGTCATGCCCGCGAAAGCCCGTCTTGATCTTGAAGATCCGCACACCGTCGGCCCACATCTCGGCCACGTCCTCGAGATCCTTGCCGAAATCCGGGTTGGCGACGGAAAAGCTCAGGCCCATGTCCTCGCGCATCCGGCCGCCCACCAGCTCGCTCACCGACAGGCCCGAGATCTTGCCCGCCAGATCCAGCAGGGCCATCTCGAGCGCGGCCTTGGCCTCGGGGTGGCCGACGACGGCGGTCTCGGCGGTCTTCATCAGCGGCTCGACCTGCACCGGGTCGGCGCCGACGATGTGCGGCCGCAGGTAGACATGCAGCGCGGCAAGCGCCGCCTCGGCGGTGCCGGTGAAGGCGGGCCAGGTCGCCGCCTCTCCCCAGCCCGTGAGCCCGGTATCGGTGATCAGCTCGAGAATCACCGTGTGGATGCCCGCGACGTCGCCGATGCCGTGGGAATGCACCGCCTTGCCGGGGATGTTGATCCGGTGCACCCGGAGTTGCTCGATCCTGTGGTCGCTCATCTGTCTTATCCCATCCAGCGCCGCACCGGGGCGGCGGCTTCCTCGAGTGGCTGGCAGCGCACGTCGACCAGGGTCGGCCCGTCGTGCGCCAGTGCTTCGGCCAGCGCCGGCTCCAGCTCGGCGGGGTCGGACACCGACCATGTCTTCAGGCCGAAGCCCGCCGCCACCGCGGCCTGGTCGGTGCGGTTGAAGTCGACGTTGTAGTAGCGCCGGTCGCAGTCGTCGCGCTGGCTGGCCTTGATCCAGCCGAACGAGGCGTTCGAGAACACCACGTAGGTCACCGGCGCACCGACTCGCGCCACCGTCTCGAGCTCGCCGCAGGCAAAGGCGAAGGAGCCGTCGCCCATCAGCCCGACCACCTTGCCGTCGGGCCGCCCGAACCATGCCCCGAGCGCCGCGCTCAACGCATAACCCAGCGCTCCGTGGGCGCGGTTGGTGATGAAGCGGCGCCCGGGCCGGGACTGCTGGCCGTAAGCGCTCCAGTAGGGACAGGAGGTGCCCGGGTCCGAGACCACCGTGGCGTCATCGGGCAGCAGGCGGTTGAGCGTGTCGATGACCTGCTCGGGCCGGATCGGCGCCTCGCCTGCCTTGGCGAGCGCATCGAAGCGGGCGAACTTGCGCGCCTTGATGTCGGCCACCGCCGCCGCGCCGCCGAAGGCCGGCAGACCGTCCTGTCCATCGAGCGCCGCGTTCATCCCGGCAAGCGCCAGCTGAAGGTCCGCGACGACGCCGACCTCGGTCGGGTAGTTGGCGCCGATCACCATCGGGTCGCTGTCGATGTGCACGATGCGCTGGCCCGGCTTCGGCTGCTCCCAGCGCGCCGTGGTGGTCGAACCCGCGCGGCAGCCCATGAAGACCACGAGATCGGCGGCCTCCATCATCTCCCAGGTCTCGTCGGTGCCGCCGTTCGAGCCGACCACCCCGAGGCTCAGCGGATGCGTGTCGGCCAGCGCCCCCTGCCCCGAGATCGAGGTCGCGACCGCCAGGTCGAGCCGCTCGGCAAAGCGCGCAAGCTCGTCCATCGCGTCGGCGATGACCACGCCGCCGCCGCAGACCACCAGCGGCCGCTCCGCCGACAGGATCGCCGCGACCGCCGCCTCGGCCGCGCCGGGCTCGGGGGCCGCGCGGTAGGCCGGGTAGCTGCCGTGCTTCGGGTCGGCCCAGATGTCGTCGGAGGGCACCGGGTCATACTGGATGTCGTAGGGCAGCCCGAGGTGCGCCGCCCCCGAGCGCCCGGTCGTCATGGCGCGGAAGGCCTGCCGCACCATGCGCGGGATGTGGTCGGCGCGGCTGATCACGGTATTCCACTTGGTGAGCGGGCGCATCAGCGCCTCCTGGTCGACCTGTGTCAGCGGGTATTTCCCGTATGAGGCGACCGAGATGTCGGTGGTGATGGCGAGCACCGCGTAGGAGGATTCATTCGCCTCGATCAGCCCCGGCAGTATGTAGGTCGCCCCGCCCCCGGACGGCCCCTCGCAGACGCCGACGCGCCCGGTCACGCGGCTGAAGCCGTCGGCCATGTAGCAGGCCGAGCGTTCGTCGCGGGTGAGCACGTGGGTGATGCCGTGATCGAGCCGCAGCATCGCGTCGTAGAACGGCAGCGTGGTGTCGCCGCAGAGCCCGAAGATATGGGTGACGCCATGGGCCTCGAGCGCGCGCACCATCGCCTCGGCGCCGCTCATCTCGTTGCTTCCGAGCTCGCGGGTGGCGGCCATCGGTGTCTCCTTCCGGAATCGCATTCGAAGCTGTATACAGCACCGAACACCGATTTGCCGCGCGGCGCAAGCCCGGCACCGGAGGGGAATGGGCGGAGGGACGATGACAGAGGGCAAAAGCAGCGCCGACCGCGCCTACGAGACGCTGCGCGACATGGCGATCGGCTTCGACTTCAAACCCGGAGCCCGGCTGAACGAAACCGCGCTCACGCGGCGGCTGTCGGTCAGCCGCACGCCGCTGCGCGAGGCGCTGAACCGGCTGGTGGCCGAAGGCTTCCTGACGGTGGTCAGCGGACAGGGCTTCTTCTGCCGCACGCTGTCGCCGGAACAGGTGCAGGACCTCTACCAGGTTCGCGCAGCGCTTGAGACCGAGGCGCTGCGGCGCGGGATCGAGACGGCCGAGGACGACGCCATCGCGGCGCTCTGCAACCATCTCGACGCCACCGAAGCGCGGTACGCCGCCTGCACCGACCTGCCCGAGCTGCTCCGCATGGACGAGGCCTTTCACATGCAGCTCGCGGGGCTGTCGGGCAACGCCGAACTGTGCCGGATGCTGCGCAATGTCTACGAGCGCATTCGCTACGTGCGCCTCGTCAACCTGCGGCAGCTTCGCCTGTCGCCCGGCGGCGGCGAGGATCTCGGCGCCCACCGGCGCATCGCCGAGGCGGTCCGGGCGCGCGACACCGAGGCCGCCGTCGCGGCGCTGCGCGGTCACATCGAACGCCGTAGCGAGGAAACCCGCGCGCTTGTCCGGCTTGCCTACTCGGAACTCTACGTACCCGACTGAGCGCCAGCGCTGATCGGCGCGCCAGCCTAGGGTGGGTTTTCAACCCACCGCGCGCCTCAAAACAGCGGGTCGTCGACCCCGCCTGCGAAGCGGTCGGGCATCAGCGACTGCTGGAACCACTGCAGGAAGGTGTAGATCGAGAACACCGGCAGCCCGGTCGCCCGCCGCAGGTCGGCGGCGTAGGGCGTCATGTTGGTGCATTCGAGCACGATGGCGCCGACGTCCGGGTGCTCCTCGATCAGCGCACGGCCGGCGGCCAGCATCTCGGTGCGGCAGGCGGCGAAGTCGATCTCGGACGCGTTGCCGAGGATCTTGCGGGTAAACTCGCCGTCGGGCGAAGTGCCCATCACCGGCGTGTCGAGCGGGACGCCGGCCGCCGAGAGATGCGCGTCGGTGAGCGTGCCGGGCGAGATCGTCAGGATGCCGACCCGCTTGCCGGTGGGCAGCATCGCCTGCACCATCGGCACCTGCATCAGCGACGAGGTCGCAACCGGCACCGGCACCGCGCTGGCGATCTGGTCCTGCACGATCGACAGGAAACCGCAGTTGGTGGTGATGCCATCGCAGCCATGCGCCACGAGATCCTGCGCCGCCGCGATGAAGAGATCGACGAGCACCCGCGCGTCCTGCCGCACGACCTTGTCGGGGGTGGCGTTGCGCACGATGCGAAACTGCACCGGGAACGGCCATGTGCGCGCGTTGCCAATATCGCCCGGGATGCGTGGAAAGCGCGTTTCCAGCATCAGGATCCCGAGACTGGCCCCGAATACGGTCTTGCCGCCATGCTCGGTCTGCATTCCACCTGTCCTCTCAAACGCATCGGGCCGCGCCCCGCGGCACGGCCCTTCGCAACTCGCGCCCGCGGGCGGCGATTGTCAAGCCGGGTCGGCCTAGTAGGCCTGAGCGGCCTCGACCGCCCGCTTCCAGGCGGCGTATTTTTCCTCGCGCTTCGTGTCGTCCATCGCCGGATCGAACTTGCGCTCGAGCTCCCACAGGTCGCCGAAGCCCTCCATGTCGGGATAGATCCCCGCCCGCTGGCCGGCGAGCCACGCCGCGCCCATCGCCGTGGTCTCGAGCACGCGCGGCCGGTCGACCGGGGCGCCGGTGATGTCGGCCAGGAACTGCATCGCGAAATCCGAGGCGCTCATGCCGCCGTCGACCCTCAGCGCCGC
The DNA here is from genome assembly GCF_003703915.1 of Salipiger sp. D13. Taxonomy (NCBI): domain Bacteria; kingdom Pseudomonadati; phylum Pseudomonadota; class Alphaproteobacteria; order Rhodobacterales; family Roseobacteraceae; genus Salipiger; species Salipiger sp. D13. The sequence continues at coordinate 272,404 of NZ_ML112591.1, forward strand.
CTCCTCGGCGCCGGACCAGTCCGCGTGCATCGCCTCGAGCAGGTCGCGGGTCTGGTAGCCCACGCTTTCGAGCGCGGCACGGGCGAATTCCTCGGGGCCGCTGTTGCGGGTAAGGCCGAACACCGCGCCCCGGCACTCGGCGTTCCAGTAGGGCGCCCCGAGGCCGGTGAAGGCGGGCACAAGCACCAGCGACTGCGTCGGGTCGGCGGCTTCGGCCATGGGCTGACTCTCGCTGGCCGACCGGATGATCTTCAGCCCGTCGCGCAGCCACTGGATCACCGCGCCGGCGATGAAGATCGACCCTTCGAGCGCATAGGTCCGCTTGCCGTCGAGCTGGTAGGCGATGGTCGAGAGCAGCCGGTTCTGCGAGGTCACCAGCTCTTCGCCGGTGTTCAGCAGCGCGAAGCAACCGGTGCCGTAGGTCGATTTCAGCATCCCCGGACGGAAGCACGCCTGCCCGATGGTCGCCGCCTGCTGGTCGCCCGCCACCCCGAGGATCGGGATCTCGGCCCCGAACAGGTCGGACCGGGCCATGCCGAAGTCGGCGGCGCAGTCCTTGACCTCGGGCAGCATCGACATCGGAATGCCCAGCATTTCGCACATGGTCGAGGACCAGCGCCCGTGCCGGATGTCGTAGAGCATCGTCCGCGCGGCGTTGGTGGCGTCGGTCACATGCACGTGGCCCGCCGTCATGTTCCAGATCAGCCAGCTGTCAACGGTGCCGAAGGCCAGCTCTCCGGCCTCGGCCCGGGCGCGGGCGCCCTCGACGTTGTCGAGGATCCAGGCGACCTTGGTGGCCGAGAAATAGGGATCGAGCAGCAGCCCGGTCTTGCGGGTGACCGTCTCCTCGTGGCCCTCGGCCTTGAGCTTCTTGCAGAACTCCGAGGTGCGCCGGTCCTGCCAGACGATGGCGTTGTGGATCGGCTTTCCGGTCTTGCGGTCCCAGACCAGCGTGGTTTCGCGCTGGTTGGTGATGCCGATGCCCGCGATATCGGCGGCGCGCACGCCCGCCTTTTCCATCACGCCCCGGCAGGTCGCGGCGGTCGTGGTCCAGAGGTCCATGCAATCGTGCTCGACCCAGCCCGAGTCGGGGTAATGCTGGGTGAATTCCTCCTGCGCGACGGAATCGATCTTCAGATCCTTGTCGAACAGGATCGCCCGGCTGGACGTGGTGCCCTGGTCGATCGCGAGAATGTAGCTCATGTCTCTCCTCCCGTGGGGTCGTTCATGGCGGGCCGCCGTCCCCTGGGCCGGCCCGCGCCTGGTCCGGGGCGATGCCCGGTCACGTGGTGCTCAGCTGGCGGGCGCTGGGGCCGCGTCGCGACGGCGGGCGGCCATGTAGTCCTCGAGGGCGGCCACCTGCGGCTCTTCGAGCTGAAGCCCCAGCTTGGTGCGGCGCCAGAGCACGTCGGGCGCCGTGCGGGCATATTCGCGCGTCATCAGCCAGTTCACCTCGGCGCCGGTCAGCGTGCCGCCGAAGTCCGGGCCGAGCGCCTCGGCGGTGGTGGCGTCGCCGAGGATCTCCTCGGCGTCGGTGCCGTAGGTGCGCACCAGCCGCCGCGCCCAGCGTTCGGACAGGAAGGGATGCGCCTCGCGCAGCTTCTCCGCCAGCGCCGGGGCGCCGTCGACGGGGAACGCGCCGCCGGGCAGCGGCACGCCCGCGGTCCATGCCTCGCCCGAACGGCCGAGCGCGTCGTTGATCTTGGCAAGCGCGCTTTCGGCCAGCCGGCGATAGGTGGTGATCTTGCCGCCGAAGACGTTCAGCATCGGCGCACCGCCCGCGCCCTCGACCTTCAGCGTGTAATCCCGCGTCGCGGCCGTGGCGCTGCTCGCGCCGTCATCGTAGAGCGGCCGCACGCCCGAGTAGGTCCAGACCACGTCGGACGGCGTGATGTTGCGCTTGAAGTAGCGGTTCGCGAAGTCGATCAAATACTGCTTTTCCTCGGGCGTGCACTCGGGCCGCGCGTCGGGGTCGTGGTGCTCGGCGTCGGTGGTGCCGATGAGGGTGAAATCCTCCTCGTAGGGAATCGAGAAGATGATCCGCCCGTCGGTGCCCTGGAAGAAATAGCACTTGTCGTGATCATAGAGCCGCTTGACCACGATGTGCGAGCCGCGCACGAGGCGGACCCCCTCCTTCACGTTCAGGTGCACCTTCTGGTGGATGATGTCGCCCACCCACGGCCCGCCGGCGTTCACCAGCATGCGCGCGCGGTGCACCGTGCGTTCGCCGGTCTCGGTGTCCTCGACCTCGATGCGCCAGAGGTTGGTTTCGCGCTCCGCCGACAGGACCTTGGTGCGCGTCATGATGCGGGCGCCGCGGGCCTCGGCATCGCGGGCGTTGAGCACCACCAGCCGCGAATCCTGCACCCAGCAGTCGGAATACTCGTAGGCCTGCTCGAACCGGTCGTCGAGCGGCGCGCCCTCGGGGCCGCCGCGCAGGTCCACCGAGGACGTGCCGGGCAGGATCTGGCGACCGCCAAGGTTGTCATACATGAACAGCCCCAGCCGGATCAGCCACTTCGGGCGGCGCCCCTTCATCCACGGCATCACCCTGGTCAGCAGCTTCGAGGTCGGCGTGTCGCTCTCGAAGCGCATCGACGGGTGGTAGGGCAGCACGAAACGCATGGGCCACGAGATATGCGGCATCGCCCGCAGCAGCGTCTCGCGTTCGATGAGCGCCTCGCGCACCAGCCGGAACTCGAAGTACTCGAGGTATCTCAGGCCACCGTGAAACAGCTTCGTCGAGGCCGAGGACGTGGCCGAGGCCAGGTCGCCCATCTCGGCCAGGGCCACCGAGTAGCCCCGCCCCGTCGCGTCGCGCGCGATGCCGCAGCCGTTGATGCCACCACCGATGATGAAAAGGTCGGTCGCTTCCGTCGCGGTCGGATCTGTCACGCGTGTCCTCCTGTCAGTCGCCTCTGCGTTGTCCCGTTTATGGCAACGCCTCGCCCGCGTCACAACGCGCGGGCCCGGAATTTCCGCGATCCTGCCGCGGGATGACGCCGAAACCGGCGCCCTGCGGCGCGACATAGCGCGCCCCGCGACGCATTCGAGCGCCCGGCGGCGGGAAATCGCGAGGTCCCGGTGTTTCACGATCCCGGCAAGCGGGCGGCTGCGCGACAGGCCATCGCCTTGACAGCAAGGGGTCTCGCGCCCATGAAGCCCGGGCGATACGGTGGCACAAAGGCAGGGTTCATGGCGAAAGAGGAAAAATCGGGCGGCATCATGGAAACCGTCAAGACGGTGGTCTACGCGCTGCTCATCGCGGGGGTCTTCCGGACGCTGTTCTTCCAGCCCTTCTGGATCCCGTCCGGCTCGATGAAGGACACGCTGCTGATCGGCGACTTCCTGTTCGTCAACAAGATGAGCTACGGCTATTCCTACGCCTCCTGCCCCTCGATCCGCCTGCCCCAGATCGGCATCGACATCGACGCCGAGGACATCTGCGGCTGGCTCGGCGGCGACAACGAGCGGCTCTTCGGCTCCGAGCCCGAGCGCGGCGACATCGCGGTCTTCCGCCACCCGGTGCATGGCACCGACTACATCAAGCGCGTCATCGGCCTGCCCGGCGACCGCATCCAGGTGACGAACGGTCTGCTCTACATCAACGACGAGCCGGTCGAGGTTGAGCGCAACGGCACCTTCACCGAGACCGCCGAGCCGCAGGGCCCGCAGCAGCTGCGCCCGCGCTGCGAGAACGGCCCGGTGGGCACCGGCGGCACCTGCGAGAAATCGCGCTGGTCCGAGACGCTGCCCAACGGCAAGGTGCACGACATCCTCAACATCGCGATGCAGGGCTCGGACAACACCCGCGTCTACACCGTGCCCGAGGGCAACTACTTCATGATGGGCGACAACCGCGACAACTCGTCCGACAGCCGCGTGCCGAATGCCGCGGGCGGCGTCGGTTTCGTCCCCTACGAGAACTTCATCGGCAAGGCCAACTGGGTGATCTTCTCCTCGGCCGGCCGCTCGATGCTGTACTTCTGGACCTGGCGCGCGGACCGCTTCTTCCACAAGCTGCAGTGATGAGACGCTCCGCAGAGATATCCGCGCTCGAGGCGCGCCTTGGGCACCGCTTCACCCGCCCCGAGTTGCTGCGCCAGGCGCTGACCCATTCGTCGATGTCGGCGCCGGGCCGCGAGGACAACCAGCGGCTCGAGTTCCTCGGCGACCGGGTGCTGGGGCTCGTCATGTCCGAGGCCCTGCTTGCCGAGGACCGCAAGGCCCGCGAGGGGCAGCTTGCGCCGCGCTACAATGCGCTGGTGCGCAAGGAGACCTGCGCCGAGGTCGCCCGCCAGGTCGATGTCGGCGCCGCGCTCAAGCTCGGCCGCTCCGAGATGATGTCGGGCGGACGCCGCAAGCTGGCGCTGCTCGGGGACGCGATGGAAGCGGTGATCGCCGCGGTCTACCTCGATGCCGGCTTCGACGCGGCGAAAGAGATGATCCTGCGGCTCTGGGGCGAGCGCATCGCGCGGGTCGACGACGACGCCCGCGACCCCAAGACGTCGCTTCAGGAATGGGCGCAGGCGCGTGGCATGGCGCCCCCCGCATACGTCGAGACCGCCCGCACCGGCCCCGATCACGCGCCGGTCTTCACCATCGAGGCCCGGCTCGACAACGGCGCGACCGCCGAGGCGACCGCGGGGTCGAAACGCAAGGCCGAGCAGCAGGCGGCGGCGGCGCTGCTCGACAAGATCAGCGGTGACTGACAGCGCGCCCCGGGTCTCGGCCAACGCGCTGGGAGCGCTGTTCATGGTCGTCGCCATGACGCTCTTCGCGGTGGAGGACGCGCTCTTCAAATCCGTCGCACCCGGCCTGCCGCCGGGCGAGGCGACGCTGATCTTCGGCCTGACCGGCACCACCATCTACATCCTCCTGACGCTGCGGGCGGGCGAGCCGGTGCTGCATCCGGCGATCCTGCAGCCCTCGCTGATGTTGCGCACGATGTTCGAGATCATCGGACGGCTGTTCTTCGCCCTGTCGCTGGCCTACACGCCGCTGTCGGTCACATCCTCGATCCTGCAGGCCGCGCCGCTGGTGGTCACCGCCGGCGCGGCGCTACTGCTGAAGGAGCGCGTGGGGCCGGCGCGCTGGATCGCGATGGCCGTGGGCTTCGCCGGCGTGCTGATGATCCTGCGACCGACCCCCGAGGCGTTCCGCCCCGACGCGCTGCTGGCAGTGGCGGGCATGATCGGGTTCGCCATGCGCGACCTCTTCACCCGTGCGAGCCCGCCCGCGGTATCGACGAACCAGCTTGGCGTTCTCGGCTTCGCGGTGATCATCGTGGCGGGCCTGCTGCTCCTGCCCTTCGACCCCGCGCCGCCGCGCCTGCCGCTCGCGGGCGAGCTTGGCCGGCTGCTGCTGACCGGAGTGGTGGGCGTCTCGGCCTATACGGCGCTCACCCGCGCCATGCGCACGGGCGAGGTCTCGGTCGTGGCGCCCTTCCGCTATTCGCGTCTCCTGGTGGCCCTGCTCTTCGCCTTCGTGTTCTTCGGCGAGCGGCCAGACCTCTGGACCCTGCTCGGTGGCGCGCTGATCGTCGCCACCGGCATTTTCACCCTGCTGCGCAGCAACCGCCGCGCAACCGCTACCTGAGCGCGCAGACGGCGGTGACGGCGCCGCTCTGCCCCTTCGCCTGCAGATCGGCCACCGCCGCCTCGACCTTTTCGGCGTTCTCCTCGGTCCAGCGCGCCACGCGCTCCTCGCAGGCGGCAAGCGGCAACCCGTTCTCCGCTCCTTCGATCGGCACCCTCAGGAGGCCGCCGTCGGTCTGGAATACCTCGAGGGTCGGCACGTAGAGCGTTTCCGCGAGCGACGGGCCGGCCAGCCAGACCGGAGCGAAAGCAAGGGCGATGGAGAGGGCAGGTCGCATTGTCCGTCCGGCTGTTCGGTTTGCAAGCAGGGTGTCACGGAAGCGTCACCGCGCAGGCCCAAGTTGTCCACGCAACGGCGCGCGCATTCTATGGCCCTTCGTTCAAAAAACCGCTATGTGCTGTCGGATCATTCAACAGCGGACCGCCCCATGACCACACGCGCCGGATTCGTCGCCCTCATCGGAGAGCCCAACGCGGGCAAATCCACCCTCACCAACCGCATGGTGGGCGCGAAGGTGTCGATCGTCACCCACAAGGTGCAGACCACCCGTGCCCGCATTCGCGGCGTCGCCACAGAGGGCGACAGCCAGCTTGTCTTCGTCGACACGCCGGGCCTGTTCAAGCCGCGTCGCCGGCTCGACCGGGCAATGGTCGCCGCGGCATGGAGCGGGGCCGCCGATGCCGACGTGACGGTGCTGCTGGTCGAGGCCCATCGCGGCATCACCGAGGGCGTCGAGGCGATTCTCGAGGGTCTGCAGGAGCTGCCCAAGGGCAAGAAGGTCGCGCTTGCGATCAACAAGATCGACCGGGTCGAGGCGCCGAGACTGCTGGCGCTCACCCGCGAGCTGAACGAGCGCTATGCCTTTGCCGACACCTTCATGATCTCTGCCGAGAAGGGCCATGGTGTCGAGGACCTGCGCAAGTGGCTGGCCGCCGAGCTGCCCGAAAGCCCCTGGCTTTACCCCGAGGACCAGATCGCCGACCTGCCGATGCGGATGATCGCCGCCGAGATGACGCGCGAGAAGCTGACCCTGCGACTGCATCAGGAACTGCCCTACCAGCTCACGGTCGAGACCGAGAACTGGGAAGAGCGCAAGGACGGCTCGGCCCGCATCGACCAGATGATCTACGTCACCCGCGACGGTCACAAGGGCATCGTGCTCGGCAAGGGCGGCGAGACGATCAAGGCGGTGAGCCAGGCGGCCCGCGCCGAGATCGAGGAATTCCTCGGCCGCAAGGTGCATCTCTTCCTGCAGGTGAAGGTGCGCGAGAACTGGCTCGAAGAGGCCGAGCGCTATTCCGAGATGGGGCTCGACTTCAAGGACGGCAACTGAGCCCATGGCCCGGCTCACCACGCGGTTCTGGGTCGATGCCTACCTTGCGCGGCTCTCCTTCGCGAACATTCCCGCCTACGTCGTCGCACATGGCGACGACACCGCAGGCGCGGTGCTGGTGAAGCTCGCCACGCTCGACGGGCGTGCGCAGGCTTTCACACGGGGCTTCGACCTGATGTCGGGCGAACGGAAATGGACCGAGCTCGCCTCGGGTGCCGAACCCGAAGTCGACGCCTCCATCGCCAAGCAGCGCGGCTTCGACCCGGACCTCTGGGTGATCGAGGTCGAGGACCGGGACGGTCGCCATCTGCTCGACGAGGACGGGCTGCGCGACTGAGGCACCTGCCCGCCCGGAAGCTCCCTCTGGCCGTGACCGCCCTCGCCTATCGCAACAGCCGCGCCACGCCGACCTGCATGCTGCCTGCGGTCACGAACCCGACGCAGAGGATCCCCGACCAGCGCGCCACGCCGATCCAGCCGATCTCGGTCGGATCGACGAAGAAATACGGGTAGATCCCCTCGAGTTGGCCGCGCAGCAGCGCGTAGCCGACATAGGCCAGCGGCCAGAGCATCCACGCCAGCGCGGTGCGGAAGCGCAGGCCGTGCTTCGGTGCCGCGAGCAGCCAGAACAGCACCACCAGCACCGGGGTCAGCGTATGCAGCCCGAAATCCGCGATGGCGTCGAGCCCGGCGAGCGGTTTGGCGAGCAACAGGTGGTAGACCACGCCGACGATGGCAATCCAGAGCGTCAGCCCGCCAAGCCATGCAGGCCCGGCCATGCGCCCCCGCACCGCCATCCACAGGAAGGTGCCGGCGACGAGTGCATTGGTCAGGATCGTGAAGTAGCGCGCCAGCCGCCACAGCGTCTCGGGCGGCGTGTAGGTGGGATTCTCCTGCGCCGTCACGACGAACTGCAGCCCCAGTGCCGCCAGGGTCAGAAGCGCGACGAGAGCGGCGAAGAGGCGCGTGCGGGCTGTCATGTCCGTGATCGTGTCGCAACTTGCCGCGGCCGGCAAGCCGTCCGATAGTCGCCGCATGGACTGGCGCGACACCGGCATACTCCTCTCATCCCGCAGGCATGGCGAAACCTCGGCCATCCTCGAGATCTTCACCCCCGGGCACGGGCGGCACATGGGCGTGCTGCGCGGCGGCGCCTCGCGGAAGATCGCGCCCTCGCTGCAACCCGGCGCGCAGCTCGACGTGGCGTGGCGGGCACGGCTCGAGGACCACATGGGCGCATGGACGGTCGAGCCGCAGCGCTCGCGCGCCGCGACCGCCATGTCCGACCGGCTGACGCTCGCGGGGCTCAACGCGGTAGTCTCGCTGCTGTCGTTCTGCCTGCCCGAGCGCGAGACCCACGCCGCGCTCTACACCCGGACCGAGCAGCTTCTCGACCTGATGGGGGAGGCCGACGTCTGGCCGCTCGCCTACCTGAACTGGGAGATGGCGCTGCTCGATGCCATGGGCTTCGGGCTCGACCTCTCTGCCTGCGCGGTGACCGGCATCAACGAGCCGCTCGATTTCGTCTCGCCGCGCACCGGCCGGGCGGTCTCGGCGGTGGGCGCGGGCGACTGGGCGGCGCGGCTGCTGCCGCTGCCGCCGGTGCTGCTGGGCCGGGGTCCGGCCCCCGACAGCGAAATCCTCGGCGGCCTGCGGACCACCGGTCACTTCCTCGAGACCCGCATCGCCAACGGCCTCCGCGACCGCCCCCTGCCCCCCGCACGGGCGCTGTTTCTCGACCGTCTCGCGCGTCGAACCGGATGAGACGCGCGCGCTCCCTTTCCTCGCCCCCCAAAGAGCGCTAACTAACCCTCATGCGCTGGACCTTTCCGAATACACTCACCGCCCTTCGCCTGCTCGCCGCTCCCGGCTTGGCGGTGATGTTCCTCTATTTCTCCCGTCCGCTTGCCGACTGGTTCGCCCTTGTGCTCTTCGTGGGCGCCGCGGTCACCGACTGGTTCGACGGCTACATCGCCCGCAACTGGGCGCTGGAATCCAAGATGGGCGCGATGCTCGACCCCATTGCCGACAAGGCGATGGTGGTGATCGCGCTCATGGTCATCGTGGGCTATTCCTCGATGTCGCCGTGGCTGGTGCTGCCTGCCACGATGATCCTCTTCCGCGAGGTCTTCGTCTCGGGGCTGCGCGAGTATCTCGGCGACGTCGCCGGCACGCTCAAGGTCACCAAGCTCGCCAAATGGAAGACCACTTTCCAGATGGTCGCCATCGCCGTGCTCTTCGCACAGGGCGTCTTCGAGCACTACCTGGCCGTCAGCATCGAGGGTCTCGACCCGCAGAACGTGAGCGCCATCCTGAACGGCGATGTCGCCGATACACACGGTCTGATCTGGAAGGAACAGGGCATGCTCTGGGCCGGGTACATCGGCCTTACCCTGCTCTGGATCGCAGCGACGCTGACGCTCATCACCGGCTGGGACTACTTCGTGAAGGCGCTTCCGCTCCTGAAGGAGGAAGCATGATCGACGTTCTCTATTTCGCCTGGGTCCGCGAGCGCATCGGCCTGCCGAAGGAAAAGGTCGAGACCTCGGCCACCACGGTGTCCGAACTCGTGGCCGAGCTTTCCGCGCGCGAAGAACGCTATGCCATGGCGTTCTCGGACCTCTCGGCGCTGCGGGTGGCCGTGGACCAGGAGCTCACCGAGTTCGACGCCCCGCTTGCCGGCGCACGCGAGGTGGCCTTCTTCCCGCCGATGACCGGGGGCTGACATGAGCGACGCCTCGTCCATCCGGGTCGTCGTGCAGGAGGCGCCCTTCGACTTCGGCGCCGAGGCCGAGCGCTTCGCCGCCGCCCGCACCGACATGGGGGCCGTGGTGACCTTCACCGGCGTGGTGCGCGACGTGGCGGGCGACCTTCAGGGCATGGAGATCGAGCACTATCCCGGCATGACCGAGAAGGCGCTCGACAAGATCGCCCGCGACGCGCAGGCGCGCTGGTCGCTTGGCGAGGTCCTGGTGATCCACCGCTACGGCCGGATGGACGCGGGCGAGCGCATCATGATGGTCGCCACCGCCGCGCCACACCGCAAGGACGCCTTCGAGGCGGCCGAGTTCCTGATGGACTACCTGAAGTCCCGTGCCCCCTTCTGGAAGAAGGAAAGCGCCGGCGGCTCCGACAGCTGGGTTGCCGCGAAGGACGAAGACGAGGACGCGCTGAACCGCTGGTAGCGTGGGCAATATTGCCCACGCTACTTGCTCTCGCGCAATCTGCGGTCATATGATCTGACCAATTCCCACCGGATCATCGCCATGCCCTTCCGCCCCGTTCAGTCCGAAAAGCTTGCCTCTGCCGTCGTGCGGCAGATCGAGGAGCTCATCCTGCGCGGCATCCTGCGCCCCGGCGAACGGCTTCCGGCCGAGCGCGAGCTTTCCGAGCGGCTGGGCGTGTCGCGCCCGTCGCTGCGCGAGGCGGTGGCCGACATGCAGGCGCGCGGGCTGCTGACCTCGCGCGCGGGGGCCGGGATCTTCGTGACCGAGGCGCTCGGCTCCGCCTTTTCCGACACGCTGGTGCAGCTCTTCTCGCGGCACGACGAGGCCGTCTTCGACTATCTCGACTTCCGCCGCGACATGGAGGGGCTTGCCGCCGAGCGGGCCGCGATCCACGGCACCGAGACAGACCTCAAGGTCATCGATGCGCTCTTCGCGCAGATGGAGGCGGCCCACGGCAAGCGCAATCCGGCGGAAGAGGCCCGGCTCGACGCGGACTTCCACCTTGCCATCATCGAGGCCAGCCACAACGTCATCATGCTGCACATGATGCGGTCGATGTACCAGTTGCTGCGCGAGGGCGTGTTCTACAACCGCTCGGTCATGTTCAAGCAGCGCACCACGCGCGAGGCGCTGCTCGACCAGCACCGGGCGGTGAACGATGCGCTGCAGGCGCGCGATCCCGCCGGCGCCCGGGCCGCCGTGGAAGCGCATCTCGATTACGTCGAGGCGGCGCTGTCGGCGGATCGCAAGGCCGAACGCGACGAGGACATCGCGCGACAGCGGTACGAGCGGGTGCGCACCCGGGGCTGAAGCCTGCCCTTCTTTGCCTTGATCGGAGACGCTCCGCCCGTGCTGTCGCACCAGGCCGCATGGGCGCATGGGGGCTCTGCCCCCGCCTTCGGCTCCCCCGCGGTATTTTCAAAGAGAAGAAGGGGAAGGCGTGGTGCCCTCCCCTTCCCGTCGTTCCGAGCTGGAGCGCCGGTCAGTTGCCGGACGGCAGCTTGTAGGCGATCATCTTGTCGCCGACCGGGGTGCGCATGAAGTGGTGCCCGCCCGGGCCGATGACGACATATTGCTCGCCGTCCACCTCGTAGGTGATCGGGTTGGCCTGGCCGCCCTGTCCGAGCGCGTCGGACCAGAGGGTCTCGCCGGTTTCCATGTCGATCGCGCGGATCAGGTTGTCGGTCGCCGCGCCGATGAAGATCAGGCCGCCCGCGGTGATGACCGGGCCGCCATTGTTCGGCGTGCCGATCTTGATGGGCAGCATCGACGGGATGCCGAAGGGACCGTTCCGGCGGGCGGTGCCGATCGGGGTGTCCCACACCTGTTCACCGGTCTCGAGATCGACGGCGGTGATGCCGCCATACTGCGGCGAGGTGCAGGGCATGCCGGTCAGCTCGGACTGCCAGCCCGCGTTCACCTGGATGCCGTAGGGCGAGCCCAGCTGGGGGTCGCCGGCACCCTCGGCGCCGCCGCCGCCGCTGCCTTCCTCGTAGATGGCCTGCCAGCCCTCGGTCTCCTCGCGCGGGACCAGCCGGTTGTAGTTGGGCACATCGTTGTAGTTCATGATCATCAGGTTGCGCTGAGGATCCACGGCCACCGAGCCCCAGTCGTTGCCGCCGTTGTAGCCGGGATACTGGATGTACCAATCGGTGGACGGGGGCGTGAGGTACCCATCGTAGTTCGCCATCCGGAACCGGATGCGGCACCACAGCTGGTCGATCGGGGTGAAGCCCCACATGTCCCGCTCGGTGAGCTCAGGCTTGCGGATATCGAAGAACTCGGAGATCGGCTGGCTGTCGGCGATGTAGTCCGGCTCGATGTCGCCCTGCGGGAGATCGGTCAGCTCGCCCACGGGGGTCAGCGGCTCGCCGGTCTCGCGGTCGAGAATGTAGACGTCGCCCTGCTTCGATGCGAGCAGGATCGCCGGCGTTCCCTGGTAGTCGAGCAGCGTCGCCTGGCTGCCGAGGTCGTAATCCCAGACGTCGTTGCGGACGGTCTGGAAGTGCCAGGCCTCCTCGCCCGTGGTGGCGTCGAGGGCGACCAGCGAGGTGGCGAACTCGTTCTCGGCCTCGGAGCGGTTGGAGCCGTAGTAGTCGACCGAGGAGTTGCCGAGCGGCAGGTAGACGTACCCGAGTTCTTCATCCGCCGTGGCGGTGGTCCACATGTTGGGCGTGCCGCGGGTGTAGGTCTCGCCCTCGGGCGGGCCGTCGCGCATCTCTTCGGGCGCCGCGAGATCCCAGGCCCAGACCATTTCGCCCGAGCGGGCGTCGTAGCCGCGGATCACGCCGGACGGGGCGTCCTCGGCCTGGCCGTCCTTGACCTGCGCGCCGGTGACGACGACGCCGCGCACGATCGCCGGCGGCGCGGTCACGGCATACCAGCCGGGGACCTTTTCGCCGATACCTTCCCAGAGATCGACGTTGCCGCCCTCTCCGAAATCCTCGCAGGGTTCACCGGTCTCGGTGTCGACCGCGATCAGTCGCGCATCCAGCGTGCCTTCGATCACCCGCGTCTTGCAGGCCTCGTCATCGGCCTTGGCCGGGTCGGTCCAGATCGCGACGCCGCGGCAGCTTGCACCGTAGGGGATGGCCTCGGCGGGCACCTCGGGATCGTAGCGCCAGTTTTGCTCACCGGTCTTCGCGTCGACCGAGATGAGGATGTTCATCGCCGAGCACATCAGCAGGTCATCCCCGACCTTGAGCGGCGTGTTCTCGGGCGAATAGGTGCCCTCGGAATCGCCGCTGGGCAGGTCTCCGGTCTCGAAGACCCAGGCGCGTTCGAGGTTCGCGACGTTCTCGGGGGTGATCTGGTCCAGCGGCGAGTAGCGCGAGGCGTCCTCGTTACCGCCCCAGAACGGCCAGTCGGCGCCGGATTCCGGCGGCTCGGCGGCCGGATAGGGTGCGGCCGCGAACTGGTCCTCCTGCTGCGCCTCCTCGGCGTCGGGCTCGGCCTCGGCGGTGTCGTCCTGCGGCGCGGCCTCCTCGGAAGCCCGCTCCTCGGCCTCCGTGCTGCCGTCCGTCGACGCGGCCGGATCGCTCTGTGCCTGGTCGGAGGTGTCGGAGGACTGGTCTTCGCTGGCCGTCTCGGGAGCGTCGTCTTCCGTCTCGCTAGCGGTGGCAGCTTCCTGCGCGTCGCCGGCAGCCTCGGACTCGGAATCGTCCGGCGAAATAACCGGTTCTTCCGGCGAGGCGGTCACACCGTCGGGGTCCACGGCGCCACCGGTATCGGGTGCTTCGGCCGCCGGCGCATCGCTGCCGCCGGTATCCTGGGCGAATGCGGGCGCGAGCGGCGAGACGGCAAGCGCCGCGCTCAAGGCCAGCACGGAAATGCCACGTGTCTGAATCTGTTTCATGAGGTCTCCTCGGCCCGACGGTCGGGCCAGACTGTCAGGGGTATCAGGTGGCGGCGTGTCGCTGGACGCGGCGCAGGTTCGGGATGCAGATCAGGATCAGCACGAGGATCACCGTCGGGGCGACCATGCGCGGAACCTGGTCCCACCAGTCGGCGCCGACCTCCCACCAGGCCCAGACCAGCGTTCCGACCCAGACGACAAGATAGAGCCAGACGGCGGTCATCGACCCGTGGTTCAGCAGGATGCCGGTGGCGATCAGTCCCGCGCCGGCAAGCCCGTAATACCAGCTGCCGCCAAGTGCGATGAGCCAGATGCCCCCACCGCAGATGACCAGCCCGAAAAGAACGCAGACCCAGCCAAGCAGGCGGACGCCCCACCCGGGACGAGTGCGCACCTCGTCGCCGGTCGCGGCGGCGCCGCGCGCGTCGTAAGTTGTGGTGGCCATGAAGACCTCCCCCTCAAAATCATTTCGTTCAAAGAGGTCCTGGCAATCGCAATGAATTTAACCCACCTCTTGAAAAACTAAGGTGAGCGCCTTTCGGAAAGTTCCCGCTTACCGAGAAAAAATTCCGCAACGCATTGTTTTGTTTGAATATCGAAACTGGCGAGGCGCAGAAAATTGAACCTGATCGCATAAAAAAACCCGGGCGCGAACGCCCGGGCAGTTGGTCACGAAAGGCTGATAGGAAGGAGGAGATCAGCCTTTGGAGAATTCGGGGTAGGCCTCCATGCCCAGCTCGCCCATGTCGAGACCGGCCACTTCCTCCTCTTCGCTGACGCGGATGCCCATGACCAGCTTCAGGATGAACCAGACGACCGCCGAGGCGACGATGGTGAAGATACCGACCACGACGATTCCGTAGAGCTGCGTGGCGAAGGTCGCATCACCGTTGGTGAAGACCACGGCGATGGTGCCCCAGATGCCGCAGATCAGGTGGACCGGGATCGCACCGACGACGTCGTCGATCTTGATCTTGTCGAGCATCGGCACGGTGAAGACCACGATGATGCCGCCGATGGCACCGATGATGGTGGCCGCGCCGAGCGTCGGGGTCAGCGGTTCCGCGGTGATCGACACGAGGCCGGCCAGCGCGCCGTTCAGCACCATGGTGAGGTCGGGCTTCTTGTACATGATCTGGGTCATGATGAGCGCTGCGACCGCACCACCCGCAGCTGCGGTGTTGGTGTTGGCGAAGATGCGCGACACGTCGGCGACGTCACCCACGGTGCCCATGGCCAGCTGCGATGCGCCGTTGAAGCCGAACCAGCCGAGCCACAGGATGAACGTGCCGAGCGTGGCGAGGGTCAGGTTCGAGCCCGGGATCGGAACCACGGTGCCGTTGCGGAACTTGCCGATACGCGGACCGAGGATCAGCGCGCCGGTCAGGGCCGCCCAGCCACCGACGGAGTGCACGACGGTCGAGCCGGCGAAATCGAGGAAGCCAGCCGCGTCCAGGAAGCCGCCGCCCCATTTCCACGACGCCTGCAGCGGGTAGATGATGGCGGTGAGGACGATGGTGAAGATCAGGAAGGGCCACAGCTTGATGCGCTCGGCCAGCGTGCCGGACACGATCGAAGCGGTGGTTGCACAGAACATCAGCTGGAAGAAGAAGTCCGAACCGGTGGAGGCGTAGCCGTAATCGTCGGCTGCATCGGCGGTCACGCCAACGGCCTCGAGGACGGCCGGGCCCCACACACCGGAGATGACGCCTTCGGTCGCCCAGGTGCCGAGCGGATACATCAGGTTGTAGCCGATCAGGTAATAGAAGATCGCGGCAAGCGAGAACAGCACGACGTTCTTCATGCACTGCATCGCGACGTTCTTCGAGCGCACGAGGCCGGCCTCGAGCATCGCGAAGCCCGCGGCCATCCACATCACGAGGAAGCCACCGATGAGGAAGAGCAGCGAGTTGAAGATGAAGACGGTGTCGGTCGACGCGTTCACGCCCGGGGCCGGGCCGTCATCCTGCGCCAGGCCCAGCGTCGGCAGCGCGATCAGCGCGGCAGCCGGGGCAAGTGTGTTGAGAAGTTTCATGTTCCGTTGTCCCTTAGTAATCTTGCGATCAAACCGCGATCAGATCGCGTCCGCGTCGGTTTCACCGGTACGCACGCGCACCGCCTGGCTCACGTCGAGCACGAAGATCTTGCCGTCGCCGATCTTGCCGGTCTGAGCGGTCTTGGTGATCGTCTCGACAACCTGGTCGGCCATCGACGAGGCAACCACGATCTCGAGCTTGATCTTGGGCACGAAATTCACCGCGTATTCTGCGCCGCGATAGATTTCGGTGTGGCCGGACTGAGAGCCGAAGCCCTTGATTTCGGTCACCATCATACCGCGCACGCCGATTCCGGTGAGCGCCTCGCGCACCTCCTCGAGCTTGAACGGCTTGATCGTCGCAATGATCAGTTTCACCTTGGTCCCTTTCGATTTGGCAGACCTCTGCCTGCGTTCTGCAGGGGCAGGAAGACGCTCATGGCGCCTCAATGAAAGGCGAGCGCTATTGCAACTGGCCTGCGAGCCCCCATCGGTGGTCAAAAAATAATCCAAAAATGTCTGAACGCCTAATATTAATGCAAATCAAAAAGTCATTTGCGTAACAGTTTCGCGGTCTACATCCCGCGCCAAAGCCGTTAATCTGCGCCGAAAGAGAAAAACGCCGGGCAGAGTGAAATGAGTGATTCAGGCCGTGGCAAGGGCCGGCTCGTGGCGGAGCGCCGCTACGCGGGAAAAAGCGCCCAGAAGCCCCGAAAGACCAAACAAAAGACCACCCGGGGCAAGCCCCCTCGCCGGAAGGCGCCTCCTCCGCGCCGCAATCCGGTGGCGCGGTTCTTCATCGGCATCTTCCGCTGGTTCTTCGGCCTCATCTGGCGGGTCGTGTGGCGGGTGACCGCCATCGCCGTGTTCCTGCTCGCGCTCGGGGTGGGCTATTTCTACACGACCCTGCCGCCGGTGCAGGAACTGCTCGACGGCCGCGCCCGCGGCTCGGTGACCCTGCTCGATCGCGACGGCGACATCTTCGCGTGGCGCGGCGACCAGTTCGGCGGCGCCGTGACCGCCGACAGCGTCAGCCCGCACCTCAAGCACGCGGTGCTCGCCACCGAGGACAAGCGCTTCTACCAGCACTTCGGCGTCTCGCCGCGCGGCATCGCCAGCGCCATTCGCATCAACCTTGCCGAAGGGCGCGGGCCGCTCTCCGGTCACGGCGGCTCGACGATCACCCAGCAGACCGCGAAGCTGCTCTGTCTCGGCGTGCCCTTCGATCCGGACGAGTGGAAGAGCGAAGCGGAATACGTGGCCGACTGCCGCGAGACCTCGCTTGTCCGCAAGGGGCGCGAAGCGCTCTACGCGATGGCATTGGAGGCCAAGTACACCAAGGACGAGATCCTCTCGATCTACCTGAACCGCGCCTATCTCGGGGCCGGCGCCTACGGGGCCGAGGCCGCTGCCGAGCGCTACTTCAGCAAGCATGCCGGAGAACTGAACCCGCAGCAGGCGGCCATGCTCGCCGGCCTGCTCACCGCGCCGTCGACGCTGTCGCCCACGAACAACCTCGAACGCTCGCAATCGCGCGCCTCGACGGTGCTGCGGCTGATGCGGGAACAGGGCTACCTGACCGCCGCGCAGGAGGAAGAGGCGCAGGCCAACCCGGCGACGCTCTCGGAAGAGGCCGAACGCAGGACCGGCGGCTATTTCGCCGACTGGGCAATGTCGGTGCTCGAGGACAACGCGTTCACCCAGAACACCTCGGACGACCTCGTCCTGCGCACCACGCTCGACCCGCGCCTGCAACGCGCGGCCGAGGCGGCGATGAACAAGGTCTACTCGGAAAAGGTCACGAAGCCCGGTTCGGTGGTGGAAGCCGCGATCGTCGTCATGTCGTCGGATGGCGCGGTGCGCGCCATGGTGGGCGGCAAGAAGACCGGAGTCTCGGGCGTGTTCAACCGGGCCACGCAGGCCAAGCGGCAGACGGGCTCGTCCTTCAAGCCCTTCGTCTACGCCACGGCGCTCGAACTGGGCTACTCGCCCTATGACACGGTGGTCGACGAGCCGTTCTGCATGAACATCCCCGGCTCGGGCCAATGGTGCCCCGAAAACTACACCCGCAACTACAAGGGGCGCGTGACGCTGACGCAGGCGCTCGCGAACTCGCTGAACATCCCGGCGGTGAAGATCTCCGAGAACGTGGGCCGCGATCTCGTCCAGAAGGTCGCGACGGGCTTCGGCATCCACTCCGACCTCTACGACACGCCGGCCATGGCGCTCGGCACCTCCGAGGCGACGCTGCTGGAGATGACTGCCGCCTATGCCGGCTTCCTCAACGGCGGGTCGCGCGTGGTGCCCTACGGCCAGGTCGAGCTCAGGGTGAAGGGCGAGGACGAACCGCTTGTGACCCAGAACACCGGCATCCAGGAGCGGGTGATCCAGCAGGAGGCCGCGGGCCAGCTCGTCTGGATGCTGCAGCATGTCGTCTCGGAGGGCACCGGGCGCCGGGCACAGCTGCCCGACGGTCGCGAGGCCGCGGGCAAGACCGGCACCTCGAACGACGCGCGCGACGCTTGGTTCATCGGCTTCACGGCGGATTACGTCGTCGGCGTCTGGATGGGCAACGACGACAACTCGCCGCTGTCGGGCGTGACCGGTGGCGGCCTGCCCGCCGACATCTGGCGCGAGACCATGGTGCGCGTGAGCGAGGGCCTCGAGCAGAGGCCCCTGCCCGCGACGCCGCCGGCAGAGCCCGCGCCGCAGGTGGTCGAGCAGCAGCCGCAGCAGCAACAACAGCCGCAGCGGCAACCGCAACGACAGGAACGCGACAACATCATCCGGCAGATCATCAACGACCTGCTGGGCGGTGGCTGACGCGACGACGCCCGCCCGCGCCGCACCCCGGCGCGGGTTTTCGCTTTCCCCGGAGGCGCGTCAGGGTCTAACTGGAGCCGCCGCGACGAAGGAGAGCCAGCATGAGCGTGAAAGAGATCTTCGAGAGCATGGAGTACGGCCCCGCCCCTGAAAGCGCCGCCGAGGCGCTTGCCTGGCTCGTCGATCAGGGCGACCGGTTCGGCCATTTCATCGACGGCACATTCACCGCCCCCGGTGCTGGCTTCGAGAGCCGCAACCCGGCCACCGGCGAGGTGCTCGCCACACTCACGCAGGCCACGCAGGATGACGTGGACGCGGCCGTCTCCGCGGCCCGCAAGGCGCAGCCCGGCTGGGCGAAGCTCGGCGGGCCCGGCCGCGCCCGTCACCTCTACGCGCTGGCGCGGCTTTTGCAGAAGCACGCGCGGCTCTTCGCGGTGCTCGAGACGCTCGACAACGGCAAGCCGATCCGGGAGAGCCGCGACATCGACCTGCCGCTCGCGGCGCGGCACTTCTACCACCACGCCGGCTGGGCGCAGCTCATGGAGAGCGAGCTTCCCGGCCGCGCGCCGCTTGGCGTCTGCGGCCAGATCGTGCCGTGGAACTTCCCGCTGCTGATGCTGGCATGGAAGATCGCCCCGGCGCTCGCCACCGGCAACACCGTGGTTCTGAAGCCCGCCGAGTGGACCTCGCTCACCGCGCTGCTCTTCGCCGACATCTGCCGGCAGGCCGGACTGCCGAAGGGCGTGGTGAACATCGTTACCGGCGACGGCGCGGTCGGCGAGATGATCGTGGCCGCCGATGTCGACAAGATCGCCTTTACCGGCTCGACCGAGGTCGGACGCAGGATCCGCGAGGCCACCGCGGGCAGCGGCAAGGCGCTCACGCTCGAGCTGGGCGGCAAGTCGCCCTACATCGTCTTCGAGGACGCCGACATCGACAGCGCGGTCGAGGGGCTGGTCGACGCCATCTGGCTGAACGGCGGGCAGGTCTGCTGCGCCGGTTCGCGGCTGCTGGTGCAGGAGGGCATCGCCGAAACCTTCCACGCGCGGCTGCGCACGCGGATGGAGAAGCTGCGCGTCGGCAACCCGCTCGACAAATGCATCGACGTGGGTGCCATCGTGGACCCGGTGCAGCGTGACCGCATCGCCGCGATGGTCGGCGCCAACACCGAGGGCGAGGTCTTCCAGCCCGCGCCCTGCCCCTCCGGCTGCTACTTCCCGCCGACGCTCATCACAGGGCTGTCGCCCGCCGCGCCGCTCATGCAGGACGAGATCTTCGGGCCGGTGCTGGTCTCGACGACCTTCCGCACACCCTCGGAAGCGGTGCAGCTCGCCAACGATACCCGCTACGGGCTCGCGGCGAGCGTCTGGTCCGAGAACATCAACACCGCGCTCGACATCGCGCCGAAGCTCGCCGCCGGCGTCGTCTGGATCAACGGCAGCAACATGTTCGACGCAGCCGCGCCGTTCGGCGGCGTGCGTGAAAGCGGCTTTGGCCGCGAGGGTGGCCCCGAGGGCCTGATGGCCTACACCCGCCCCGCCGGCACCGAGAAGGCCAAGGCGCTGAAGCCCGTCGCGCCCTTTGGCGGCGACGAAGCCGAGCCGCAGCCGGTCGACCAGACCGCGAAGCTCTACATCGGCGGCAAGCAGGCCCGGCCCGACGGCGGCCACGCCCGCGAGGTCTTCGACAAGCGCGGCAAGCTGATCGGGCAGGCCCCCATCGCCAACCGCAAGGACATCCGCAACGCGGTCGAGGCCGCGCGCGGCGCCGCCGGCTGGTCCGCCGCAACCGCCCACAACCGCGCGCAGGTGCTCTATTACATCGGCGAGAACCTCTCGGCGCGCGCCGGCGAGTTCGCGCAATCCATCGACCGGCTGACCGGCGGACGCTCGGGCGCCGCCGAGGTCGAGGCCGCCGTCAACCGGCTCTTCACCTACGGCGCCTGGGCCGACAAGTTCGACGGCCGCATCGCCAACGTGCCGATGCGCGGCGCGGCACTGGCCATGCGCCAGCCCTGCGGCGTCATCGGCGCCTTCTGCCCCGACGAGCTGCCGCTGCTGGGGCTGGTCTCGATCATGGCGCCCGCCATCGCCATGGGCAACCGCGTGGTTCTGGTGGCCTCCGAGCCCTTCCCGCTTGCGGCGACCGCATTTTACCAGGTTCTCGAGACCTCGGACGTGCCGGGCGGCGTGGTCAACATCCTGGCCGGCCCGCATGCCGAACTCGCCCCGACGCTCGCGAGCCACATGGATGTGGACGCAGTCTGGAGCTTCTCGGGCGCCGAGCTGTCCGCCACCATCGAGCGCGGCGCCGCCGGCACGCTCAAGCGGACCTGGGTGAACGATGGCCGCGCCCGTGACTGGATGGGCCCCGAGGGCGAGGGCCGCGCATTCCTCGAGGCCGCGACCGAGGTCAAGACGGTCTGGATTCCCTGGGGCGCGTGACCGCCCGCGCCCCATGCCGCCGCTCTGAAAATCGTCGATAGGGCAGTCGCCGTCGCGTCATGGCGCGACGGCGGGCCCGCTATCATTGAGATTTCACCGCCCCGCTGCTATATTGTTTCTACGCCCAGCGCCGGGGTGGCTTTTGGCGCTTGCAAAAAAGGAGGACGATGTCCTGTCGTTTACTGCGAACGCGGCCGGTGCCGCTGAGCCGGGGGTGCCCATGAACGGCCTGCCCCACTCCGAGGTCACGAGCGAGCAGATCCTCGCCGCTGTCCTCAAATCCCTTGACGACAACAAGGCAGAGGATGTCGTGCAGATCGACCTGCGCGGCAAGACAGCCGTCTGTGACCAGATGGTCATCGCCTCGGGCCGGTCGTCGCGCCAGGTGGTCTCGATCGCCGAGAAGCTCGCCGAAGACCTCAAGCACACGCTTGGCATCCTGCCCAAGACCGAGGGCCAGGATACCGGCGACTGGGTGCTGGTCGACACGGGCGACGTGATCGTTCACGTCTTCCGCCCCGAGGTGCGCGACTTCTACCAGCTCGAGAAGATGTGGCTGCCGCTCGGCAAGGCCGTGCAATCCGCGTCCTGACGCCTTCATGCGCATTCACCTATGCGTCGTGGGCCGCCTTCGGGCCGGCCCCGAACGCGATCTTGTCGACGATTACCTGAAACGCTTCGAACGGACCGGGCGCGCGCTCGGTCTTGGTCCGGTGCGCGTGCAGGAGGTCGACGACCGCAAGGGCGGCGGCATGAGCGCCGAGGCCGACCTGCTGCGCCGTGCCCTGCCCTCGGGCGCCCGGCTCTGCGTGCTCGACGAGCGCGGCACCCTGATGACCTCTCCCGATTTCTCCGACCGGCTGGCCCGGCTCCGCGACGACGGCGCGCAGGACATGGCCTTTGTCATCGGTGGCGCCGACGGGATCGACCCGGCCCTGCGTGCCGAGGCCGACATGGCGTTGTCCTTTGGCCAGATGGTCTGGCCGCACATGCTCGTGCGGGTGATGCTCTGCGAGCAGCTCTATCGTGCCGCGGCGATTCTCGCCGGAAGCCCCTACCACCGCGCCTGATTCCCGACTGACCTCACGGCAGGCAGGAGCCTAGGCGGGAAACCGCTGAACGGGATTCAACCTGCAGCGGGAATCCGCCTTAGCGCGGGAACTCGCGTTGCCAACTCACATCTCGTTGAATTAGCGACACTCTTGCGCGATGTGGCGCTGCCTGACGCAGTCGCGTGGATATGCCGGTCAACCTGTCCCCAGGCGGCCCGATTCCCGGCCGCAAAATGACCTGGCGTGTCTCATGGCCCCGGAGCCCCTAACTCCGGGGCCAATTCTCTTTCCAGCCCCTTCGAGGCGTCAGGCGTAGGCATACCACAGCAGGCCGGCGCCGAGCACGACGCGGTAGATCACGTAAGGTGTGAAGCTCACCGATCGCAGCAGCCGCATCATCAGCGTCAGGGCCAGCAGCGCCGCCGCGAAGGCGAAGACCGCCCCGATCATGCCGTCGATGGCGACCTGCGCGTTCGCATCGGCGGCGACCTCGGCCCCCAGCAGCACGCCCGAGGCCAGGATCGTCGGGATAGACATCAGCATCGAGATCTTGGCGGCATCGTGCCGGTTATAGCCCATGAAGCGCGCGCCGGTGATGCAGATACCCGAGCGCGAGGTGCCGGGGATCAGCGCGACCGCCTGCCAAAGCCCCATCTTCAGCGCATCCATCGGCCCCCAGTCGCTTTCGTCCTTGTCGACCGCGCCCCTCTGGTCGGCCCACCACAGCACGATGCCGAAGCCGAGCATGGTCCAGCCGATCACCGCGACCGAGCGCAAGGCCTCGTCGATGCCGCTGATCTTCAGCAGCAGGCCGATGATGACGACCGGGATCGTCGCGATGACAAGACCGAGCGCCAGCCGAGCGCCCGGCGTGTCACACCGCCCCCGGACCAGATCGACGGTGCCGGCAAGCGCGACCCGCACGTCCGCCCAGAAGTAGAGCACCACTGCCGCCAGCGTTCCCACGTGCACCGCCACGTCGATGGCCTGACCCTGGTCCGCCATGCCGGTGAGATTCGGCAGGAGAATCAGGTGCCCCGACGAAGATATGGGCAGAAATTCGGTGATCCCCTGTATCAGCGCCAGCAGAATGAGTTGCAGCATTGGCATGGGCGCGGACCTCCGACTAGGGTTTCCACGACTCTATAACTCCATGCCTCACAGGGAGAAAGCCCCCTAAAGGTCCGGTTCGATACCTAATTTTAGGCAAAAATCACTCCGCCGGCCCGTTCCGTGCGGAAATAATACGAATGTAGGTCAGCCTTTCTGACTTTTCTTTCAAATCGGCTTTGTTTATTGAGGCCCAACCCAAGGACTTGTTCGGAGACCCAGGAACATGGCGAAGCAGCCGATGCTCAAATTCGTGAAGATCGAGCGGGCCATGCCCGAGAAGCGTGACGCGTCCGTCCGCAACAAGGATTTCCACGAGATCTATGCAGAGTTCGCCGACGCCAAGGCCGAGGAGCAGGCGGCGCGGTGCAGCCAGTGCGGCGTGCCCTACTGCCAGAGCCACTGCCCCCTGCACAACAACATCCCCGACTGGCTGCGCCTGACCGCGACCGGACGGCTGGAAGAGGCCTACGAGCTCAGCCAGGCCACGAACACCTTCCCCGAGATCTGCGGCCGCATCTGCCCGCAGGACCGGCTGTGCGAAGGCAACTGCGTGATCGAGCAGTCGGGCCACGGCACCGTGACCATCGGCTCGGTCGAGAAATACATCACCGACACCGCGTGGGAGCAGGGCTGGGTGAAGCCCGCCGCCCCCGCACAGGAGCGGCAGGAGAGCGTCGGCATCATCGGTGCGGGCCCGGGCGGTCTTGCCGCAGCCGACCTTCTGCGCCGCGCCGGCGTGCAGGTGACGGTCTACGACCGCTACGATCGCGGCGGCGGCCTGATGACCTACGGCATCCCGGGCTTCAAGCTCGAGAAGGAAGTCGTCATGCGTCGCATGAAGCAGCTCGAGGACGGCGGCGTGCGCTTCGTCTACAACTGCAACGTCGGCGAGGACATGTCCTTCGAGGACATCCGCGACCAGCATGATGCCGTCATCATCGCCACGGGCGTCTACAAGTCGCGTGACCTGCGCGGTCCCGGCTCCGGTGCCAAGGGCATCGTCCGCGCCATCGATTACCTGACCGCCTCGAACCGCGCCGCCAACTTCGGCGACAGCGTTCCGGAATACGAGTCCGGCGAGCTGAACGCCAACGGCAAGCGCGTGGTCGTCATCGGCGGCGGCGATACCGCGATGGACTGCGTCCGCACCGCGATCCGCCAGGGCGCCGAGAGCGTGAAATGTCTCTACCGCCGTGACCGCACCAACATGCCCGGCTCGCAGCGCGAGGTCGCCAATGCCGAGGAAGAGGGCGTGCAGTTCGAATGGCTGACCGCGCCCAAGGGCTTCTCGGGCGATCCGGTCACCGGCGTGATGGTGCAGAAGATGCGTCTTGGCCTGCCCGACGCCACCGGCCGCCAGTCGCCCGAGATCATCGAGGGTTCGGACTACGAAGAGCCTGCCGACCTCGTCATAAAGGCGCTCGGCTTCGAGCCGGAAGAGCTGCCGACGCTGTGGGGTGCACCCGAGCTGGAGGTGACCCGCTGGGGCACCGTCAAGGCCGAGTTCACCAGCGGCCGCACCGCCCTGCCCGGCGTCTACGCCGTGGGCGACATCGTGCGCGGCGCCAGCCTCGTGGTCTGGGCGATCCGTGACGGCCGCGACTGTGCCGAGCACGTGCTGCAGGACTTCAACAAGCCGGCTGCCGTCGCGGCGGAATGAGCCGGCCTCGCGGACGGGCGGCAGACGCCGGTCCGCACCCGTTCGAATGACCATCAGGGGCGCGGCACCGGACCGGTGCGGCGCCACGCCAGAGCAATCCGGAAAGGGCAGAGAGCCATGGCGGGACGGACAGGCGCATGCATGTGCGGCGCGGTGCGCTTCACGGCGAAGTCGCTCGGCGGCTTCGGCGTCTGCCATTGCGAGCAGTGCCGCCGCTGGACCGGCTCGGCGCTCTTCGCGGCCACGGTGCCCGTGGCCGACATGGTGCTCGAGGGCGCAGAGCATATCCGCGCCTTCCGGTCGTCCGACTGGGCCAGCCGCGAATTCTGCGGCACCTGCGGCGCGACGCTCTGGTATCGTTACGACAAGGGCGTGGACGGTGCCGGAGAGTATGAGGTCGCGATCGGCCTGCTGGACGATGCCGATGGCCTGGTGCTCGAGCGCGAGATCTTCTCGGACGAGAAACCCGACTGCTGGGCGCTTGCGGGCGACCACGCGCGGATGACCCGCGCAGAGACCCTGACGAAATACGGTGTGCACGTCGACGGCGCCTGAGCCGCTGCCTGCCACTCCCCCGGCCCCGCGCCGGACATGAACAACCCGGCCGCGACGCGCGGCTCTGCATGGAGGTGCAATGCCATGACCACGTATGATGAGAACTGGGCCGCGGCCGAAGTCGCCAAGCGCAAGTGGATGGAAGACAACGGCATGTTCCGCGAGGAGCATGAACACTCTTCCTGCGGTGTCGGCCTCGTGGTCTCCATCGACGGCAAGCCGTCGCGCAAGGTCGTCGAATCCGGCATCACCGCGCTCAAGGCGATCTGGCACCGCGGCGCGGTCGACGCCGACGGCAAGACCGGCGACGGCGCCGGCATTCACGTGCAGATCCCCGTGGCGTTCTTCTACGACCAGATCGACCGCACCGGCCACGCGCCGCGCAAGGACGAGCTGATGGCCGTGGGCCAGGTCTTCCTGCCCCGCACCAACTTCGGCGCGCAGGAAACCTGCCGGACCATCGTCGAGACCGAGGTCCTGCGCATGGGCCACTACATCTACGGCTGGCGCCACGTTCCGGTGAGCGTCGACTGCCTTGGCGAGAAGGCCAACGCGACCCGCCCCGAGATCGAGCAGATCCTGATCTCGAACGCCAAGGGCGTGGACGAAGAGACCTTCGAGCGCGAGCTCTACGTCATCCGTCGCCGCATCGAGAAGGCCGCGATGGCCGCGGGCATCAACGAGCTCTACATCGCCTCGCTCAGCTGCCGCTCGATCATCTACAAGGGCATGATGCTGGCCGAGCAGGTGTCGGAGTTCTACCCCGACCTGCAGGACGAGCGCTTCGAGTCCGCCTTCGCGATCTACCACCAGCGCTATTCGACCAACACCTTCCCGCAGTGGTGGCTGGCCCAGCCCTTCCGGATGCTCGCCCACAACGGCGAGATCAACACCATCAAGGGCAACACCAACTGGATGAAGAGCCACG
This sequence comes from Salipiger sp. D13, assembly GCF_003703915.1. Lineage (NCBI taxonomy): Bacteria > Pseudomonadati > Pseudomonadota > Alphaproteobacteria > Rhodobacterales > Roseobacteraceae > Salipiger > Salipiger sp. D13. Next base: position 298,527 of record NZ_ML112591.1, read on the forward strand.
AGATCCGCATGGCCTCTTCGACCTTTGGCGACATGGCCGAGGACATCAAGCCGATCATCGCCAACGGCGCGTCGGACTCCGCCGCGCTCGACGCGGTGTTCGAGGTGCTGGTCCGCGCCGGCCGCAACGCGCCGATGGCCAAGACCATGCTGATCCCCGAGTCGTGGTCCAAGCAGGCGGTCGAGCTGCCGCAGGCGTGGCGCGACATGTATTCCTACGTGAACTCGGTGATGGAGCCGTGGGACGGCCCCGCCGCGCTTGCGATGACCGACGGCCGCTGGGTCTGTGGTGGTCTCGACCGCAACGGCCTGCGCCCGATGCGCTACGTCGTCACCGGCGACGACCTGCTGATCGCCGGCTCCGAGGCGGGCATGGTGCCGGTGGATGAATCCACCGTCCGCGAGAAGGGCGCGCTCGGCCCGGGCCAGCTGATCGCCGTCGACATGGAAGAGGGCAAGCTCTACCACGACGTGGAGATCAAGGACCGGCTCGCCGCCTCGCAGCCGTTCGGCGAATGGGTCGGCAAGATCGCCGATCTCGACGAGCATCTCGACAAGGTGACCGAGAAGCCGCTGTTCACCGCCGGCGACCTGCGCAAGCGCCAGATCGCGGCAGGCTACTCCATCGAGGAGCTCGAGCAGATCCTGTCGCCGATGGCCGAGGACGGTAAGGAATCGCTGGCGTCGATGGGCGACGACACCCCCTCGGCGGTGCTGTCGAAGAAATACCGTCCGCTGTCGCACTTCTTCCGTCAGAACTTCAGCCAGGTGACCAACCCGCCGATCGACAGCCTGCGTGAATTCCGGGTGATGAGCCTCAAGACGCGGTTCGGCAACCTGAAGAACGTGCTCGACGAGTCGAGCGCGCAGACCGAGATCCTCGTGCTCGACAGCCCGTTCGTCGGCAACACCCAGTTCGAGGAGCTGACCCGTCACTTCAACGCCGGGCTGGTCGAGATCGACTGCACCTTCCCCGCCGGAGCCGGCGAGGGCGCGCTGCGTGACGCGCTGTCGCGCATCCGTGCCGAGGCCGAGGACGCCGTGCGCTCGGGCGGCGGGCACATCGTGCTCACCGACCAGCACCAGTCCGAGGACAAGGTCGCGATGCCGATGATCCTCGCCACGAGCGCGGTGCATTCGTGGCTCACCAAGAAGGGCCTGCGGACGTTCTGCTCGCTCGGCGTGCGCTCGGCGGAATGCGTCGATCCGCATTACTTCGCCGTGCTGATCGCCTCGGGTGCGACCATCGTGAACCCCTACCTTGCCGAGGACAGCATCGCCGACCGCATCGAGCGCGGCCTGCTCGAGGGCACGCTGACCGAGAACGTCGCGCGCTACCGCGAGGCCATCGACCAGGGTCTGCTGAAGATCATGGCGAAGATGGGCATCTCGGTGATCTCGTCCTACCGTGGCGGACTCAACTTCGAGGCCGTGGGCCTGAGCCGCGCCATGTGTGCCGAGTATTTCCCCGGCATGCTGTCGCGCATCTCCGGCATCGGGGTGCATGGCATCCAGCAGAAGGCCGAGGAAATCCATGCCCTCGGCTTCAAGGGCGGGCGCGACGTGCTGCCGATCGGCGGCTTCTACAAGATGCGCAAGTCGGGCGAGACCCACGCATGGGGCGCGCAGACGATGCACCTCATGCAGGCCGCCTGCAACAAGGCCTCCTACGAGCTGTGGAAGACCTACTCCAAGGCGATGCGGGCCAACCCGCCGATCCACCTGCGCGACCTGCTGGACGTGAAGCCCATCGGCAAGCCGATCCCGATCGAGGAAGTCGAGAGCATCACCTCGATCCGCAAGCGTTTCGTGACGCCGGGCATGTCCCTTGGTGCGCTCTCGCCCGAGGCGCACAAGACCCTGAACGTCGCGATGAACCGCATCGGCGCCAAGTCCGACAGCGGCGAGGGTGGCGAGGATCCGGCACACTTCGTGCCCGAGCCCAACGGCGACAACCCGTCGGCGAAGATCAAGCAGGTGGCCTCGGGGCGTTTCGGCGTCACGGCGGAATACCTCAACCACTGCGAAGAGCTTGAAATCAAGGTCGCGCAGGGTGCCAAGCCCGGCGAGGGTGGCCAGCTTCCGGGCATGAAGGTCACCGACCTGATCGCCCGCCTGCGCCATTCCACCAAGGGCGTGACGCTGATCTCGCCGCCGCCGCACCACGACATCTACTCGATCGAGGACCTTGCCCAGCTGATCTACGATCTCAAGCAGATCAACCCGCGCTGCAAGGTGACGGTGAAGCTGGTGGCCTCCTCGGGTGTCGGCACGATCGCTGCCGGCGTCGCGAAGGCCAAGGCCGACGTCATCCTGATCTCGGGCCACAACGGCGGCACCGGGGCGTCGCCTGCGACCTCGATCAAGTATGCCGGCCTGCCGTGGGAGATGGGCCTCACCGAGGCGCATCAGGTGCTCGCGATGAACAAGCTGCGCGACCGCGTGACGCTGCGCACCGACGGTGGCCTGCGCACCGGTCGTGACATCGTCATGGCCGCGATGATGGGCGCCGAGGAGTACGGCATCGGCACCGCCGCCCTGATCGCCATGGGCTGCATCATGGTCCGCCAGTGCCAGTCGAACACCTGCCCGGTGGGCGTCTGCACCCAGGACCCCGAGCTGCGCGACAAGTTCACCGGCAACGCCGACAAGGTGGTGAACCTCATCACCTTCTACGCCACCGAGGTGCGCGAGATCCTCGCGTCGATCGGTGCGCGCAGCCTGAACGAAGTGATCGGCCGTGCCGACCTTCTCCGGCAGGTGTCGCGCGGGGCCGAGCATCTCGACGATCTCGACCTCAACCCGCTGCTGATCCGCGTGGATGGCGCAGACGACATCGTCTACGACCGCTACAAGGAGCGCAACGCGGTGCTCGACACGCTCGACGCAGAGATCGTCCGCGACGCGCACCGCTTCCTCGAGGATGGCGAGAAGATGCAGCTGTCCTACGCGGTGCAGAACACGCACCGCACGGTGGGCACGCGGACCTCGTCGCACATTGAGTCGAAGTTCGGGATGCGCAACGCGCTGCAGCCGGATCACCTGCACGTCAAGCTGACGGGGTCGGCCGGCCAGTCGCTGGGCGCCTTCGCGGCACCGGGCCTGAAGCTCGAGGTCTCGGGCGATGCCAACGACTACGTCGGCAAGGGCCTGTCGGGCGGCACCATCGTGGTGCGGCCGCCGATGATGTCGCCGCTCCGGGCCGAGGACAACACGATCATCGGCAACACCGTGCTCTACGGTGCGACCGACGGCTACCTCTTCGCCGCCGGACGCGCAGGCGAGCGCTTCGCGGTGCGGAACTCGGGTGCGCGCGTCGTGGTCGAGGGCTGCGGCTCGAACGGCTGCGAATACATGACCGGTGGCATCGCGGTGATCCTCGGACCCGTCGGCGCCAACTTCGGTGCCGGCATGACCGGCGGCATGGCGTATCTCTACGACCCCGAGGGTCTTGCGGCGGACATGCTGAACATGGAGAGCATCGTCTCCTGCCCGGTCACGGTGGACGCGTGGGAAGCAGAGCTCAAGGGTCTCGTGGAACGCCACCTGACCGAGACCAAGAGCCGCAAGGCGCAGGATATCCTGCAGCACTGGGATCTCGAAAAGGGCAACTTCCTGCAGATCTGTCCCAAGGAAATGCTCGACAAGATCCCGCATCCGCTCGGCATCGAGAACGAGGTGGCCGTTCCCGCGGAATAACCTGCGCAGGACAGGTCGAGACTATGGCGCCCGGGTCACTCCCCGGGCGCTTTTCATTTTAACGGGCGACTTTGCTGGGCGTTTCGGCAAACATGCGCGCATGAATTTCGAGCAGACGGCAAAGATCGGCCACTGAAATGTGATCAGTGCAAGGTCGGGTATGCATTCTCACCACTTCCATGTATTGACGAATTGGCGCACACTTATAAGTAGTGTTTTCTAGGGTGAGTTAAGATTGTTTTCTTCGGCTGGGTTGGCGCCGGATCATCTTCAAGGATCTAAACACTCGATGCAGATCATACGCCTCAGCGATCTGGCGCTTCTGGCTTCTGAAGATCGCTATTCGCTTCAGTCGACAGTGGATGTCGCCGTCCAGCTGCTTCGGGTTCCGATGGCCTTGATCAGCGTTGTCGAGACCCACAATGATCGGCAGATCTTCCTCGCCCATCGCGGCCTCAGCGCACCCTATGACAGCACCGAAGAGAGTTCGCTCGACCTTTGCCTCTGCAAGGACGTGATCGCGAATGGCGAGCCGCTGTCCATCGACGACACGGCGGCGGACCCGAAGTATCGCGACCATCCCGCGGTCGAGACCTTCGGCTTGCGGTCCTACATGGGATTCCCCGTGTTCGGCCCCTTCGACATGCCCTTCGCGGCGCTCAGCGTGGCCGACACCGCGCCGCGCGTCTGGGAAGAGCGCGACAAGCATATTCTCGGATATCTCGCACGGCAGACGACCCGCTACATGCAGGGCAAGGCCGAGAAGGCGATGGAACGCTCCGGGATCAAGCCTCCGCACATCCTGATCGAGTGACCGCCTCCCGCGTGGGCCTGTCCCTCGCCTTCGTCGCGATGCACCAAGGCCTCGCATCGGGCGATGTTGCGCGGAACGCGCTTCCACCGGGATGCGGCAGCATGTAAATCTCGCAGGATGGCGCGCGCAGAGAAAAAGACCGCTTCGCAGAAGAAGAAAGCCTCCCGCTCGAAGCAATCGCGCGAGGCCGAGTCGTCGCGTGCTCCGCGCCAACCCCTCCGCTGGGCGACCCGACTGCTGCTGCGCCTCGCCGTCGTTCTGGTGGTGGTCGCCGTCTGCCTCGTGCTGCTCTACAAGGCCGTGAACCCGCCGACGACCTGGACGATGCTGTCCGAGGGCCGGCGTCTCGGAACGCCCGTCGAGCAGACCTGGGTCTCCGCCGAGGACATTGCCCCGGTCATGCTGCGGTCGGTCGTGGCCGCCGAGGATGCGAACTTCTGCACGCACTGGGGGTTCGACATGCGGGCGATTCGCGCCGCCATAGCCGAGGGCGGCAATCGCGGTGCGTCGACGATCAGCCAGCAGGTCGTGAAGAACGTCTACCTCTGGCAGGGACGCAACTGGCTGCGCAAGGCGCTCGAGGCCGCGCTGACCCCGCTGGTCGAGGCCTTCTGGTCAAAGCGCCGCATTCTCGAGATCTACCTGAATGTCGCCGAGTTCGACGAGGGCGTCTTCGGGATCGAGGCTGCCTCGCGCCACTACTTCGGCACCGGAGCTGCCTCGCTGAGCGGCACTCAGGCCGCGCGGCTCGCAGCCATCCTGCCCGACCCCAAGGACCGCTCTGCCTCGCAACCCTCGGGCTTCGTGACCCGCCGGGCCTCGCAGATCCGCGACGGTGCGGCGACCATCGCAAGGGACGGACGGGCCGACTGTTTCGAGTAGCCGAAGCGCGGGCCCTGCACGGGCCGGGTCAGCCTTTCCGGGAGTTCGCCCCGCCTAGTCCACGGCCTCGATCCTGACCTCGATCTCCCCGGCCTGCTTCAGGGCCGAAAAGTCACCCTCGAATTCCCCCAGCCGCACAAGCCCGCGCGAGTCGGAAAAGGGCGCGACGAAAATCGCCAGGTTCTTCCATGGCGCATACTGCGTGATGTCCCCGGCTTTCGGCTCGTAGCTCCCGGGCATGCCGCCGCTGTCCAGCTTGCGCCCGAGGTCTCCCACCTTTTCGATGCCGTGAAAATCCGACAGCGTGATCGTGAGCGGCAGCATCGACGCGAAGTCCCGCGCGGCCGGGGTGTCGTCGAGCCTGGCCGCCAGTTCCTCGTCGCCCACGATGAAAGTGATACGTGTCATGTCGGTCTCCTTGTCCGGCTCCGAAGCTTGCCCCGGCAGAGCGAGCAGTGCGACCGCGCACGCCGCGATCACCCTGCGGGAACGGATTGCGGCTGCTTGCATGGTGATCTCCATCCGGCGTCGCAGGCGGCCGGAATGGCCCCCCTGCTCAGTCGAAGGATCGGACAAAATCGGCCTGAAGTGAAGGAGGCTTTGCACACGCCACTGATGAGACCTCCTCATGGATGGCATCTGATCCGGGCACATTATCCCACCTTCGAAGCGACCTACCTGATCGTCACAGGCAATCGGCCTGATCCCGGCCATCTGGCCGCCACCGAAAACGGAGACGACCACAGATGAAATCCCTTCTTGCCGCTACGCTCGGCCTCACGCTCGCCGCCCCCGCGGCCTTCGCACAATCCATGACCCTGACCCAGGCCGAAGATCGCGCCGGTCAGGTCGGCAGCTCCGATAGCTTCACCGGCACGGCCTACGTTGCCCCGGTCTTCCCCCCGGAAATGAACGACGTGAGCGCCGGGGAAGTCACCTTCCTGCCCGGCGCCCGGTCGGCGTGGCACACTCACCCGGCGGGCCAGATGCTCGTCGTCACGCACGGCACCGGTTGGGTGCAGGAACGCGGTGAGCCGAAACAGGTGATGCAGGCAGGCGACGTCGTCTGGTGCCCGCCGGAGATCGAACACTGGCACGGCGCTACCGACTCGACCTCGGTCACGCACTACGCGATCCAGGCGAACGTCGACGGCTCGGCCGTGACCTGGGGCGAGCACGTCACCGACGAGGAATACGCCGAGTAAAACACGGGTGATCGCTCTGGATAATCGCTAGATTTCATGAGCGCGTCGCATATATCATGAGGAAGACCAATGATCCTGGATCCCCAGCTCAAGGCCTTCCTCATGTTACGCGAGAATATCAACGACCTGATCGCGCTTGCCGCCGTTGCGGAAGAGCGCAGTTTCACCCGAGCCGCCGCGCGCCTCAACGTGTCGCAGTCGGCGCTGAGCCACACGATCAAGGGGCTTGAACGCCGCCTCGGCCTGCGGCTCCTGACACGGACGACGCGCAGCGTGGCGCCCACGCTGGAGGGCGAAGACCTTCTGGCCACCCTGAACCCGTGTTTCGACAAGATCGAGGCACGGCTTCAGGCCCTTAACGACTCGCGCGATCAGCCGACCGGGACGGTCCGCATCGTCGCGGTGGAATACGCGATCGAGACCATCCTCTGGCCCAAGCTCTCACCGGTGCTGAAGGCGCATCCCGCGGTGAACGTCGAGCTGGTCATGGACTACGGCTACACCGATCTTGCCGAATCCCAGTGTGATGCGGGCGTGCGCTACGGCGAGCAGGTCAGCGACGGCATGATCGCGATGCGCATCGGGCCGGAAGAACGCATGCTCTGCGTCGGCTCCCCCGAATACCTCGACACGGCCGGCACACCGCAGGTGCCGCAGGATCTGTCCGAACACCGCTGCATCAACCTGCGGCTGTCGACCCACGGCGCACTCTATGCCTGGGAGTTCGAGGACGCCGACGGCAACGAGATCAGGGTCAAGGTGCAGGGCCAGGCCTGCTTCAACACCATCAACCCCGTGATGCGGGCGGCAAAGGACGGACATGGCCTGGCGCTGGTGCCGGAACGGCTGGCCCAGCCGATGCTGAAGGACGGCGTGCTTCGCCCCTGCCTCGAGGACTTCAGCCCCTACTTCCCCGGGTTCCACCTCTACTACCCCAGTCGCCAGAGGCCCTCGTCGGCCTTCCAGGTGGTCCTGGACGCTCTGCGTGAATAGGCTTCATTGATGAAAGACCGTCATGAGTGGATTGCGGTTCACCTGCATTGAGCGCTGCGCGGTCTGCCCCACATGGCGAAGGGCAACCAAGAGCTCCAAGGAGATTACGATGAAGACCCTTTTCGCCTCTTCCGCCCTCGTCCTCGCCAGCACCGGTGCCTTCGCGCAGGATGTCGCGCGCACGCTTCCCGACAGCGTCGCCCGCGTTGCACCCGCGCTCGAATCCTACGCGACCAACGACCTCTTCGGCTCGGTCTGGAACGGCGAGAACCTCTCGATGCGGGATCGCGCACTCGTCACCTTCGCGGCGCTCATGACCCGGCACGAGACCGGCAACCTGGCCGCCATCACCGAAGTCGCGCTGGATGCAGGCGTAACCCCGTCGGAGCTCTCCGAGACCGTGACCCACCTGGCCTTCTACACCGGCTGGGGCAACGCGACCGCCGCCACCGAGGCGATGGCCCCGATCTTCGAAGAGCGCGGGATCGCCGTCGAGGACCTTCCCGCAGTGGATGCAGAGCTGCTGCCGCTGGACGAGGAGGCCGAAGCCGCGCGCCAGGAAACGGTTCAAAGCAACTACGGCGATGTCAGCCAGGGCGTGGTCGACACCACCGAGGAAATTCTCTTCCTCGACCTCTGGCTGCGCCCGGCGCTCGAGCCGCGCGACCGTAGCCTCGTGACCGTCGCGGGCCTCATCGCGGCGGGTCAGCCCGAGCAGATGACCTTTCACCTGAACCGCGCGATGGACAACGGCCTGACCCAGGAAGAAGCGGGCGCCATGCTGTCGCACCTCGCGTTCTACGCCGGCTGGCCGCGCGTCTTCTCGGCGCTTCCGGTGGCCAAGCAGGTCTTCGAAGAGCGCGGCTAAACGGACAAAGCGCCCGGCGCGGACTGGCTGCGCCGGGCACACGCAAGGAGAACGCGACATGAAGATCGGCATCCTGGGCAGTGGGCTGATGGGCGGCACGCTCGGACGCCTGTGGGCGGCCAGCGGACATCAGGTCACCTTCGCCTATTCCCGAGATGACGCGCGCCGCGCCGCCATGGCCGAGCGCCACGGCGCCGCCAGCGGCACCGTGGCCGAAGCGGTGGCAGGGGCCGACGCGCTCATGCTGGCGGTTCACTGGTCCCGCACCGCCGAGGTTCTGGACCTGGCTGGCGACCTCGCGAGTCGCACCGTCCTGACCTGCTGCGTGCCACTGGACGAGGCGAACGAGTCGCTCGTCGTGAGCACGACGTCCTCGGGCGCCGAGGAGCTGGCCCGCATGCGGCCCGGCGCCCGCTGGGTCAGCTGTTTCTCGGCCAACCCCTCCGAGAGCTTCGAGCCGGTGTTCCGCCGGAAGGGCGAGGATCAGCCGCCGCAGGTGCTGACCTGCACCGACCACGAGGACGCAAGGGCCCTCGCCGGCGACCTCATTCGCGACATCGGCTTCGAGCCTCTCGCCTGCGGGCCATTGCGCAACGCCCGGTTCATCGAACCTTTCGCCATGGCGACCGTTGAGCTGGCATACGTCCAGCCGGGCGGCCCGGCCCTCACCTACCGTTTCAACAAGCTGCGCTGAGCGCGCAGGGAAAGGCGCAAACCATGAAGATCATCAAATCCGGCACCACGCCCTCGAACCCCGGCCCGGAAGACTATTTCACCGGCACCGTGCGGATCGACCCGATGTTCCAGGCCGAGGAACCCGGCCGCACCAGCGGCGCGCATGTCACCTTCGAGCCCGGTGCCCGCACCGCCTGGCACACCCATCCGGCGGGTCAGACCCTGATCGTCACCTTCGGGCGTGGCCGCGTCCAGCGCGAGGGCGGCCCGATCGAGGAGATCTCGCAAGGCGATGTCGTCTGGTTCCCCGCAGGCGAGAAGCACTGGCACGGCGCCTCGCCCGAGACCGCGATGAGCCACATCGCGGTGCAGGAGAGCATCGACGGCACCCCCGTCACGTGGATGGAGAAGGTCTCGGACGAAGACTACAACGGCTGACCGTCGTGCCCTTCCTGCCGGCTCCGGTCACCCATGAAGACAACGGGACGGCCGGGGCAGGCAGATCGGCCCATCCGCAAGCCCTGAACACGAAAAAGGCGCCCGAGGGCGCCTTTGTTCATTGGTCGGAGTGGCGAGATTCGAACTCACGGCCCCTGCCTCCCGAAGACAGTGCTCTACCAGGCTGAGCTACACTCCGACCGTGGCGCGGCGAATACCCCAGCCCGCGGGCTTTGGCAAGAGCCTCCGCCCTACTTTTGCAGAGTTTTCTCGCGCCGCCGCATCGACCGCAGCAGCGGGCCGATGCGCAGGCTGGTGCCGGTCTCGAGCCGCGTGCGGGTGCGCAGGACAGGCGTGTTCTCGGAGGCCCTGCTGCGCCCCTCGCGCAGGACGATGTAGACCCCCGATCCGATGATGAGAAGCGCGCCCGCAAAGGTCATCCCGTCGGGCCATTCGCCGAAAACCGCCGCGCCATAGAATGTCGCCCAGAGCAGCTGCGAATACTGCATCGGCGCCACGATCACCGCCTCGCCCGCCTTGTAGGCCCGGATCAGCACCAGCGAGCCGCAGAGCGCCAGCACCGCCATGACGCCGACGCCGCCCAGGTGCTCGATCGGCATGGGGCGGTAGACAAAGGGCAGCGCGCAGGCCATCAGCACGAAGTTGGCCATCATCGGGTAGAGCAGCAGCACGACCGAGCGTTCCTCGTGGCCGATCTTGCGCACCACCACCGAGGCCAGCGCCCCGGTGCAGGCCGCGACAAGCGCCGCCGCATGGCCCAGCGTGAGCTCGGTCGCGCCGGGGCGCAGGACGACCATCACCCCGGCGAGCCCGACCAGCACCGCAAGCCAGCGCCGCAGTCGAACGTGCTCGCCCAGGATCGGGATCGCCAGCACCGTGATGACGAGCGGCTGGGCGAAGAGAATCGCGTAGGTCTGGGCCAGCGGCAACACCGAGAAGGCATAGAAGGCGCAGAGCCCGGTGATCACCGCCGCCACCGTGCGCAGCGCGGTCCACCACGGGTGGATCGGGCGCAGGTGGCCGGGGGTCGTGTCGCGGATCAGCATGAGGCTCACGATCGGGAAGCTCAGCAGCACCGAGAAGAACACGATCTGGAACGGCGCATAATCTGCGCCGAGCAGCTTCACGATGACGTCGTGGCTGGCGAAGAGCGAAAAGGAGAGCAGCGCGAAAAGCGCGCCTTTGGCATTCTGTCCCATCTGGGTGATATCCGTCTGGCCTGCATGTTTTGCCGGAAAACGGCTGCGACCTTGGCACCGTTCCGACGCGCCAACAAGCCGCAACGCGCGCGCGCCGACGCGCTTGCGGCGCATCTTCGCCGCTGCCATGTTTCCGGGCAGGAGAGCGCATCATGCAACTGGATATCCTGTCCATTCTCGGCGGCATCGGCCTGTTCCTCTTCGGGATGCAGTCCATGACCGGCGCGCTGCGGCAGCTCGCGAGTCGGCAGATGCGCGCCTTCCTGTCGAGCTTCACCACCTCGCCATATTCCGGCGCACTGACCGGCGCCGCGACCACCGCGGTCATCCAGTCCTCGAGCGCCACGATGGTCACCGTGATCGGCTTCGTGGGTGCCGGGCTCATGACCTTTCCGCAGGCGATCGGTGTGATCTACGGCGCCAATATCGGCACCACGATGACCGGCTGGATCGTCGCGCTGCTGGGTCTGAAGCTGAAACTCGGCACCATCGCCCTGCCCGGCCTGTTGCTGGGGGCGCTGATCGCCACCATGGCACACGGGCGCATGGTGCGGATCGGCCGGCTGCTCGCCGGGTTCTGCCTCGTGTTCATCGGTCTTGACCTGATGCAGGAGGGCGCCGCGGGCTTCGAGGGCTGGCTCTCGCCCGAGATCATGCCCGCAGACACCTTCGCAGGACGGGGGCTGCTGCTGCTGCTCGGCGCCGCGATCACCGTGGTGATCCAGTCCTCGAGCGCCGGGGTCGCGACGACACTGGTGCTGCTGGGCACCGGCGCCATCACGTTGGGACAGGGCGCGGCGCTGGTGATCGGCATGGACGTGGGCACCACCTTCACCGCGATTCTCGCCACCGTGGGCGGCTCGCGCGACATGCGGCGCACCGCCATCGCGCACATGGCCTACAACGTCGTCACCGGTGCGGTGGCCTTCGCGCTGCTCGGGCTCGTCGTGCCGCCGCTCGCGGCCGTCTTCGGACCACGGGAACCCGCGGCACTGGTGAGCTTCCACACGCTGTTCAACGTCCTGGGCGTGGTCATCATGCTGCCGGTCACCGCGCCCTTCGCCCGGCTCATCGAGCAGCTCGTGCCCGGGCGCGAGGCCGCGCTGACCGAAGGGCTCGACCGGTCGCTGCTGTCGGACCCGAACGCCGCGATGGATGGCGCAGGCGGCTGTGCGGCGCGGATCATGCGCGCGATGTTCGCCTCGCTGGGCCGCTGCCTGAGCCCCGGCGGCGGCCCCCTGCCCTCGGAGGACGCGCTGCGGCTGGAACCGGCCCTCGACGACCTGCACGCCTACCTTGCCCGCATTCGCGTGCCCGCCGATGCGACCGACGCGATGAACCGCTACTCGGCGCTGCTGCACCAGTATGACCACCTGACCCGCCTTGCCCATCGCATGACCCGCGAGGACCAGATGCGCCCGCTGCGCGTCGACCCCGGGCTGCGGCGCCCGGCAATGGCCTTCGGGGCGGCGCTGCGCCGCGCGTCCGACCCCGACCGAGGGGTCCAGGCTGCAGCGCTCGAGCGGCTGGAACGGCTGATTTCAGGGCGGACCCACCGGCTGCGGCGCTCGGCGCTGCTGCGCGAGCACGTGGGTCTTGTCAGCGTGCAGGAGGTCTTCGAGGTGACCGACGCGATGCGCTGGCTGGAGCGGGCGGCGCATAACGCCGCGCGCTGTGTTCATTACGGCGAGCTTGCGCTCAGCGAGGCGCCGGCACCGCCGGTCTCGGACCGGCTGGAGACGACGCCCGCCGGGCCTTAGAGGCTCGCGTCGAGCGCGCCGAGGATCGCGTCGCCCATGCCCGAGGTCGAGACCGGCTGCACGCCCTCCTCGCCGAGCAGGTCGGCGGTGCGCACGCCGTCGGCCAGCACCTTGTTCACCGCCGCTTCGAGACGCTCGGCCTCGGCGCCCTGGTCGAAGCTGTAGCGCAGCGCCATGGCGAAGCTCAGCACGCAGGCGATGGGGTTCGCCTTGCCCTGCCCCGCGATGTCGGGCGCCGAGCCGTGCACCGGCTCGTAGAGCGCCTTGGGGCGGCCATTGGCCATCGGGGCGCCCAGCGAGGCCGAGGGCAGCATCCCGAGCGAGCCGGTCAGCATCGCGGCGGCGTCGGACAGCAGGTCGCCGAAGAGGTTGTCGGTCACGATGACGTCGAACTGCTTGGGCCAGCGGCAGAGCTGCATTGCGCCGGCATCTGCGTACATGTGCGAGAGCTCGACCTCGGGGTAGTCCTTGCCGACCTCGGTCACGACCTCGCGCCAGAGGATGCCCGACTCCATCACGTTGGCCTTTTCCATCGAGCAGAGCTTCTTGCCGCGTTTCATCGCCAGTTCGAAGGCCGAGCGCGCCACGCGGTCGATCTCGGACTCGGTGTAGCGCTGGGTGTTGATGCCGACGCGCTCGTTGCCCTCTTCGATGATGCCGCGCGGCTCGCCGAAGTAGATGCCCGAGGTCAGTTCGCGCACGATCATGATGTCGAGCCCGGCCACCACGTCGCGCTTCAGCGACGAGAAGTCGGCCAGCGCGTCGAAACACTGCGCCGGGCGCAGGTTGGCGTAGAGGTCCATCTCCTTGCGCAGGCGCAGCAGGCCGCGCTCGGGCTTCACGCTGAAGTCGAGAACGTCGTATTTCGGGCCGCCCACGGCACCGAGCAGGACGGCATCGACCTCTTGCGCGCGGGCCATGGTGTCATCGTGCAGCGGGGTGCCATGCTTGTCGTAGGCCGCGCCCCCCACGAGGTCCTCGCTCACATCGAAGGCCAGGCCGCGCTTGTCGCCGAACCAGTCGATGATCCGGCGCACCTCGGCCATCACCTCGGGGCCGATGCCGTCACCCGGCAGGATGAGAAGCGAAGGGTTGCTCATGGGAATGTCCTCTCCTCGAAAAGTCCTGCATCGCCTAGCCGCTGGCCGACGCGTGGTCAAGAAAGCACGGCGATATCGCGGCCGCGCCTGCCGCTCAGGGCAGGTCGAGCGATACCGTGACAAGGCGGTGCGCCTCGCCGGAGATCGCGTCTCGCACATCGGCGGCAGCGACCGGAAGGCCTGCAGCCGGAAGGATGTAGCTGACCCGCATCGGCCCGGTCTGCGGCCAGGTCACCGTCGCCTGTCCCGGCAGCGGATCCTGAAGCCGCTCGTCGGCGAGAACCTCGCGCATCGCCGCGCCCAGCCCGTCGCCCCGCTCGGGGTCGAGGTTGGCGTCGCCGATCAGCACCGGCCATGCCGGAGGCGGCCCGAAAGCGCCGTCGAGCACGGCCATCCAGAGCGCAAGCTCGTCGGCGTTACGGCGGCCGTTGCGATCCTCGGGGCCGTCGAAGACCGGGGGCGTTGCATGCCACGCCAGCAGCGTCAGCGGCGCGCCGCCGGTCTCGACCTCCAGCATCCAGTGCCCGGAGGACGACAGCCGCTGCAGGTCGCGCGCCGGATCGTCCTCCGTCTGCCGGGTCCCTGGGCTGTCGCGCCAGAGCAGGTCACTGAAATCCCGCGCCAGCGTGACCGGCCGGCGCGACAGCACCGCCATGCCGCCCTGCCCCGAGAATTCGCCGTAGCCCTGCGCGTCGCGCGGGCCGCCAAGCAGCCCGTCGCCGTCAAGATCCCGCCCGGTCGGCCAGCCGGCGTTGGGCCGCCGCGCGACCCGGTGCGGATAGCCCGTCCCGACCGCCTGCAACCGCTCGTCCAGCGCCGCGAGCGCGGCACCGCCGTGGTCGAAGTCGATGTCGGTGAGCACGAGCACATCGGGCGCGGCGGCGGCGATCTCGGCGATGACCGCATCGGTTTTCCCGGCGCGGATGTCGCGCAGCAGCAGGCCTGGCCCGTCGCGGGACAGGTCGACATTCCAGGTGGCCAACGTGAGGCGTTCGGCAGAGGCCGGCGCGGCAACGACCAGCCACAGGCACAGAAGCCGCGAGAGCCGCCGCGTCAGGCCGCCTGCAGATTCGCCTGCGCGTAGGCGCGGCGGCGCTTTTCCTCGATCAGCGCGGCGATGCGCATCAGCGCCACGCCACGCATGATCAGGCTTGCGGGAAGAAAGGCCCATGCGCTCATCGTCCAGATCAGGGTCTGCGCGTCACCAAGCGAAACCGGATCGATCGCCGCCGAGGCAATTTGCAGACCTGCCGGGATCAGGAATGACAGAAGAAACCCTAAGGCGATGTTAACATGGGCGTCGCGCTTGAGCCGGTAGAGGATATCTCCGCCCGCCGTCGGATCGAACAGCGGCAGGTTCACCCAGAAATTGAACGCTCCGCGCCGGACCGGCCAGTTCAGCAGCCGCACCAGCAGGATGAAACAGGCGGTGACCGAGATCGACACGAGATAGGCCAGCCCGGCAAAGGTCCGCATCCGGTCGATCTGGGCGGCGGTCATGTCAGCGTTCGCGCCCAGCACCATCAACCGCACCGGCGAATAGGGAAAGTCGAGCAGACCGCCGACCCGCATCCCCACCGCGTTCAGCGCGTCGCTGGCTGCGGTCGGGTGCGTCTCTCCCCGGCAGATCAGCGTGAGAAGCAGCACGGTCAGGAACAGCGCCGCGAACCGCAGGCGGTTATAGGGCGGCGCGTCACGAAACTCGACGATCGAGGGATAGTCGCCGGTGTATTCAACAAAGGTCAGGGCCGCGGCGAGCAGGGCGAGAAGCGCGATGATCTGGGTGGTGCCCGCCGAGCTGCCCGGCAGGAGCAGCGCCGGCATCGCGATCAGCGATGCCATCAGAACGGCTCGCACCCCGGCCTTTCCCATCCGCTTTATCAAAATCGCTACCCTTCCGGTCCGGCCGCACGCGGTTCAATGCCGCGCGCCTGTTTCAACCCGACCCCGCCATTGTGGCGGACTGCCTCATTATTGCCCAAATTCTGCCTACTTTCGCTACACCCAGCAAGGTTCTGTTAAGTCTGGCGCCGAAAGTCCGGCAGTTTCGTGAGTAAAACGGTGCCATTTTGCATCATTGCATGGGCAGCCTTGCGCGTTTCGATCTGGGAGCCACAAGATATTGAAATGGCCAGTCTTCGCGCTTTGACGAATTTTGCGCTGACATTTGACCTAGCGCATGGCCCGACCGCACAAAAGGATCTTGATACGCACGGGACGTAGTGACCGGCTCAGGAGGAATACGCAAATGCACATGGCCATATCGATGGAAGACGCCGTCGACATGATCCCCGACGGCGCTCGGGTGATGCTGTCGGGCTTCATGGGAGTAGGGACGCCGGACGGGCTCGTGCACGCGCTCGCGGCCGCCGGCAAGAAGGACCTGACCATGATCGTGAACGACGCCGCGCGTCCGCACACAGGAGTGGGCCCGCTGGTCAAGGCGGGCTGCGTGAAGAAGTTCATCGGCAGCCATATCGGTGTGAACCCCGACGTCCAGGAGAAGATGCGTGCCGGCGAGCTCGAGGTCGAGCTCGTGCCGCAGGGCACCTTCGTCGAGCGCATCCGCGCCGCCGGCATGGGGCTCGGGGGCATCCTCACGCCCACCGGGATCGGCACGCTGGTGGCCGAGGGCAAGGAAATCGTCGAGGTCGATGGCAAGCCCTTCCTGCTCGAAAAGCCGCTTCATGCGGATTTCGCGCTGATCGCCGCGCGCAGCTGCGACTACGTGGGCAACCTCGCCTACATGCTGTCCGCGACCAACTTCAATCCGATCATGGCGCTGGCCGCGACCACGGTCATCGCCGAACCCGAGGAGATCGTGCCAGTGGGAGTGATCCCGCCGGATGCGGTCAAGACCCCCGGCGTGCTTGTCGACCATGTTATCAAGAGGGCTGCGTGATGAAGGATTTTTCCGTGATGGACCCGAAGGAGATCATCGCGCGGCGGGTGTCGCTCGAGATCCGTCCGAAATCGCTCGTGAACCTCGGGATCGGCATTCCGACGCTGGTGTCGGAACACCTCGACGAGGGCATGGGCGTGTTCTTCCAGTCCGAGAACGGCGTGGTGGGCCTCGGCCACCGCCCGCCCGAGGGCATGACCGACCGGCACCTGACCGACGCCGGCGGTACCTTCACCTCGGCGGTGCCAGGGGCGTCGATCATCGACTCGGCGTTTTCCTTCGGGCTGATCCGCGGCGGCCACCTCGACCTGACGGTGCTGGGCGGGCTGCAGGTGGATGCGAAGGGGCACCTGGCCAACTGGATGATCCCCGGCAAGTTCGTGCCCGGCATGGGCGGCGCGATGGATCTCGTGACCGGCGCGAAGAAGGTGATCGTGGCGATGATCCACAGCGCCAAGGGCCAGTCGAAGATCGTCCCCGAATGCACCCTGCCCCTCACCTCGCAGCGTTGCGTCGACCTGATCGTCACCGAACTTGCCGTGATGGAGCCGCGCGCCGACGGGCTGCACCTGCTGGAGACGGGCCCCGGCGTGAGCGTCGAGGAGGTCGTCGCACATACCGACGCCGAGCTGGTGATCGCCGGCGACATTCCCGAGATGGACCTGTCGCGCACGGCCTGAGCGGTTTCGGGCCGCCTCTCGGCGGCCCGACCGGTGGGGGCTCTGCCCCCGTCTCCCGTTCCGGGAGACTCCCCCGAGGGTATTTGGGAAACCGGAGAAAAGCCGGGCGCGGCCTCCCGGGTTTCTTCTGGCATAAAATATCCCCGCCGGAGGCCGGCATGAGGCTGCCACGGTCGCGCGCTCTCGGACAGACGGAGGGCGGCGTGAAAAAGGCGGGGCACGACGGCCCCGCCTTTGATTGCCTTCGGTTGGCCGAGCGGCGGCTCAGACCCAGGGACGGCTCTGGGCGGCCTCGGACTCGAAGCTGTCGATCGCGCCGACCTTCTCCATCGTGAGGCCGATGTCGTCGAGCCCCTCGAGCAGGCAGTGCTTGCGGAAGGGGTCGATCTCGAAGCGGAATTCCTCGCCGTCCGACGTGGTCACGACCTGGTTCTCGAGGTCGATCGTCATGCGCGCATTGGAGCCCTTCTCGGCGTCCTTCATCAGCACGTCGACGGCCTCCTGCGGCAGCGCGATGGGCAGCATGCCGTTCTTGAAGCAGTTGTTGTAGAAGATGTCGGCGAAGGAGGTCGAGACGATCGCCTTGATGCCGAAATCCGCCAGCGCCCAGGGCGCGTGCTCGCGCGAGGAGCCGCAGCCGAAGTTGTCGCCGGTGACGAGGATCTCGGCCTCGCGGTAGGCGGGCTTGTTGAGCACGAAGTCGGGGTTTTCCGAGCCGTCGTCGAGGTAGCGCATCTCGTCGAAGGCGTGCACGCCGAGGCCGGAGCGCTTGATCGTCTTCAGGAACTGCTTGGGGATGATCATGTCGGTGTCGATGTTCACCAGCGGCATCGGTGCCGCGACCCCGGTGAGTTTTTCGAATTTTTCCATCTGTCTGGTCCTTTCGGAGGGCGGAACCGCGGCGGCGAAGCGCGCGTTGGCCGCGAGTATATCAGGAGATCAGCTATGTCCTACAGCGAAGGCACGAAGGTCGAATGGGACTGGGGCAACGGCACCGGAACCGGCAAGGTCGTCAAGAAGTACACGCGCAAAACCACCCTGAAGATCAAGGGCAGCGAGGTCACGCGCGACGCCTCGGAGGAGGCGCCGGCCTACCGGATCGAGCAGGCGGACGGCGACGAGGTGCTGAAGTCCGAAAGCGAGCTTCGCAAGGCCTCGTGAGCCGGTCCGCCTGACCGCGCCCGGTCCCGACGCCTTATGCCGTCACCGGGTCTTCCATCAGTTCGCGCACGTCGGTCAGGTGGCCGGTGAGCGCCGCCGCCGCGGCCATGGCCGGCGACATGAGATGCGTGCGTCCGCCCTTGCCCTGCCGGCCCTCGAAGTTGCGGTTCGAGGTGGCCGCACAGCGCTCGCCCGGGGCCAGCTGGTCGGGGTTCATGGCAAGGCACATGGAGCAGCCTGCCATCCGCCATTCGAAACCGGCGTCGATGAAGATCTGCGCGAGGCCCTCTTCCTCGGCCTGCGCCCGGACGAGGCCCGAGCCCGGCACGACCATGGCGCGCATGCCGTCCTTGACCTTCTTGCCCTTGAGGATCTCGGCCGCAGCGCGCAGGTCCTCGATCCGGCCGTTGGTGCAGGAGCCGATGAAGACCGTGTCGATCTTGACGTCGGTGAGCTTCTGCCCGGCCTCGAGCCCCATGTACTGCAGCGCGCGTTTCGCCGCCTCGACCTTGCCGCCCTGGAAGTCCTCGGGGGCGGGAACGGAGGCATCGATCGGAAGCACGTCCTCGGGCGAGGTGCCCCAGGTCACCACGGGTGCGATGTCCTCGCCCTTGATGGTGACGACCTTGTCCCAATGCGCGTCATCGTCGGAGTAGAGCGTCTTCCACCAGGCCAGCGCGGCCTCGAACTGGGCGCCCTTCGGGGCGTGGGGGCGGCCCTTGACGTATTCGAAGGTGGTCTCGTCCGGCGCGATGAGGCCGGCGCGGGCGCCGCCTTCGATCGCCATGTTGCAGACGGTCATCCGGCCTTCCATCGACAGCGAGCGGATCGCCTCGCCGCAGTATTCGATCACGTAGCCGGTGCCGCCGCCTGTGCCGGTGTGGCCGATGACCGACAGCGTGATGTCCTTGGCGGTGACGCCCGGACGCAGCTGGCCGGTGATCTCGACCTTCATGTTCTTCGACTTCGACTGGATCAGCGTCTGCGTGGCGAGAACGTGCTCGACCTCGGAGGTGCCGATGCCATGCGCCAGCGCGCCGAAGGCGCCGTGGGTCGCGGTGTGGCTGTCACCGCAGACCACGGTCATGCCCGGCAGCGTCCAGCCCTGCTCGGGGCCGACGATGTGCACGATGCCCTGGCGGACGTCGCTCACCGGATAATAGTTCACGCCGAAGTCCTTGGCGTTCCTGTCGAGCGCATCGACCTGGATGCGGCTTTCCTCGTTGGTGATGCCGTTGGTCCGGTCGGGCGTGGTCGGCACGTTGTGGTCGGGCACCGCAATGGTGCGCTGCGGCGCGCGGACCTTGCGGCCGGTCATGCGCAGCCCCTCGAAGGCCTGCGGGCTGGTGACCTCGTGCACGAGGTGACGGTCGATGTAGAGAAGGCAGGTGCCGTCTTCGTCCTGCTGGACGACGTGGGCATCCCAGATCTTGTCGTAGAGTGTCTTGCCGGACATGGGGTCCTCTCCGGAAATGAGAAAGCTTTGGCTGGGCGCGAGGCGTCATTGTCCCGCGCCGGGGCGGGCATGGACAGGCTTATAGCCGCGCGAGCACCGAGAAGGTGGCGCCGTAGAACCGTTCACGCAGTCGCGCGCGGTCGCCAAGGTCAAGAACCCGAGTCATGGGGCGGACATATAGGGACTCCCGACGCCGATCAAGAGAAAGGGCACGGGCGGCGCAGGCGCCGTGCAACCATGCGGCGAGGAACCAAAGCATCTCTCCCGGCGTAAGGTTGGAACCGGAAGAGGAGAGACCGATGATGGACCCGATGAACGCCCTGCTGCTGACGCTTGTCACCGCCCTCGCGATGGTCGCCCTCCTGTCCCTGCCCGATGACAGCCCGGTCGCCGCCCCGGTGCTGGCGGCGCAACGCTGAGGGCTTGCCCCACCCGGTCGCCGGTGCAAATCTGACCGACATGACAGAGGCACCGCCGACATGAACCCGACCGAGGTCGGGCAGACCCCATTGGAGGCCCTTCAGGCCACCGTCCTGTTGCTGCTGGCCCAGGCCGAGAGTTTCCTGGCCACTTTCCTGCGCCCGTGGAACTTCTACCAGATCGGCATTGCGCTGGGTCTCTTCCTGCTTGCGCATCTACTCAAGATGGCGCTGGCACCGCGGATGCGCGACTGGATGCGAGCCCGCGACGGCTGGCCGACATGGCGGATGCGCATCCTCATCGTGATACACCGGCGACTGCGGATGATCTTCTTCGTCGCGCTGATCCTGCTGGTGGTCGCGGTCATGCGGCAGGTCACCTGGCCGTCACGCTCGTACCTTCTGGGGATCATTGCCCAGCTTGCCACGGCATGGCTCGTGATCGCGCTGGTCACGCGGCTCATCGGCAACCCGACGCTGCGGATCTTCGTGCGCTACGGTGCCTGGGCCTGGGTCACCGTCTCGATCGTCGGACTGACCGAACAGGCGCGCGGGCTGCTCGAGAGCATGGGGTTCGAGCTGGGCGGCACATACCTGTCGGTCTGGCTGCTGCTGCAGGCCATCGTGCTGCTGGTGGCGCTGGTGGCGCTGGCGCGGTTCCTTGCCGGTGCGGGCGCGGCGAGCATTCGCCGCAACGAGACCATGAGCCCCTCAATGCAGGTGCTCGCGGTGAAGTTCCTGCAGGTGCTGCTCTACGGCGCCGCGTTCTTCCTTGCCCTCAAGCTGGTCGGCGTGGACCTGACGGGGCTCGCGGTGCTGTCGGGCGCGATCGGCGTGGGTCTCGGCTTCGGCCTGCAGAAGGTCGTGTCGAACCTCGTGAGCGGGGTGATCATCCTGCTCGACAAGTCGATCAAGCCCGGCGACGTGATCTCGATCGGCGAGACCTTCGGCTGGATCAACGCGCTGGGGGCCCGCTACGTCTCGATCACCACGCGAGACGGCAAGGAGTTCCTCATCCCGAACGAGGATCTCATCACCGGGCAGGTGGTGAACTGGTCGCATTCAAACGACTTCGTGCGGCTCGACATCTACTTCGGCACCGCCTACGAAAACGACCCCCACGAGGTCCGCCGCGTCGCCATCGCCGCCGCCGGAAGCGTGCCGCGCGTGCTGAGCGACCGGCCGCCGGTGTGCCATATCGTCGGCTTCGGCGACAGCTCGGTCGACTACATCCTGCGGTTCTGGATCACCGATCCCTCGGGCGGGCTGACCAACATCCGGGGCAATGTCTACCTGGCGCTCTGGGACGCGTTCAAGGAACACGACATCCACATTCCCTTCCCGCAGCGCGAGGTGCGCCTGCTGAACGAGACGCTGCCGCCGGTCTCCGAGGCCTGACGCCATCCCTCGCGACACCCGGCGCGTGGAGGCGTGACGGGACGTTGCGGCTGACATTCCGGTCCCCGCCGGCCATGGTGCGCGCGACACAAGACGACGGAGGTCAGCATGCCCGAAGACATCGTGATCCTGAGCGGAGCCCGCACCGCCATCGGCACATTCGGGGGCGCGCTCGCCGCGATGCCGCCCATCGAACTCGGCACCATTGCCGCCAAGGCGGCGCTCGAGCGGGCGGGCGTCGAGGGCGAGCGGATCGGCCACGCGGTCTTCGGCCACATCATCAACACCGAGCCGCGCGACATGTATCTCAGCCGGGTGGCCGCGATGCAGGCCGGCGTGCCCGACAGCACCCCGGCGATGAACGTCAACCGGCTCTGCGGCTCGGGCGTGCAGGCCATCGTCTCGGCGGCGCAATCGCTGATGCTGGGCGATGCCGATTTCGCGCTCGCCGGCGGCGCCGAATGCATGTCGCGGGCGCCCTTCATCGTGCCCGACCAGCGCTGGGGCAAGAAGATGGGCGACATCCGCACTGTCGACATGATGGTCGGCGCGCTCAGCTGCCCCTTCGGCACCGGTCACATGGGCGTCACTGCCGAGAACGTTGCCGCCGAGCACGGCATCACGCGCGAGGCGCAGGATGCCTTTGCCGCCGAAAGCCAGGCCCGCGCCGCCCGCGCCATCGAGGCCGGGCATTTCCGCGACCAGATCGTGCCGGTCGAGATCGCCTCGCGCCGCGGCACCCAGGTCTTCGACACCGACGAGCACCCGAAGCCGACCACCGCCGAGGGCCTCGCCGGCCTGCGCCCGGCCTTCCAGAAGGACGGCACGGTCACCGCGGGCAACGCCAGCGGCATCAACGACGGCGCCGCGGCGCTGGTGCTGGCACGCGCCGGAGCCGCCGAGACGGCGGGGCTTGCCCCGCGCGCCCGGATCCTCGGCTATGCCCACGCGGGTGTCCGCCCCGAGGTCATGGGCGTCGGCCCGATCCCGGCGGTCGAGGCGCTGCTGGCCCGCACCGGCCTGAGCGTCGGCGACTTCGACGTCATCGAGTCGAACGAGGCCTTCGCGGCGCAGGCGCTGGCGGTGAACGCAGGGCTCGGGCTCGACCCGGCCAAGGTGAACTCCAACGGCGGCGCCATCGCGCTTGGTCACCCGGTGGGCGCAACCGGCGCGATCCTCGCGGTCAAGGCGCTCTACGAGCTCGAGCGCACCGGCGGATCGAAGGCGCTGGTGACCATGTGCATCGGCGGCGGTCAGGGCATCGCCCTCGCGCTCGAGGCCCTCTGAGCGAAAGCGCGGCGCCGTAGGGTGGGTTTGCACCCGCCTTGCTAGCGCAGCTCGACCGAGACGCGGCCGGCCCGGCCCTCGGCGTCGATCACCGACAGTGTGGTGAAGCCCGGCCCCGTCACCGGGGCGAGCATCTCGGACCGGTGCTGCCGCACCGCCACCACCGCGCCATCGGCAAGAAGCGTGTAGGGCGGCGTGCCGCCCCGCAGCTTCACCGGCAGGCCCTGCCCGTCAGCGGCCAGCGTGGCGCCGTCCGGCGGAAAGGTCACCTGCAGGGCGGGTGCCTCTGCCGGGCCGTCCCCGAACCGTTGCAGATGCGGCGGCAACGCGCCGTTGCCGACGAGCAGCGCATCGGGCGGCGGCGCCGGAAGCTGCACCGGCTCGGCGCGCACCCGGCCCAGCGCCTCGAACAGCAGCGGCGCGGCGATCTCGCCGCCGAAGGCCCCCGGCACCGGTGTGCCGTCGGGCCGCCCGATCCAAACGCCCGCCACGTAGCGCCCGTCGAAGCCCAGCGCCCAGGCGTCGCGATGGCCGTAGGAGGTGCCGGTCTTGTAGGCCACCCGCCCCGGCGGTCCTGCGCTTGGCGGCGGCGCAAGCCCCGCGAGCACATGCCCCACCTGCCACGCGGCCCGCGTGCCCATGATGCGCACCGGCGCGCCCGGTTCGGTGCCCCTTTGCCAGCGCAGCTCGCGCACCGCGCCGCCGTTCGCGAGCCCCGCGTAGAGCATCACCATGTCCTCGAGCGTCAGCCCGACCCCGCCAAGGCTCACCGCGAGCCCGGCCTGCCCGCCGGGAAGCTGCGGCCGCAGACCGGCTGTCTCGAGCGCCGCCATGAGATGCGCCGGCCCCATCGCCTCGGTCAGCCGGACCACGGGGATGTTCAGCGACAGCTGCAGCGCGCGTGCCACCCGGATCTCGCCCCTGAACTGCCCGTCGAAATTCTGCGGCGCATAGGAGCCGAACTGCACCGGCGTGTCGGAGATCAGCGTCTCGGGGTGTGCCAGCCCACGATCGAAGGCAAGCCCGTAGACCAGCGGCTTCAGCGTCGAGCCGGGCGAGCGCAGCGCTTGTGTCATGTCGACGAACCCCTGCCCGCGCGTGTCGTCGTAGGCGGGCGAGCCGATGCTCGCCAGCACCTCCCCCGTTTGGTGGTCGGCGACGATCAGCGCCAGCGACAGGCGTGGATCGCGGCCTGACATGTAATCCGCCGCCAACGTCTCGAGCCCCTCCTGCATCTGCCGGTCGAGCGTGAGATCGTGCCGGTCCGGTCCCAGCGCCGCCGCACGGTCGGCGAGATGCGGCGCAAGCGCGGGAAACGCCCGCCGCACGCGCGGCACGGGCTCGCGCAGGGCCGCCTGCGCGCTGTCCTCGGCCATCACCCCGGCGCGCACCATGCGGGCGAGCACCCGGTCGCGGGCCGCGCGGGCGGCCTGCGGGTGGCGGTCCGGGCGGCGTGCCTCGGGCGCCTGCGGCAGGGCCACGAGCAACGCCGCCTCGGCAGGCGTCAGCCGGGCGGGCTCCTTGCCGAACCACGCGAGCGTCGCGGCGCGCAGCCCTTCGAGATTGCCGCCATAGGGCGCGCGTTCGAGGTAGAGCCGCAGGATCTCGGGTTTCGACAGCCGCCGCTCCAGCGCCAGAGCCACCCGCATCTGCCGCAGCTTTCCGGCCCAGGCCCCGGTGCCGCCCCCTTCGAGAAGCCGGGCCACCTGCATCGTCAGGGTCGATGCCCCCGACACGATGCGCCCGGCCCGCAGCCCCTGCCCCGCCGCGCGCAGCGTCGCCACCGGGTCGACCCCGGCGTGCGCGTGGAAGCGACGGTCCTCGTAGGCCACCAGCATGCGCAGGAACAGCGGATCGACCCGGTCGGGCGTCACGCTCATGCGCCAGATACCGTCACCGACCGTGTATGCCCGCAAAAGCGCGCCGTCGCGGTCGCGCACCTCGGTCGCCGTGGCCTGCACCAGCCCCGGCAACGTGGTGGCGTCGATCCAGCGGTCCGCCGCGTCACGCCCCAGCGCCGTGCTCCAGAGCAGGAGCACGAGGAGGAGAAGCCTAGACATCGGCCTCCCACAGCCCGGGGTAATGGGTGACGAAGCCGTTGGCATCGACCACCAGTTGGGTGGCGCTGCCGGTCTGCTCGGCGCTGTAGGACACCAGCTGGCCGCGTTCGCGGATGTAGCTCTGGTCGAGCGGCGAGACGACCGGCCCCGGCAGCCGCAGCCAGGCAGCGCGGGTGGTCAGCCGCCCGACATCCGGCAGGCAGCGCAGCGGCATCAGGTTGGTGGCCGGCGTGAACGAGAAATCGACATGATCGCACCCCGCGAGATCCGGCTGCGGCGTGCCGTTCAATGTCCAGCCCTCGCCATCGCGGTCCAGCTTGATCGCGACATCCTCGCCGCCATGGGTGCCGGTGACATCGGCGCTGAGCGTCTTCCAGTCGGCGCCGACGCGCACCACGTAGTCGAGCGCCGCCCAGCCCGCGCCGTCACGGAACCGGGCGTGGCCCACCAGCATGTAGCCGCCGTTCAGATGCGCCAGCCGGCACTTGTCCTCGCCGTCGCGGTCGAGGGCCCGCCAGCGCATCGTTGCGATTGTCTCGGTCATTCGATCACCATTCTTCCGGAGTCTGTCGTGGCACGATACTCGGGACGATACATGTCTTCGACAAGGGCTGCCGGGTGATGGAACGCCCCCGGCGAAACCGCGCGCACGACATAGGCCAGACGGATCGGCCCGTCGCCAGACTGCTTCACCGCGGCAAGGAAGCGGTCGCTGCGGAACTCGGCATGTTCGGTCTCGGCCGGATCGAGCCAGTCGAGACCCCGGATATCCCCCGCCCGCAGCAGGCTCGGGTTGTCGATCTCGAGCCCCGCCGGCAGCGGATCGTCGACGATGAGCCGCGCCGCCCCGGCCTCGGCCGGACGGATCGTCAGCACGGCGACCATGCGGTCGCCCTGCGTCACCGGGCCCGCGACCGGCGCGCCCTCCATCGTGAAGTAGGCGCGCGTCAGCGCGTAGCCGTAGCCGCCCGCCTCGGTCCCGCTCTCGGGCACGCCCAGCGCCGTGAGGGTGATCGGCACCGGACCCGCCCCGGTGTTGGTGATCGCGGTGGGATCGAGCGCGTCGCCGGGGATGCGCCGCAGGAACGGCCCCGCAACCGGCGTGCCGTCGACCGCGATGCCCGAGGCGGTCGGGTCCTGCACCAGCGCATGCGCCGCCAGCAGCGCCCAGGCCTGCTCCTGCGTAGACAGCGGCCGCGACGCATCGGCGATGCGCGAGACAAGGGCCGCGCGGTCCAACGCCTCGCTGCGGGCGGCAACGGCGAGCGTCAGCACGCCCGCGGTATCGCGCAGGGTCGATCCGTAGTCGGCCCGCCATCGCGACGGGTCACGCACCGGCGTCGCCGCCAACCGGGCCGCGGCCTTGGCGAACAGCCGGTCGGCGCGGGTCTGGTCGCCGTAGCTTGCAAGCGCGGCGCCGAGCTGCGCCTGCGCCAGCGGCGTCCCGATCGCATCGGCGCGCTGGTCCGCGTAATAGCGCAGGTCGCCGATGGCCGCCTCGCCCTCGCGCGCAAGCACCATGAGCGCATAGGCGATGTCCTCGCCGCCCTCGTCGAAGTCGGGGGCATAGGCGATGCGGTTGCGCAGGTTGTCGAGCGCGGCGGTCATCGCCTGCCCGGGCACCGCGTGGCCCGCCGCCCGGGCGCGGCTCAGGAAATCGGTGACGTAGGCGTCGAGCCAGAAATCGCCCGACCCCGCCTGCCAGAGCCCGAAGGCCCCGTTCGCCGCCTGCCGGGTTAGCACCTGCTCGATCGCCTGCGCGACGCGCCGGTCGATCTGCCCCTTGCCGCCAAGCCCCAGCGGCTCGGTCAGCGCGCTCATGTAGAGCTGCGGCAGCGCCTGCGAGGTTACCTGCTCGGTGCAGCCGTAGGGATAGCGGTCGAGCGAGGCCAGCATCCCCGGCACGTCGAAACGCGCCAGCGGCCCGGCCGAGACCATGACCTCGGAGCCATCGCGCCGCAGCCCGGCCAGCGCCGCCCCGTCGAGCGTGAAGGTCTGGCCCGGATCAAGCGTGAAGCGACGGGTTCGTCCCACGGCCGGATCGTTGGCCCGGATGCCCAGCGTCAGCGTCTTCTCGAGCCGCTGCCCCTCGGGCGTGGTGAGCGCGATGGTGATCGCGTGGTCGCCGACCTCGTCGCCCGTAAGCGGCAGGCTCAGCCGCGCGGTGCCGCCCTCGGCAAGCGTGACCTCTGCGGGCGCGGCGCCAAGGGTCAGACCATCGGCCGAGACCTCGAGCGGCATGGCGCCGCCTGCGCCGCTCGCATGGGTCAGTTCCAGCAGCAGCCGCGTACTGTCGCCCGGCGCAAGGAAGCGCGGCATCGAGGCCGAGATCACCACGGGATCGCGCACCAGCACGTCTGTCTCCGCCTGCCCCACGGCGCTGTCGGTCCAGGCGATGGCCATGAGCCGCACCGTGCCGTTGAAATCGGGCATCTCGAAGCGAACCTCGGCGCGCCCGTCGGGCCCGACTGTCACCGGGCCCGAGAAGAAGGCCACCAGTTCCTCGGTCGGCGGCGGCGACTGCATCCGCATCATGGATCCCGCATCGCCGCCCGACCGCAAGCGCCCCATCCGTCCGTTCATGCCGTCGATGAGCCGCCCGTAGACGTCGCGGATCTCGACGCCCAGCCGGCGCTGCCCGAAGTAATGCGCCGACGGATCGGGGCTGTCGAAGCCGGTGAGGTTCAGGATGCCCACGTCGACGGCGGCGACGGTGACATGGGCGTTCTCGCCCTCGGCCACGCCCGCGACCGTGACGGCGGCATTCAGCGGGCCGCGCGGCGCGCTTTGCTCCGGCGCATCGAAGGAGACCTGCAACTGCCGCGCGCCGGGGTCGATGGCGGCATGGGCGAGCCCGAGGCTGCGCGCCGGGTTCTGCCCGGCCGCGACTTCCATCGGCCGGATCACCTGTGCGGTGACATAGGCGCCGGCGCCCCACTCTTCGGTCACCGGCAGCGAAACGGTGGTCTCGCCCTCCGCGACCTCGACCGCCCGCATGGAGATGATGTGATCGGACAGCACCGTGATCAGCGCCTTGCCCGCGTAGCGCGGCACCAGCCGCAGCTCGGCGGTGTCGCCGGGGCGGTAGGCGTCGCGGTCGAGCGAGAGCTCCAGCGTGTCGGGCGTGGCCTGCGCACCAACAGGCGCATACCAACCCGCATCGAAGCCCACCGAGGAGGTCACGTAGGCCCCGTCGCTGCGCTCGACGACCAGCTCGTAGGCGCCCCAGTCGACATCGGCAGTCACGCGCAGCGGCGCGTCGCCCAGCTTGGCGCTGCCGCTGGCGACGGTCTCACGCGTGGTGACCGGCTCCCAGTTCCAGTTGCCGTAGAGCTCGTACCACTGGTAGCGCGTGGTCACGCGATTGACGTGCCAGTCCACCGCCATCGGCACGGGCGACAGGTCGGACCCCACCGTCTGCAACAGGAAGCCCGCCTCGGCCCCTTCGGGCAGGGTGTCGTCGAACTCCGGCCGGATGCCGATCATCGGCCCGGCGGGGGCGACCATGCGCGTGATGGAACGCTCCACCGGACGCCCCGACCCTTCGGCCACGCGGATCGTCGCGCGCGCCTCCTGCGGACGCCCGCCCGCTGCCTCGGGTAGCGGCAGCACCAGCGACGCCCGCCCCTCGGCGTCGGTGCGCAGTTCCGCCGGTAAGGCGCGCGTCTGCGGGTTGGCCGCTTCGTCATGCCGTCCGAACCGGTAGCCCGGAAGCGCCTCGAGCCGGTCGCGCGGCGTGAGCGTCAGTTCGCCCTCGACCGGCAGATCGGCCCCCACGGCGCCGAACAGGTAGCGGGCCTCGATGTCCAGCCGGGGTGGTGTGGCGCGCGAGATCGGCCCCTCGGGCAAGGCAAGCGTGACGTCGATGCGCTCGGGCACGAAATCCTCGACCAGCACGGTTCGCGTGGCCAGCGCCTCGGCCTCGGGATCGGCGTAGAGCGCCAGTCTCCACGTGCCGCGCGGCACCGACGGCGTGAGCGGAAGCGTGAAGACACGCCCGCCGGCCACGCCGTCGCCGGAGACGATCCGCGCGTGCTCCACCCCGTCGGGGCGCGTCAGGATGGCGGTCAGCGGCACGCCCTCCACCGCCGCGACCTTGCGGTCGCGCAGCAGCGCCGTGGCATGGATCGTCTCGCCGGCGCGATAGGCCCCCCGGTCGGTGGCAAGGAAGGCATCGAGCGGTCCGCCCGACTCGCGGCCCGCGACGCCGCGGTCCGACAGGTCGAAGGCCGGATCGGTCAGCGACAGAAAGGCGATGTCCGCCTCGCCGCGCCGCGCGGTGACGAGCGCCGGCGCGGTGCCGCCGGTGCCACGCATGAGGCCGCCCCCGAAACGCGCGACGCCCTGCGCATCGGTGCTGAGCGTGCCGAGCGGCCGGTTGGCGCGCGACAGCAGCGTCACCTCGAGCCCCTCGAGCGGCACCGCATCCGACAGCCCGCGGGCAAACACCGTGAGCCCGTCGCTGCCCGCGAGCATCGTCAGCCCGATGTCGGAGAGCACGAACCACTGGGTGCCGCCCGGATCGTCGTAGGGATCGGCCCCCGGCACCGTGGCAGTGAGCGCGTAGATGCCGGCGGGCAGGTCCGCCACCACCTCGCCCATGGGCAGTCGCGTGGTCACGTCGGCGTTGAGCCGGTTCTCGACCTCTGCCGTGCCGGTCCAGACCTCCTCGGCAAGATCGCCGGCGAACTGGCGGTCCTGCCAGCCCGAGAGCGGCCGCCCGAAATAGCCCTCCTGCATGATGCGGATGAGGTTGCGGTCGGACACGCGGCGCAGCTTCAGCCCGACCTCGGAGAGGTTCACCGTCTCGACCGGAACGCCGGCATCCGCCGTCCGGGGTAGCACGTAGGCGCGCCCGGGAAACCGCACTGCCGGGCTTCGATCGCGCACGTAGGCGGTGACGGAGACGTCACGCACCAGTGCCTCGCCATCGGCCGAGGGCAGCCCGGCGCGGAAGGTCAGCGTGTAGCGCTCGCCGTGCTCCACGCCGGCGACGCAGAGCCGGCTTTCGTCCGAGGTCACCGCGAGCTTCGGGTCCGGCAGCCGCACGAAAGACGCGTAATCCTGCCCGGCCCGCGCCAGCGGTTCGGAGAACTCGGCGCAGATGCGCGGCGCGGCACTGTCCGCGTCGACGGTATGCTCGACGATCCGGAAGCCGTATTTCGCGACGGCCGCGTCGAGGGCCCGGTCGATCTCGGCCCGGGGCGCAATCTCGTCGGCGAGCCGCAGCGCCGGGATCATCTGCCGCCCCTGCCCCGTGGCTTCGAGCGCCTCGGACAGGTCGAGAAGCGCCGTCGCCTGCTGCGGCGCGGGGCCGGCGCGCAGGTAGCCATTTACCGCCGCCAGTACCGCGCGACGCGCATAGCCCTGCGGGTCGACGGTGCCGCGCGTCCGCGACAACGCCAGCGCCAGCCGCCCGTAGTCGAGCCAGAGATCCGCGCCATCGTCCTGCGCCAGCGCCGCGCCCGTCCATTGCAATGCATCGACGGTATCGCCCCGGTCCTCGGCGGCGCGGGCGGCGTCCAGAAGCGCGCCGACCGACCATTCGCCGCCCCCATGGCGGGCACCCAGTGCCGCGGCCTCGTCGTGCGCCGCCCGCAGCTCGGTCTCTTCGAGAAAGTCCAGGTTCGACAGCCGGGCCCGCGCTTCGGCCACGCGGGCGGGGTCCGCCGCGACGACCTCCGCCGAGACCGCGCCATCGTAGGGCTGGCGGTCGCTGACGCCGGTCTTGGGGAAGCAGGCCCGCGAGCGGCTGTTGAAGGTGAAGGCACCGCAGTCCGGGTCGTTCAGGCACAGCGTCTCGCAGGCCTCGAGCGTGGTATCGAAGAGCGGTTGCAGGTCGCCGCCGTAGAAATCCATGTCGCGGGTGACCACGAGCCTGCGGTCGGGCATTGCCTCCTGTGCGGCGGCCTGCGTGACGAGGCACAACGCGGCGGCCAGGGCCATGAGAATACGGCGCATCCTGAAAACTCCTCCCTGCAATCAGGTCATGGTGCCCCCGGGGCGACGCCAAGGCAACGATTCCCCAAGTCGTCCTTAATCCGATGTTCACCAAGCGCGCCGCATCCTGCGCCGGACCAAGGAGGCACATGGGGCATGAACCTGACGGCACGGCTGGCCGAGGAGCGGCGCGCGCGGCTGGCGGCGGAACGTCTGCTCGAGCTCAAGCAGGCCGAGCTCTTCGCCGCCAACCGCAAGCTCGACAAGCACGCCCGCGCGCTCAGCAGCGAGATTCACGAGACCCGGGCCGAGATCTCGCACGTACGCTCGGAGAACCAGCTGGTGAAATCGCAGCTCGGTCTTGCCCACCAGAAGATCGAACTGGTCGAGGGGCAACTGTGGAAGGCGCTGCAGACCATGCGCGACGGTTTCGCCATGTTCAGCCCCGACCGGCTGATGGAACTCGCAAATCCCGCCTATCTCGCGGTGTTCGAGGATCTGGACACCATCGGGCCGGGCGCGAGCTACGGGCATGTGCTCGACATGATGATCGAGGAAGGCATCGTCGATTTGCAGGGCGAAGACCCGCGCGACTGGCACGGCCGGATGCGCGCCCGGTGGGAGCAGGACCCGATCCCGCCCGAGACGATCCGCCTCTGGTCGGGGCAGTTCCTCAAGCTGCACGACCGGCACATGCCCGACGGCGGCATCGTCTCGCTCAGCGTCAACATCACCGACCTGATGCGCATGTGGTCCGCCGTCGAAGAGCTGCCCGACGGCTTCGTCATCTACGACGCCGACGACCGGCTGCTGATGTGCAACGCGCCCTATCGCCGGATCTACGAGAAAAGCGCGCCCGCGATCCGCCCCGGCGCCAGCTTCGAGGACATCCTGCGCTACGGGCTGTCGCAGGGACAGTATCCCGAGGCCGCGGGCCGTGAGGAGGCCTGGCTCGACGACCGGCTCGCCGCGCATCGCGACGCCACGCAGGAGCTCGAACAGCAGCTCGACGACGGGCGCTGGTTGCGCATCTACGAGCGTCGGCTGTCGGATGGTGGCCGGGTCGGGCTGCGCATCGACATTACCGACATCAAGCGCACCCAGCAGGAGCTGGTCGAGGCAACGCGCCGGGCGGAAAGCGCCAGCCGGGCGAAATCGGCCTTCCTCGCCAACATGAGTCACGAGATCCGCACGCCGATGAACGGGGTCGTGGGCATGGCGGACCTGCTGCGCGAAACGCCGCTCGACGCGGAGCAACGGCTCTACGCCGACACCATCCGGAGCTCGGGCGAGGCGCTGCTGGTGATCATCAACGACATCCTCGACTATTCGAAGATCGAGGCCGGGAAGCTGGAGCTGAAGCCCGAGCCCTTCGATCTCGAACGGGCCGTGCAGGAGGTCCTGCTGCTGCTCCAGCCCACGGCACGGGAAAAGGGGATCGACCTGCTGGTCGACTACGACCTGTTCCTGCCACAGACGCTGGTCGGAGATCCGGGCCGGATGCGGCAGATCCTGACCAACCTCGTGGGCAACGCGGTCAAGTTCACCAACGAGGGGCACGTGCTGGTGCGCGTCACCGGGCGCTGCGACGACGACACGGCCACCATCCACATCACCGTCGAGGATACCGGGATCGGCATCTTCCCCGAGAAGGTCGAGCACATCTTCGGCGAGTTCAATCAGGCCGAGGACGACCGCGACCGCCCCTTCGAAGGCACCGGCCTGGGCCTCGCCATCACGCGGCGGCTCGTGGGGCTTATGGGCGGCGAGATCTGGGTCGACTCGATCCCCGGAAAAGGCGCCTGTTTCGGGCTGCGCGTGCAGCTTGGCACCGCCGGGGGCGCGATCGAGCCCACACCGGCGCTGCCCGAGGGGGTGACGCATTGCCTGCTGGTCGACGACCACCCCCTCAACGGCGAAATCCTTGCGCGGCGCCTGGGCCGGCTCGGGCTTCGGGTCACGCTCTGCAAGACAGCGGACGACGCGCTCGACCGCATGGCCGAGCCGCCCGATCTCGTCATCACCGAAGAGGAACTGCCCGGCCTGTCGGGGCGCGACCTCGCAGGTCAGCTCCGGCGCCTGCAACCGGGGCTGCCGGTGATCCTTCTCGCGGCGCAGCCGGCGACGGCAGCCGGTGACACCAGCCTGCACGCGGTGCTGCAGAAGCCCGTGCAGGGGCGTGCGCTCGTCGAGGCGATCGGGGCCGCGGCCTCCCCCGAGCCTTCGGCACCGCCAGACCCGCACCCGACCCCCGCAACCTTCCGCCATCGGGCTGCACCTTCATGCGCGTCGCACCGTCCGGAAGACGTTGCCGCCGACAATGCCCCGCTCGACGTGCTTCTGGCCGAGGACAACCGCACCAATCAACTGGTCTTCCGGAAAATGGCCGAAACGCTCGGGCAGCCGCTCGCGCTGCGCATCGCGCGTGACGGGATCGAAGCGGTGGAGGCGTGGCAGGGCAAACGCCCCGACCTGATGTTCATGGACATCTCGATGCCGAAGATGGACGGCAAGGAAGCCACCCGCCGCATCCGCGCGCTCGAGACGGACGGCCCCCGCACCCCGATCATCGCGGTCACCGCGCACGCCATGGCGAGCGACCGTGATGGCATCCTCGAGGCCGGGCTCGACGATTACCTCACCAAGCCGCTGCGCAAGGCCGAACTGGCGGCACTGGTCGGGAAATGGGCGCCCGCGCGCTCTGCCGATCAGTTGCCGTATGGGCGCACGAAGACCGGCTTTTCCGGCGTCGACAGCTCTTCGGACCACGCGTAGCCGCCGCTGTCGAAATCGCGCAGGCTCTCGGGCTCGGTCAGCCGGTGCTGCACGATGTAGCGGGCCATCGCGCCGCGCGCCTTCTTGGCGTAGAAGCTCACGATCTTCGGCGCGCCGCCCTTGTCCTCCATGAACTGCGGCGTGATCACCGGCAGCTTCAGTGCGTCGGTATCGACCGCGCCGAAATATTCCTGGCTCGCGCAGTTCACCAGCGCATTTGCCCCGGTCGCCTCGGCGTCTTCGTTGAGCGCCCGGGCGATGCGGTCCCCCCAGTAGTCGTAGAGCGACTTGCCGCGTTCGGTCTTCAGCCGCGAGCCCATCTCGAGCCGGTAGGGCTGGATGCCGTCGAGCGGCCGCAGCACGCCGTAAAGCCCCGACAGGATGCGCAGGTGGTCCTGCGCAAAGGCCATCTCGTCATCATCGAGCGAGGCCGCCTCGAGCCCCTGGTAGGTGTCGCCGGCAAAGCCCAGCGCGGCGGGGCGCAGGTCGTCCTGCGCGGGATCGGCGTCGAAGTCGCGGAAGCGGTCTCGGTTGAGCTTCGCAAGGTCGTCGGAGATCTTCATGAGCTTCTTCAGGTCGTCGACGGAGAGCGCGCGCGCCACCCCGGCCAGTTCCTGCGCCGCCTCGCTGAAACGCGGCTCGGTCATCGTCACGTCGCGTTCCGTCCAGTCCAGCTTCTTCGCCGGAGAAACAACTACCAGCATCACCCGTCTCCTTCGCCCGGGCCCCGGCCCGGTTCACCTGTCACACGCTCCGAAAAACTCTCAGGCATTCGACCGTGCGAACACCCATGCCCGATCTAGTCCGCCTGTCCGAGAACGTCCAGAAAGGCGCGGCCGAACCGCTCGAAACGGCGCTCGTCGAGCAGCCGCTCGAGATCCTGTGGCCGGTCGGGCGAGATCTGTGCCACCTTGGCAAGCTGCGAGGCCGAGCAGGACAGCGGCTTCTCGGTACCGTCAACGCCCCGCGCAAGATCCGCCTGCACCGCCATCAGCCGGTCGTAGACATCGCCCGCGCCGCGCCCGGCGAGCCTGCGCCGCGAGGGGTGCATCTCTTCGGTGGCGCCGGTGATGACCGAAAGGAACTCGGCGCCATAGCGTTCGAGCTTCTTCGCTCCGACACCGCTGATGCGGGCCATGGCGTCGAGGCTATCGGGACGGGTCTCGGCCATCTCGATCAGCGTGCGGTCGGGAAAGATCATGTAGGCGGGCAGCGAGGCCGTCTCGGCCAGCGCCCGGCGCTTGGCCTTGAGCGCGGACATCAGCGGCGCGTCTTCCTCGTTGACCAGCGTCTTGACCGCCGGGCGGCGCTCGGCGGCGCGGTCGATCACGTCGCGGCGCAGGCGGATGCTGTCCTCGCCCTTGAGGATCGGCAACGCGCGGTCGGTCATCACCAGCGCGCCGTGGCGCTCGGGGTCGGGCCGCACGAGGTCGTGCCCCATCATTTGCCGGAACACCGCCTGCCACTGGCCCTTCTTGAGGTCGCGGCCGACACCGAAGGTGGGCAACCTGTCGTGGCCGCGCTGGCGCACCTTGTCGGTCTCGTTGCCGGTGAGAATGTCGATCAGGTGGCCCATGCCGAAGTTCTCGCCCGTGCGCAGCGCCGCCGACAGCGCCTTGCGCACCGCCTCGGTGCCGTCGAAGACCTCGGGCGGGCTGTCGCAGAGATCGCAGTTGCCGCAGGGCTCCGCCTCTTCGCCGAAGTAGCGCAGGAGCTGCTGGCGCCGACATCCCAGCGCCTCGGCAAGACCGAGCAGCGCGTTGAGCCGGCCGTGGTCGGCGGCGCGGCGTTCGGGCGGCGCCATCCCCTCGTCGATCTGGGCGCGGCGCAGGCGGATGTCATCGGCGCCGTAAAGCGTGAGCGTTTCGGCCGGCGCGCCGTCGCGGCCGGCGCGGCCGATCTCCTGGTAATAGGCCTCGATCGACTTGGGCAGGTCGGCGTGGGCGACCCAGCGGATGTCGGGCTTGTCGACCCCCATCCCGAAGGCAACGGTGGCCACCACGATCAGCCCGTCCTCGGTGGCGAAGCGCTCCTCGACGTGGCGGCGGTCGTCCGGGTCCATGCCGCCATGGTAGAAACAGGCGCTGTGCCCGTCCTCGCGCAGGGCGCGGGCAAGGCTCTCGGTCTTGGCCCGGGTGCCGCAGTAGACGATGCCCGACCGGCCCTTGCGGGCGGCAGCGAAGCGCAGGATCTGCGCGCGCGGGCTGTCCTTGGGACGAAAGGCGAAATGGATGTTCGGCCGGTCGAAGCCGCGCAGGAAGCTCTGCGGCGTCTCGCCGTCGAACAGGCGCTGGACGATCTCGTCCTGCGTTTCCTGGTCGGCGGTGGCGGTGAAGGCCGCAAGCGGCACCCCGAGACTGCGGCGCAGCTCGCCGATGCGCAGGTAGTCGGGGCGGAAATCATGCCCCCACTGGCTGACGCAATGCGCCTCGTCGACGGCGATGAGGCCGACCCCCGCCTGGCTCAACATCCGCTGCGCCCCGCCCGAGGCCAACCGTTCCGGCGCGAGGTAGAGCAGCTTGAGCGTGCCCTCCGAGAGCATGTCCCAGACCGCGTCGGTCTCTTCCTGGGTGTTGCCCGAGGTCAGCGCCCCGGCCGCGACCCCGGCTTCGCGCAGCGCGCGGACCTGGTCACGCATGAGTGCGATGAGCGGCGAGATCACCACCGTCACGCCGCCGCGCATCAGCGCCGGCAGCTGGTAGCACAGCGACTTGCCGCCGCCGGTGGGCATGATCGCGAGGACATTCTCGCCCTGCGCCACGGCCTCGACGATCTCGCCCTGGCCGGGGCGGAAGGCGTCGAAGCCGAAAACCTCTCTCAGCAGCGCCTCACCGGGCACATGATCGCGGGGCATGGGATTTCCTGCGGATTATCGCTAGATCTGCTCTATTCCGCACAGTCTCATACTAAGAATTGGTGAACAAGTCCGCCCGTGGCGGAATCTCACCCACATCTCGTGCCGGTGCGGAGCCCGTCCGTCAGCCGAACAGAAGCGTCGGCAGGATATAGTCGCGCAGCGAAATCACGATGATGAACACCACCAGCGGCGCAAGGTCCAGCGGGTGCGTGTCGGGCAGGATGCGGCGGATCGGGGTGTAAATCGGCTCGAGCAGGCGGTTGAGGCCCGACCAGATCTGCGCCACCAGCGGCTGCCGCAGGTTCAGCACGTTGAAGCTGATGAGCCAGCTCATGATGATGTGCACGATCATGATGAAGAAGATCACGTCGAGGATCAGCTTCAGCGGTCCGTAGATTGCCATCATGTGCCGGTCTTTCCTTCCATATAACCGCGCCTACAGGTAGGCATCCCCGCGCCCGGGCACAAGAGTGCCGTGAGGTCGTGGTTGACGTTGCGGCGCGGAGTTGGCTCGTAAGCGCAAACCTGGAGGCCCCATGTATCCGTTCATCCGCATGACCAAGGAACTCTGGCGCGCGCGCAGCCAGCCGCGCCTCGCCCTCGGCGAGACGCATGTGTCGCATCACGTCTGCTGGCCGTGGGATCTCGATCTCTGGAAGGAGCTCAACAACGGGCGCACGCTCACGCTCTACGATCTCGGGCGGCTGCCGCTGGCGCAGCGCTCGGGGCTCATAGACGTGCTGAAGCGCGAGCGCTGGGGGCTGACGATGGCCGGCGTCTGCGTGCGCTACCGGCGGCGGGTGAGGCTGATGGAACGGGTGGAGATGCGGTCGCGCCTGATCGGCTGGGACCGCCGCTTCCTCTATATCGAACAGTCGATGTGGAAGGCCGGCGGGGAGTGCGCCAACCAGGCGGTCTACCGCGGCGCGGTGACCGACCGGAACGGCATCGTCACCACCGACCGGATCATGGCCGCGATGGGCCACGAGGCGACCTCGCCCGAGTTGCCGGAATGGGTGCGCCTCTGGCTCGAAGCCGAGGACGCCCGCCCCTGGCCGCCGCAGATGTGACGCAGGGTGGGCAATATTGCCCACCCTGCCGCATTTCCGACGTTCCGGCCTTGCCGGGTCGCCGCCCGGGCTGTTCTATCGCCGCGCGGCATTTGGGGGACGGCATGGCACGGGTATCGCGCAGACGCATCTGGGGATGGTTCTTCTTCGACTGGGCCAGCCAGCCCTACAACACCCTGCTGCTCACCTTCATCTTCGCGCCCTACGTCAAGGAGCTGATGGGCGACGGCAGTGCCGCGCAGGCCGCCTGGGGCTTCGGCATCGCCGCCGCCGGCATCGCCATTGCCCTGCTCGCCCCGATACTCGGCGCGCTGGCGGATACCGGTGGCAACCGGCTGCGCTGGATCTGGGGGTTCTCGGCGCTCTACGTCACGGGCGCGGCGATGTTGTGGTTCGCCGCGCCCGGCGATTTCAACCTGCTCGCGACGCTGTTCTTCTTCGCCATCGGCCTCGTCGGGATGGAGTTCGCCACGATCTTCACCAACGCGATGCTGCCCGACCTCGGCCCGCGCGACCAGATCGGACGGATCTCGGGCAACGGCTGGGCCTTCGGCTATGTCGGCGGGCTGATCTCGCTGGTGCTGATGCTGGGCTTCTTCGCCGAGAGCGCCACGACCGGCACCACCTTTCTCGGCCTGCCCCCGGCGTTCGGACTGGACCCGGCGATGCGCGAGGGCACGCGCTTCGTCGGTCCGCTGACCGCGATCTGGTACGTGGTCTTCATGGTGCCCTTCTTCCTCTGGGTCCGTGACCCGCGCAGCCAGCCGAGCCCGCCCGGCGCGGTGAAACGCGCGCTCACCGACCTGCGCGGGACGCTCAAGCGTCTGCCGCGCACGCCGTCGCTCTTCGCCTTCCTCGCCTCGTCGATGTTCTACCGCGACGCGCTCAACGGCATGTATGCCTTCGGCGGCATCTACGCGGCGGGCGTGCTGGGCTGGTCGGTGGTCGACACCGGCGTCTTCGGCATCATCGCGATCATTTCAGGCGCGCTGTTCGCCTGGCTCGGCGGCAAGGCCGACGCGCGCTTCGGCCCGAAGCCTGTCATCACCGTCTGCATCCTCGTGCTGACCGCCGTCGGCATCGGCATCGTCTCGGTCGACCGCACGGCGCTGTTCGGCATCCCGCTGGCCGAGGGCTCGCGGATCCCCGACTATGCCTTCTGGCTCTTCGGCGCGATCATCGGTGCCGCAGGGGGCGTGATCCAGGCCGCCTCGCGCACCATGATGTGCACACAAGCCAACCCCAAGCGCATCACCGAGGCCTTCGGCCTTTACGCGCTGTCGGGCAAGGCGACCTCGTTCCTTGCACCGCTGCTCATCGGGGTCGCCACCGCGGTAAGCGGAAGCCAACGCATCGGAGTCTCGCCGGTGATCTTTCTCTTTCTTCTCGGACTCCTTCTGCTACGCTGGGTGCAACCAGACGGAGATCGAGCAGAATGTTCCGCACCCTGACCGCCCTTGCCGTCACCGCGACCCTGCTCGCGGGCTGCGGCGGCGAACGTCCAGAAAAGAACACCACCACCGAGGCCGACCTGCCCCGCGTCACCGGCGTGTTGTCCACCAAGAGCGCCAAGCAGCTCTTCGGCGCCGAAAGCGCCGGCTCGCCGCAGAGTTCCGCGCCCTACGGCAGCTATGCCAAGGGCTGTCTTGCCGGCGCGGCGCAGCTTCCCGAAACCGGCCCGACGTGGCAGGCAATGCGCCTGTCGCGCAACCGCAACTGGGGCCACCCCGAGCTGATCGATTTCGTCGAGGACCTGTCGCGCAAGGCGGCCCGCCAGCCGGGCTGGAACGGACTCTACGTCGGCGACTTGAGCCAGCCGCGCGGCGGACCGATGCTTACCGGCCACCGCAGCCACCAGATCGGGCTGGACGCCGACATATGGATGCGCCCGGCCGACGATCTCCGCATGAGCCGCGGTGCGCGCGAAGAGATTTCCTCGATCTCAATGCGCCGCTCGTCCGGGGCCTACACCAACAACAACTGGACCCGCGCCCACCACGAGATCCTCAAGGCCGCCGCGCAGGACCCGCGCGTCGCCCGGATCTTCGTGTTCCCCGGCGCCAAGGTGCAGATGTGCAACGACGAGTCCGGCGACCGCGCCTGGCTGCGCAAGATCCGGCCGTGGTGGGGGCATCACTACCATTTCCACGTCCGGCTCAACTGCCCCGACGGAGCGCGCGGCTGCGTGAACCAGGATCCGCCGCCGCCGGGCGACGGCTGCGCCGCCGCGCAGGACTGGGTGAACAACATCCTCAACCCGCCGCCGCCCGATCCGAACGCACCGCCGCCGAAACCCCGGCGTGAACTCACCATGGGAGACCTTCCGGCCCAATGCGCATCCGTACTCGCAGCGCAGTAAGCGCGCTGCTGGCCGGATGCCTCGCGCTCGCCGCTGCGGCCAGCAGCGGCGATGAGGCCCGGTATTCCGGCAGTTACACCTGGCGGTGGGACGATCCGCTGTTCGGCGGCTTCTCGGGGCTCGAGATATCGGCCGACGGTCGCCGGTTCACCGCGATCAGCGACCGCTCGGCGATCGTCTCGGGCCGCATCCTGCGCGAGAACGGGCAGATCACCGGGATCGAGGCCGACGAGATCACCCGGCTGCGCAACCCCGATGGCGAGGTGCCCACGACCGCCGGCGGCGATTCCGAGGGGCTCGCGATTCGCGACGACGGGCGCATCTACGTATCCTACGAGGGCAAGGGCCGGGTCTGGACCTTCGTCACGCTCGAGCAGGCTGCCTGGCTCCCGCGCGCCGAGGGCTTCAGCTCGCTGCAGCCCAACTCCGGGCTAGAGGCGCTGGCCATCGACGGACGCGGTCGTCTCTACACGCTGCCGGAACGCTCCGGCGAGCTGACCCAGCCGTTCCCCGTCTGGCGCTACGACGCGAACGGCTGGACGCAGCCTTTCGACATTCCCCGCCGGGGCGGGTTCCTGGCGGTCGGAGCCGACATCGGCCCCGACGGCCGCTTCTACCTGCTCGAACGGGTGTTCACCGGCTACGCCTTCCGCAGCCGGGTGCGCCGCTTCGACATGACCGAGACCGCGCTCACCAACGAGGTGACGCTCTTCGAAAGCCCGATCCTGCGGCACGACAACCTCGAAGGGCTCGCCGTGTGGCGCGATGACAGCGGCGCGATCCGGCTCACGATGATCTCGGACGACAACTTCAACCTGCTCCAGCGCACCGAGCTGGTCGAATACGCGGTGCCGGAAACGCTTGCGTCACCCTCCGACAAGCCGTAAGGGACCGCGTCTGCCGAGCCACGGCAGGCCAAGTCCCCGCAACCTTGTCAAAACGGGTCAC
This sequence comes from Salipiger sp. D13, assembly GCF_003703915.1. NCBI lineage: Bacteria > Pseudomonadati > Pseudomonadota > Alphaproteobacteria > Rhodobacterales > Roseobacteraceae > Salipiger > Salipiger sp. D13. The sequence continues at coordinate 339,492 of NZ_ML112591.1, forward strand.
AGAACATGACGCGCAAACATCTTCCCGGCATTCTTGCCATGGCCGCCACCGTGCTGGCCTCGAACATCCTCGTGCAGTTCCTCTTCGGCCAGTGGCTGACCTGGGGGGCCTTCACCTACCCCATCGCCTTTCTCGTCACCGACCTGATGAACCGCCTCTACGGCGCGCCCGCCGCGCGCAAGGTGGTCTTCGCCGGCTTTCTCGTGGGTGTCGTCTGCTCGCTGATCGGCACGCAGATCATGCTCGAAGGCGACGGCTACACCTACCCGGCGGTCACGCTGCGGGTGGCGATCGGCTCGGGCCTCGCCTTCCTGACGGCGCAACTGGTCGACGTCGCCATCTTCGACCGACTGCGCCAGGGCCGCTGGTGGCGCGCCCCGCTCGCCTCGACGCTCGTGGGCAGCGCGCTCGACACCGCGATCTTCTTCACCATCGCCTTCTCGGGCGCCCTGAGCGTCATCGAGCCCTCCAATGACGTGAGCTGGGCCAACGAGACGCTGCCGCTTCTGGGCGTGGGTCCGGTGGTACCGCTTTGGGTGTCGCTCGGCGTCGCGGACTGGCTGGTGAAGCTCGCTCTCGCGGTCGTCGCTCTCATTCCGTTCCGGCTGATCGTTTCGAAGGCACTCGCACAGCGCGCCGTCGCGTAAGCCAAGAAAACGTTTTGAGAAAGCGCGGTTCCATGCCACGCTGAACTTGCGTTTTTCAACAGCTGAAAGGAGGTGATCCAGTGTCTAGAGTCACATTGGAGAGAGGTGTCGGAACAGTTCGGAGGATTGCGCGCTAGAGCAGCCTCTGGCGCAAGGAAATCCGAATTGGTTTTGCCTAACCGGCACGCCTCCTTGACGTCTCGAATGGGTCGCCCCACAGGCAGGGCGGCCCATTTCCGTTTCCGGCCGCGTTTCCATGGCCGGTGTTTTGCCCTAGATCAGGCCCATGCTTAAGATCAACGACCGCATCAGCATCGAGGACTGGGAGATCACCGAGCAGTTCATCCGCGCCTCGGGACCCGGCGGGCAGAACGTGAACAAGGTCTCCTCGGCGGTGGAATTGCGCTTCGAGGCCGACCGCTCGCCGAACCTGCCGGCGTCGGTCAAGACCCGCCTGCGCAAGATCGCGGGCCGCCGCTGGACCAAGGACGGGGCGCTGGTGCTTCAGGTCGACGAGACCCGCAGCCAGGCCCGCAACCGCGAGATCGCGCGCGACCGGCTGGCGGACCTGATCCGGAAGGCCACGGAAAAGCCGAAACGCCGCATCCCCACCAAGCCGACGCTCGGCTCGAAGCGCCGCAGACTGGCCTCGAAGAAGGCACGCGGCGAGGTCAAGGCGCTGCGCGGCAAGGTGGACCCAAGCAACTGAACACGCGAATCGCCGGCACCGCGGAGACGCAGCAGCATGTCCGGTGTTAAGCCCGGCATCCGCCGCGGCTGGGGCGGCAGAGGCGAAAGGGCTTTCGAGAAAAGCTGAACGACGCGCTGCCGCCGTAGGGTGGGTTTTCAACCCACCGCACCCCCGCGCGAGCCCTCCCGCGCGGATGGCGAGACTTTCCCGGCCTCAGCTCGAGCAGCGTGTCTCGGCGTCTTCCACTGCAGCAGTGAACCCGAGGAGCGAGAAGGTATCCTTGGTCTGCGTCCCGCGCGAGGATCGCGCGGTCAGCACCGCATCGGCACCACGCTTCATCGCCGCGATGATCTTGGCATCATCCTCGGGCGTGGCCGGCCAGGCCCATTCGCCCTCCGCGTAGAGCTCGAACTCGGACCCGCCGATGTCCACCTCGACGGTCGAGCCGCCCGCGAAGGGATAACCGCCGGTAAAGGCCACCTGGCCCGACACGTCCGCACCGGGGCGGAAGAACACCATCAGCAGGATGTCGCCGCGCCGGACCGACACAACGCGCCCGTCCTTGGTGTTCACGCTTTCCTTGTAGGTCGTCACCGCCCAGCATTCGCGCGGGTCGTTGCCCTCGAAAACCGACCAGTCGGTGATCGCGTTCACGCGATTCTGGCTCTCTTCCTGTGCCACGACGCCCGTCGCGGCGAGCGCCAGCATTGCTCCGCCCAGAACCCCACCGAGAATTGACTTCATACCTTGCAGCCTCCAGCTGTCTTTTCGCCTCGGTCCCTGCTGTCGTCACCCGAGTCTTCCGGCGTGGCGCAGGCACCCCCGTTTTCTACTCGACGCGGCGAGGATAGACTGAAAAACCTCTGACCATAAAGCCCTGGTGGGCAATATATCGCCGAGTTGTGAAGGAGCCCCGCATGTCCCCCTCCCCTGCCCCGATGGTCGAGGTCCACCGTGGCCCGATCGCCGAGAGTCTGCACAGCGGTCACGCGGTGATCTGCGATGCGCGCGGCGATATCCTGCAATCCTGGGGGGACCCGAACGCGGTGATTCTGCCCCGCAGCTCCGCCAAGATGATCCAGGCGCTGCCGCTGGTAGCCTCCGGCGCCGCCGCCGCGCAGGGCCTGGGCACCGAGCGGCTGGCGCTGGCCTGCGCCTCGCACCAGGGTGCGCCGTTGCACGTGTCGGCAGTGAACGCCTGGCTCGCCGACCTCGGCCTCGGTGACGAGGACCTGCTCTGCGGACCGGAGCCCTCGCGCGACAAGGATCTGCGTTTCGAGATGATCCGCGACGGCCGGATGCCCTGCCAGGTGCACAACAACTGCTCGGGCAAGCACGCGGGCTTCCTGACGCTGTCGCGCCACCTCGGCGCGGGCCCCGACTACGTCGACCCTGACCACCCGGTGCAGCGCGCCGTGCGCGACGCCTTCGAGACGGTGACCGACCGCGAAAGCCCCGGCTTCGGCATCGACGGCTGCTCGGCGCCGAACTTCGCGACCACGATGCAGGGCATGGCCCGGGCAATGGCGTGGTTCGCCAACGCCCACACCGGCGGCGACGCGCTCTCACGTGCCGGGGCGGCACTCACCGAAGCGATGATCGCCCACCCGGCCCATGTCGCCGGCGAAGGCCGCGCCTGCACCCACCTGATGCGCGCGGCGACCGAGCCGGTCGCGATCAAGACCGGCGCCGAGGGTTACTTCGTGGCGATCCTGCCGAAGCGCGGCCAGGGCATCGCGCTCAAGATCACCGACGGCGCCACCCGCGCCTCCGACTGCGCCATCGCCGCACTGCTGGTGAAGCTCGGCGTGCTCGATCCTGGCCACCCGGACGTTAAGCGCTCGCTCAACCCCGAGATCCGCAACCGTCGCGGGCTGCGCACCGGAGAGATCAGGCCTGCGCCGAGCTTCCCCTGAGCTTCTTCTGGCCGCAAATATCCCGGGGAGCGCGAGGGGCTGGCCCCTCGCCCGTCTCCGCACGCCCAGCCGCGTTCAGGCGAACTCTCCCTTCGCGTAGCCCTGCAGGTAGAGCAACGCCGTGAGATCGCCGTGGTTCACCCGCAGGTCGCATTCCGCCTGCACCGAGGGTTTCGCGTGCAGTGCCACGCCGAGCCCTGCGCGCCCCAGCATCCCGAGATCGTTGGCCCCGTCACCCACGGCAATCGCATCGGCCTCCGTGATGCCGAGCCGCGCGGTGATCTCCTCCAGCGCCTGCACCTTGGCAGCCCTCCCGAGGATCGGCCGTGCCACCTCCCCGGTCAGACGCCCGCCATCGATCAGCAGCGTGTTGGCACGGTTCTCGTCGAAGCCCACCAGTTCGGCCACCCGGGCGGTGAAGGCGGTGAAGCCACCGGACACGAGCACCGTGTAGGCGCCCTGCGCCTTCATCGTCGCAACCAGCGCGCGTCCGCCCGGCATCAGCGAGATCCGGTCCTCGAGCACCTTGGCGATGACCGTCTCCGGCAGGTCCCGCAGCAGCGCCACGCGCTCGGTCAGCGCACCTTCGAAATCAAGCTCGCCATTCATCGCGCGGGCGGTGATGTCGCGGACGTGGTCCCCCACGCCGGCCTCTTCAGCCAGCTCGTCGATGCACTCCTGCTGGATCATCGTCGAATCCATGTCGGCCAACAGCATCTTCTTCCGCCGCCCCTCGACCGGGACGAGGTTCAGGTCCGCCTGGTCGGCCACCGCGCCACGAAGTTCCTCGAGATTGGCAGGCGCCGCGTCGAGCGGAAATTCCGCGGCCTCGCCCTGCGCCAGCCAGACCGCTTCGCCACCGCCCATGGCATTGCGCAATGACGAGACGAGCGAAGGGTCGAGCGACCCCGGTCTTGCGATGAGCGACACGATGAACATGGGCGCGACCTCCTGAAATTCCTCGCCGCGCTTCTGGCACGGCCCGGGCGGATTGACCAGCCCGGCACGAAGGTGCCTGCTCCCCGCCCGCACCCAAGATTTTTCGGACGAAAAATCTTCGACAGAGAAAAATTCGGACGAATTTTTCTCCGGACCGGCTCCGACCGTCAGCGCTCGGTGAGCTTCAGTTCGATCCGGCGGTTCTGCGCCCGTGCCTCCGCCGTATCGTCGGGGTTGACGGGCTGGTATTCCCCGAACCCGTTTGCCGACAAACGGTCCGGCGGCATGCCCATCTGCTCGACGAGGTAGCGCACCACCGACAGCGCCCGCGCCTGGCTGAGCTCCCAGTTGTCGGCGAAGCGCGCACCGGAGCGCAGCGGAGTGTCGTCGGTATGGCCATCCACCCGCAGGATCCAGTCGATGCCCTCGGGGATGTCGTCCATCACGTTGCGCAGGATCCCGGCGATCTTCGAGATCTCGCGCGTGCCCGCGGGCGACAGGGTTGCCTCCCCCGGCGCGAAAAGCACCTCCGAAGAGAACACGAAGCGATCGCCCTCGATCCTGATGCCCTCCTGATCGCCGATGATGTCGCGCAGCCGGCCGAAGAACTCCGAGCGGTACCGTGCGAGATCCTCGGCCTCGGCCTCGAGCCGCTTCCGCTCGTCTTCTTCAAGCTGCCGGCGCCGCCGCTCCTCGGCGGCAACGCGCGCCAGCGCGGCGTTCAGTTTCGAGCCGAGGTTCTGGATCTGAATCTGCGCCTCCGCGTCCTGCGTCTTCGCCTCGTCGAGCAGCCCCTGCAACTGCGACAGCTGGTTGCGCAGCGCCGAGACCTGCTGGTTGAGAACCTCCGTCTGGCGCTCGGCCCGCGAGGCGCGCGTCTCGGTCTCGTTCAGCTCGGCGCGCGCGCCTGCCAGAAGCGCCGCCTGGCGTTCGGCCTCGGACATCCGCTCCCCCGCCTCGATCTCCGCCGCCTTCTGCGCGGCGAGCGCAGCGGCAAGCTGATCCCGCAGGTTCTCGGCCGAGCCTTCGGCGTCGCTCTGTCCCGCAAGGGCCGCCGCGAGCCGCTCGCGCAGCGAGGAGGCGGTCTGCTCGGCCTCCTGCCGCGCCGACTGCGCCGCGGCAAGCCGGTCCTCCAGCGAGGCCGCGTCGGAGGCCTGCCGGTCTGCCGCATCCTCTGCCGCCTCGGCACGCGACCGGGCCTGCGCGAGCGCATCCTCGGTCTCCTGCCGGGCCAGCAAGGCTGCCGCGAGGCGCGCGTCCAGGTCGTCTTCGGCGGCCCGCGCCGCGGCAAGCAAGGTGAGCGTCTCCTCGGCCTTCTTGCGCTGCTCCTCGAGCGCCATGCTCATCGCCGTCAGCTCGCTGTCGGCGTTCTCGAGGCGGGCGCGCAGCGCCCGGGCGGCCTCTGCCTCGGCCAGCCGTTGTGCTTCTTCCTCGCTGAGCGCCGCCTGCAAATCATCGACCTGCGACGACAGCCCGCCGATCTGCGTCTCGCGTTCCTCTGCCTGCGTCCTCAGGTCCTCGACCAGCGCCTCAAGGGCCTCGCGGCGGGCAGCGGCGAGACGGGCGGTCTCGGCCTGAGCATCCATCTCCTCGCGGGCCGAGGCCAGCGCGAGATCCAATGCATCGCGCTCGGACAGCACCGCGTCGCGCGCCGCCTCCAGCTCATCCCGTGCGGCGGCCAGATCGGCCACCTCGTCGCGCGCCTCGTCCCGCTGCGCGAGCAGCGCAGCGACCCGATCCTCGAAGCCCGCGATCCGGTCCCGCGCCGCGGACAGTTCCTCGGCCTGCCGGTCACGGGTGGCGGTCAGCGAGGTGATGATGCTCTGCTGCTCGGCCAGTCGCGTTTCGGCGTCGTCGAGCGTCGTCTCGAGCTCTCCGAGCTGGGTGCTCAGCGCGGTATTGCGGCGCTCCTGCAGGCCCAGCGCCGACGAGAGTTCCGCGATCTCCGACGACAGCCGGTCGAGCTGGCTTTCCTGCCCGGTGATCGTGTCGCGCAGCACCGACTGGATGACCATGAAGATGGTCAGCACGAACATCAGCACGAGCAGAAGCCCGGTCATCGCATCGACGAAGCCGGGCCAGATGTTGGCCTGGAAGCGTGCCCCGGTGCGTCGCGACAGCGACATGGATCAGGCCCCGCCCTTGCCGGGTCCGCCCTCGGCCGGACGGATCACGCGCGGCGCAGCGGCGCGACCGCCGATCTTGGTCAGCGTGCGGTTCAGGGCGGCGAGATCGGTGCGCAGTTCCGCCATGCTTTCCTGCCGCCCGGCCGAGACCTCTTCGAGCAGGCGCAGGATCTGCACGTCGATCGAGCGCAGCCGCATGCGGCTCTCGGCATCGAAGCCCTCGGCGGTCTCGCGGTCGGCGAGCACCTCGGCGAGCCGCTCCTGGCCCTCGGCGATGCGGGCCAGCGACTTGGCCGAGGGCGCCGTCGCCTCGAGCCGCTCGGTCATCCGCTCGACGGAATCCGCAAGCTGGCCAAGCCGGGCGTCGACCTCGTTCTGCCCCTCCTGCGCGCGCGAGAACATCAGCGTCAGCCGTTCCATCTGGTCGGTCATCTGGTCGAGAACCTGCGCGACGACGCCGGTCTCGCCGCCGCCTTCGCCCTCACCGCTCGAGAAGCTGAGCTTGGTGATCGAGCTGAGCCATTCCTCGAGCTCGCGGTAGAACCGGTTTTGCCCGTGTCCCGCGAAGAGCTCGAGCAGGCCGACGATGAGCGAACCCGCAAGCCCCAGCAGCGACGAGGCAAAGGCCACGCCCATGCCGCCGAGCTGCCCCTCGAGCCCGGACATCAGCCGCGAGAAGACGTCCATGTTGCTCTCGCCCTCGGCGGGCGCAAGGCTGCGGATGGTGTCCACCAGCGCGGGCACGGTCGTCGCGAGCCCGTAGAAGGTGCCGAGCAGGCCGAGAAAGATCAGCAGCGAGACGATGTAGCGGGTGATCTCGCGCGCCTCGTCGATCCGGGTGGCGACGGAATCGAGGATCGACCGGGTCGAGGTCGTGGTGATCTGCAGCCGCCGGTCGCGACGACGCAGGAGCGATGCGAGCGGCGCCAGCAGTCGCGGCGGCTGGGCGCCCGCGTCACGGTCGGCGAGGAAGGTCTCGATCCAGCGCACCGACTGGATGAGCTGCGCCACCTGCAGGAAGCAGGCGACGACGCCCAGCACGAAGACGAAGGCGATGAAGCCGTTCAGCCAAGGATTGGCCTGGAACACCGGCAGAACGCGCGGCAGCGCGATGAAGCCTCCGGCGCCGCACAGGCCGAGCACCACCAGCATCATCGCGATCTGGCGAAACGGCTGGCTGAAATGGGCCTCTGCCTCGAAGTCGGGCTTTTGCATCTGGGCTCCCGGCGGGGTTGGTCTCATTGGGCCGACCCTATTGCGGGCTCGGGGTCAAGCCAAGCCGTGATCCACGAGCTGGCGCACGCGATCCCTCAACCAGTGCAGTTCCGCATCGGGTATGCCCAGTTCGTCGAGATGTGCAGCCGTATTGAACAGATATTCGGTGTTCGGTCCGCGCCCGCCGACCGCATGGGCGATAATCTGCGCCTGCTCCTCGAGCGGCATGCCGCCGCAATACTGCACGTGGTCGGCGTCGATCACGTAGGTCACAGCCTCGACCCGGCGGCCGTCGCGAAGGTCGACCGGAAGCACCTTCTCGATGTAGGCCGCCGAAACCAATTCGCGCTCGCGCAGGTAGGCGAGCGTCGCGTCCTCGGTCCCCGGTGCGGCGCGCAGCACGACCCCTTCGCAGATCGCGCCCGGCTGTTCATCGAGCGCCAGCACCAGCCCGGGCGTCTCGACCGAGCCCCTGTGGTGGATCGAGCGCATGCAGAAGCTGCGGTGATAGTCCGGAAGGCTCGCGTGGGCGTCCTCCGCCACCTCGAAGCCGGGGTTCCACAGAAGCGAGCCGTAGCCGAAGACCCAGAGAGACATGTGTTTTCCTTTCACCTCACGCGCTGTAAACACCATCGCGCCGAGCCATGAAAGGGGCCCCTCAGATGAAACGCCTGGCAATCCTGATAATCGTGGCCGCGCTGGCCTGGTCCGGCTACTGGGCCTTTTCCGCATGGGCGCAGCGCCGCGCCATCGAGAGCTGGGCCGAGGCGCGCCGGGCCGACGGCTGGGAAGTGGTCTGGGACGACCTGTCGATCCGCGGTTTCCCGAACCGGCTCGACACCACCTTTACCGGCCTCCTGCTCGCCGACCCCGAGACCGACACGATCTGGGAAGCGCCGATGCTGCAGGTGCTGCAGGTGGTCTACAACCGCGACCACGTGATCGTCGCCTTCCCCGACAGCCAGACCGTCAGCCACGAGGGGGCCCGCTACGAGATCGCCTCGGACGGGCTGCGGGCGAGCCTCGTGCGCGACGGCGCGCTGCTGGTGCGCGCCAATGCCGAGGCGGAGGTTCTCAACATCTCGGGCGAGGCGCCGCTCGCGCTGTCCGACCTGACCGCCGCCATCTCCCGCGCCGACGCCGAGGCGAACCGCTACCGCATCGCGGTGAACGCCGAGGGCATCGCAACCGGCGCCTCGGCCTCTTCCGGCACGCAGGACGGGCTGCGGCTCGACACCACGCTGACGCTGAACGCGCCGCTGCGGCTCGAGGACTACGCCGAGGCCCGCCCACGGCGGATCGAGATCGACCGCGCCGAGCTCGACATGAACGCGCTCAAGATGGCTGCAACGGGGGAAGTCGACGTGCTGGACAGCGGCCACCTCGACGGCCAGCTGTCGCTGCGGGTGCAGAACCTCTCCGAGGCGCTGGCGGCGGAGCGCGACGCCGGACGGCTGCCGCCCGAGGTGCTGTCGATCGTCGAGGGCGCGGCGCAGCTGCTGTCGGGGCTTTCGGGGCGCGAGGACAGCATCGATGTGACGTTCGAATTCCGGGACCGCAAGACCTGGCTCGGCTTCCTGCCCCTGGGCGAGGCCCCCCGGCTGCGCTGAGTCAAAGAAAATTCGTCCGAATTTTCTTCCCGCAAGATTTTTCGGACGAAAAATCTTCGAAAGCGAGACCGCTTGCGCGCCGCGCCGAACCGGGGAACAGTGCGGCCATGACCGAGCTTTCCCGACGCATCGCGGCGAAGCGCGACGATCTCGTGGCGCTGACGCAGGACCTGATCCGCATTCCCACGCTCAACCCGCCGGGAGAGCATTACCGCGCCATCTGCGAACTGCTGCACGACCGGCTCGCCGCACGCGGTTTCACCTGCGAGATGGTCCGCGCCGAGGGCGCGCCGGGCGACAGCGACCGCTACCCGCGCTGGAACCTCGTGGCCCGCCGCGAGGGCTCGCGCCCCGGCGACTGCGTGCATTTCAACAGCCATCACGACGTGGTCGAGGTCGGCCACGGCTGGACCCGAGACCCGTTCGGCGGCGCGCTCGAGGGCGACCGCATCTACGGCCGTGGCGCCTGCGACATGAAGGGCGGGCTCGCGGCCTCGGTCATCGCGGCGGAGGCGTTTCTCGAAGAACATGCCGATTTCGCCGGTGCCATCGAGATCAGCGCCACCGCCGACGAGGAATCCGGCGGCTACGGCGGGGTCGCCTACCTGGCCGAGAAGGGCTGGTTCGACCCGGCCCGGGTGCAGCACGTCATCATTCCCGAGCCGCTCGACAAGGACCGCATCTGCCTTGGCCACCGGGGCGGCTGGTGGGCCGAGATCGAGACCAAGGGCGAGATCGCGCATGGCTCCATGCCGTTTCTCGGGGATTGCGCGGTGCGCCACATGGGAGCGGTGCTCGCCGCCTTCGAGGAGCGGCTTTTTCCGGCCATGGCGGCGCGGCACACGGCGATGCCGGTGGTGCCCGAGGGCGCGCGGCAGTCGACCATGAACATCAACTCGATCCACGGCGGCCAGCCCGAGCAGCCGGCCGATTTCGACGGTCTGCCGGCGCATTGCGTGCCCGACAGCTGCCGCATCGTGATCGACCGGCGCTTTCTGGTGGAAGAGACGGTAGAGGGCGTGCGCGACGAGGTGATCGCGCTGCTCGACGACCTCAAGGCGCGGCGCGAGACCTTCGACTACGAAATCCGCGAGCTGAACCGGGTGATCCCCTCTATGACCTCCCGCGAAGCGCCCGTGGTCACCACCGTGACCGAGGCCATCCGCGCCGAGCTCGGGGTCGAGGCGACCTATGTCGCCTCGCCGGGCAGCTACGATCAGAAGCACATCGACCGGATCGGCAAGCTGAAGAACTGCATCGCCTACGGGCCGGGCATCCTCGAACTGGCACACAAGCCCGACGAATGGGTCGGCGTGACCGACATGCTCGACAGCGCCCGCGTGATGGGGCGCAGCCTCGAGACCCTGCTGTTGCGCTGAGACGCGGCCCCGGCCCTATCCCACCGGAATGTTGTCGATGAGCCGCACGCCGCCGATCCATGCCGCGGCGAGCAGCCGGGCCGGGCGGTCCGGGGTCTCGAGCGGTGCAAGCCCCCTGGCCGCGCGCAGCTCGAGGTATTCGACCCGCTCGAACCCCGCCGCGAGGATCTCGGCCTCGGCCCCGGCCCGCAACGAATCGAGCGCCCCTCCCTCGACAAGCCCCTCGGCCATCTCCCGCATCGCGCGGCTGAGCGCCGGCGCGGCGGCCCGTGCCTCGGGCGGCAGCAGCACGTTGCGCGAGCTGAGCGCCAGCCCGTCGGCCTCGCGCACCGTCGGACAGCCGATCACCTCGACGGGAATGTCGAGGTCCGCTGCCATCCGGGTCACCACCTGCAACTGCTGGTAGTCTTTCTCGCCGAAATAGGCGCGGTCGGCACCGGTCTGGAGGAAGAGCTTCGAGACCACCGTCGTCACGCCGTCGAAATGCCCCGGCCGGTGCGCGCCACAGAGCCCCTCGGTCAGGCGGGTGACCGAGACCGTGGTCGCGAAACCCTCGGGGTAGATCTGGTCGGGCGTGGGGGCGTAGACCACGTCGACCGCGTAGGGCGCGAGCTTGGCCGCGTCCTGTTCCTCGGTGCGCGGGTAGTTCTCGAGATCCGAGGCGCTGTTGAACTGCTTCGGGTTGACGAAGATCGTCACGATCACCCGGTCGCAGCCGGCGCAGGCCGCTTCGACGAGGCTCAGGTGCCCGTCATGCAGCGCCCCCATGGTGGGCACCACGCCAACCACCTCGCCCGCCCGTTTCCAGCCGGAGACTTGCGCCCGAAGCGCCGCCTTGTCGCGCAGGATCTCGGTCATGATGTCTGTCCCGGCACGGTATCCGCGAAGACATGCTCGGCGGCGGGGAAGCGCCGCTCGCGCACCTCGCGGGCGTATTCGGCGATGGCCGCCTCGGCCTCCTCCCCGAGCGTCGCGTAGCGCTTGACGAACTTCGGCTTGAAGGCGGTGAACAGACCCAGCATGTCGTCGACGACAAGGATCTGCCCGTCACAGCCCGCAGACGCGCCGATGCCTATGGTCGGGATCGGCAGTTCCGATGTCACTCGGTCGGCCAGCCCCTGCGGCACCTTTTCGAGCACCACCGCAAAGGCGCCGGCCTCGGCCACCGCCCGCGCGTCAGCCATGAGCCGGTCTCCGGCCGCGCCGCGGCCCTGCACCTTGTAGCCGCCCAGCGTGTTGATCGACTGCGGCGTGAGCCCGATGTGGGCCATCACCGGAATGCCCCGCGCCACGAGAAAGCCGATGGTCTCGGCCATCGCGACCCCGCCCTCGAGCTTCACCGCGCCGGCGCCGGTCTCGGCCATCAGCCGCGCAGCGTTGCGGAACGCCTGCTGCGGACCTTCCTCGTAGGAGCCAAAGGGCATGTCGACGACCATCATCGCCCGGGTGAGACCGCGTTTCACCGCCTGCCCGTGCAGGATCATCATCTCCATGGTCACGCCCAGAGTCGACGGCAGACCGTGCAGCACCATGCCGACGGAATCCCCGACAAGGACGAAATCGCAATGCGCGTCGATCATCTGGGCCATGGGCGTGGTGTAGGCGGTCAGGCTGACCAGCGGCGCACCGCCCTTGCGGGCGCGGATGTCATCCGGCAGCGGCGCGGTCTTGCGCGCGGTAGCGCTCATAGGCTTGTCCTCCTCCTCGGAACGGCTGGCGCCATCTACCAGCCCGGGCCGGTCAGTTCCAGTCCGCAGGCGCTTGCACCGCCGGCCAAATCGCGCACACTTCCCCCGTCACCAGCCCGCCCCACCGCAACGGAGTGCCCCCTCATGTCCCGCATCCTTCCCGGCCTCGCCGCGCTCGCGCTCTGCGCGCAGGCCTCGGCCGCCGTCGCCCAGCAGACCGACCTGACCATCGCGCTGCAGCTCGAACCGCCGCATCTCGACCCGACCTCGGCGGCCGCCGGCGCCATCGACAGCGTGCTCTATGCCAATGTCTTCGAAGGGCTCACCCGGTTCACCGAAACAGGCGAGATCGTCCCCGGCTTGGCCGAAAGCTGGGACATCTCCGAGGACGGCACCGCGTATACCTTCCATCTGCGCGAGGGGGTCACCTTTCACGACGGCACGGCGATGGACGCCGAAGACGTGAAGTTCAGCCTCGACCGCGCCCGTGGCGAGGACAGCCAGAACGCACAGAAGGCGCTCTTCGAGGGGATCGCGTCGGTCGAGGTCGTCGACCCGCAAACCGTCAGGGTGACGCTGGGCGCGCCCGACGGCAGCTTCCTGTTCAACATGGCGTGGGGTGATGCGGTGATCGTCGCGCCCGAGAGCATCGGCGAGATCAAGCAGCACCCGGTCGGCACCGGCCCCTTCGCCTTCGACCGCTGGATGACCGGCGACCGGATCGAGCTCGACCGCTACGCCGACTACTGGGGCGAGGCCCCGGCGCTGAGCGACGTGACCTTCCGCTTCATCTCGGACCCGACGGCGGCCTATGCCGCGATGATGGCGCAGGACATCGACGCCTTCGCGGGCTTCCCCGCCCCCGAGAACCTGCCGATGTTCGAGGCCGACGCGCGTTTCAAGGTGATCGTCGGCTCGACCGAGGGCGAGACGATCCTCGCCATGAACAACAAGGAAGGGCCGCTTTCCGAAAAGCTGGTGCGCGAGGCCATTGCCCATGCCATCGACCGGCAGGCGATCATCGACGGCGCCATGTTCGGGCTCGGCACCCCCATCGGCACCCATTTCGCGCCGCACAATCCCGACTACGTCGACCTGACCGACCTGTCCCCGCACGATCCCGAGAAGGCAAAGACCCTGCTTGCCGACGCGGGCTACCCCGACGGGTTCACCACGACGCTCAAGCTGCCGCCGCCCTCCTACGCGCGTCGCGGTGGCGAGATCATCGCGGCACAGCTGCGCGAGGTCGGCATCGACACCGAGATCACCAACCTAGAATGGGCGCAGTGGCTGGAAGAGGTCTTTCGCGGCAAGGACTTCGGCCTGACCATCGTGTCGCATACCGAGCCGATGGATATCGGCATCTACGCCCGCCCCGACTACTACTTCCAGTATGACAACCCGGAGCTGCAGGAGCTCATGGCGACGCTGTCGAAGACCACCGACCCGGCGCAGCGTTCGGAGCTTCTGAAGCAGGCGCAGACCACGATCGCCGAGGATTACGTCAACGGCTACCTGTTCCAGCTCGCCTTTCCCACCGTGGCCGACGCGCGGCTCGAAGGGCTCTGGGAGAACCAGCCGACGCAGGCCACCGACCTGACAGGCGTGCACTGGACCGAGTGAAGAAAAGGGCCGCGGGCGGCGTGTTCAGGCGCTGCCGCCCTCGGCCGACAACAGGTGCGCGGGAATGCCCATCGAGTTCAGCGCGGCTTCCCACTTGCCGAGGTCGGGCGTCTCGAACACGAGATCCGGCGTCGCGTCGCAGACCAGCCAGCCGTTCTGCGTCAGCTCGGCCTCGAGCTGGCCGGGACCCCACCCCGCGTACCCGAGCATTGCCAGCCAATGCGCCGGGCCCTCGCCGCGGGCGATGGTCTCGAGCACGTCGAGCGTGCCGGTCATGCTGAAACGCGGATCGACCTGAAGCGTGGTCAGCCCCGACATGTAGTCGGGCGAATGCAGCACGAAACCGCGCCCCATCTCGACCGGACCGCCGAAATGCACGTGCTTGAGATCGAGCCCCGGCTCTGCCGTGATCGAGAGCTGGTCGAGCAATGCTGCCATCGTCACGTCGCCCGAGGGCTTGTTGATGATGAGCCCCATCGCGCCCTCGTCGGAATGCGCGCACATGTAGACGACCGAGTGCTCGAATCGGGGATCGCCCATGCCCGGCATGGCGATCAGAAGCTTGCCCGTGAGATCGGTTGCGCCGTTGGCGGTGTCCATCATGCTCAGCTTTCTGCGCGAAGGTGTGGTTCGAACATGGCCCCCGGATGAGGGCGGTGCAAGGGAAGAGCTGCAACACTCGGGAAGGATGACAAGGGTATCGCCGCAATGTGACTTGGCATTTCAGAGGTGACCCGCCATCTCTTCTGGCATGTTCAGACGCTTCGCCCTTTCCCTCGCCACCTGTCTCGCGCTCGCTCATACCGCCCTTGCCGAGGTTCCGGTGGAGGCTGAACTGAGGCCCGGCTGGCGCCTGCCGAACGGCGACCACATGGCCGCGCTGCACCTCTCGCTCGCGCCGGGATGGAAGACCTACTGGCGCGCGCCGGGCGACGCCGGCATCCCGCCGATGTTCGACTGGAAGGGTTCGCGCAACCTGCGCCGGATCGACGTTTTGTGGCCGACGCCCACGGTGTTCTGGCAATCCGGGATGCGTTCGGTCGGCTACAAGCACGACCTCGTGCTGCCGCTGCGCATCACCCCCGACGCGGGCGGTCCGATCAGCCTCAGGACCGAGATGCAGCTTGGACTGTGCAACGATGTCTGCCTGCCCCACACGCTGGAGATCAACGCGACCCTGCCCTCGGGCGGGTCGACGCCGGACCCGATGATCGCCTCGGCCCTCGCCTCGGCGCCGTTCACCGAACGCGAGGCCTCGGTGCAAGGGGTGCGCTGCTCGATCCGGCCGATCAAGGACGGCATCGCGCTCACCGCCGAGATCGACATGCCCTCGGCGGGCGGCAACGAGCAGACGGTGATCGAAAGCGGTCAGCCCTCGGTCTGGTCGTCCGAGCCGCGCAGCGAACGCCGGGGCCGCACGCTGGTTACCGAAAGCCGCCTGATGCACATGGAGGGCAAGCCCTTCATGCTCGACCGCTCGAAGGTGCGCATCACCGTGCTGGGCAGCGACCACGCCGTCGACATTCGCGGCTGCGACAGCTGATCAGGCCGCCCGGCCCCTGCGGCCGAGCCCGAGGATCAACGACGCCAGCACCCAGATCACGACCACGCCCAGCGCCGCACCGGCAATGAACAGCAGCAGGGCCGCCGTCAGCGGCGGCAACGCCGCAAGGCCCGGCAGCACGAAGGCCGGCAGCAACTCTCCGGTCGCCGCGACATATCCCATCGTCGCGCCCAGCCAGCCCAGAATCACCGCCAGCGCCGCCACCATCAGCGCCCGCACCCGGCCGTGGCGGAAGCGGAGGCCCCGCCGGAAGGCGCCGACGCGGCGCCCGATGTCGTGCTGCACCGCGATCAGCGCGGGAACCACCATCAGCACCAGCACCATGCCGAAGCCCAGCCCGTAGACCAGCGTGATGACGGTGGGCTTCAGGAACTGCGCGTCCTGCGAGCGCTCGTAGAGCAGCGGCGCGAGGCCAAGCACCGTGGTCGCGGTGGTCAGGAACACCGGCCTCAGACGATCCGCAGCGCCGTCGATGATCGCATCGAAGATGCCCCGGTCCGAGGCGTATTCGTCGATCTGGGTCACCAGCACGATCGAATCGTTGATGATGATGCCGGTCATGCCGAGCAGGCCGACCACGGTGAACATCGACAGCGGCACGTCCCAGAGCGCGTGCCCGTAGATCGTGCCGACAAGGCCGAAGGGAATGATCGACATCACCACCAGCGGCCGGGTCCAGCTGGCGAAGACCCATGCCAGCGTCAGGTAGATCCCCAGCAACACGAGGATCAGCCCGTTGCGGGCGTCGGTGAGAAAGTCGCTCTCCTGCTCGGACAGGCCCGACATGCGCCAGTCGACCTGCCGCTCGGCAGCGATCTTCGGCAGGATCTCGTCCTGCAGTGCCTGCATGATCTCCGAGGCGCGCTCGGGGCTGTCCTCGGAGATGTCGCCGGTGACCGAGATCAGCCGCAGCCCGTTCTCGCGGCGCACGGTGGCAAAGCCGGTGTCGCGGGTGACGCTGACGATATCGGCGAGCGGCACGTATTCCCCGTCGGGGGTGCGCATCTGCATCCGCTCGAGGAAATCCGCCGTCAGCTCGGTTTCGGGCAGTTCCACCCGGATCGCCGCCGAGCGCGGGCCCTCCGGGTAGGTCGCCGCCTCGATCCCGCCCAGCCGGTGCCGCAGCACCGTGCCCAGCGCGTCGATGGTGAACCCCAGCGCCTTGCCCTGCGGCGTCAGCTCGAGCACCAGCTCTTCCTTGTCGTAGGACAGGCTGTCCTCGACCGCCGAGACCTCGGGGAAGCGCAGCACGGCGGTCTTCAGGTCCTCGGCAGCGGCCTTGAGCGTATCGGCGGTGGCGCCGTAGAACTGCACGTCGAGCGCATCGCCCCCCGGCCCCGAGCGCCAGCCCCGGAAGCTGATCGTCTCGACCATCGGGTGGCGCTCGGCGCGTTCCTGCAACTCGCCGACGAAGGCAAAGCTGGAATAGGGCCGCAGGTCTGCGTCGATGAGTTCGATCGAGATGGCCCCGAGCTGGTCGGCGTCCTTGCTCTCGGTCCCCGACAGGCCGCGCCCGGCGTTGCCGCCGATCTCGGCGATGACGTAGTCGAGCGGGTTGCGGCCGTAGCGTTCCTCGTATTCGCGGCCCAGCGCCTCGGTGGTTTCCTGCAGCCGGCGCATCTGGGCGATCGTGTCGGCACGGGTGGCGCCCGGCACCATCGCGAAGTTGCCGGTGACCGACGACCGCTCCGGACCGTTGAAGAAGCGCCACTGCACGTCGCCCTCGATGAACAGCGCCGCCTGGCTCGCCAGCGCCACGACCGCGCCGGCCAGGACCACGTAGCGGGCGGTGATGACGCCGGCCATGAAGGGGCGGAACAGCCGCTCGCGCACCCAGCGGAAGCCGCGGTTCACCATGCGCGACGGAAGATCGTACCAATGCGCCTTCTGCGAGGCGGCAATGGCATGCGACATGTGGTTCGGCAGGATCAGAAAGCATTCCACGAGGCTCGCGATCAGCACCACGATCACCGTGAAGGGGATGTCCGAGATCATGTCGCCGAACCGGCCACCGATGATGGTGAGGCCGAAGAAGGCGATGACCGTGGTCAGCGTCGACGAGAACACCGGCAGCGCCATGCGCTTCGCCGCCGTTTCCGAGGCTTCGACCGGGGTCAGCCCGTGGCGTGACATGTGGTCGGCGTGTTCGCCCACGACGATGGCGTCGTCGACCACGATGCCCAGCGTGATGATCAGCGCGAAGAGCGAGATCATGTTGAGCGTCAGCCCCGACACATACATCAGCGCCAGCGCCGCGAGCATCGCGGTCGGGATGCCCGCCGCGACCCAGATCGCGGTGCGGGCGTTGAGAAAGAGGAACAGCAGCACGACCACGAGCAACAGTCCCGTCGCGCCGTTGTCGAGCAGGATGTTGAGCCGCCCGGTGATCGCCTCGGCGCGGGTGCGGATGAGATCGACGCGGGTGCCCTCGGGCAACGCCGCCTGGAATTCGCGGGCCACGTCCTCGACCGTGTGCTGGATCTCGATGGCGTCGCCCTGTGCCGAGCGGTCCACGCGCACCGAGATCGCCGGGTCGTCACCGACGAAATAAGTCCGCTCGCGGTCGATCCCCTCGCGCCGGACGTTGGCCACGTCGCCGACCGTCAGCTTGGTGCCGTCGCGGTCCGAGCGCAGCACGATGGCCGATATGTCCTCGGCGCTGCGCTTCTCGATGCCGGTGCGCACCCGGGCGTTGGCCCCGGTCACGTCGCCGGCCGGGCTGGCATCGACTTCGCCGGCGATGGCGGTGGCAATCTCCTGCATGGTCACGTCGAAGGCGATGAGGTTGCGCGACGGCACCTCGACGATCACCTGCGGCGCGGCGAGGCCACGGATCGTGGTCTGCGTCACGCCCTCGGCAAAGAGCCGCACGACGAATTCATCGGCGAAACGGCCCAGCTGCGCGACCGCCACCGGCCCGGTGATGACCACGTCGGTTACCCGGTCGCGCCAGCCGCCGCTGCGGATCACCGGGTCGTCGGCCTCTTCGGGCAGTTCGCTGATGCTGTCGACCGCCGCCTCGACATCGTCGACGGCCTTCATCATGTCGTAGCCGGGCTCGAATTCCAGGTCGATGCTGGCGCTGCCCTCGGTCGAGCGGCTTTCCGAGTTCACCACCCCCTCGACCGCCAGCAGCGTCGGTTCGAGCACCTGCACGATGCCGGAGTCCACGTCCTCCGGACCGGCGCCGTCCCAGCGCACCGAGACGCTGACGTCATCGTCGATCACGTCCGGAAAGAACTGCGCGCGCATGTTGGGCGCGGCCAGAAGACCGGCGGCAAGCAGGATGACCAAAAGCAGGTTCGCCACCGTCGGGTGGCGGGTGAAATAGCTGAGGATGCCGCCAGCCTGTCCGGGGATCTGGCGCATGGATCAGCCCCCCATCCGCGCTTCGAGCCGTTCGACCACCTGTGCGGGAACGCGCTCCTGCGCCAGCTGGGCAAGGATGCGCTGCTTGGCCTCGTCGGGCATCATGGCGTTGTCCTCGACCATGGCGACGAGCCGCGCGCGGTGGTCCTCGGTCAGCTCGATCAGGTCGGGCTCGGCCGGCGGCGCCTCGGCGGCCCCGGCCCCACGCATCGGGCGAACCTTGATGCCAGCGCCCAGCAGGGGCGTGCGCTCCATCACCACCTCGCGGCCCTGCAGCTCGTCGGCGCGCACCAGCACGTCGTCGCCCTGACGGCGCAGCAGCATGACCCGGATCGGCTCGAGCCGCTCGTCCTCGGTCAGAACAAGCACCTGGTTGGCCGCGTCGAGCGCCGTGGATGGCAGGCGCACCACCCGGTCGAGCGGCGGCTCGGTCACCTCGACGGTGACGAAATCGCCCGGCTTGAACCCGGCCGCGCGGTCGAGCGTGGCATAGAGCAGCCGGCCGGTCTGGCCCTCGCCCACCGCCGCGCCCTCGCGCGAGAGTGTCCCGCTCGCGGTCAGGCTGCTGCCGAACAGCTCGAGCCGCGCGGTCACCGGCGCCTCGCGCAGCCGGCCGTTTTCGTCGAGCAGCCGGGCGTATTGCTGGGTCGAGACCCTGAACGCCACCTCGAGCGCCTCCGGGTCGATCAGCATGGCAAGCTGTTCGTTGGCGGATACGCGGCGCCCGGCCACCACCGACACATCGCTGAGCTGTGCATCGAAGCCGGCGCGGATCTCGGTCTCGTCGAGCCGGCGCTGCGCGTCGTCGCGGGCGATGCGGGCACGGGCAAGGCTGGTCTCGGCCTGATCGACGCGCGCCTCGGCCTGTGCCAGCGCCTGCCGGGCCGAGACCACCGCCTGCCGGGCCGAGGCGGCGGTCAGCTCCGCCTCTTCGACGGCCGCCGCGGTGCCGACCTCGCGCGCCGCAAGATCCTGCTGCCGCTCGAAGGCCCGCTGGCGCAACGCTGCCTGCTCCTCGGCCGAGGCCAGAACGTCTTCCTCGAGACCAACGGCGCGCCGCGCCTCGCGCAGCTCCGCCTCGGCATCGAGCAGCGCGCTGTCGGCACGGGCAAGCTCGGCCTCCATGTCGGCGGGGTCGATCCGGGCGAGAAGCTGGCCTTCTGTGACGCGGCCGCCATCGACGAATTCCGGCGCGAAATCAATCAGCGTGCCGGCGACCGCCGCCCGCAGCTCGAGCGTGCGGCGGCTCTGGACCTCGCCGAAGGCGGTGAGCACGGGGGTCAGCGTCTCGAACTCGGCCGGCACGACATTGACCGCAAACACCCGCTCGCGCGCCTGCGGCATCCGCGGCGTGTCGTTGAGGCGCGCCTGCACCGCGTCGCGCACCAGCACGCCGGCATAGACCAGCAGTCCCAGCGTCAGCGAGAGCAGAAACAGCCCCAGCAGGCTCTGTCGAAGAAAACGCATATCCTGTCGCCCTGACCCTTCATCGTGGCCGCCCCGGAGGCGCGGCCATCCGCATCGTAGAGGGCGCGCGCAGTCACGCGCCACTCACATCATACGCGAGGCCGGGCTATTTCCGTCGCTTGTGCTCGTCGAGACGTGGAAAAATTTCGACGAAATTGCAGGGGCGGTGCCGGTAGTCGAGCTGGAAGGCCAGGATCTCGTCCCAGGCGTCCTTGCAGGCGCCGGTGCTTCCGGGCAGCGCGAAGAGATAGGTTCCCCCTGCGACACCGCCCGTGGCGCGGCTCTGCACCGCGCTGGTGCCGATTTTCTGCATGGAAATCATGGTGAAGACCGTGCCGAAGGCGTCGATCTCCTTTTCGTAGACGTCGCGGTGCGCCTCGACGGACACGTCGCGCCCGGTCAGCCCGGTGCCGCCCGTCGACAGGATCACGTCGATCTCGGGATCGGCGATCCACTCACGCAATTGTGAGGCGATGCCATCGCGATCATCGGTGGTGATGGCGCGCGCGGCGAGCACGTGGCCGGCGTCGGTGAGCCGCTGCACCAGCGTGTCGCCGGAGCGGTCGTCGGCCAGCGTGCGGGTATCGCTCACGGTCAGAACCGCGATGCGGACGGGGATGAAGTCCTTGGACTCGTCGATACGGGACATGGCGGGCCTCAGCGGCAGGGATCGGTCACGGGCAGGCGCGGCGTCTCGAAGATACGGTCGAACCGCCGCAGCGAAGAGTCTTCCGCGATATGCGCCGCGAATGCCAGAGGCGCTGTGTCGCGGTCGGCGCAATCGAGCGCCAGCCGGGCGCGCTCGGCCGAGAGCGCCGTGTGCATGGCCGTCCGGCGCGCCTCGGGCGTGAGGCGCGGCACGGTGGTCTCGGCGAAGAAGTCGACGCCGCGCAGGAGCTGCCCGGCAACCCGGTCGCGCTGTTCGGCCGTGAACTGCGCAGGGCAGCTCTGCACGGCCGCCGCGGCCGTCACCAGCCGCCGCAGGGCGCAGCCCGCCGGCCCCCAGGCGCTCTGGTCCGCCACCCGGATGCGTTTGCCGCGACGCTCAAGGATCACCGGTCCCGGCAGCTCCAAGTACTCGACGCCCGGCGCAGGGCGCTCGACCTCTGCCGCGTGGCGCGCGAAGACCGCGTCGTAGTCGATGACGAACCCGTCCTGCGCGGCGGCCGCCGAGGCGACGAGTCCCAGCGCCAGCGCCAGCGCGGCACGCGGGGCCGCGCTCACCCGCCTGCCTTCAGCTTCGCGGCAAGCTCGAGCACGTCGGCCCAGGCCTCGCGCTTCATCTGCGGCTGGCGCAGCAGGTAGGCGGGATGGAACATCGGCAGCGCCGGACGGCCCTCGGCCTCGGCCCACTTGCCGCGCAGCCGGGTGATGCCGCGCCGCCCCAGCAGCGCATCGCAGGAGATGTTGCCCATGATCACCAGCAGCTCGGGATCGACCAGCGCGATATGCTTGGCCAGGAACGGCTTCATCATCGCGATCTCGTCGGGCTTCGGGTCGCGGTTCTGCGGCGGCCGCCACGGCAGCACGTTGGTGATGTAGACGTTGCGATCGCGCGAAAGGCCCACCGGCGCGAGCATCCGGTCGAGAAGCTGCCCGGCGCGCCCGACGAAGGGCTTGCCCTGACGGTCCTCGTCGCGCCCCGGCGCCTCGCCCACGATCATCACCCGCGCATCGGCGGTGCCGTCGCAGAACACGAGGTTCCGCGCCCCGCGCTTCAGTTCGCAGTGCTCGAAGGCGGCCATGGCCTCGCGCAGGGCATCGAGCGTGGTGGCCTGTGCGGCGGCCTGCTGCGCGACCTCGACCGGGTCGGGTCCGGTGTCCAGCGGCACGGGGCCCGGCATCGGCGCACGTCCGCCAGCGGCGGCGGCGGGGGTGGCACGCGCGGCGGCACGGGCCGCCTGCGCCTCGGCCTCGGCGGCGAAGCGGTCGACCGGCAGTTCGCCCATCGTCTCGTCGGCGCCCATCTCGAGCTGCCAGTCCAGCGCCGCGCGCGCCCAGTGCCAGTCCATTTCCGTGAAGCCCGAATCCATGATGCCGGAGTTTACGCGCCGCGCCCCGCGGCCTCCACCCTCAAACGCGGAGACATGCGCGGATGCAATTCACGGGCGAGCCCTTGTCGCCCGCCCTGCACGTTCCTATAACCGACCCGTTTTCCGTGGAGGCCAAGCCATGCGTTTCGACCAGCGTCACCTTCTGGGGATCGAGCCCCTGCGACCCGACGAGATCACTACGATCCTCGATCTCGCGGACCAGTACGTGACGCTCTCGCGCGGGCGCGAGAAGCACTCGAACGCGCTGGCGGGGCTCACCCAGATCAACATGTTCTTCGAGAATTCCACCCGCACGCAGGCGAGCTTCGAGATCGCCGGCAAGCGGCTCGGGGCGGACGTGATGAACATGGCGATGCAGGCCAGTTCCATCAAGAAGGGCGAGACGCTGATCGACACGGCGCTGACGCTCAACGCCATGCACCCCGACCTGCTGGTGGTGCGCCATCCGCATTCCGGCGCCGTCGACCTGCTGGCGCAGAAGGTGAACTGTGCCGTGCTCAATGCCGGCGACGGGCGCCATGAGCACCCCACGCAGGCGCTGCTCGACGCGCTGACCATCCGCCGCGCCAAGGGCCGGCTGCACCGGCTCAACATCGCGATCTGCGGCGACATCGCGCATTCCCGCGTCGCCCGCTCGAACATCCTGCTGCTGCACAAGATGGAGAACCGCATCCGTCTGGTGGGGCCGTCGACGCTGATGCCGAGCGGCATCGACGCCTTCGGGGTCGAGGTCTACGAGGACATGCGCGAAGGCCTCAAGGACGCCGACGTGGTGATGATGCTGCGCCTTCAGAAAGAGCGCATGGACGGCGGCTTCATCCCCTCCGAACGGGAATACTACCATCGCTTCGGGCTCGATGCCGACAAGCTCGCCCACGCCAAGGACGATGCCATCGTGATGCACCCCGGCCCGATGAACCGGGGCGTCGAGATCGACGGCACGCTCGCCGACGACATCAACCGGTCCGTGATCCAGGAGCAGGTCGAGATGGGCGTCGCGGTGCGCATGGCGGCGATGGACCTGCTGGCACGCAACCTGCGCGCGCGTCCCACCGAGCTTTCCGCATGACCACCATGCGGATCAACGGGTCGGAGACCGGCACCGTCCGCGTCTTTCACCTCGACCTGCCGCCGGAAGCGGTCGAGCGGTTCACCACGCAGGCCGGCACCGGCGAGTTTCCCCTGCAATATGCGCTGGGGGCAAAGGACCTGCGCGCCAGCTTCGTCGACGTGGTGAACATCGACGACCTCGGCGAGATGAGCGTGTCGTCCTACCTGTCCGAGGCCTACCAGGTGCAGGGGCCCGAGCTTCGCCAGATGAAGCCGCAGCTCGACGCGCTGAGGGGGCATCTCGTGATCCTGCCGAGCCAGGCGTTCGGTCATGTCGGTCAGGAGCTGACCGTCGCCAGCCCGCTGCGCTGGATCGGCACCTTCTCTGAGGAAGCCGCGACACCGCGCGGCCCGGCGCTGCGCGCGACTTCGGCCACGGGAAGCGCAGGCGTCGGGGTGCCGGGCAAGACGCCCGACAGCCGCCGCCCGCTGGCGGTCACGCTGATTGGGCTCGCGGTGCTGGTGCTGATCGTGCTCGTCTGGGCCTTCGGGGGCTCCGGCGGATGACAGCGGCCGCCCCCGATCGCGCGGCGCATTGCAGGAGCGGCGCATGAGCGTTCGCGCAACCTTCGCCCCCGACCGCGCCACCTACATCCAGAGCCACGTGACGCTCGCGGTGCTGGCCATGCCGCTCGCGATGATCGTGCTCTGGCTCACCGGCACGCCACACGTCTGGACCGGCGCCATCGGCGGGCTCGCCGCCGTGGCGCTGCGCGGCTGGTATCTCATGTCGGAAGAACTGGGCCACGTCTGGACGCTGACCGACGAGGCGCTCGACGGACCGGCGATGCGCCACGTGCCGCTGAGCGATCTCGCGAAGGTCCGGCGCATCGGATCGGCGGTGCAACTCGTCACGCGCGGCGGCGACAAGCATCTCGTCAAGTTCCAGGCTGACCCGGCTGCCACAGTCGCCCGCATCGAGGCCGCAAGGGCCGCCGCGACATGAGCTTTCCCCTTCCCCTTCGACCGTTCTTCCAATACTCCGGCCCTGCCCGGGCCACCCGCCGCACCACCCGCGATGTCTGCTGAGGGACCGTCACGCGCCATGACCGACACGAGCCTGCTCATCACCAACGCCCGCCTGATCGACCCCGAGTCGGGGACCGTCGCCGAAGGCGCGGTGCTGCTCAGGAACGGATTGATCGCCCGGCGGTTCGACACGCCGCAGCCCGACGCCGAGGCGGCCGAGACGCTCGACGCAGGCGGCGCCTTTCTTGCGCCGGGCATCGTCGACATCGGCGTGAAGGTGGGCGAGCCGGGCGAACGGCACAAGGAAAGCTACAAGACCGCCGGGCTTGCCGCGGCGGCGGGCGGCGTCACCACCATGGTCACCCGCCCCGACACCGATCCGGCGATCGACACGCCCGAGGTGCTGGAGTTCATCCGCGACCGGGCCGAGAACGACTCGCCCGTCAACGTGCTGGCGATGGCCGCACTCACCAAGGGTCGCGAAGGCCGCGAGATGACCGAGATCGGCTTCCTGCTCGACGCCGGCGCCGTGGCCTTTACCGACTGCGACCACGTCGTGACCGACACCAAGGTTCTGGCCCGCGCCATGACCTATGCCCGGTCGCTCGGGGCGCTCATCATGGCCCACCCGCAGGAGCCCGGCCTGTCGCGCGGGGGCGCGGCGACCAGCGGCAAGTTCGCCTCGCTGCGCGGCCTGCCCTCGGTGTCGCCGATGGCCGAGCGCATGGGGCTCGACCGCGACTTCGCGCTCGTCGAGATGACCGGCGTGCGCTACCACGCCGACCAGATCACCACCGCCCGCGCCCTGCCGGCGCTGGAGCGCGCCAAGAAGAACGGCTTCGACGTGACGGCCGGCACCTCGATGCACCACCTCACGCTCAACGAGATGGACGTGGCCGACTACCGGACCTTCTTCAAGGTGAAGCCGCCGCTGCGCTCGGAGGACGACCGACAGGCCGTGGTCGAAGCGGTGCGCAGCGGGCTCATCGACATCATCGGCAGCTTCCACACCCCGCAGGACGAGGAATCGAAACGCCTGCCCTTCGAAGAGGCCGCGAGCGGCGCCGTGGGGCTCGAGACCATGCTGCCGGTGCTGCTGCGGCTCTACCATTCCGGCGAGCTTGACCTGCCGACGCTGTTCCGCGCGCTGTCGCTGAACCCGGCGAAACGGCTCGGACTGGCCTGCGGCCGGATGGCCGAGGGCGCGCCCGCCGATCTCGTGCTGTTCGATGCCGACAAGCCGCTGATCCTCGACCGCTTCAAGCTCCGGTCCAAGTCCAAGAACACCCCGTTTGACGGCGCCCGGCTTCAGGGTAAGGTTCTCGCGACCTTCGTGGCCGGCACCAACGTCTACCGGAGCGCCTGATGCTTCCCGAGATCACCACCCCGCCCGTCCTGCTCGTGCTCTGGGCCGTGCTCGGCTACCTGCTGGGCTCGATCCCCTTCGGCATGCTGCTCACCCGCCTGATGAACCTCGGCGACCTGCGCAGCATCGGCTCGGGCAACATCGGCGCCACCAACGTGCTGCGCACCGGCAACAAGGCCGCCGCCGCGGGCACGCTGATCCTCGATGGCGGCAAGGGCGCGGTGGCGGTGCTGCTCGCCCGCTGGCTCGCCGGCGAGGACGCCGCCCAGCTCGCCGGGCTGACGGCCTTTCTCGGCCACTGCTACCCGGCATGGCTCGGCTTTCGCGGCGGCAAGGGCGTGGCGACCTTCCTCGGGCTGATCCTCGCGCTGAGCTGGCCCGTCGGCCTGCTGAGCTGCGCCACATGGCTCGCCGCCGCCGCGCTGTCGCGGATCTCGAGCGTCGGTGCGCTGGTCGCGGCGCTGCTGTCGACCGCGTGGATGCTGCTTCTGCGCGAGTACGAATTCACCGCGCTCACGCTCGCCCTCACCCTGCTGATCTTCTGGCGCCACCGCACCAACCTCGCACGCCTGCGCAGCGGCACCGAGCCCAAGATCGGCCAGAAGGGCTGACCCGGCAAAAGCGACCTTCCAGACACCACAGAACGCCCCAACGTTCGTTCCGCGGAACCAACGGCGCCCTCAGGCCGTTGAGACGCGAACGAAAAACGGACCCAGGAACATGAGCCCCTTCATCATTCTTCTCCTCATGGCCGCGAGCGTGGCCACCCTGTTCGGCCTCAGCGGCGCGATGATCTGGTGGGCCGGCCGGCTGCCCACCGAGCAGGCCGCCGTCCGCGCCACGGTCCCCAGCCCGCGCGCCTGAGGCGGGGCTGCGGCACCGCCCGGATCAGAGCTTGCCCGAGAGGTGAAGGTCGAGATCCTCGAGCCGGTCCTGCCCCCAGAACTTCTCTCCATCGTCGAGCACGTAGAACGGTGAGCCGAACACCCCGGCGTTCACCGCGTCCTCGAGATTCGCGCTGTAGACCTCGGCCCCGGTCAGCATCCCGCTGAAGGTCAGGCTCGGGTCGAAGCCGGCGGCGGAAAGACATTCCTGCACGACCGAATCCTCGGCGACGTCCTTCTCCTCGGCCCAGACCGCGCGCAGCAGGCCATGCACGAGCCCGGCCATATCTCCCCCGCCCGCCTTCTGCGCGGCGATGATCGCATAAGAGGCCGGCGCAGCGTTGGTCGGGAAATGCGCCGGCTTGAAGGTCAGCGGCATCCCCAGCTTGCGTGCCTGCCGCGGCAGCTCCTGTGCGCGGTAGGCGATCCGCGAGGGATGACGCTCGGGCAGCGGCGCCCCGCCGGTGCGGGGAAAGAGCGCCATGATGTCGAGCGGCTTGTAGGTGACCGTCAACCCGTGGCGATTGGCGATCGCTTCCATGCGCAACCCGGCAAGATAGGCATAGGGCGAGAGAACCGTGAAATAGTAATCCAAATGCGCCATTGTCCGGCCTCCGTTCGCGTGTGTCTTTGCCACACGCTACCTGCGTGCTAAGCGACCGGCAACGTCACGAATCTGTCAAATCGCTGCCGGAGCCCCCGCCCCATGCCCACCGTCATCGAACCCAAGCTCATCTCGGGTAATTCCAACAAGCCGCTCGCCAGCGCCATCGCGCGCCGGATGTCGCTCTACCGCGGCATGTCCGTCGGTCTCGTCGATGCACGGGTCGAGCGGTTCAACGACCAGGAAATCTTCGTCGAGGTCTACGAGAACGTTCGCGGCGAGGACATGTTCATCCTCCAGTCGACCTCGCGCCCGGCGAACGACAACCTGATGGAACTGCTGATCATGGCCGACGCGCTGCGCCGCTCCTCGGCCTCGCGGGTCACCGCCGTGATGCCCTACTTCGGCTACGCCCGTCAGGACCGCCGCACCAAGGCGCGCACGCCGATCACCGCCAAGCTGGTCGCCAACATGATCGCCGAGGCCGGGATCGAACGGGTCCTGACCATGGACCTGCACGCGGCCCAGATCCAGGGCTTCTTCGACATCCCCGTCGACAACCTCTACGCCTCGCCAGTCTTCGCGCTCGACATTCTCAAGCATTTCGCCGGCGAACTCGACGACGTCATGGTCGTTTCCCCGGACGTGGGCGGCGTGGCCCGGGCCCGCGAGCTTGCCAAGCGCATCGGCTCGCCCCTGTCGATCGTGGACAAGCGCCGCGAGAAGCCGGGCGAAATCGCCGAGATGACCGTCATCGGCGACGTCACCGGCAAGAAGTGCATCATCGTCGACGACATCTGCGACACCGCCGGCACGCTGTGCAAGGCCGCCGAGGTGCTGCTCGAGCATGGCGCGACCGAGGTTCATGCCTACATCACCCACGGCGTCCTGTCCGGCCCCGCCGTCGAGCGCGTGACGAACTCGGTGATGAAGTCGCTGGTCATCACCGACAGCATCGCCGCCACCGATGCCGTCGCCGCGGCCCCCAACATCCGCATCGTGCCCACCGCGCCGATGTTCGCGCAGGCGATCCTCAACATCTGGAACGGCACCTCGGTCAGCTCGCTCTTCGAGACCGAGACCCTCGGACCGATCTACGAAGGCATCCTCTGACCGGTCCACCCCGGGCGCCCTGCCCTTCTTCTGGCTGAAAATATCCCGGGGGTGCGGGGGCAGCGCCCCCGCCTCGGGTGGGCCGTCAGGCCCACCAGACCTGCCATCCCGCGCCGCGCCCGGGCATCGCAGGCACTACTAGAGATCCCAGTCGTCCTCGCTCGCCACCTCTCCGATCGCCGTCCACGACATGTGCACCCGCGCCACGCGGGTGTCGGACCAAGTGCGGAACACCAGTTCGAATCCCGAAGGCGTGACGTTCTCGGCCTGCACGTCGGCCCGCAGGTTGGCGCTCTGGTCGATGTCCCAGAGCGACAGCGACACCTGCACGACCGGCGCCGACCGGAACGGCTCGGAGAAGACCACCGCCTGCCGCCGCTCCCGCGCGCCCGAGCCGGTCCACATCTCGCCGCCTGTCTCGAACTCCGAGAAGACCTCGGTTTTGCCCTGGTCGATGCCGATCAGATGCGCCTGAAGTTTCCGCATGTGTCCTCCCCCCTGCCTGCGGCGATGGTGCAATCCCTGTCCCCGAAACGCCAGAGGCT
The DNA here is from genome assembly GCF_003703915.1 of Salipiger sp. D13. Classification (NCBI taxonomy): domain Bacteria; kingdom Pseudomonadati; phylum Pseudomonadota; class Alphaproteobacteria; order Rhodobacterales; family Roseobacteraceae; genus Salipiger; species Salipiger sp. D13. The sequence goes on from NZ_ML112591.1 coordinate 368,371, forward strand.
CCGCACATGGCGGGGCCTCCGAATGATCCGAAAGGAAAGCTGCCTCAGAAGTTCGGCGACATCGGGTCGAGCCCGATGTGCGAGCCCACGGCAACCATGTCCTGCAGCAGCTTGGCCGCGTCGTCGACCGGGCCCGGCTCGTTCTCGTAGGCTTCCTTGGCCTGCTGGTAGGTGGCCTCGGCCTCCTTCACCAGCGCCTCGTAGGTCGCCTGATCCATGTCGGCATGCGGCACGGCCTTTTCGGCGAGCACGGTCATGCCGTCACCGATCTCGACGAAACCGCCGGTCACCACGAATTCCTCGGTGCCCTTCTCGGTCACGACCGTCAGGATACCGGGACGCAGCGTGGTGATGGTCGGCTCGTGGCCCGGGCCGGCCGTCAGGTCGCCCTCGGAGCCGGGAATCGACACCGACGAGGCCTGAGCGGACAGAAGGCTGCGCTCGGGGCTCACCAGATCGAATTGCATCGTATCAGCCATCAGGGCCTCCGGTTAGATGGGGGGCCAGGGCCCCCCGCAGTGACTTAGGCCGCTTCCGCAGCCAGCTTCTCGGCCTTGGCAAGCACCTCGTCGATGCCGCCGACCATGTAGAAGGCCGCTTCCGGCAGGTGGTCGTATTCGCCGGCCACAACCGCCTTGAACGACGAGATGGTGTCCTCGAGCGGAACCTGCACACCGTCGGAGCCGGTGAACACCTTCGCCACGTCGAACGGCTGCGAGAGGAAACGCTGGATCTTCCGGGCGCGGGCCACGGTCAGCTTGTCCTCTTCCGACAGTTCGTCCATGCCGAGAATGGCGATGATGTCCTGCAGCGACTTGTAGCGCTGAAGGATGCCCTGAACGGCGAACGCGGTGTCGTAGTGCTCCTGGCCGACGACGGCCGGGTCCATGAGACGCGACGACGAGTCGAGCGGGTCCACGGCCGGGTAGATGCCAAGCTCCGAGATCGCACGGTTGAGAACCGTGGTCGCATCGAGGTGGGCGAAGGTCGTGGCAGGTGCCGGGTCGGTAAGGTCGTCCGCGGGAACGTAGACGGCCTGGATCGAGGTGATCGAGCCGTTCTTGGTCGAGGTGATCCGCTCCTGCATCGCGCCCATGTCGGTCGCCAGCGTCGGCTGGTAACCCACGGCCGAGGGGATACGGCCGAGAAGTGCGGACACCTCGGAACCGGCCTGCGTGAAGCGGAAGATGTTGTCGACGAAGAACAGAACGTCGGTACCGGACTGGTCACGGAACTGCTCGGCCAGCGTGAGGCCGGTCAGCGCGACGCGGGCACGGGCGCCCGGCGGCTCGTTCATCTGGCCGTAGACCAGCGCCACCTGCGACTCCGACAGGTTGTCGGGCTTGATGACGTTGGATTCGATCATCTCGTGGTAGAGGTCGTTGCCCTCACGGGTCCGCTCACCCACGCCGGCGAACACGGAGAAGCCCGAGTGCACCTTGGCGATGTTGTTGATGAGCTCCATGATGAGAACGGTCTTGCCCACGCCGGCGCCGCCGAACAGGCCGATCTTGCCGCCCTTCGCGTAGGGCGCCAGCAGGTCGATGACCTTGATGCCGGTCACGAGGATCTCGGACTCGGTCGACTGCTCGTCGAACTCGGGGGCGGGCTGGTGGATCGCGCGGGTTTCATCCGCGTTCACCGGGCCCTGCTCGTCGACGGGCTCGCCCACGACGTTGAGAATGCGGCCGAGGGTCGCGTTGCCCACCGGCACCGAGATCGGGCCGTCGGTGTCGATCACTTCCTGACCACGGACGAGACCTTCGGTCGAGTCCATCGCGATGGTGCGGACGGTGCTTTCACCAAGGTGCTGAGCAACTTCAAGAACCAGTTTCTTGCCGTCGTTTTCGGTGGTCAGAGCGTTCAGGATCTCGGGAAGGTGGTCGTCGAACTGAACGTCGACCACGGCGCCGATGACCTGGGTCACTTTGCCTTTTGCGTTTGCCATTTATCGTCTCCGGTTCTTAGAGCGCCTCGGCGCCCGAGATGATTTCGATCAGTTCGTTGGTGATGACCGCCTGACGCGAACGGTTGTACTCGATGGTCAGCTTGTCGATCATCTCGCCCGCGTTGCGCGTGGCGTTGTCCATGGCGCTCATCCGCGCGCCCTGTTCCGAGGCCGCGTTCTCCAGCAGAGCCGAGAAGATCTGGGTCGCGACGCCCCGCGGAAGCAGGTCGGCGAGGATGCGCTCCTCGTCGGGCTCGTAGTCGTAGAGCGGGCCGGACGCGTCGGCATCATCGGTTTCCGGCGCGTCGTAGGACGCCGGGATGATCTGCTGCGCGGTCGGAACCTGCGAAATCACCGACTGGAACTTGGCGAAGAAGATCGTCGCCACATCGAACTCGCCGCCGTCGAAACGGGCCAGCAGGTCCTTGGCGATGTTCTGCGCATCGGCATAGCCGAGCTTCTTCACTTCGCTCAGATCCACGTGACCGACGAACAGGTCGCCATGGTCGCGCTTGAGCTGCTCGCGGCCTTTCTTGCCGACGGTCAGGATCTTGACCGTCTTGCCCTTGGCCTTGAGCGCAGCGATCTCGTTGCGCGCCTTCTTCACGATCGAACTGTTGAAGCCACCGCAGAGGCCGCGTTCGGCGGTCATGACGACGAGCATGTGCACGTCGTCGGAACCGGTTCCCGAAAGCAGCTTCGGCGCGGTGGGGCTGCTGCCGACCGACGCGGCCAGCGCACCGAGCACCTTGTTGAAGCGCTCGGTATAGGGCCGCGACATTTCGGCAGCATCCTGTGCCCGCCGCAGTTTCGCGGCGGCCACCATCTGCATGGCCTTCGTGATCTTCCGGGTCGACTTGACCGAGGAGATCCGATTCTTGAGGTCCTTGAGGCTAGGCATGATCCTGTCCTTTCAGGGCGCTCAGGCGTAGGTCTTGGCGAATTCGTCGAGCACTGCCTTCAGCTTGTCCGCGGGTTCGCCCTTGATCTTCGGATCCTCCGACTCGATCCAGTCGAGGATGTCCTTGCGCGTGCCGCGCAGGTACGCCAGCAGCGCCTTTTCGAACTTGCCGACCTCGTTGACCGGAACCTCGTCGAGGTAGCCGTTGGTGCCGGCGAAAATGACGCAGACGATTTCCGCGTTGGTCAGCGGCGAGTACTGCGGCTGCTTCATCAGCTCGGTCAGACGCGCACCACGGTTCAGCAGGCGCTGGGTCGAGGCGTCGAGGTCGGAACCGAACTGCGCGAAGGCGGCCATCTCACGATACTGCGCGAGCGACAGCTTCACCGGGCCGGCAACCGAGGACATCGCCTTGGTCTGGGCCGAGGAGCCGACGCGCGACACCGACAGACCGGTGTTCACGGCAGGACGGATGCCCTGGAAGAACAGTTCGGTCTCCAGGAAGATCTGGCCGTCGGTGATCGAGATCACGTTGGTCGGGATGAAGGCCGACACGTCGCCGCCCTGGGTCTCGATGATCGGCAGCGCGGTCAGCGAGCCGGCACCGTGATCCTCGTTCAGCTTCGCCGAACGCTCGAGCAGGCGCGAGTGCAGGTAGAAGACGTCGCCCGGGTAGGCTTCGCGGCCCGGCGGACGGCGCAGCAGCAGCGACATCTGGCGGTAGGCCACGGCCTGCTTCGACAGGTCATCGTAGATGATGAGCGCGTGCTTGCCGTTGTCGCGGAAGTATTCCGCCATCGCGGTCGCGGTGTAGGGCGCGAGGTACTGCATCGGCGCGGGGTCCGACGCGGTCGCGGCGACGACGATCGAGTAGTCGATGGCGCCGGTCGCCTCGAGACGCTTCACCAGCTGTGCCACGGTCGAACGCTTCTGGCCGACGGCGACGTAGATGCAGTAGAGCTTCTTGCTCTCGTCGTCGCCCGCGGCGTCGTTGTAGGACTTCTGGTTGAGGATCGAGTCGAGCGCGATCGCGGTCTTGCCGGTCTGGCGGTCGCCGATGATCAGCTCACGCTGGCCACGGCCGATCGGGATCATCGCGTCGACGGCCTTGAGGCCGGTCGCCATCGGCTCGTGCACCGATTTACGCGGGATGATGCCGGGCGCCTTCACGTCGGCGACGCGACGCTCGGAGCCCTCGATCGGGCCCTTGCCGTCGAGCGGGTTGCCGAGGCCGTCGACCACGCGGCCGAGCAGGGCTTCACCCGCCGGCACGTCCACGATCGAGTTGGTGCGCTTGACGACATCGCCTTCCTTGATGTCGCGGTCGGACCCGAAGATCACGACGCCGACGTTGTCGTTCTCGAGGTTCAGGGCCATGCCCATGATGCCGCCCGGGAATTCGACCATTTCGCCGGCCTTGACCGCGTCGAGGCCGTGAACACGAGCAATACCGTCACCGACGGAGAGCACGCGGCCCACCTCGGCGACTTCGGCTTCCTGTCCGAAGTTCTGGATCTGCTCCTTCAGGATCGCCGAGATCTCGGCTGCTTGGATACCCATTTATCCGACCTCTTTCATTGCATTCTGGAGGGAGTTGAGCTTCGAGCGGATCGAGGTGTCGATCATCTTCGAGCCCACCTTGACAACTAGACCGCCGATAAGCCCCTCATCGACGGTGGTCTTGATCTTCACGTCCTTGCCGACGCTCGACTTGAGCGTCTCCGCCAGCTTCGCAGCCTGCTCGTCGGACAGCGCCGTGGCCGAGGTCACCTCGGCGGTCACTTCGCCCTTCGCATCCGCGATCATCTCGCGCAGGTGCTCGAGGAGCTGCGGCACGACGAACAGGCGGCGCTTCTCGGCCATCAGGCCAAGCGCGTTCCGCAGCGCCGGGATCAGGTCCATCTTGTCCGCGACCGCGAGGATCGCGGTCTTCATTGACTGGCGGGAGTAGACGGGCGACGCGATCAGGTCGCGCAGGTCCGGGCTGTCGCCGATCGCGAGCGCCAGGTCGCCCACGTTCTCTTCGAGCTTTTCGAGATTGTTGTTCTCTTTGGCGATTTCGAAGATCGCCGTGGCATAGCGTGCCGCGATGCCGCTGGAGATCGAAGCTGGTTCTGACACGTCCACCCTTCCGTCGTAAGGCCCCCGCGACACACGGGGCGTCCCGGCGTCCGGAGGCGTTGTCCCTGCCTTGAAAGAGCTCAAGGCGTCGAAATCAGCGCGGATGTAGCAGAGCCACCCGTAGCTCGCAACATGCTTAGGGGTTTTTAAAGGGTCGGTGAAGGCAGGTTTTGCGCCCCCTGCCGAAAGACCGTGCAAGAGCACGTGCGGCAGGGTTTTGTTAAATAAACATTTTTCTTCGTATCAGGGGGTTAGCGCGCATATTGACGCTCCCGTCGATCGAGCCTCCAAGATAGCGCAAACGGGGCAAAACATGCCCGTTCGCGGCATCCCGGACACACCGCGGCACCAACTGAAGTCGGGGGTTGCGGTCCGGCCGGAGGTGTATCTCGCGCAGGGTCGAGGCATGGGTCAATGCCGCGCACGTCACGTCCCGGTGATCCGATTCTGCGGTGCGCCCGGCAGTCTTCAGATCGGCTTTGAGCCCTTTTCGGGCCGCGGCGTGAGCACGTCGAGCGGGTTCGGTACGCGGACCTTGTCACCCAGCCCGCGCCTCTGTGGCGGGTAGCGTTTCGAGACCCGCACGATCAGCACGCCGCCGGCGACCAGCGCCGGAATGGCGCGGCCGACCTTCTCCCACATCGGACCGGTGCGCATCCAGAAGCGCCGGCTCGAGGGCGGCTGGTAAAGCACCGAGACATGCGACCGCCGCACGAAGTCGTGCCGCTTGAGCTGCGCGTCGAGCTGGCTCAGGGAATAGGGCCGCCCATAACCGAAGGGGGTGTTGTCGGAACGCGCCCAGAGCCCGGAGCGGTTGGGCACCACCAGCAGCGCCTCGCCCCCCGGCCCCAGCACACGGTAGCATTCCTCCAGAACCTCGGAGGGCCGCTCGGAGGTCTCGAGCCCGTGCATCATCACCAGTCGGTCGACATGGCCGGTCTCGAGCGGCCAGAGCGTTTCCTCGCACAGCAGCGCCACGTTGGGCTGCCCGGCCGGCCAGGGGATCACCCCCTGCGGTCCGGGCATCAGCCCGACGACCCGACGGCTGGTCTTGAGATAGGGGCGCAGCAGCGGCACCGCGAAGCCGTAGCCGACGACCGTCTGCTTCGTGGTGTCCGGCCAGAAGCGCACCACCTGGTCCCGCACGATCCTCTGCGCCGCGCGCCCGAGCGCGCTGCGGTAGTAGAAATCCCGCAGGTCGTGCACGTCCAGGTGCATTGCGGCGGCGCTCCTCATCCGGTTAGCTGGGTGCAGACTGCCAAAGCCCGAGAGGAAAAGTCCATGGAGATCATTACAGTCCCCTGCCTCAGCGACAATTATGCCTACCTCGTGCAGGGACCCGATGGCGTCTGCCTGGTGGACGCCCCCGAAGCCGGGCCGATCATCGAGGCGCTCGAGACGCGTGGCTGGAGCCTCGACACGCTGCTGATCACCCATCATCACCACGACCACGTCGGCGGCGTCGCCGAGCTGCGCGAAAGATACGGCTGCACCGTCATCGGGCCCGGGGCGGAAGAAGCGAAACTGCCGCCGCTCGACCGCGCGGTCGAGGGTGGCGACACGATCACCGTGGCCGGCACGCCGGTCGAGGTGATCTTCGTGCCGGGCCACACGCTGGGCCACGTCGCATTCTATCTGCCCGAGGCCGCGGCGGTCTTCACCGCCGACAGCCTCATGGCGCTCGGCTGCGGCCGCGTTTTCGAGGGCACCCCCGCGATGATGTGGGACAGCCTGTCGAAGCTCGCCGCGCTGCCGCCAGAGACGATGGTCTACTCGGGTCACGAGTACACGAGCGCGAACGCCCGCTTCGCATTGACTATTGAACCGGACAACGCCGCGCTTAAATCTAGGGCAGACGCCATCGCCAAAGCCCGGACAGAGGGGCACCCCACCGCCGCCTGCAAGCTGTCCGAGGAACTGGCCACCAACCCCTTCCTGCGTCCCGACTCCCCCGAGATCCAAGATCTCTTGGGCCTTCAAGGCGCGCCCGCGGCCGAGGTTTTCGCCGAAATCCGGGCCCGGAAGGACAGCTTCTGACCCGCCGCTTTTCACGCCAGATTGCCTGGTAAGACTTAAATGTGACCGGCGGGGCCTCAGAAATTCCTTGAAGCGTGGTCGGTATCGACCAAACTTTAACTGTAGAAGGCAATGTTGGGCCTCGCCGCCCGACGCAGACAATGAGGAGCGCCGCCCGTGCCGTCTTTCTCGAATACCCTCGAACAGGCCATTCACGCTGCCCTGGCTCTCGCGAACTCGCGCAGCCATGAATTCGCGACGCTGGAACACCTCCTGCTCGCACTCATCGACGAACCCGATGCCGCCCGCGTGATGAAGGCCTGCTCCGTGGACACCGAGGAGCTGCGCACCACGCTGGTGGAGTTCATCGACGAGGATCTGTCGAACCTCGTCACCGACATCGAGGGCTCCGAGGCGGTCCCGACCGCCGCCTTCCAGCGGGTGATCCAGCGCGCCGCCATCCACGTGCAGTCCTCGGGCCGCACCGAGGTGACCGGTGCCAACGTCCTCGTCGCGATCTTCGCCGAGCGCGAATCGAACGCGGCCTACTTCCTGCAGGAGCAGGACATGACCCGCTACGACGCGGTGAACTTCATCGCGCATGGCGTGGCCAAGAACCCGGCCTACGGCGAAGCCCGCCCCGTGCAGGGCGCGCAGGAGGCCGAGGAAGAAGCCAAGACCCAGTCGCAGGAAGCGCCCTCCGACAACAAGGAATCGGCGCTCGGGAAGTACTGTGTCGATCTCAACGCGAAGTCCCGCAAGGGCGACGTCGACCCGCTCATCGGGCGCGAACACGAGGTCGAGCGTGCGATCCAGGTGCTCTGCCGCCGCCGCAAGAACAACCCGCTGCTGGTGGGTGATCCCGGCGTGGGCAAGACCGCCATCGCCGAGGGCCTGGCGCGCAAGATCGTCAACGGTGACACGCCGGCCGTGCTTGCCAACACCACGATCTACTCGCTCGACATGGGCGCGCTGCTCGCCGGCACCCGCTACCGCGGCGACTTCGAAGAGCGGCTGAAGGCCGTTGTCACCGAACTCGAGGAACACCCCGACGCGGTGCTCTTCATCGACGAGATCCACACGGTGATCGGCGCCGGCGCCACCTCGGGCGGGGCCATGGATGCCTCGAACCTGCTGAAGCCCGCGCTTCAGGGCGGCAAGCTGCGCACCATGGGCTCCACCACCTACAAGGAGTTCCGTCAGCACTTCGAGAAGGACCGCGCGCTCAGCCGCCGGTTCCAGAAGATCGACGTGACCGAGCCTTCGGTCGAGGACACCGTGAAGATCCTCAAGGGGCTCAAGCCCTATTTCGAGGAGCATCACTCGATCAAGTACACGGCGGACGCGATCAAGTCGGCGGTCGAGCTTTCGGCGCGCTACATCAACGACCGCAAGCTGCCCGACAAGGCCATCGACGTCATCGACGAGGCCGGCGCGGCGCAGCACCTCGTGGCCGAGAGCAAGCGGCGCAAGACCATCGGTGCCAAGGAGATCGAGAATGTCGTGGCCAAGATCGCCCGCATTCCGCCCAAGAACGTCTCCAAGGACGATGCCGAGGTGCTCAAGGACCTCGAAGCCTCGCTCAAGCGCGTGGTCTTCGGTCAGGACACCGCGATCGAGGCGCTGTCGGCATCGATCAAGCTGGCCCGTGCCGGCCTGCGCGAGCCCGAGAAGCCCATCGGCAACTACCTCTTCGCCGGCCCCACCGGCGTCGGCAAGACCGAGGTGGCCAACCAGCTCGCCAGCACGCTGGGCGTCGAACTGCTGCGCTTCGACATGTCGGAATACATGGAAAAGCACGCGGTCAGCCGCCTGATCGGCGCGCCGCCGGGCTACGTCGGCTTCGACCAGGGCGGCCAGCTCACCGACGGCGTGGACCAGCACCCGCACTGCGTGCTCCTGCTCGACGAGATCGAGAAGGCGCACCCGGATGTCTACAACATCCTGCTGCAGGTGATGGACCACGGCACGCTGACCGACCACAACGGGCGCACGGTGGACTTCCGCAACGTGATCCTCATCATGACCTCGAACGCGGGTGCCGCGGAGCAGGCCAAGGCGGCAATCGGTTTCGCACGCGACCGCCGGACGGGCGAGGACACCGCCGCCATCGAGCGGACCTTCACGCCGGAATTCCGCAACCGTCTCGATGCGGTCATCAGCTTCCAGCCGCTGCCGAAGGAGGTCATCCTCTCGGTGGTCGAGAAGTTCGTCCTTCAGCTCGAGGCGCAGCTCATGGATCGCAACGTGACCATCGAGCTGACCAAGCCGGCGGCCGAATGGCTCGCCGACAAGGGCTACGACGACCGCATGGGCGCCCGCCCTCTGGGCCGGGTGATCCAGGAGAACCTGAAGAAGCCGCTGGCCGAGGAGCTGCTGTTCGGCAAGCTCACCAAGGGCGGCGTGGTCAAGGTCGGCGTGAAGGACGGCCAGCTGTCGCTTACCATCGACGGCCCCGACAAGCTGCGGCTCTCCTCAAAGCGCCCGCCGCTTCTGACCGCCGACTGATCTCGGCACGGGATCCGACACATGGCCCCGCCGCGCCCTCCGCGCGGCGGGGCTTTTTTTATTTCATTAGGATTGTGGCAGGTCTGGAGGAGCCGATTGGCTCAAGTGTTTGGCCCTTCGCTCGAGGGCGTGTCTCGAGGCGAGCCTCGGCAAGGCTGGATGCCGTCGGGCGAGAGAGACGTCCGACCGGGCTGCGCCCGGTCGGACCCGGGGGCTCCGCCCCCGTCCGGGCACGGCCCGGACTCCCCCCGAGGTATTTTGAAAGAGAAGAAGGGCCTGACGCTTGCGCCTCGTCCCGGCGGATGTCGGGCTGCTCGGGTCTAGCCTATGCCAGGTGGCGGTTGGCTGTCGACGGGAGGCGTCGGGAGCGGGTAAAAGCAGCATGGCATGCTTGAGGGGGGCGCAGGCCGAAATGGCTCGAGCCTGACCGTTTCCGGTTGAGCGGACAAAACATCCTGCGCCCGAGTGTACGACGCGTTGCAGCCTTGCGGGTGCGGCGGCGCGTCGGCCGCGTGCGCAGAGGACTGGGCAGTCAGGCGGCTTGATCTGCCCCAGGCCGCGCGCCTGTTGACCCTATGCACCATTGCAAGCCGACCCAAGGGGCCTTCTCCTTGCCCGGGACCGTCGGGCACGCGTATAGCTGCTGGACGGAGGCAAGGACCGGAGCGGCATGAAAGACAGGTTTCTGAACACCCTGAGGGAACTCTACGAGGGCGAGAGCCATCGCGCCTATCGCTTTCGCTATGCCGTTCTGTTCTTCGATATCGTCACGATCCTTTTCGTGATCGTCACCTCGTTTACCGATCATGGGCGCGTGGTCGAGGGAATCGATGCGGTCTTCGGCGTGCTCATCCTTGCCGATTTCATCGCCCGCGTTGCCATCGCGCCGAACCGGTGGCGGTTCCTGATTCAGCCGGTGACGCTGGCCGACATGGTGTCCATCGTCTCGTTTCTTGCACCGCTCGCGGGCGAGGGGCTGGGGTTCCTGCGGGTGGTGCGGACGCTGCGCTTCCTGCACACCTACCAGCTGATGAAACGGCTCCGGTCCGACTTCCCGTTCTTCCGCCACAACCAGGACGTCTTCGTCGCGGGCATCAACCTCGTGGTCTTCATCTTCGTGATGACCGGGCTGGTCTATGCCACGCAGCACGGCCGCAACGAGCAGATCGACAACTATGCCGACGCGCTCTACTTCACGGTAACCGCGCTCACCACCACGGGCTTCGGCGACATCACCCTCAAGGGCTCGCTGGGACGGGCGATCTCGGTCGTGGTGATGATCTGCGGCGTCACCCTGTTCCTGCGGCTCGCGCAGGTGCTGTTCCGGCCGCTCAAGGTCCGGCAGACCTGCCAGAACTGCGGCCTGTCGCTGCATGACGCCGACGCGGTGCACTGCAAGCACTGCGGGGCGGTGATCCATATCGAGACCGAGGGACAGGCCTGATCCCGCTCGATCCCGCCTGCCCCGAGGTCGACCGGAACCGCCCGTCTCGCGCCGCGTTCCGACAGAGTGAAAAGGGTTCTGTCGCCGCGCCGCTCATGTAATAAGTCCCGACGTGCGGACTGACCCGCCGAAAGGAGACCTCGTGCCCGAAGACACCCGCCTGCTCGCCGTCCTGATCGACGCCGACAACACCTCGCCGAAATACACCAAGGCCATCTTCGATGAGCTTGCCTCGATGGGCGAGGCCAGCGTGCGGCGCGTCTACGGCGACTTCTCCAGCCAGCAGCTGGCCGGCTGGTCGAAGATCTCCGCCGAATTCGGGCTGGTGCCGCATCACTCCCCGGCGAACACGGTGGGCAAGAACGCCTCCGACATCGCGCTGGTGATCGACGCGATGGACCTCATGCATTCGAACCGCTTCGACGGCTTCGTGCTGGTCAGCTCGGACAGCGATTTCACCCGGCTTGCCAGCCGCCTGCGCGAGCAGGGGCTCGACGTCTACGGCATGGGCATGCAGAAGACGCCCGACGCCTTCCGCAAGGCCTGCAAGCGGTTCATCTTCCTCGAGAACCTCGACGGCGCGCCCGAGCAGAAGACCGGCAGCACCGCGCCGCGGCCCAGCGGCAAGCTCGAAGAGGCGCGCAACCTCATATTCACCGCGATGGATGCCATCGAGCAGGAAGACGACTGGTACACGCTGGGCCAGCTCGGGCAGTTCATCACCGCCGCCAATCCCGACTTCGACACCCGCACCTTCGGCAAACGCAAGCTGTCGGATCTCGTCGGCGAGCTGAAGGTCTTCGAGACCAAGCGCGGCCCGGGCAACCAGCTTCTTGTCCGGCGCCTCGACTAGCGCGCCGGGCGTCGGTCAGTCAGGCCGCGCGCCATAGCGGGCAAGAAAGGTGGTCACGGCCCCGTCGACCACCCGACCGATCTCGGCTTCGGAAAAGCTGGTCTGGACACCGAAGACGAACTTCGACCAGAGATCGGCCTTGCAGAGCTCGGTGAACTGGTCCGCCGCGAGGCCGCTGTCCTCCACGCGGATCTCGCCACGGGCCTGCGCTTCGCCAAGGTAGCGCTTCACCTCGCGGTGCATCCGCATCGGACCGCAGCGGTAGAACTCGGCGCCGAGCTCGGGGAAGCGGTCCGACTCGGCGACGCAGATGCGGAAGACGCGCTGGCCCATCTCCGACAGCAGGAAGCCGAGGAAGGTGCGCCCCACTTGCGGCAACACGACCTGCGGCGGCTGCGACAGGTCAATCGTCACCAGCGCTTCGTCGGCCTGCATCCTGCACTGGGTGCTCGCCATCTCCATGAACAGCAGGCGCTTGTCGGGAAAGTAGCTGTAGAGCGTGGCCTTGGAGACCCCCGCCGCGCGGGAGATGTCGTCGACGCTCGCGCCTTCGAAGCCGTCGCGCAGGAAGACCTCGCGGGCGCCCTTCAGGACCTGGTCGTATTTGCGTCCACGCCGGACGGTGACCGTGCTGGCCGGCATGCTTCGTCTCCCATTCGTCAGCAACCTTAGACCGGCCTGCTCCCATCGGGCAAGCGATCCGGTGCCGGGCGTGATCACGCCCCTGTGCCGGGAAAACTAGTCTCCGCGACAATCGGTTGCACGGACGCCGGGAAAAAGCCGTTGCGCTTTCGCGGCAGCACCGTAGTTTAGAATCATTCCAAACTAGAGGCTCGACATGCGCTTTTTCACTCAACGCCGCCATTTCAAGGATCTGAGCGAGGAGGAGATCCTGGCGCTCGCGATTTCTTCGGAGGAAGACGACGCGCGGATCTACCGCAGCTACGCCGAGATGCTGCGCGCCGACTACCCGGACACGGCCAAGGTGTTCGACGGGATGGCCGAGGAAGAGGACGGCCATCGCAAGGCGCTGATCGCGGCCTTCCGGGTGCGCTTCGGCAAAGTCATCCCGCTGATCCGGCGCGAGCATGTCGCGGGATTCTACGCACGGCGGCCCGTGTGGCTGATGAAGAACCTGTCGCTCGAGCGCATCCGAGAGGAGGCCGAGATCATGGAGCGCGATGCCGGGCGGTTCTACCTCGAGGCGGCGAAGCGCAGCCCCGACGCGGCGACCCGCAAGCTGCTCGGCGATCTCGCCGCTGCCGAGGCCGGGCACGAGACCCGAGCGGGGGAACTTGCCGAGGCGCACCTCGGCGACGAGGCGCGGAGTGACGAGGATCGGCTTGCGCATCGCCAGTTCGTGCTGACCTGGGTACAGCCAGGGCTCGCGGGGCTGATGGACGGCTCGGTGTCGACGCTGGCGCCGATCTTCGCCACGGCCTTTGCGACACAGGACCCGTGGACGACGTTTCTCGTGGGGCTCGCGGCCTCGGTCGGCGCGGGGATCTCGATGGGCTTCACCGAAGCGGCCTCGGACGACGGCGAGTTGTCGGGACGGGGCTCGCCGATGAAACGCGGCATCGCGTCGGGCGTGATGACCACCGTGGGCGGCCTCGGCCATGCCCTGCCCTACCTGATCCCGCATTTCTGGACCGCCACGACCATCGCCTGGATCATCGTGTTCTTCGAGCTCTGGGCCATCGCCTGGATCCAAAACAAGTTCATGGAGACGCCCTTCTGGCGCGCCTCGATGCAGGTCGTGCTCGGCGGTGCGCTGGTGCTGGCGGCGGGGGTTCTCATCGGCAGTGGCTGAAGGGACACGAGGTCCTCGGCATTCATACTGACGAAACGGCCACGCCCGAGCCTCAAGCCATCAGAGCGTTGGCGTTCGGGACGCGACAGCTCCCCCCTCCGACAAGAAAACGGCCCGGCAGTCATGCCGGGCCGTTCCGTCATTCACTCAGGGCATGCGCGCCTCAGGCAGCGCCGTCCATCGCGGCGATCACCCGGTCGGGCAGCGCCGGGAAGTCACGCACCCGCGCGCCGGTGGCATGCGCAATGGCGTTGAACACCGCAGCGCCGGCGCCAGAGATGCCCAGCTCGCCGATCCCCTTGGTCTGGATCGGGTTTGCCATGTCGTCACGCTCTTCGAGGAACACCACCTGCATGTCGCCCGGCACGTCGGCATGGGCGGGCACGTGGTAGTTGGCAAGGTCACGCGTCACCACGTGGCCGGTGCGCGGATCGTGGCTCATCTCCTCGGTCAGCGCCGAGCCGATGCCCCAGATCATCCCGCCAAGCGCTTGGCTGCGCGAGGTCTTCTCGTTGAGGATGCGGCCCATGGACATGACGCCCAGCATCCGGCGGACGCGGACCTCGCCGGTCCATTCGTTCACCGCGACCTCGGCGAAATGCGCACCGAAGCCCGAGGAGAAGTGGCTTTCCGCCGTCTTGCCGCCTTCGATGGAGGCTTCCTCGACGATTTCCTCCTCGATCAGCTCGGTCAGCGGCACCTCTCGGTTGGCGCCGCGCGCGATGCGGTTCTGCAGCGTCAGCTCATCGGACGGGCAGCCGAGCATCTCGGCGATCTTCTCGCGGATCTGCTTGGCCGCGAGGAAGGTCGAGGAGCCCGCCGAGTTCGCCCCGAAGGAGCCGCCGGAGCCGGAGGCGCCCGGCAGGTCGGTGTCGCCAAGGCGCACCTCGACCTTCTCGATGGGCAGGCCCAGCATCTCGGCGGCCACCTGGCCGAGGATCGTGTAGCTGCCGGTGCCGATGTCGGTCATGTCGGTCTCGACCACCGCGCCATCGCCCTTGAGGCGCACGCGGGTCGCCGAGGGCACCAGCGTGTTCGACCGCGCGGCCGAGGCGACGCCCATGCCGATCAGCCAGTCGCCTTCGCGGCGACTGCGCGGCGCGCCACGGTCGGCCCAGCCGAACCGCTCGGCGCCATCCTTCAGGCAGTCCGCCAGGCGGCGGGCGCTGTAGGGCTGGCCCGTCATCGGGTGCGTTTCGGGCAGGTTCTTCAGGCGCAGCTCGACCGGGCAGATGCCGAGCTTCTCGGCCAGTTCGTCCATCGCCGCCTCGAAGGCCAGCATGCCCACCGCTTCACCGGGAGCGCGGACCGACCCAGTCGGCGCGCGGCTGATGCGGGCAAGCGTCTGCGTGAAGCTGAGACCGTCGGCACCGTAGAGGAACTGCGACGCCTGCGTGACCGGCTCGGCGAAGCCCTCGCCCTCGATGTTCGACACCCGGTCGTCATGCGAGATCGCGCGGATCTTGCCATCCTTGTCGGCGCCGAAGCGCACGCGCTGCGCGGTCTCGGTGCGGCGCAGCACGACATCGAAGACGTTCTGCCGGGTCATCACGACGCGCACGGGACGACCGAGCTTCTTCGCCGCCAGCGCCGCCGCGACGCCCTCGGGACCGAGGCCCAGCTTCGAGCCGAAGCCGCCACCGATGAAGGGCGAGAGAATGCGCACGTTGTCCGGGTCGATCCCGAGCGAGTCCGCAAGCTCCTTCTTGTTGAAGCGCAGCATCTGCAGCGAGCTGTGCAGCGTGACGGTATCCCCGTCCCACTCCGCGATCGAGGCATGCGGCTCCATCGCCGCCGCCGCATGCGGCGCGGTGGTGAAATGGCTGTCGATCGTCACCTCGGACTCGGCGAAGGCCGTATCGAAATCTCCAGCGGTTTCAGGGTCGCCGACCTCGAGTTCGCTGGCCATGTCGGGCCGGGTCTCGACGCCGTCCTCGGTCTCGTAGCTCACCTTGAGTCGCTGCGCCGCATCGCGTGCCGCCTCGAAGGTCTCGGCCACGGCCAGCGCGATGGGCTGTCCGTAGTAATGCACCTCGGCGCCCGGCTGGACCGGGGCGGCACCGGCCATGCCCTGCGCGGGGTTGCGCAGCATCCGCTCGTCGGCGAGCACGCACAGCAGACCCGGAATGTCGGCAATCGGCCCCTGGTCGATGTCGGTCACCCGGCCGCGAGAGATCGTGGCCCGCACCAGCACGCCATGCGCGGCGCCATCGGGCAGCCCGTCGGCGGCATAGGGCGCGGTGCCCGAGACCTTCCTGGGCCCGTCGGTGCGGTCGAGCGGCTTGCCGATGACGCCCTGACCGGTTTCGTCCAGCAGCCGCGGCTGCGCTTCATCCATTCGGAACATGCGTGTCATGCGGGGCTCCTTGCGGTATCGACGCCAGCCGCGTCGGGCACGAGACCCGTGGCCTCGCGCAGGGTGGCGATCAGGGTGCGGCGCAGCAGCGGGCGCTTGTACTCGGTATCCGGATGCGGCGCGCTGTCGGGCAGCATCGCGTCCGCCACCTCGGCAAAGAGCGCGTCGGAGGGCGCCTTACCCTCGAGCATCCGCTCGGCGTCATGGTCCATCCACGGGTGCGGCGCGACGCTGCCGAAGGCGAGTTTCGCGCTCTCGATGGTGTCACCCTGCATCTTCACGATGGCCGCGACCGAAACCAGCGCAAAGGCATAGGACGCGCGGTCGCGCACCTTGCGGTAGCTCTGAAGGGTGTCGGGCTTCGGCGCGGGCAGGATCACGGCGGTGACGAGTTCATCTGCGCCGAGAACCGTCTCGACGTCCGGACGGTCGCCCGGCCCGCGATAGAACTCGTGCATGGGCACGCGGCGGGTGCTGTCATCGGCGCTGCGGATCTCGACCTCGGCTTCGAGCGCGGTCATCGCGACCGCCATGTCGGACGGGTGCGCGGCAAGGCAGTGCTCAGAGGTGCCGAAGAGCGCGAGCATCCGGCCGACGCCGTTCTTGGCGGCACAGCCTTCACCCGGGCTGCGCTTGTTGCAGGGCGTGGAAGTGTCGTAGAAATAGGGGCAGCGGGTGCGCTGCAGCAGGTTGCCCCCGGTGGTCGCCTTGTTTCGGATCTGCGCCGAGGCCCCCGCGAGGATCGCCCGCGACAGCAGCGGCCAGCCCGCGCGGATGCGCTTGTCGGCTGCAAGGTCCGAGTTGGTGACGAGCGCACCGATGCGCAGCCCCTCTCCCTCGGCCGTGATCTCGGAAAGCCCCTCGATGTGGGTGATGTCCACGAGCGCGCGCGGCGTCATCACCTCGATCTTCATCAGGTCGAGCAGGTTGGTGCCGCCGGCGATGACGCTGGCTTCGGGTCCAAGCGCCTCGGCTGCGTCGGACAGGCCGCCCGCGCGGGTGAAATCGAATTCCCTCATGATTTCACCTCCGCCGCCATGGCGATGGCTTCACGGATCAGCGGGTAGGCGGAGCAGCGGCACAGGTTGCCGCTCATGCGCTCGGCCATCTCGCCGTCGTCGCGCAGCTTCGGCGCGTCGAGGCTTTCCGAGACATAGGAGGGATCGCCGCGCGACAGCTCCTCGAGCATCGCGGTGGCCGACATGATCTGACCGGGGGTGCAGTAGCCGCACTGGTAGCCGTCCATCTCGACAAAGGCCTTCTGCAGCGCGCTGAGTTTCTCGGGGGTGCCGATGCCCTCGATGGTGGTGACGTCGGTGCCCTCCTGCTGGGCGGTGAGGCACAGACAGGAATTCACACGCTTGCCGTCGACGAGCACGGTGCAGGCGCCGCACTGGCCGTGGTCGCAGCCTTTCTTGGTGCCCGTCAGCCCGAGCTGATCGCGGAGCGTGTCGAGCAGGGTGCGGCGGGGATCGTGCTCGACCTCCTGCGCCTGCCCGTTCACGGTGAAACTGGTTTTCATGGTGTTCGGCTTTCCTGGCTTGAAGCTGGAAGATGCCGCACGGGATGCGCGCGGTCTCGGCGTTCAACCCGTGGAGCGCGGCAGGGTTCCGAGCCTCGCAAGGCGCCCTCACGCCGCCGTGAGACTCTCATTCCGGCTGGAAGCCGGCGCGCGGGCATGGCAAACCGGCGAAGCGCACGGCCAAGGGAGACGCGACCATGACCCAGTTCGGCAAGGGCTGCCACCTGCACCTGATCGACGGATCGGCCTTCATCTTCCGAGCCTATCACGCCCTTCCGCCGCTGACGCGGAAGTCGGACGGGCTGCCCATCGGCGCCGTCTCGGGCTTCTGCAACATGTTGCAGAAATACGTCGAGGACAACGCCGGCCCCGATGCACCGACGCATGTCGCGGTGATCTTCGACAAGGGCTCGCACACTTTCCGCAACGACCTCTACGACCAGTACAAGGCCAACCGCGAGGAGATGCCCGAGGATCTGCGCCCGCAGATCCCGCTGACCCGCGAGGCCACCATCGCGTTCAACATCGCCTGCAAGGAGCTCGAGGGCTACGAGGCCGACGACATCATCGCCACCCTGTCGCGGCAGGCGCGCGAGGCCGGCGGGCGGGTGACGATCATCAGCTCGGACAAGGACCTGATGCAGCTCGTCGGCGACGGGGTCGAGATGCTCGACGCGATGAAGAACCGCCGCATCGACCGCGACGGGGTGATGGAGAAGTTCGGCGTCTGGCCCGACCGCGTGGTCGACGTGCAGGCGCTCGCCGGCGACTCGGTCGACAACGTGCCCGGCGCGCCCGGCATCGGCATCAAGACCGCCGCGCTGCTCATCAACGAGTGGGGCTCGCTCGAGGAGCTGCTCGACAACGCCGAGCAGATCAAGCAGCCCAAGCGCCGGCAGACGCTGATCGACAAACGCGAGCAGATCGAGCTGTCGAAAAGGCTCGTCCAGCTCGACGAGGAGACGCCGCTCGACTTCACGCTCGACGATCTCGAGGTGCGGGAGCCCGATCCCGAGACGCTGCTGGAGTTCCTCACCAAGATGGAATTCCGTTCGCTGACCAAGCGGATCTCGGACTCGCTGGGCGTCGAGGCGCCGGTCCTGCCCGACACCACGCCCGAAGGCGCCAACCCGCCCGAGGACGACGCGCCCGAGATGCCCGCCATCGACCCCGAGAGCTACGTCTGGGTGAAGACGGCCGAGGATCTCGCGCCGTGGATCGCCGCCGCGCACGAACGCGGCTGGGTTGCCGTCGACACCGAGACCACGGGCCTCGACGAGATGGCCTGCGACCTCGTGGGGATCTCGCTCTGCATCGAGCCGGGCGAGGCCTGCTACATCCCGCTCGCCCACCGCGGCGACAGCGACGGCGGGCTTTTCGGCGACGGCGACCTTGCCGAGGGTCAGATGCCGATGCAGGCGGCGCTCGACGCGCTGAAGCCGCTGTTCGAGGACCCGGCGGTGATGAAGATCGGGCAGAACATGAAATACGATGCCAAGGTGTTCTCGCGCTACGGCATCGACATCTCGCCGATCGACGACACCATGCTCATGTCCTACGCGATGAACGCGGGGCTGCACACGCACGGCATGGACGCGCTCTCGGAACGCTATCTTTCGCATGTGCCGATCCCGATCAAGACGCTGCTGGGCAGCGGCAAGAAGATGAAGACCTTTGACCAGGTGCCGATCGGGGACGCGGTGAAATACGCCGCCGAGGACGCCGACATCACCCTGCGGCTGTGGAAGATCTTCAAGCCGCAGCTGCACCGGGCCCATGTCACCCGCGTCTACGAGGGGCTCGAGCGGCCACTGGTGCCGGTGCTGGCCGAGATGGAGCGCAACGGCGTGCAGGTCGACCGGAACGTGCTGTCGCGCATGTCCGGCGCCTTTGCCCAGAAGATGGCGCAGCTCGAGGAAGAGATCCACGAGCTTGCCGGTGAAAGCTTCAACGTCGGCTCGCCGAAACAGCTGGGCGAGATCCTCTTCGACAAGATGGGGCTCGAAGGCGGCAAGAAGGGCAAGACCGGCGCCTATGGCACCGGCGCCGACGTGCTCGAGGACCTGGCGACCGAGCACGAGCTGCCCGCGCGGGTGCTCGACTGGCGGCAGATCTCGAAGCTCAAGAGCACCTACACCGACGCGCTGCAGGGCCATATCAACGCCGAGACCGGCCGGGTGCACACCTCCTACGTGATCGCGGGGGCGAACACCGGCCGGCTGGCCTCGACCGATCCGAACCTGCAGAACATCCCCGTGCGCTCGGAGGAAGGCCGCCGCATCCGCGAGGCCTTCGTCGCGCCCGAGGGCAAGACGCTGGTATCGCTCGACTACAGCCAGATCGAGCTGCGCATCCTCGCCCACATGGCCGACATCGACGCCCTGAAGCAGGCGTTCCGCGACGGCCAGGACATTCACGCGATGACCGCGTCGGAGATGTTCAACGTGCCGATGGACGAGATGACGCCCGAGATCCGGCGGCAGGCCAAGGCCATCAACTTCGGCGTGATCTACGGCATCTCGGGCTTCGGGCTGGCGCGCAACCTGCGCATTCCGCGCAAGGACGCGCAGGATTTCATCGACCGCTACTTCGAGCGGTTCCCGGGCATCAAGGCCTACATGGACGACACCACCGAGTTCGCCAAGGAACACAAGCGGGTCGAGACCCTGTTCGGCCGGGTGATCCACACGCCCGAGATCGCCGCCAAGGGCCCGCGCGCCGGCTTCGCCAAGCGCGCCGCGATCAACGCGCCGATCCAGGGCACCGCGGCCGACATCATCCGCCGCGCGATGATCCGGATGCCCGAGGCAATCGAGGGCCTGCCCGCGAAGATGCTGCTGCAGGTCCACGACGAACTGCTGTTCGAGGTCGAGACCGGCGCCGAGGACGCGCTGATCGAGGCCGCCCGCGCTGTCATGGAGGGCGCGGCGGAACCGGTCGTGAAGCTCGACGTGCCGCTCGTCGCGGATGCGGGTCAGGGCAGCAACTGGGCCGAGGCGCACTGAGGCGCCCTGGCCCTACCCCGCCCGGGGGCGGCGCGTGACGATGGACACCGCGACGCCGCCCAGCACCAGCAGGGCGGCAAGGCTGAAGCGCAGCGTCAGCGGTTCCGCGAGGAAGGCCATGCCTCCCGCCATGGCGATCAGCGGCACGGTGAGCTGCGCCACGGCGGCCACAGATCCCGGCAGGCGCGGCAGCACCGTGTACCACAGCGCGTAGCCGAGCCCCGAGGTTACCGCGCCCGAGACGACGGCCAGCGTGACCGCTTTCATCTGCCAGTCCGCCGCCCCCTGCCCCGTCATCGTCAGCCCGGCCTGCACCAGCAGCCCGAGCCCCGCGGTCAGCACGAAATTCGATGCCGTCGAGGCCAGCGGCTCGTCTGCCAGCCTACCGGCAAGCGAGTAGACGCCCCAGCCGATCCCCGCGAGCAGCATCGCCGCCGCGTGCGGCAGGCTCGGGGCGGCCGCACCACCGGGCGAGAGCAGCCAGACCAGCCCGCCAAAGGCGAGCGCCGCGCCAAGCCATCGCTGCGCGGGCACCCGTTCGCCGCCCGCAAGGCTGCCGCCGAACATGGTGACCTGCACCATTCCGAAGAGCAGCAGCGCGCCCAGCCCCGCCGGCAGACCGGCGTAGGCCGCCGAGAAACCGTAGATGTAGAGAAACAGCCCGGCCACGCCGGCCAGCCGTCCGCGCCCGCCAAGACGCAGGCCGCCGGTGCGGATCAGCACCAGCGCGGCGAGCACCACGGCACCCGACAGCAGCCGCAGTGTGCCGAAGCTCGCCGGGTCGATACCGCCCGAGGCAAGCGCGGCACGGCTCAGCAACGAATTGGCAGCGAAGGCCGTCATCGTCAGCGCCACCAGCAGAAACAGTCGCATGGGCCTCCCCTTCCATGGGCTTCCCACTCCGGTGCCCCTCCCCGTCCGGCTCAGTTCGGCGGAGAGCCCCGCTCGCGCGCCTTCTTGGCCTTGAGCGCCGCCAGTTTGGCGTTCAGCGCGCCGCGCCGGCGGCTCTGGTAGGCCCGGATCACCGGCACGGTAAGATAATAGGCCACGAGCCCGGTTATGATGCCGGGCAGGATGCCCCCGATCATGTAGGGATAGAAGACCTTGTCGTAGAAGATGTGCAGGTTCGACCAGTTGGTGGGCTCCCCGAGCAGCCAGGCGCAGAGGTTGTCCCACAGGTCGGTGCCGGCATAGCCGAACTGCTCGAACAGCGAGCGGTGGTGCGGCGCGTGCCGGTCGATCCCGAGCAGCCAGTAGCCGGTGCGCAGCGCGGCGATGCCGATGGGCACGTAGGTGAGCGGATTGCCGAAGAAGGTCGCCAGAAGCGAGGCGATGACGTTGCCCCGCAGGATCCACGCGAGCGATGCGGCGATGAGGAAGTGCAGCCCGTAGAACGGCGTGAAGGTGGTGAAGACCCCGGCGAAGATGCCGCGCGCGATCTTCTCGGGCGGATCGGGCAGACGGTGCAGGCGGTGCTGGATATAACGGGCGGCGCGGGCCCAGCCGCCACGCGGCCAGAAGAACTCCAACACGATCCTGAGCAGGGGCCGTCTGTCGCGGCGTTTGAAGACCAAAGGCCTGATCCGTCCGTACTTCGGCGACCCTCGGGCCGCGCGTTCTCATGCTGCGGCCGGGAGAGCCGCGTCTGTCACTCTGCCGCCGCCGGTATCGACCCGTGCGAGGCGTCGCGGCAACGATGCACCGAGGCAACGTCGCTTTCGGCTTCGAGCACCGAGATCACCGAGTGCAGATGCTCCGCGTCCCTGAACTCGACGTTCAGGCGCAGTCTGAAGAAATCGGGTTTACGATCCAAGAACTCGAGGTCCGAAATATTGGCCTGCCGCTCGCCGATCAAGGTGCAAACGCGCCCGAGCACCCCCGCGTCGTTGCCGATGGTCAACTCGAGGCTCACGTCGTAGGCAGCGGGATGGGTTCCCTCGGCCCAGCGCAGGTCGACCCAGCGGTCGGGCTGGTCCTCGTAGGCAGCGAGCGATTCGCAGTCGATGGCGTGGACGAATACGCCCTTGCCGCGCTGCGTGATGCCGACGATACGCTCTCCGGGAAGCGGCTGGCAGCAGCGCGCACGGGTGAAACCGGTGCCGGGCTCGAGGCCGATCACGGCGCGATGGGCGTCGACCTCGGCCTCGACGTTGTCGCCGAGGTCCGGGTAGACCGCATGCACCACCTCGCGCGAGGTGAGCTCGGCGCTGCCCAGTCGCGCGAGAAGCGTATCGCGCCCCTCGAGCCGCAGTGTCTGCGCCGCCTTCTCGAGCACCTTGTCGGTGGCCTTCTTGCCGACGTGTTCGAACGCCGACCGCGCCAGTTCCGCACCCAGCCGGATGAAGCGCTCGCGACCGGCCTCGCGCAGGGCGCGACGGATTGCGGTGCGGGCCTTGCCGGTGGTGGCGATGTCGAGCCAGGTCGCCTGCGGGGTCTGCCCCTCGGCGGTGATGATCTCGACCGACTGGCCGTTCTTCAGCCGCGTCCAGAGCGGCACGCGGATCCCGTCGACCTTGGCCCCCACGCAGGCCGACCCGATGCGGGTGTGGATCGCGTAGGCATAATCGAGCGGCGTCGCCCCACGCGGCAGCTTCACCACGTCGCCCTTGGGCGTGAAGCAGAACACCTTGTCGGAATACATCTCGAGCTTGACCGCCTCGAGGAACTCGTCGTGATCCTGCTCGCTGTCGAACTGCTCGGTGAGCGACGAGATCCACTTGGCCGGATCGACGGCAAAGGGGTTCTCGGCGCGTTCGCCGTCGCGGTAGGACCAGTGCGCGGCAACGCCGGTCTCGGCGACCTCGTGCATCTGGCGGGTGCGGATCTGCACCTCGACCCGCTTGCCGTCGCGGCCCGACACCGTGGTGTGAATCGACCGGTAACCGTTCGACTTGGGCTGGCTGACGTAATCCTTGAACCGGCCCGGCACCGACTTCCAGCGCTGGTGGATGACGCCGAGCGCGCGGTAGCAGTCCATCTCGTTCCGGGTGATCACGCGGAAGCCGTAGATGTCGGAGAGCCGGGAGAACCCCATGCTTTTCTCCTGCATCTTGCGCCAGATCGAATAGGGTTTCTTGGCCCGACCGAACACCTCGGCGTCGATGCCTGCCGCTTCCAGCTCGTGCCGCATGTCGCCGGTGATGCGGTGGATGACGTCGCCGGCTTCCTTTTGCAGCGTGATGAAGCGCCGGATGATCGAGGCGCGCCCCTCGGGGTTCAGCACGCGGAAGGCAAGGTCCTCGAGCTCCTCGCGCATCCACTGCATGCCCATCCGGCCGGCGAGCGGCGCGTAGATATCCATCGTCTCGCGCGCCTTCTGCACCTGCTTCTCGGCGCGCATCGCCTTGATGGTGCGCATGTTGTGCAGGCGGTCGGCCAGCTTCACGAGGATCACCCGCAGGTCCTTGGACATCGCCATGAACAGCTTGCGGAAGTTCTCGGCCTGCTTGGTCTCGGAGCTGGAAAGCTGGAGGTTGGTGAGCTTGGTCACCCCGTCCACGAGTTCCGCGACATCGGTGCCGAACCGCTCGGCGATGTCGGTGTAGGAGGCGCGGGTGTCCTCGATCGTGTCGTGCAGGAGCGCGGTGATGATCGTCGCGTCGTCGAGCTGCTGCTCGGTCAGGATCGCGGCGACGGCAACGGGGTGCGTGAAATAGGGCTCGCCAGACTGGCGCGTCTGCCCCTCGTGCATCGCGCGGCCGAAATCATAGGCCGCGCGGATCAGCGTCTCGTTCGTCTTCGGGTTGTAGTTGCGGACCAGCGCAACAAGATCTTCCGCCGCGATCATGGGCGCCCATCCTTACTGGCCCGCAAAATGGCGAGCCTCAGCTCTCTCCCTGTGCTTCCATCAGGGCGCGCAGGAGTTTTTCTTCCGACATGTCGTCTTCTGCCGGCTTGTCCTGCTCGGCACCCATGAGAAGCGCCATGCTGTCGTCCTCGGGCTCGTCCACCTCGATCTGGGTCTGGTGGGACTCGATCAGGCGCTCGCGCAGCTCATCGGCCGACTGGGTTTCCTCGGCGATTTCGCGAAGGGCGACGACCGGGTTCTTGTCGTTGTCGCGGTCCACGGTCAGCGTGCTCCCGGACGAGATTTCGCGGGCGCGGTGCGCTGCGAGCATCACCAGCTCGAAGCGGTTGGGGACCTTGTCGACGCAATCTTCTACCGTAACGCGGGCCATGTGCGTGTCACCTATCGGTTAGCCGTCAGAAAGGTGATGTCTAGCGTGCACCAAGCCGGAATACAAGCGCGATTCGCTCATAAAGGCTTGACCTCGGCGCGCGCTTCTGCCGGTAGCGCGGCACAGAGTTCAGCCACCGTGCGGCCAAGCAGGGGGTGGCGCCAGTCGGGCGCCACATCCGCGAGCGGAACAAGCACGAAAGCGCGGTCCTGAAGACGCGGGTGCGGCAGAATCAGCTCGTCGGGCGTGCGCCGAACCTGCTCCTCGGGCGCGAGCGCACGCCACGCGGCTTGTGACGCAACGTCGGGAAGCACCTGCTCCCCCACCGCCAGAAGGTCGAGATCGAGCGTCCGGCTGCCCCACCGCTGCACCCGCGCGCGACCGTAGTCGGCCTCGACCGCATGCAGCACGGCCAGCACCTCGCGTGGGTCACCCGGACCATCCAGCACCGCGCAGCCGTTCACGTAATCCGGCCCGGCGCCCGCAGGAAAACAGGGCGTTGCATAGAATCGGCTGACCCGCAGCACCTCCAGCCCACGATCGGCGAGGGCATCGAGCGCGGCCTGCAGCGTCGCGGTCGGGGGACTGTCATGCAAGGGCAGGTTCGCACCGAGCGCGATCATGATTTCTTGTTCGGAAAGCACCGTTGAGCTACCATCCTCCTCATGTTTCCCGGGTTGAACACGCGGGCTTAAGCATTAATCTCTGGTATCCCGTCGCGCTATTTTTTGCACTCACGGACTCTCGCGCGCGGCGAATTGCTGAAAGGACATTTTATGTTTTACAAGGATGAACGGCTGGCGCTGTTCATAGACGGGTCGAACCTGTATGCCGCCGCGAAGGCGCTCGGGTTCGACATCGACTATAAACTCCTCCGCCAGGAATTCGTGCGCCGAGGCAAGATGGTGCGCGCATTCTACTACACCGCGCTGCTCGAAAACGACGAATATTCCCCCATCCGTCCGCTGGTCGACTGGCTCCACTACAACGGCTTCACCATGGTGACCAAGCCTGCCAAGGAGTACACGGACAGCCAGGGTCGTCGCAAGGTCAAGGGCAACATGGACATCGAGCTTACCGTCGATGCCATGGAGCTTGCCCCGCGCGTCGATCACATCGTGCTGTTCTCGGGCGACGGCGACTTCCGTCCGCTGGTGGAAAGCCTGCAGCGGCAGGGCGTGCGGGTCTCGGTGGTCTCGACCATCCGCAGCCAGCCGCCGATGATCGCCGACGAGCTGCGCCGCCAGGCCGACAACTTCATCGAACTCGACGAGCTGCGCGAAGTCATCGGCCGCCCGCCCCGCGAACAGCAGGCGGAACGCAACTTCGAGGTCGCGAGCAACGGGCGCTGAGACGTCGCGGAGCCGTCATGGGGATGAGGCTCCCGCGTCATGCTTTCTGAGGCCGCCGCGCTAGGCGGCCTCTTCCTCGCGGCCTTTGGCGCCGCCACGATCCTGCCGTTCCAGTCGGAGCTTGTCTTCGTCGGGCTCCAGCTTCGCGACATCTCGCCGATCTGGCTGCTCGTCCTGGTGGCGAGCGTTGGCAACACGCTCGGTGCGGCGGTCAATTATGTCCTCGGCCTCTGGGTCGAACGGTTCCGTCATCATCGCTGGTTTCCCGCGAGCGAGGCGCAACTCGACCGTGCGCAGCGCGCCTATGCCCGCTGGGGCGTCTGGACCCTGCTGCTGAGCTGGGCGCCGTTCGGAGACGCCTTCACCGTGGTCGCCGGCATCATGCGCACCCACTGGCTGGTGTTCCTCGTGCTCGTGACCATCGCCAAGACCGGACGCTACATCGTACTGGCCTGGGCCACGGTGGCGGCCTCGGGGGGCTCGCTCTAGCGGTCAGTCCGGGAACGCCGCGGCGCGCGCGTTGATCTCGTTGTGAATCCGCACGACCTCGGCCGGCCAGGTGCTCTTGATGTAGGCCATGATGTCGACGATCTCGTCGCGGCTCAGCACGTCGGCGAAGCCTGACATGTTCGATTTGTAGTCACCGCCCACCAGCGCCTCGGTGCCATGCATCACGATCTCGAGCAGCTGTGCGTCGGCGTGGTGCCAGGTGTGTCCGGTCTCGTCGTGGGGCGGGGCCGGCAGGTAGCCATCGGCATCGCGTGTCTTCCAGTCGGGGGCGCCGGCGAGGTCGGCGCCGTGACAACTGGCGCAATTCTCGGCGTAGAGCGCCGCGCCGCGCTCGACCCGCTCGGCGTCGCGGTAGGGGAAAAGTCCGGGGACCGGCTCCGCCGCCATCTGCGCCAGCGCCGGCCCCTGCCCCATTGCAGCCATCGCACCGAGTGCCCAAAGCAACGCCTTCATCACGCCCCCTATCCGTTTCCGGCTTCAACTTTCCCTGTATCCCGCGACGCGATCAAGTCACGCTTCGATCAGCTTCGCCCTCTGGACCCGGCGGCGCCGAACCCTTACCTCTGGCCCCATGCAGGAGACGCGAATGACCAAAGCCCCCCTCACCCTCTACCTTGCCGCGCCGCGCGGGTTCTGCGCCGGCGTCGACCGGGCCATCAAGATCGTCGAGATGGCGCTCGAGAAATGGGGCGCCCCGGTCTACGTGCGCCACGAAATCGTGCACAACAAGTTCGTGGTCGACGGGCTGCGCGACAAGGGCGCCATCTTCGTCGAAGAGCTCGAGGAATGCCCGCCGGACCGCCCGGTGATCTTCTCGGCCCACGGCGTGCCCAAGGCCGTGCCCGCCGAGGCCGCCCAGCGCGAGATGGTCTATGTCGATGCCACCTGCCCGCTGGTCTCCAAGGTCCACATCGAGGCGGCCCGCCACCACGAGAACGGCCTGCAGATGGTCATGATCGGCCACGCCGGCCACCCCGAGACGATCGGCACCATGGGCCAGCTTCCCGATGGCGAGGTGCTGCTGGTCGAGACGGTCGACGACGTGGCCCACGTCGAGGTGCGCGACCCCGAGCGCCTTGCCTTCGTGACCCAGACCACGCTGTCGGTCGACGACACCGTCGACATCGTCGCGGCGCTGAAGGCGCGTTTCCCGGCGATCATCGGTCCGCACAAGGAAGACATCTGCTACGCCACCACCAACCGGCAGGAGGCCGTGAAGGCCATCGCCCCGGACTGCGACGCGCTGCTGGTGGTGGGCGCGCCCAACTCGTCGAACTCCAAGCGGCTGGTCGAGGTCGCCCGCAAGGCCGGCTGCGGCTACGCGCAGCTTGTCCAGCGGGCCGAGAACATCGACTGGCGCGCGCTCGAGGGCATCGGCTCGGTCGGCGTCACCGCCGGGGCTTCGGCCCCCGAGGTGCTGATCGACGAGGTCATTGACGCTTTCCGCGCCCGCTACGACGTGCAGGTGCAGATGGTCGAGACCGCCGAGGAGAACGTCGAGTTCAAGGTGCCCCGCGTGCTGCGCGAACCCGCCTGAGCACTCCGCATCGCGCCGCGCGGTCTCGCCACGCGGCGCGAATGCTGTCATCCTGCGCCCCATGCCCCGCCCCTTCGACCCCGAAGAGGTGCTCCGCCTGCCGCTGATGGCGACTCTCGCCACCGTGGCCGCCGATGGCGCCCCGCGCAGCGCCCCGGTCTGGTTCGACTGGGACGGCACGACCCTGTCGATGCTCGGCAACCGCGAGGGCAGCTCGGTCGCCCGGATCACGGCGGACCCGCGCGTCGCGGTCGAGATCGTCGACTACGACAACCGCCGCGGCCTTCTGCGTCACCTCGGCCTGCGCGGTCGCGCCGGGATCACGTCGATGGACCCCGTGCTCTTCCGCCGACTGCTGCGGCGCTACCTCGGCCCCGACGAGACCTGGAACCGCTGGTTCATCGACGAGATCGCCCGCATCGATGACCCGGACGGACGCTTGATCCGGCTCGTTCCCGAGTCGATATTCACCAACGACGTGAGTTATTTCCGCACCGGGCCCGCGCTGGCCTCGCGGCAGGAGGAGGACGGCTGATGGCCGAACACATCGCGGCACCCAAGCAGCTGGCAGAGGCCGGCTCATGACCGGCGGCATTCCCCGCGCTCCGCTGCTGCTGGCGCTCGCCGGTCTGCTGCCGTTTCTCTGGGGGCTGCTCACGCTGGTCTCCGACCCGGTCTACGCCTTCGCCTACGAGACCCTCGGCGGCCGCTTCGTCGGCCCCTACGTGCAACTTGCCTACGGCACCGTGATCCTCGCCTTCATGTCCGGCGTGCTCTGGGGCTTCGCCACCCGCGCCCCCGAGCGGCAGGCGCCGGTCTGCTACGCGCTCTCGGTGATCCCGGCGCTCTGGGCCTTCTTCATGGCCGGCGGCGGGCCGGTCTCGGCCGGCATGAACCTCGTGTTCGGCTACCTCGGCCTGCTGGCGCTCGACTGGCAGTTCTGGCGCTGGCGCCTCGCACCCGACTGGTGGATGCGGCTGCGCCTGCCGATGACCCTCGCCGTGGTCGCCTGCCTGCTTGCCGGAACCCTGCTGTGACCGATCCCGAGACGCTGAAGGTCTACGCCGCCCGCGCCCGCGACTACGATGCGCTGGCCCCGGACGCGCCTCATGCCACCCTGCGCGCCTTCCTCGCGGCGCTGACCAAGGGCGCGCGGGTGCTCGATCTCGGCTGCGGCCCCGGCCGCGACGCGGGCCACATGGCGGCGGCCGGCATGATCGTCGACGCCTGCGACGCCTCGCCCGAGATGGTGGCGCTCGCCGCCGCCCGTCCCGGCGTCTCCGCCCGTCAGGCCAGCTTCGACGACCTCGAGGCCCGCGCCGCCTACGACGGCATCTGGGCCAGCTTCAGCCTGCTGCACGCGCCGCGCGCCGCCATGCCTCTCCACCTCGCCGCCATCGCCCGCGCGCTGAAACCCGGCGGCCTGCTGGGGCTAACCCTCAAGGAGGGAACGGGCGAAAGCCGCGACCGTCTCGGCCGCTTCTACACCTACTACACCGAGGACGAGCTGCGCGCCCTGCTCGGCGCGGCCCGGCTCGAGGTCGCGCAGGTGACCCGGGGCGAGAGCCGCGGGCTTGACGGCACCACCTCGCAATGGATAAGCGTCAGCGCCCATGCCTGATCTCTTTGCCTATACCGACGGAGCCTGCTCCGGAAATCCCGGCCCCGGCGGCTGGGGCGTTCTCATGCGCGCCATGGACGGCGACGCCGTCAAGAAAGAGCGCGAGCTCAAGGGCGGCGAGCCGCAGACCACCAACAACCGGATGGAGCTGCTGGCCGCGATCAACGCGCTGGAATCGCTCACCCGGCCGTCGCGGATCACCATCATCACCGACAGCGCCTACGTGAAGAACGGCGTCACGGGCTGGATCCACGGCTGGAAGCGCAACGGATGGAAGACCGCCGCGAAGAAGCCGGTGAAGAACGCCGAGCTCTGGCAACGTCTCGATGCCGCGCAGCACACCCACGACGTGACCTGGGAATGGGTCAAGGGCCACGCCGGCCACCCCGAGAACGAACGCGCCGACGAGCTCGCCCGCGCCGGCATGGCCCCCTTCAAGCCCGGCAACGGCAAGTGATCGCCGCCGAGGCGGGCCTCGGCCCGCTTGCCCTGCTCGACTACGCCTCGGTGCTGATCTTCGCGCTGACCGGCGCGCTGGTCGCCAGCCGGGCCCAGCTCGACGTGGTGGGCTTCGCCTTCCTCGCCTGCCTCACCGCGCTCGGCGGCGGCACCATGCGCGACCTGCTGCTCGACCGCACCGTGCTCTGGATCGGCGACCCCACCTACCTCGGCGTCGCCTGCGCCGCGGCGCTGCTGGTGTTCTTCACCGCGCATCTGCTGGAAAGCCGCTACCGGGCGATCCTCTGGCTCGACGCGGCCGCCCTCTCGGTGGCCGTGGCCGCCGGCGCCGGCATCGCGCTCGAAGCCGGCGCGAGCTGGCCGGTGATCCTCGTCATGGGCGTGATGACCGGCAGCCTCGGCGGCCTCATGCGCGACGTGGTGGCCAACGAGGTGCCGCTGCTGCTGAAACAGGGCGAGCCCTACGCCACCTGCGCGCTCGGTGGTGCCGGCGCGCTGCTCGCCGCTCATGCCACCGGCATGACCCCGGCCGGCGCCGCCCTGATCTGCGCGCTCATCACCTTCGTGCTGCGCGGCGGCACCCTCGCCTTCGGCTGGCAGATCCCGATCTACAAGGGCCGCCCGCCGCGCAACTAGCGACGCCGCGCGCGGCGCCCGCCCCTTCTCCGGTTCCTCAAATACCCTCGGGGTGAATTGCTCCGGCCCTGCCGGAGCAAGAGGGGCAGAGCCCCTCCCCCTCACTGAAGATCGGCGAAGGCCCGCTGCAGCCGTGCCCCGGCCTCGGAAACGATCCCGCGAGTGGTGGCGAGGTTGATCCGCATGCAGGTCTCGCCGCCCGTGCCGAAGGACGGCCCGGGGCTCGCGGCAATCTTGGCCTCGTCGCGGATCCGGGCGTTGAACTCGTCGAAGCTCATGCCGGTGCCCGAGAAATCGACCCAGGCCAGATAGGTGCCCTGCAACGGCAGGGAGCGGACTCCCGGGATGGCATTCACCGCCTCGTCGAAGACTGCCCGGTTGCCGATGAGGTGCTCGACCTGCGCGTCGACCCACGCCGCGCCCTCGGGCGAGTAGGCGGCGGCAGACATGATGAAGCCAAGCGCGTTGGGCTTGCTGTCGAGCGCGTTGATGCGCGCCTCCATCGCCGCGCGCAGCCCCGGGTCGGGAATGATCAGGGCTCCCACGCGCTGGCCCGCGAGGTTGAAGGTCTTGGATGCTGCCGTCAGCACCACCAGCCGTGGCCGCACATCCGGCGCCGCCACGTCCATCGCCACGAAGCGGTTTCCGGGGTAGATCAGGTCATGGTGCACTTCGTCGGAGAGCAGCATCATCCCGTTGCGCTCGGCGAAATCCGCGACCGCCCGCAGTTCGTCGGGGCTCCAGACCCGGCCCGTCGGGTTCTGAGGCGAGCACCAGATCAGCATGGTTTCCTTGCCGGTCAGCCGCGCCTGCGCGTCCTCGAGGTCCAGCTGGTAGACATCGCCCTCGCGCTTCAGCGGGCACTCGGTGACGGTGCGCCCCGCCCGGCGCACCTTGGCTGCGAACTCGTGGTAGACCGGCGAGAAGATCACCACGTGATCGTCGGGCTGCGTCCACACGTCGACGCACAGGGCGACGCCGTTGCCAAGACCGTGCGTGGGCACGATCCAGTCCTCCTCGATCTCCCAGTCGTGACGGTTCGCCATCCACCATTTCACCGCGCCGGTGTAGCGCGGGGTGTCCGAGAAGTAGCCGAAGATGCCGCGGTCCACTTCGGCCTGCACCGCCTCGATGACGCATGGCGCGGTCGGGTAGTCCGAATCCGCGGTCCACATCGCCAGCCCGTCCACCGGGTCGACACCGAAAAGCTTGTCCATCAGGTCCCATTTCGCGGACCCGCTGCCACGCCGGTCGATCGGCGTGTTGAAAAGATCGTTCATTTCGGGAATTCCTTGCTCACTCATTGCGCGTGACGCTAGCTTCTTCGTGCCCGAGTGCAAGGCCTCCGCCTTGCGCGTTCACGCGCGATTGCCTAGATGAAGCGCATGAAGCGCCCCATTCTCATCCACCCCGATCCGCGGCTGAAAAAGGCCTGCGCGCCGGTGCCCGACCTGTCGGACGAGCTGCGCGTGCTGGCCGACGACATGCTCGAGACCATGTACGACGCGCCCGGTATCGGGCTGGCAGCGCCGCAGGTCGGCGTGCTCGACCGGCTGATCGTGCTCGACTGCGCCAAGAACGACCAGGGCGAAGAGGCGCGCCCGCTGGTGATGTTCAACCCGCGGGTCCTTGCGGGCTCGGACGAGCGCAACGTCTACGAGGAAGGCTGCCTGTCGATCCCCGACCAGTATGCCGAGGTCGAACGCCCCAAGGTGGTCGACGTGGAATGGCTCGACCGCGACGGCAAGCTGCGGACCGAGACCTTCGACGGGCTCTGGGCGACCTGCGTGCAGCACGAGATCGACCATCTCGACGGCAAGCTGTTCATCGACTATCTCAAGCCGCTCAAGCGCCAGATGATCACGCGCAAGATGCAGAAGCTCAAGCGCGAACGGGCCCGGGCGTGAGCGTCCGCGAGATCCTGCGCTGGCCCGATCCGCGCCTCGCCACCCCCTGCGACCGGGTCGAGGACGTGGCCGCGATCGAGACGCTGGTCACCGACATGTTCGAGACCATGTATGACGCGCCCGGGCGCGGTCTCGCGGCGCCGCAGGTCGGCGTCCTGCAGCGGGTCTTCGTGATGGATGCCGGCTGGAAGGAGGGCGACATGACGCCCGTGGTCTGCATCAACCCGCGCATCGTGTCGGTCTCCAGCGAGACCGCGCGCGGCCCCGAGGGCTGCCTGTCGATCCCCGGCGTTACCGCCGAGGTGACGCGCGCGACCACAGTGACCATGGCCTACACCGACCTGACGGGCACCGCGCAGGAGCGCACCTTCGAGGGCGCCGAGGCGATCATCGCGCAGCACGAGTACGACCACCTCGACGGGCTGGTGCATTTCGACCGGCTGTCGCCCGACGACGCCCGCGCCCTGCGCGACGAATACGACGCCCAGCGATGACCGCCCGGCCCTGCATCCCCTGGCCCGACAAGCGCCTGCGTACGCCCGCCGCCCCGGTCGAGGCGATCACCGACGAGGTGCGCGCGATCTGGGACGACATGATCGACACGATGGAGGCGATGCCCGGCGTCGGCCTCGGCGCGCCGCAGATCGGCGTCATGCTGCGGCTCGCTGTGGTGGATGCCTCGGAAGAGCGCGGCCAGGCGGTGCGCATGGCCAATCCCGAGATCCTGCACGCCAGCGTCAAGCTGCGCGCCCATGACGAGGCAAGCCCCAACCTGCCCGGCGTCTGGGCACGGATCGAGCGCCCCCGGGCGGTCACCGTGCGCTTCCTGAACGCGGACGGCGAGACCGAGGAGCGCGATTTCGTCGGGCTCTGGGCGACCTCGGTGCAGCATCAGGTCGACCACCTGAACGGCCGGATGTATTTCGACCATCTCAGCAAGATGAAGCGCGACATGCTGCTGCGCCGCGCCAAGAAAGCCCGGCAGGGCTGAGCGCCCGCCACCCTACCCCACGAAGCCTGCGGCAAACCGACCGCGCCCCGGAAATCCACGCGATTTCCGGCATGTGTCGCTTTCCTTCATCGCGATGATACGCAACACTCGGAATGTATCCTTCCGAGCTTTACATATTCACTTTATTTTATATGTAGGGCAGGACATGTCGCGGGCTCATTCTGCCCGCCGAACAGAAGAGGTTCCGATGCGCGCCCTGATTGCCCTTTGCGCCCTGCTCCTCGCCCCGGCCCTGCACGCCGAGACGACCGAGATCACCCCGCAGCCCGTCACCGCCTGGAAGTCCGTCTTCGGGCAGGTCGAAACTCGCGTCGAGATCCCGGCGCGTGCCCGGATCGGCGGCACCATCGTGGCGCTCGACGTCACCGAGGGCGACCGCGTCAGCGCCGGCCAGACGCTCGCACGGGTGGAGGACGACAAGCTGCAATACCAGCTTGATTCCTTCGACGCGCAACTCGAGTCGGCGCAGGCACAACTCGAGACCGCCCAGTCCGAGCTCGCCCGTGGCGAAGCCCTGCAGGAGCGCGGCGTCATCACCACCCAGCGGCTCGAGCAGCTGCGCACCGACGTCGAGGTCATCACCTCGAACATCTCCAACATCCGCTCGCAGCGGCTCGTGGTCGAACAGCAGGTCTCCGAGGGCGATGTGCTCGCCCCCGAGGAGGGCGTCGTGCTGTCGGTGCCGGTGTCGCGCGGCTCGGTCGTCACCATGGGCGAGACGGTCGCACAGATCGGCGGCGGCGGCACCTACCTGCGGCTGAACGTCCCCGAGCGTCACGCGGGCGACCTGTCCGAGGGTGACGAACTGGTCATCACCACGACGGGCGGCGAGAAGACGGGCACGCTGGTCAAGCTCTACCCGCTGATCGAGGGCGGCCGCCTGCAGGCGGACGTCGAGGTCGCGGGGCTCGATGCGCGCTTCATCGGCCGCCGGGTGCCGGTGCGCCTGCCGGTGGGCGAGCGCGAGGCCCTGCTGGTGCCCGAAAACGCGCTGAGCCGCGCCGGCGGGCTGGATTTCGTCACGGTCGAGACCCCCGACGGCCCGCGCGAGCGCGTCGTCGTTCCCGGCGAGACCGTCACGCGCGGGGGCGGCACCTTTCGCGAGATCCTGA
This sequence comes from Salipiger sp. D13, assembly GCF_003703915.1. Classification (NCBI taxonomy): domain Bacteria; kingdom Pseudomonadati; phylum Pseudomonadota; class Alphaproteobacteria; order Rhodobacterales; family Roseobacteraceae; genus Salipiger; species Salipiger sp. D13. Next base: position 403,182 of record NZ_ML112591.1, read on the forward strand.
CCGGGCTCGAACCCGGCGACATGGTGGTGACCGGCGATGAGTGACGACCCGAAACCCGAAGGCGCCCTCGGCCTTGCCGGGCGCCTGACGCAGGCCTTCATCCGCTCGCCGCTGACGCCGCTCTTCCTGCTCGCCTCGCTGGCGGTGGGGATGATCGCGCTGGTCTCCCTGCCCCGCGAGGAGGAGCCGCAGATCTCGGTGCCGCTGGTCGACATCCACGTGCAGGCCGACGGGCTCAAGGCGCAGGACGCCGTGAAGCTCGTGACCGAACCGCTCGAAACCATCGTGAAGGGCATCGACGAGGTCGAGCACGTCTACTCCGACACCCGCGACGACCAGGCGATGGTCACCGCCCGCTTCAAGGTGGGCGTGAGCGCGGACACCGCCATCCTGCGGGTGCGCGACAAGATCATGTCGAACCTCGACCGCATCCCGGTGGGCATCCCCGAGCCGCTGGTGGTCGGGCGCGGGATCAACGACGTCGCCATCGTGACGCTGACCTTCTCGCCCGAACCGGGACAGGAGGCCATCGGCGCCGCCGACCTCACCCGCATCGCGCGCGAGGTCGAGGTGCGGCTGGCGCGCACCCCGGACGTGGGCCTCACCTACATCATCGGCGCCACCGACGAGGCGCTGCGGATTTCGCCCGACCCCGAGCGGCTGGCGCTCTACGGCGTGACGCTGCAGCAGCTTGCCGGCAAGGTGCAGGGCGCCAACACCGCCGCGCCCGCGGGCACGCTGCGCGAAGGCGGCGAGCAACTGGGCTTCGTCATCGGCGAGACGCTGACCACCCCGGAGGAGATCGGCAACCTCGAGCTGACCGCCCGCGACGGGCGCACGGTCTACGTCCGCGACGTGGCCGATGTCGGCATGGTCAGCGACCTCGACGAGCATCACGTCGCCACGCTGATCCGCGCAGACGGCGAGATCGTCCGCAGCCCGGCGGTGTCGCTCGCCGTGGCCAAGCGCGCCGGATCGAACGCCGTGGTGGTGGCCGAGACGATCCTGCACCAGGTCGAGGAGATGGAGGGCTCGATCATCCCCGACTCGGTGCATGTCGAGGTGACCCGCGACTACGGCGAGACCGCCGACGAAAAGGCCAACGAGCTGCTCTTCCATCTCGCGCTTGCCACCGTGTCGATCGTGGCGCTGGTGCTTTTCACCATCGGCTGGCGCGAGGCCGTGGTGGTTGCCATCGTCATCCCGGTGACGATCCTGCTCACGCTCTTCGCCGCCAACTTCATGGGCTACACGCTGAACCGGGTGTCGCTGTTCGCGCTGATCTTCTCCATCGGCATCCTCGTCGACGACGCCATCGTTGTGATCGAGAACATCTCGCGGCACTGGGCGCTGCACCCCGGCAAACCGCGCGCCACCGCCGCCATCGAGGCCGTGGCAGAGGTCGGCAACCCCACCATCGTCGCGACGCTGACCGTGGTGGTCGCGCTGCTGCCGATGCTCTTCGTGAGCGGGCTCATGGGCCCCTACATGTCGCCCATCCCGGCCAACGCCTCGGCGGCGATGATCTTCTCGTTCTTCGTCGCGGTCATCATCACGCCGTGGCTGATGCTGCGGATCGCCGGCAAATCCGACGTCTCGGACCATGGCGACGAGGACACCTACGGCGAGCACAAGCACTTCAGCCCGATGGGCCGGGTCTACGCCCGGTTCGCGCGACCGATCCTCGCGCGGAAGTCGGTGTCGTGGATCTTCCTGCTGGTCGTCATCGTTCTGAGCTTCGGCTCGCTCGGTGCGCTCTACACGCGGGACGTCACCGTCAAGCTGCTGCCCTTCGACAACAAGTCCGAGCTGTCGGTGATGATCGACCTGCCCGAGGGCGCCTCGGTCGAGGCAACGGACGCGGTCGCGCAGGATGCCGCCCGCATCGCCATGGAACTGCCCGAGGTGATCTCGGCGCAGACCCACGCGGGCGCGGCCTCGGCGTTCAACTTCAACGGGCTGGTGCGGCACTACTACCTGCGCCGGAACCCCGAGATGGGTGACGTGCAGCTCAACCTGCTGCCCAAGGCCGAGCGCGAGCGCACCAGCCACGACATCGCGCTCGAACTGCGCGAGAAGCTCGCCACGCTCGAGGTCCCCGACGGTGCCGTTCTCAAGGTGGTCGAACCGCCGCCGGGTCCGCCGGTGATCTCGACCCTGCTGGCCGAGGTCTACGGCCCCGACGCCGAGACCCGCCGCACGGCCGCCGAGAAGATCCGAACAGCCTTCGAGGATGTGCCCTACGTGGTCGACGTAGACGACAACTACGGCGAGAGGCCGCCACGCCTGCGCGCGGTTCTGGATCCCTCGGAACTGGATTTCTTCCAGGTGCAGGAATCCGACGCGCTGCAGACCCTGCGGCTGCTCAACGGCAGCACCACGGTCGGCTATTCGCACCGCGGCGAGGGCCGGCGCCCCCTGCCCATCGTCATCGCCCGCGACAGGTCCGAGCGGGTGCTCGACTCCGAGGCGCTGTCGACGCCGGTGCCGGCCAACGCCCTGCCCGGCGGGCGCGGCGTGGTCGAACTGGGCGACGTGGTGACCCTGTCGCGCGAAGAGGGCTCCTACCCGATCTTCCGGCACAACGGCTACGACGTCATCATGGTGATGGGCGAGCTCGCGGGCGCCTACGAGGCGCCGCTCTACGGCATGCTCGCGGTGGCCGACAGGCTCGACGCGATGGACTGGGCCGAGGGCACAAAGCCCGAGGTCTCGCTGCATGGCCAGCCCGAGAGCACCGAGCATGTGACCCTGCTGTGGGACGGCGAATGGGAGGTGACATGGGTCACCTTCCGCGACATGGGTGCCGCCTTCGGCGTGGCGCTGCTGGGGATCTACATCCTTGTCGTGGCGCAGTTCGGCTCGTTCCGCCTGCCGCTGGTGATCCTGACACCGGTGCCGCTCACCTTCCTCGGCATCATGCTGGGGCACTGGCTGTTCGGCGCGCCGTTCTCGGCCACCTCGATGATCGGCTTCATCGCGCTTGCCGGGATCATCGTGCGTAACTCGATCCTGCTGGTCGACTTCATCCGCCACGCCGACCCCGGGGGCAAGGTGAGCGTCGACGTGCTGATCGAGGCCGGGGCCACCCGCTTCAAGCCGATCCTGCTCACCGCCATCGCGGCGATGATCGGCGCGGCGGTGATTCTTGCCGACCCGATCTTCCAGGGACTCGCGATCTCGCTGCTATTCGGGTTGCTGTCCTCGACCGTGCTGACGGTACTGGTGATCCCGGCGATCTACCGGATCTTCAAGACCTGACCGGCCTGCCGCGCGCCGCCCCCGCAGAGGGCGGCGCGTTCATTAACCATTCACCACAATTTTGACGCGAAATCGTCTTCCCAACCCCGGATTCGCGGCGCAGAACCAGTCCGATCCGGGGGCAGGCCCATGCCTGCCCGCATTCGCCGCATGGGAGGATGGACCGTCATGGCCACCTATTTCGTCACCACCGACAACTGGAATGACGCCGGGTTCTGGAACGGCCTGAGCGAGTCCTCGGAGGGGCACATCCTCGACTTCTCCGGCCTTCCCGAAAGCTACACCGTGGAATTCTCCCCCGACGGTGCCTTCCTGGTGCTCTCGAACGGCACCGAGCTTTACACCATCGGCGAAAGCTCGGCCTCGGGCTGGGCCAACGTCTACCTCGGCGACCCCACCGACTACAGCTACTTCGAGATGATCTCGGGCGGCGCGGGCGACGACACGCTGCAAGGGCGCGACACGGCCGACACCCTCGAGGGCGCCGGTGGCGACGACAGCCTGCTTGGCGCAGGCGGTGACGACAGCATCACCGGCGGCCACGGCCACGACACCGTGCGCGGCGGCACCGGCGACGACACCATTGCCGGTGGCGACGGCGACGATCTGGTCTACGGCAACGAGGGCGGTGACAGCATGACCGGCGGCGCCGGTCGCGATTCGATCTACGGCGAATTCGGCAACGACTACATCGAGGGCGGCGCCGACGACGACCATCTCGAGGGCAACGAGGGCAACGACACGCTCATCGGCGGCGACGGAGACGACTGGATGCGCGGCTCCTAAGGCAACGACGCCCTCTGGAGCGGAGCGGGGGACGACTACCTCTGGGGCGGCTACGGCGACGACACCTTCCACATCGAGAACGGCTTCGGCAACGATACCGTCGACGCCGAGCAGGTGGACGAGGTGAACGGCGACCTGCTCGATCTCTCGGCGGTGACCGACGATCTCTACGTCGACATGACCTCGGGGTTCGCGGGCGTCGGCACCGTCAGCGACGGCGTCTCGACCCTGAGCTACGACGCCGTCGAGACCGTGCTGCTGGGCGCCGGCGACGACACCGTGGCGCTTGCCGATCTCGGCGGGATCGACACGGTGGACGGCTTCGAGCTGCCCACGTTGCTTGGTGACGGCACCTACGCGACCAACGACCGGCTCGACGTCTCCGCGCTGACGGGCCCCGACGGCCTGCCGGTCGATACCGACGACGTGACCGTGACCGACAGCAACGGCGACGGCACGGGCGACGCCGTCCTGACCTTTCCGGGCGGCGAGGCGATCACCCTGCTCGGCGTGTCGGTCGCAGAGCTGTCGAGCCCCGAGCAGCTCGTGGCCATCGGAATTCCCGCCGCCGGCGACACCGGCGGCGGCACGGGTGGAGGCGACACCGGAGGCGGAGACACCGGCGGTGGTGATACCGGTGGCACCACCGGCAGCGACCTGCCCCAGATCGACGGTGCCTTCGAGTTCGAGGCCACCGTGACCTTCAACGATCTCGCGGCCGGGGTCAGCCAGCGCATCTTCGAATTCGGCGCGCAGGGCGAGGACAGCATCTCCTTCGGCCAGCTCGGCCCCGCCAGCGCGGTCTACTTCGAGATCAACCAGGGCGGCGAGACCAGCTACATCGTCGCCGAGGACGTGCTCGTCGAAGGCGAAACCGCCGTATGGACCGTCGGCGTCGACGAGACCGGCTTCATGTACATCGAGAAGGACGGCGTGCAGGTCGCCGAAGGAGACGGCGTCGTGCCCTCGGACGTCGACCGCACGTCGAACCTGCTGGGCAGTTCGAGCAACGCCGCGGTGGCGTCGCTCGACGGCGACATCGCCGGGGTCTCGATCACCCAGGGCGATACTGTCTGGAGCGACGGCACCACCGGGGGCACGGGCGATACCGGCGGCGGCGACACCGGCGGCACCACGGGCGCCGACCTGCCACAGATCGACGGGGCCTTCGAGTTCGAGGCCACCGTGACCTTCACCGACCTCGACGCGGCGCCCGGGCAACGGGTCTTCGAGTTCGGCGGCGCGGGCGAGGACAGCATAACCTTCGGCCAGCTCGGCCCCAGCAGCGCGGTGTATTTCGAGATCACCCAGGGCGGCGAGACCAGCTACATCGTCGCCGAGGACGTGCTCGTCGAGGGCGAGACGGCGGTCTGGACGGTCGGCGTCGACGATGATGGCCTCATGTATATCGACAAGGACGGCGAACAGGTGGCCGAGGGCGACGGCATCGTGCCCTCGGATACAGACCGCACGTCGAACCTGCTGGGCGAGGCCGGCACCGGCACGGGCTCCGACCTCGTGGGCGAGATCAGCGACGTGACAATCACGCAGGGCGATACCGTCTGGACCGATGGCACCGATGGCACCGGCGACACGGGCGGCACCGGGGACACCGGCGGCACCACGGGCCCGGACCTGCCGCAGATCGACGGCGCCTTCGAGTTCGAGGCCACGGTGACCTTCACCGACCTCGACGAGGGCAAGGCGCAGACCGTCTTCGAGTTCGGCGATGAGGGCGAGGACCGCATCGCCTTTGGCCAGCTCGGCCCGAGCGACGCCATGTATTTCGAGATCACCCAGGGCGGCACGACGAACTACATCGTCGCCGAGGGCGCGCTCGTCGAGGGCGAGACCGCGACCTGGACCGTCGGCGTCGACGAGACCGGTTTCATGTATATCGACAAGGACGGGGTGCAGGTGGCCGAGGGCGACGGCGTCGTGCCCTCCGACACCGACCGCACGTCGAACCTGCTCGGCGACTCGACCGACGGCGGCAAGTCCGAGCTGGTGGGCGAGATCACCGGCGTGACCATTACCCAGGGCGACACGGTCTGGACCGACGACACGGTCGCCTCCGGCGAAACGCAGGTGATGCCGACGCTTGCCCTGGAAGAGGCGCCCAAGGACCCGCTCATGGTCGACGAGGCCGACCTGCTGGACGAGGGGCAAGCGGCCGACGACATCCTCGATCCGGATGCCGCCGACCCGTTCATGCTGAGCTGAGGCGCCGCGCGCTCAGCCGCGGCGCAATTGCACGAGCAGTGCGCGGGACGGCTCGCCAGTCACCGCCATGCCCGCCCGCGCCTGGTAGCCACGGATCGCGTCCTCGGTCTTCGAGCCGAAGACGCCGTCGGGCTTGCCCGCGTCGAAGCCGGCGCCGGTCAGCCGCGTCTGCAGTTCCTTGCGCTCGTCGATGGTGAAGCCATAGGCATCGGGCGGGAAATCGCCGCGCAGCGGCCCCGCCCCGGCAAGCCGGTCCGAAAGGTGCCCGACCGCGAGCCCGTATTTCTCGGCGTTGTTGTAGCGCAGGATCACGTTGAAATTGCGGAACACCAGGAACGCCGGCCCGCCGGTGCCCTCGGGGGCGAGGATCGAGCCCGCGCCCGCCGACGGCAGCGACCCGCCCGAGGCCGCGCGCACGCCCAGCGCCGCCCAGTCCGAGGCTCCGCGCCGCGTGCCGCGCCCGGTGAGCCCGCTGCTGAACCCCTGCGGCAGCCGCACCTCGAGCCCCCAGGGCTCACCCTGACGCCAGCCGCTTTCGGCGAGGTAGTTGGCGGTCGAGGCAAGCCCGTCGGTGGGATCCTCCGACCAGATGTCGCGCCGGCCGTCACCGCGGAAATCAACCGCGTGCGCCTGGTAGGTCGTGGGAATGAACTGCGTGTGCCCCATCGCCCCGGCCCAGCTGCCGGTCAGCCGCGACGGCGTGGTGTCGCCGCGTTCGAGAATGCGCAGCGCCGCCATCAGCTGCTTCTCGAAGAAGCTGCCGCGCCGGCCGTCGTATGCCAGCGTCGACACGGCCGAGATCACCGGGATCTCGCCCCGCCGGGTGCCGTAGTTGCTTTCCATGCCCCAGACCGCGGCGACCACATGCGGCGGCACACCGTAGCGCGCCTCGATCTCGCGCAGGAGCGCCATGTGCTGCCGCAGCTTCGCGCGGCCGTCCGACACCTTCTGCTCGGAGGCGGTGATCGCGAAATAATCCTCGAGCGTGCGGGTGAACTCGGTCTGGCTGCGGTCGCGCTCGACCACGCCGGGCAGGAAGCCCGCCGAGCGGAAGGCCGAATCGAGCGTCTGCGCGCTGATCCCGCCGGACAGCGCCCGCCCCCGGAACGACGCCACCCAGGCGTCATAGCCCGCGTTGGGCTGCGGCCGGAGATCGGGCGGCAACCCGCCCGTGGGCGTGCTTACCGCGCCCCTGCCGCCGCAGCCCGAAAGCAGCATCGCCGCCGCCCCGCCTGCCATGCCCGTCATCATTGCCCGCCGTGTGAGATGCATCTGCCTGCCTCCTCGTTCGTTGTCTTATCGTTGCCGGGCAGTGTGACGATTGCACCGGGACACGGCAAGCGATCCTCGCGGCATCCGCCCTTTCTATGGCCTTGGCAATCGGCTAGTCCTGCGCGGGCCGCAGGGCACGAAGGGGCCGAGCAGACATGAAACCGATCCGCCTGATTTCCGGTGTTCTCACCGTCGGGTTCTGGACGCTTGCGAGCCGCGTGCTCGGCGTCACGCGCGAAATCCTGATCCTCGCCTTCATCGGCCCGGGACCACTGATGGACGCCTTCGTCGCCGCCTTCCGGCTGCCGAACATGTTCCGCCGGTTCTTCGCCGAGGGCGCCTTCAACGCCGCCTTCGTGCCGATTTTCTCCAAGAAATACGAGGGCGATGAAGACCCGCTGGGCTTTGCCCGCGACGCGCTTAACGGGCTGGCCTTCGTGCTGATGATCCTCAGCGCGCTGGCGCTGGTGTTCATGCCGGCGCTGGTCTGGGCCACCGCCGAGGGCTTCGTCGGCGACGACCGCTTCCCGCTGACCGTGGCCTACGGGCGTATCATCTTCCCCTACATCCTGTTCATCTCGCTGGCGGCTCTGTTCTCGGGCGCGCTGAACGCGACCGGCTATTTCGCCGCCGCCGCTGCCGCGCCGGTGCTGCTCAACATCTTCGTGATCATCGCCATGGCGGTTGGCGCATGGCTCGGCGGAGACGTGATCCTATGGCTGGTCTGGACCATCCCGCTCGCGGGGGTGGCGCAGCTGGCGCTGGTCTGGGTGGCCGCCGAGCGCGCCGGTATCCGGGTTCGTCCCGGAACGCCCCGGCTGACGCCGGACATGCGCCGGCTGGTGCGCGTCGCCGTGCCGGCCGCGCTGGCGGGTGGTGTCATGCAGATCAACCTGCTGGTCGGCCAGCAGGTCGCCTCGCAGTTCGACAAGGCGGTGGGCTGGCTCTACGCCGCCGACCGGCTCTACCAGCTGCCGCTCGGCGTGGTCGGCATCGCGGTGGGCATCGTGCTGCTGCCCGACCTGTCGCGCCGGCTCAAGGCCGAGGACGACGCGGGCGCCCGCCACGCCTTTTCACGCGCCGGAGAAATGGCGCTGGCGCTGACCGTGCCCGCCGCCGTGGCGCTGGTGGTGATTCCGTTGCCGATGGTCTCGGTGCTGTTCGAGCGCGGCGCCACCAGCGCCAGCGACAGCGCCGCCATCGCGCTCGCGGTGGCGGTCTACGGCCTCGGGCTGCCGGCCTTCGTGCTGCAGAAGGTGCTGCAACCACTGTTCTTCGCCCGCGAGGACACGCGCACGCCGTTCCGCTACGCGGTCTGGGCGATGGTCGTGAACGCCGTGCTTGCCGTGGGGCTGGTGCCCGTGCTGGGCTGGCTCGCGCCGGCGCTCGCCACCACCGCCGCCGGCTGGGCAATGGTCGTGCTGCTCGCCGTCGGTGCCCGCCGCATCGGCACATCGGCGCGTTTCGACGACCGGTTCCGCCGCCGGATCTGGCGAATCTGCGCGGCCTCGGGGCTCATGGGCGTCATTCTAGCGGGAACCCAGTGGGCACTCTCGCCGTTCCTCGGCATGGACTACTGGCGCTACCCGGCTCTCGTGCTGCTGCTGTTCGTGGGCATGGCTTCCTACGGGCTGATCGGTCACGCGGTCGGCGCCTTTCGTCTGTCTGATTTCAGGGACGCCCTAAGGCGCCGACGCAGCAGGGACAAAACGCAATGACGCTGACCTCGCTCATCACCGCCGCCGAGGGCTTTCCCGCCCTCGAGCGCCTTGCCGCCTCGGCGCGCGAGGAACTGGTGATGTCCTTCCGCATCTTCGAACCGAAGACCCGGCTGCGCAGCCCCGAACTGCGCGAGAAGGGCCTCGAGACATGGTCCGATCTTCTCGCCGACACCGCGGCGCGCGGAGTGCGCATCCGACTGGTGATCTCTGACTTCGACCCGGTCTTCACGTCCGACCTGCACCGGCTCGCATGGGCCTCGGCCAGCGGCTTCGCCGAGGCGCTGCGAGGGGACGTGCAGATCATCTGCGCGCCGCACGGCCAGATGGCGGGGCCGCTCTGGCGGATGCTGATGCGCGGACGGATCATGCGGGTGCTGCGCAAGCTGCGCTCGGAAGACGGCACCCTGCTGACGCCGGTCCAGCGTGCGATGCTGAAGGGGCCGATCACCCTGCGGCCGGTGACCATCCACCAGAAGTTCGCCGTCGTCGACAATGAACGCTGCATCATCGGCGGGCTCGACATCAACGAGCGGCGCTGGGACACGCCGGATCACGAGCGTGCGCCCGAAGAGACCTGGCATGACGTCGCGATGCAGGTAGACGATCCGGATTTCTCCGCCGCCCTGCGTGTGCACTTTTCCGATACCTGGAACGCCTCGATCGAATCCGGCACGGCACCGTTGACCGAGACACCGGAGCACATGAGCACGGACGTCCGCCCGCAGACGTCGGGCAACCTGAAGCTCGTGCGCACGATGTCCGCCCCCATGCACGGCCCGGCCCGGCTTGCGCCGAAGGCAGCAGTGCGGGAGCATGAAAAAGCCCTCATCGCGATGATCGGCGAAGCGCGCCATCACATCTACATCGAGACGCAGTTCCTGCGGCACCGGCCGATCGTCGACGCGCTGGTCCGCGCCGCCGAACGACAGCCCGACCTGCAACTCGTGATCATCCTGCCGCCCGCCGCCGAGCGGGTGTTGTTCGACAGCGACGTCGGCTGGGATGCGCGCCACGGCCACGCCCTGCAGGTCGAGGCCGCCGAACGGCTTGCCAAGGCCTACTACGAGAACCTCGCGATGATCTCGCCCGGACAGTCGGAGCAGGCCGAGGAAGGCGCCGCCGACGTGCTCCGCTCCGGCCCGATCTACGTCCACTCCAAGGTGACCCTCGTCGACGACCGCGTCGGGATGGTAGGCTCCGCCAACCTCAACGGCCGGTCGCTGCGCTGGGACACGGAAGCCTCCGTGCAGTTCCGCTCGCCAGAGGACGTCAAGGCGTTGCGCGAGCGGCTGGCGAAGATCTGGCTCGGTCCGCGGCTCGGCGCCGGAAGCACGACGCAGGCGCGGACCTGGCGGCAGGCGGCTCTGGCCAATGCGGCCGTGCCCCCCGAAGAACGCGAAGGCTTTGCCCTGCCCTACCCGAACGCCACCGGAAAGAAATTCTCGCGCCTCGTCCCGGTGCTGCCTGCCGACATGTTCTGAGCAGGCCGAGAGACGCCGGCGCGGGCCGGACTACTGGCGCCGGAACCGCGCCAGCAGGCGCGTCCAGCCGCCGGGCACGAGCACCACTGTGAGGCCAAAGCCGGTGACGAAACCGGCGAGATCGGCGACCCAGTCGAGGCTGCCACCGAAGACAAGACCGAACACCAGCTGGATCGCGAGCAGCATCCCGATCAGCGAGAATGCCCGCAGCTGTTGCGCTCCGACCTGCCCCAGACGCAACCAGAGCAGGTAGGTGAAGCCCCCGATCAGCCCGTAGACCGGCGGAAAGGCCCCGATCAGCGGCATCTGCGTGTCGAGCAGCAGCCCGTAGGCCAGCGCCCCGCCCACCGAGGACGCCGCGAAGATCGCCAGCGTCCGCACCGACCCCAGCGCCTCGGCCACCATCTTGCCCATCGCCAGCAGCATCACCCCTGCAAAGATCGCGTGGGTGAAGGTCGCATGCACGAAGGGATAGCTCAGGAACCGCACGAGATGGTTGGCAGGGAACTGCCCGGTTTCGAACATCCAGCCCAGCACCGGCGCGAAGAAGGCGAAGCGCTCCATCGCCTCGAGACGCCACCCGACGGCGCCCGGACCGCCGACGACGCCGTAGGCGCCGAGCGAAAAGACCGCCTCGACGCCGACGATGACGATGAACAGCGCCATGACGACGGGCGGCATGGGATTGAGAGGGGGCTCGTTATGCGGATGCACCATGGGACCGGGCTCTTTCTTGACGGCATGCCGGGGCATGGGTAAGCCAGCGCCACCCGAATTTCCAGACGGAGTATGGCCCATGTCCGAGGCGGCCCAGAGCAACACCGCCTTCACCCCGCGCGTCTTTTCCGGCATCCAGCCGTCCGGAGGCCTGACGCTCGGCAACTATCTCGGCGCGATGAAGCGCTTCGTGGACATGCAGGGAAGCGGCATCGAGACGATCTACTGTGTCGTCGACATGCACGCGATCACCGTCTGGCAGGATCCCGAGGCGCTGCGCCGGCAGACCCGCGAGCTGACCGCCGGCTACCTCGCCGCCGGGCTCGACCCGACGAAGTCGATCCTCTTCAACCAGAGCCAGGTGCCGGAACACGCGCAGCTTGCGTGGATCTTCAACTGCGTCGCCCGCGTCGGCTGGATGAACCGGATGACCCAGTTCAAGGACAAGGCCGGCAAGAACGCCGAGAAGGCCTCGCTGGGCCTCTACGCCTACCCGGCGCTGATGGCGGCAGACATCCTCGTCTACCACGCCACCCAGGTGCCCGTGGGCGAGGACCAGAAGCAGCACGTCGAGTTGACCCGCGACATCGCCGCCAAGTTCAACCACGACTACGGCGTCGAGTTCTTCCCGATGACCGACCCGGTGATCGAAGGTGCCGCCACCCGCGTCATGAGCCTGCGCGATGGCACCAAGAAGATGTCGAAGTCCGACCCGTCGGACGCCAGCCGCATCAACATGACCGACGACGCCGACGCCATCGCCAAGAAGATCCGCAAGGCCAAGACCGACCCCGAGCCGCTGCCCTCCGAGGCGACGGGCCTCGCCGAGCGGCCCGAGGCGCGCAACCTTGTGAACATCTACGCGGCCCTGTCCGAGCAGAGCACCGAGGCTGTCATGCGCGAGGTCGGCGGACGCGCGTTCTCGGAGTTCAAGCCGATGCTGGCCGAACTCGCGGTCGAGAAGCTCGCCCCGATCTCCTCCGAGATGGCGCGGCTGATGCAGGAGCCCGCGGAGATCGACCGGATCCTCAAGGACGGCAGCGAGCGCGCCCGCGACATCGCGGCGCCCATCCTGCGCAAGACCTACGAGATCGTGGGCATGGTCGGCGCCTGATCGCGCCGACCGACCAAGATTTTTCGTCCGAAAAATCTTCGCGCGGTCTCACACGGGGGGAAGAATTTTCGGAGGAAAATTCTTTGGGTCCGGCGCCGTCAGCCGGCGGACCCGACCCGCGCCGAGAGCCGCAGCGCATGCGACGCGTCCTGCGCCACCGGCGGCATGACCGGATCGTAGGCGGCCGCGAGCAGCGCCGCCACGTCCGGGCGCAGCACCACGCGCCCGTCCTCGAGCCGGCCCAGCGGCGAGCGTTCGGCAAAGGCGCGCTCGCCCCACAGCAGCATGACCTGCACCACCTGCGACAGCGCCAGTTCCTCGGCGGGCTGCGCCGACAGCGCCGCGTCCATGCGCAGGAAGACGAAGGCCGCCTTGATCGCCCCGGTCTCGTCGAAGCGGAACACCCGATACTGGTTCGCCCCCTCCGCCTGCAGGCGGGACACCATCGGCTCGAGCCCGTCGATCATCCGGCCGAGGTCTGGCACCTCCAGCAGCTCCGCCCAGTCACGGAAGAAGAACACCATGACGTTCGCGCCGAGCTCGGGGTCGGTCTCGGCCATCTTGTGGCCCGAGAGGGCACAGACCGCCTCGAAGGCGCCCTTCACCACGCCCAGCGTCGCGTCCTCGACGCCGAAGACGATGGGCACGATCGGCCGCCCCCAGCGGGCGCAGAGATAGGTCCCGTCAGCGCGGGTGAAGAGTGGCTCGATCTCCGACGGTTGCATGTGGCCTCCTTGATTCCGGCGGCGCCGTTATAGGCCGTCCCGGCGGTCGGATTGAAGCCGAAACCGGCCTAGCGCCGCCCCCAGAGTCGCCGCCGGCCCGGTGCCGGGGCGTGGCGGCGCTGCTCGCGCAGGAAGACGAAGAGCCCGGCGCCCACGATCAGCGCGCACCCGGCCCAGACGCTCGGCCCAGGCCATTCTCCGAAGATCAGCCAGCCCCAGAGAATCGCCAGAGGCAGGCCGACGTATTCGAAGGGTGCGATGGTCGCCGCCGCCGCCAGCCGGTAGGCCGAGCTGAGCGCGTAGCCCACGAAGCCCGACAGCGTTCCGAGGCAGAGCAGCACCAGAAGGTCGCGCGGATCGGGCCAGACCCACGGGCGCAGGAGGAACCGCAGCGCATCGCTTTCGACCCGGTCGGCATAGCGCCCGTCGCCCGCCACGAGCCAGAAGCAGAAGGCAACGATCAGGAAGGTCGCCTGAAGGTAGACCGCCATCGCCGAAGCCCGCGTGGTCAGCCCCAGCCGCCGTGTCATCACCTGAAGCACCGCGTAGAAGAATGCGGCGATCACCGGCAGCAGCAGCACGGCCCGCGAGGTCTCGAGCTCATCCTTCCACGGCTGCTGCATCACCAGCACGCCAAGGAACCCCACGAGCACCGCGCCGATCCGCAGCGGCCCGACCTTCTCGCCGAGGAACGGGATCGACAGCAGGGTGATGAACAGCGGCGCCACGAAGAACAGCGCCGTCACCTGCGCCAGCGACAGCACCGCGAAGGCGGCGTAGAACGTCATGTTGGCAAGCACCACCATCAGCCCGCGCGCCACGTGCAGCATCGGTGTCGTGGTGCGCAGCAGGCGGAAGCCGCCCTCGACCTGCACCAGCATCAGCGTGATCACCAGCCCGACGCCCGCACGCACGGCGACGATCTCGTGCAGCGGGTAGGCCCCCGACAAGAGCTTGATCAGCATGTCGTTCACCGAGATCGCGGTGACGCCGAAGATGATGAAGAGGATGCCCAGTCCCGGGCGGTCGGAAAGCGCGCTCATGCAGATCGGCCTAGCCCGAAGCGCGGCACCGCGCCAGCCCCGGCGTGATGCACAGGGCGGTCTGCGCCATCGCACGTTGCGTTTCGCGTGCCCCGGTCTAGGTTGCCGCCACAGTCAGAGGGAGGCGCACACCATGGCAATGGTCGAGCTGCGGGACGTCCGCAAGGTCTACGACGACGGGTTCGAGGCGCTGCGCGGCGTCGATCTCGACATCGAGCAAGGCGAGATCCTCGCACTACTCGGCCCCAACGGCGCCGGCAAGACGACGCTGATCTCGACGATCTGCGGGCTGGTGATGCCCGGCGGCGGCAGCCTGACCGTCGGCGGGCACGACGTGGTGCACGACTACCGCGCGGCACGGCAGCTCATCGGGCTGGTGCCGCAGGAAGTGAGCCTCGAGCCATTCGAGAAGGTCATCAACACGGTGCGCCTGTCGCGCGGGCTGTTCGGCAAGCCCAAGGACGACGCGCTGATCGAGGACATCCTGCGCCGCCTGTCGCTCTGGGACAAGCGCAACTCGCCGGTGCGCGCGCTCTCGGGCGGCATGAAGCGCCGGGTGCTGATCGCCAAGGCGCTGAGCCACGAACCCGAGGTGCTGTTCCTCGACGAGCCCACCGCGGGCGTCGACGTCGAACTGCGCCGCGACATGTGGGAGATCGTCGCCGATCTCAAGGCGCGCGGCGTCACCATCATCCTGACCACCCACTACATCGAAGAGGCCGAGGCCATCGCCGACCGCATCGGCGTCATCAACCGCGGGGAGATCCTGCTGGTCGAGGAAAAGGCCAGCCTGATGAAGCGACTCGGCCGCAAGGAATTGCGGATCGAGCTCTCGGAGCCGGTCGATACGGTGCCCGCCGCGCTGGCCGACCGCGAGCTCCGGCTAGAAGACGACGGCCGGGTGCTGGTCTACGATTACGACACCGCCGCCGAGCGCACCGGACTGGCCCGGCTGATGTCCGAGCTGAGCGACGCGGGGCTGCAGGTCCGTGACGTCGACACCCGGAAAAGCACGCTCGAGGACATCTTCGTCGATCTCGTCGCGCAGCAGGAAGAGGAGGACGCGGCATGAACTGGCGCGGCATCTGGGCGATCTACCACTTCGAGATGATGCGGTTCTTCCGCACCCTGCTGCAAAGCTTCATCTCTCCGGTGATCTCGACCTCGCTTTACTTCGTGGTCTTCGGCACCGCCATCGGCGCGCGCATCGACCAGGTCGAGGGCGTGAGCTACGGCGCCTTCATCGTGCCCGGGCTGGTGATGCTGTCGGTCATCACGCAGGCGATCTCGAACGCCTCCTTCGGGATCTACTTCCCCAAGTTCATCGGCACCGTCTACGAGCTTCTCTCGGCACCGCTGAATTTCCTCGAGATCGTCATCGGCTACGTCGGCGCCGCCGCGACCAAGGCGCTGTTCATCGGCACGGTGATCCTGATCACCTCGTCGCTCTTCGTCGACCTGCAGATCGCGCACCCGCTGGCGATGGTCGTCTTCCTGCTGCTCACCTGCGTGAGCTTCGCGCTGCTGGGCTTCATCCTCGGCCTCTGGGCCGGCAACTTCGAGCAGCTCCAGCTCGTGCCGCTGCTGGTGGTGACGCCGCTCGTCTTCCTCGGCGGGTCGTTCTACTCGATCTCGATGTTGCCGCCCGCGTGGCAGACGATCACGCTCTTCAACCCGGTGGTCTACCTGATCTCGGGCTTCCGCTGGGCGTTCTTCGACATGGCCGACGTGCCGGTGGGCCTGAGCCTGCTGGCAATCGGCGGCTTCACCCTGCTCTGCCTCGCGGTGATCTGGTGGATCTTCCGCACCGGCTGGCGGCTGCGCCCCTGACCGGAGGCCCGCCTCAGGCCGTCGCGCACTGCCGGCGGCCGCCCATGAGCAACTCCATGGTCATGCCGCCGATCCACATGCAGAACAGCGCCAGCCAGGCGGTGCCCGCGAAGATCGACCCGCCGGTGACTCCCGCGCCGATGGCACAGCCGCCGGCCAGCATGCCGCCGAAGCCCATGAGCGCCGCGCCGATCATGGCGTTGCGCAGCGGGCTCGGGCCGTCGAAGCCCTGAACCCGCAGCTCGCACCCCCAGGCGGCAGCGAGGAACGCCCCGAGGAAGACCCCCGGCACCAGCCCCACGTCGAACTCGAGCACCGCGTTGCGGTCGAGGAAGAACATCAGCGTATGCGCAGAGGGTCCGGTGAAGGTCGCGCTTTCGACCTGCACCGGGTCGAAGGCCACGTTCGACAGCGCGAAGGTCAGCACCCAGCCCAGAGCGACGGCGAAGCCCACGCCCGAGGCGAAGACCAGCCGCGAGACCCCGATGCGGTTGCGCCGCGAAAGCTCGAGCGCGATGGCGGCGATGATCAGCCCGATCACCAGCCCCGCCTCGCGCGGCAGATGCGCGGCGGCGAGCAGGTCCATGTTGCGCCCGCCCGAGGTTATCCAGAGCCCGGCAAGCCGGTCGCGCAGCGGCGACAGGATGCCCGACAGGCTCATCTGCGCCACCACAGCGAAGATCAGCCCCGAGATCACCGAGCGCAGGTTGCCGGTCGCCGCGAGCACCAGCAGCCGTCCCGAGCAGCCGTTGGCCAGCACCATCCCGGCCCCGAACAGCAGCCCGCCGATCACCGCGCCCGACCAGCTGCCGGGCACCGCCATCATGCGCGCGTTCGAGGCATCGAACACCCCCATGAGCTGTGCCGCCTGCACCCAGACCAGCGCCGTCGAGAAGGTCAGCAGCCAGACCGCCACCTTGTCTCGCATCGCGCCGCGGGCGAACTCGACCACCGCCGCGCGCAGGCAGAACCGCGAGCGCTGCGCGGCGACCCCGAAGACCACCCCGGTGAGCAGCCCGAACAGGGCGGCGGCGGGGCTTTCCCCGACCCCTTCGACAAGCGCGATAAGATCCATGGCACGTGCTCCTTTCGGTTGCGGACTCATGCCCTCATGCGAATATGTTTTCCTTGATTCAGATCAGCCGCGCCCGCTTCGCGACATCCGCGTCGCTTTCCGGCGCGACAGGCGGACCCGCGCCGCACACCCTCTCGCGCAGGCTGACATCCAAGAGACCCGCCATGACCACCACCGGTGCTTTCGACCCGATCTATGCCCCGCAGATCGCCGCGCTCATGTCGCTCGCCGTTTTCGCGAATGCCGCCGAGACCCCGCTCGAGGGCGGCGAGGATCCGGCCTTTGGCAGCGTGCGCTGGCGGACGCTGTTCTGCGCCGACCGCACCCCCACCCGCGGCATGGTCATGGGCATCGCCGAGTTCGGCCCGATGGGCACGCTGCTGCCGCACCGCCACGGCCCGGCCGAGATCTACTTCGGCCTTGCCGGGGCCGGCATCGTCACCATCGACGGCACCCCGCATCCCATCGCCCCCGAGGTCGCGCTCTACATCCCGGACGACGCCGAGCATGGCACCGTCGCCGGGCCGCAGGGGCTGCGCTTTCTCTACGTGTTCCCGCGCGACCGTTTCGCCGACGTCGACTACCGTTTCTCCGGCGCCTGATCTCCGCCAGCTGCGCGGGCGCCCCTCGCACGACGCCGCTCGCCAAGTCCCCGGAATGCGCGTAAGGCTTTGCGCATGAGCCGCCCCGTCCCCATCGCCTCCGCCGCGAGCCTGCCCCTCTGGCGCCGCCCCGTCACGCTGCTGTTTCTCATGGCGATCGCCATGCCGCTCAGCTTCGCGACATGGTCGGCGCTGCTCAACAATTTCGTCATCGAGGCGGCGCAGTTCGACGGCTCCGACATCGGCTGGCTGCACACCGTGCGCGAGATCCCCGGCTTCCTCGCCATCGGCGTGATCCTCGTGCTGCTGGTCATGCGCGAGCAGGTGCTGGCGCTCTCGGCGCTCGCGCTGCTGGGCGCGGCCACCGCCGTCACCGCGTGGTTTCCCTCGATGGCCGGGCTGCTCACCGTGACCATGCTCAGCTCGATCGGCTTCCACTACTACGAGACGATGAACCAGAGCCTGCAGCTGCAATGGCTGCCCAAGGACCGCGCGCCGCAGACGCTGGGCTGGCTGCTCGCCGCGGCCAGCGCCGCAACCCTCGTGGCCTACGTGCTGATCGTGATGACATGGGAGGCGCTCGACCTCTCCTACAACACCGTCTACCTCGTCTCCGGCGGGCTCACGCTGCTCATCACCGGCTACTGCGCCCTCGCCTTTCCGCAGTTCGAAAGCCCCAACCCGCAGCGCAAGCGCTTCATCCTGCGCCGCCGCTACTGGCTCTACTACGCGTTGCAGTTCATGTCGGGCGCTCGGCGCCAGATCTTCGTGGTCTTCGCGGGCTTCATGATGGTCGAGCGGTTCGGCTTCGCCGTCCACGAGGTCACCGGCCTGTTCCTGATCAACCTCGTGGTGAACCTCGTCGCCGCCCCGATGCTCGGCCGCGCCGTGCACCGCTTCGGCGAACGCCCCGTGCTGATCTTCGAATACGTCGGCCTCACCGTCGTCTTCACCCTCTACGGCGGCCTCTACTGGTTCGGCTGGGGCGTGCTCCTCGCCTCGGTCCTATACGTCATCGACCACGTGTTCTTCGCGCTCGCGCTGGCGCTCAAGACCTACTTCCAGAAGATCGCAGACCCCGGCGACATCGCCCCACCGCCGCCGTGGCCTTCACCATCAACCACATCGCGGCGGTCTTCCTGCCATTCCTGCTGGGCTACCTCTGGCTGGTCTCGCCCGGCGCGGTCTTCGGGCTCGCCGCCGGCATGGCGCTGGTCTCGCTCGGCCTCGCCCTGCTGATCCCGCGCCACCCCGAGCCGGGCAACGAGACGGTCTTCGCCCGCCTCGCCCCCGCCCCGGCGGAATAGACCCCGGGCCCCCGCGCCACGCCCGGCCCTTCTCCGGTTTCTCAAATACCCTCGGGGGAGGCGCGCGGCACGCGCGGCGGGGGCAGAGCCCCCACGGACCCCGCGCCACCCTTTCCAACTCCCGCCAAACGCGCTATCGGGCGCCAACCCATCCGGAGACCGCACGATGCCCAGAACCTGGACCGCCTTCACCAAACTCGACGACAAGGACCGCGCCGAGGCGCTCGGCGAGGCCCTCGAGGATCTCGACCCCGCGCCCACCGGCGTCGGCGTCTTCGAGATCGAGGACGGCACCGGCACCTGGGAGGTCGGCGGCTACTTCGTCGAGGCCCCCGACGACATCGAGCTCGCGCTCGTCGCCGCGGCCTACGATGCGCCGGAGTTCGTCGTTTCCGAGGTGCCCGACCAGGACTGGGTCGACAAGGTGCGCCGCGAGCTGACCCCGGTCGAGGCCGGGCGCTTCTTCGTCTACGGCAGCCACGACGCCGACAAGATCCCCGAGGGCGCCGAGCCGCTGCTGATCGAGGCCGCCATGGCCTTCGGGACCGGCCACCACGGCACCACGCTGGGCTGCCTGCGGGCGCTCGACCGGCTGGCAACCGACGGCTTCGTCGGCCGCAACGTCGCCGACATCGGCTGCGGCACCGCGGTGCTCGCCATGGGCGCCGCGCGGATCTGGAACGACGCGATCATCGCCTCCGACATCGACGAGGTCGCCGTCGAGGTGGCCGAGGCGAACCTCCGCGCCAACGACCTCACCGGCAAGGTGACCTGTGTCGAATCCGCCGGCTTCGACAACCCCGAGGTCTCTGGCCGTGCGCCCTTCGATCTCGTCTTCGCCAACATCCTCAAGCAGCCGCTGATCGACCTCGCGCCCGACATGGCGCGCTATCTCGGCGAGGGCGGCTACGCGATTCTTTCGGGTATCCTGACCCGCCAGGCCGACGAGGTCGTCGAGGTATATGCACGCAATGGCATCAATCTCGCCCACCGCGAAGAGATTGGTGACTGGGTGACCTTGACGCTGCGCAAGTCCGCGCAGTGATACACCGATTTGGGGTGAATTAGGGGCAAGCGCCCCATTTCCGCCTCATTTCGAGGTCATAGATCATCCCATCGGGTGGGGGCCTTGGTTAACGAGGTCGCCATGGATCGGGCTCTTAAAGATTTCGACAAGCGCCAGCGGGCGGTGAGCATGAAGCATCGCCGCCTTGCTCAGGGCTATGTCACCAGGCTGAACCGCAACGGAACGATCGAGCACAGGCCCATCAAGCGCGTGCCCTTCGTCTCGGTGAAGGCGCTGGCAATGATCCTCGCCGGCTTCGTCGGCTTCAAGACCCTTCTCGTGGCCAACCTCGGGCCAGAAGATTACGCGCAGCGCATCGCCCATCTCGCATCCGGAACCACCGTCGAGCGCGCCGGCGCCTGGCTCATGGGGCAGGATCCGGCGAGCCTGTGGCTCGCGACCCAGATCCACGGCCTCTTTGGCTGATCTGGCAACGCGCGCCCGCAGCCCGGCCTCACCGTGCAACAGAACGAAAAGAGCCGCGCGTCCCTCGGGACAGCGCGGCTCGGATCGTTCACGACAAAGGGTCCGGCGGGCTTAGCGGCCGCGGGCGACCTCTTCGATCTGGAAGCGCGTGAGCCCGATATCCTCGAGCTCGCGATCGGTCAGGGCCTGCAGGCTCTTGCGGGTGAGCCGGGTCTCGTTCCACGCGATGAGGCCGTCGGCCACCTGCGAGACGAAGCGGCTGATCTGCGATGCGATCACGAACGAGGCGGACGCACCGCGCTCGGGCGCTGCGCCGAAGCCAGAGACGAAGACGTTTCCGATGCGACCGGCCAGGCCGGCCGCACCGTTTTCGGGGCGGATGGTGTCATATGCCGACATGGGTCAGTATCCTTGTCCGGAAGTTTTCAGAGTGCCTAATTTCTATGCGGGAATTAGTTGCCAAAATCTGACGCGACAACGGCGATTATTGCATGGTCCATATGCAGTTTTCACATGGCTCAATCGACAATCAGGCCCCGCGATTTTACGATCAAATAATGTGCATTTTCATGTCGCAAACGACGACCCGGCTGTCGCGAAACGACACTGAAGCCCAATTCCGCACCGCAAGCACCCGTTCCGCCGCCCCGCTTCCCGCTTTGCGGATGTTCGCCTTTCGTGCTAATTCGATTGAAACAACCAGAACAGGGGCAGCAGGCATGAAGGTTCTCGGCATCGATCCGGGTCTCAGACGACTCGGATGGGGTCTCATCGACGCCCAGGGCAGCCGGTTGCGGCACATCGCCAACGGCGTCTGCGAATCGGGAGAAGGCTCGCTGGCCGACCGCCTCCTGTCGCTGCACCGCCAGCTGACGGCGCTCTTCCGCGAGCATGCCCCCGACCAGGCCGCCATCGAACAGACCTTCGTCAACAAGGACGCGGTGGGCACGCTGAAGCTCGGGCAGGCGCGTGGCGTCGCCTTGCTGGTTCCGGCACAATTCGGACTGCCGATCGGTGAATACGCCCCGAACAAGGTCAAGAAGACCGTGGTCGGCGTCGGCCACGCGGACAAGCGACAGGTGGATCACATGGTGAAGATGCAGCTTCCCGGCGTCGAGATCGCCGGACCCGACGCCGCCGACGCGCTGGCCATCGCCATCTGCCACGCCCATTACACCAAGGCGCCTCAGGCGACGGTACGGGCATGATCGGACGCATTGCCGGGCGCATCGAGTACAAGACCGACGACCACGTGCTGATCGACGTCCGCGGCGTCGGCTACGTCGTCCACTGCTCGGACCGGGTGCTGTCGACCCTGCCGCCCCCCGGCGAGGCCACGGCGCTCTATACCGACCTGCTGGTGCGCGAGGATCTGCTGCAGCTCTTCGGCTTCCCGACGCTGGTGGAAAAGGAATGGCACCGCCTGCTGATGTCGGTGCAGGGGGTGGGGGCCAAGGCCTCGCTGGCGATCCTCGGCGCGCTTGGCCCCGACGGCGTGAGCCGCGCCATCGCGCTCGGCGACTGGAACGCGATCAAGGCTGCCAAGGGCATCGGCCCGAAGACCGCGCAACGCGTCGTCAACGAGCTCAAGGACAAGGCGCCCACGGTCATGGCCATGGGCGCGATGGGCAGCGCCCCGACCCTGACGTCCGGCGACGACGCGGTGATCGACGGCGCCCCCGCACCCGCCCCGGCGCGCCCGTCGCAACCCGCACCGCCCCGCGCCGCCCCGGCCCAGAGCGAGGCGCTTTCGGCGCTGACCAATCTCGGCTATTCCCCGGGTGAGGCGGCCTCGGCGGTGGCGCAGGCCGCGGGCGAGGCACCCGAGGGCACGACCTCCGACCTGATCCGCGCCGCGCTGCGGCTGCTGGCGCCCAAGGGCTGATGCGAAAGGGCTGAGACATGACCGGACCGGACCCGACCCTGCGCCCCGAGCCCATGCCCGAGGACCGTGACCGCGCGCTGCGGCCGCAGATGCTCGACGATTTCGTCGGCCAGGCCGAGGCACGCGCCAACCTGCGGGTCTTCATCCAGTCCGCCCGCCAGCGCGGCGAGGCGATGGACCACACGCTGTTCCACGGCCCCCCGGGCCTCGGCAAGACGACACTGGCGCAGATCATGGCGCGCGAGCTCGGCGTGAACTTCCGCATGACCTCGGGGCCGGTGCTGGCCAAGGCCGGCGACCTTGCCGCGATCCTCACCAACCTCGAGCGCAACGATGTGCTCTTCATCGACGAGATCCACCGGCTCAACGCCGCCGTCGAAGAGGTCCTCTACCCGGCGATGGAAGACTACGAGCTCGACCTCGTCATCGGCGAGGGCCCGGCGGCGCGCACCGTGCGCATCGAGCTGCAGCCCTTCACGCTGGTCGGCGCCACCACGCGGCTCGGCCTGCTGACCACGCCGCTGCGCGACCGCTTCGGCATCCCGACCCGCCTGCAGTTCTACACCGTCGAGGAGCTCGACAGCATCATCACCCGCAACGCCGGCAAGCTCGGCGTGCACGCCGACCCCGAAGGCGCCCGCGAGATCGCCCGCCGCGCCCGAGGCACGCCGCGCATCGCCGGCCGGCTGCTGCGGCGGGTCGTCGATTTCGCTGTGGTTGAGGGCGACGGGGTGGTCACGCAAGCGCTGGCCGACGGCGCGCTGACCCGCCTCGGCGTCGACGGCCTTGGCCTCGACGGCGCCGACCGGCGCTATCTCACGCTCATCGCCGAGCATTACGCCGGCGGCCCGGTGGGGATCGAGACGATCTCGGCGGCGCTTTCGGAAAGCCGCGACGCCATCGAGGAGGTGATCGAGCCCTACCTGCTGCAGCAGGGCCTGATCCAGCGCACGCCGCGCGGGCGAATGCTGGCGCAGCGCGCCTGGGATCACCTCGGCCTTCCGGCACCCAAGGCACCGGGTCAGGCAACCCTCTTCGACTGAATGGCGCGTAGGCTGGGCAATAATGCCCACCCTACCCGAACCTCAGGCGCCTTCGCGCACCGTGTCGATCATCAGCTGCACGTTCTCGGGGTCGGCGTCCGGTGTGATCCCGTGACCGAGGTTGAAGATATGCGGCCCCTTCGAGAACGCCTTCACCACCCGCCGGGTCTCGTCGATCAGCGCCTGCCCGCCGGTCACCATGTGCGACGAGGCAAGGTTGCCCTGAACGCAGCCGCTGACCTGCACGTGCTCGGCCGCCCACTCCGGTGTCACGCTGTCGTCGACCGCCACGCAATCCGCGCCGGTCGCCTCGTGGAACCCGATGTAGCCCTCGCCCGCCTGCCGCGGGAAGACGATCACCGGCAGCCCCGGATGCCGCGCCTTGAGCTCCTGCGTGATGATCCGCGCCGGCTCGAGCGCGTAGCGGCGAAAATCCTCGCCCGAGAGCGAGCCCGCCCAGCTGTCGAAGATCTTCACCACCTCGGCGCCTGCCTCGACCTGCTTCGAGAGGTAGTCGATGGTGCCCTCGGTCAGCCGCTCGATGATCTTCTCGAACAGCGGCCGGTTCTCCGCCTTCAGCGCATGCGCCGGCCCCTGGTCCTTGGTGCCGCGCCCGGCGATCATGTAGGTCGCCACCGTCCACGGCGCCCCGGCGAAGCCGATGAGCGTCGTCTCCTGCGGCAGCGACCGCTTCAGGATCCGCACCGTCTCGTAGATCGGGTTCAGCGTGTCGTGGATCATCTCACCACGCCCGAGCCTGTCGAACTCGGCGTCGGTGGTGATCGTCGACAGCCGCGGCCCTTCGCCGGTCACGAACCACAGGTCCGCCCCCAGCGCCTGCGGCAGCAGCAGGATGTCGGCGAAGAGGATCGCCCCGTCGAAGCCGTAGCGCCGGATCGGCTGCATCGTCACCTCGGCGGCAAGCTCGGGGTTGTAGCACAGCGACAGGAAGTCGCCCGCCTCGGCCCGCGTGGCCTTGTATTCCGGCAGGTAGCGTCCCGCCTGCCGCATCATCCAGATCGGCGGCACGGGCAGCGTTTCGCCCGCCAGCGCCCGCAGGATCGTCTTCGTCATGTCGCGGCCTCCCACATTCGGTATCGCAGGCGGCAATATGTCAATTCGCGCCCCATTGCCACAGCCGAACGCGCGACATAAAGCTCAGGCCCATGACCCTGACGCTCCCGACCCCCGCCCAGCCGCTCCGGATCGGCACCCGCGGTTCGCCGCTGGCGCTGGCCCAGGCCCACGAGACCCGCGACCGGCTCGCCGCCGCCTTCGACCTCGCCCCCGAGGCCTTCGAGGTCGTGGTGATCCGCACTACCGGCGACGACCGGGCGATGATCGCCGCCGACCGGCCGCTCAAGGAGATCGGCAACAAGGGCCTCTTCACCCGCGAGATCGAGGAACGGCTCGCCTCGGGCGGCATCGACCTCGCGGTGCACTCGATGAAGGACATGCCGACCGAACAGCCCGCTGGGCTGATCCTCGACACCTACCTGCCGCGCGAGGACGTGCGCGACGCCTTCATCTCGCCCGGCCACGCCGGCATGCACGCCCTGCCCGAGGGCACCGTCGTCGGCACCTCTTCGCTGCGCCGCCGCGCCCAGCTGCTGAACCGCCGGCCCGACCTGCAGGTCGTCGAGTTCCGCGGCAACGTGCAGACGCGCCTGAAGAAGCTCGAGGACGGCGTCGCCGCCGCCACCTTCCTCGCCATGGCCGGCCTCCGGCGCATGGACATGACCGACATCCCGATGACCGCCATGTCGCCCGACGACATGCTGCCCGCCGTCGCACAGGGCGCCATCGGCATCGAGCGCCGCACCGACGACAGCCGCGCCGCCGAGATGCTCGCTGCCATCCACGACGCCTCCACCGCCACCCAACTCGCGGCCGAACGCGCCTTCCTCGCCGCCCTCGACGGCTCCTGCGAGACCCCGATCGCCGGCCTCGCCGAGCTCGACGGAACGCAGATGCGCCTGCGCGGCGAAATCCTCTCGCCCGACGGCCGCACCGCCCACGCCGGCGAACGCAGCGGCCCCGCCGCCGACGGACCCGCCATGGGGCGCGACCTCGCGCAGGCCCTGCTGGCCGAGGCCGGACCCGGCTTCTTCGCGTGGCGCGGCTGACCCTTCTCCGGTTCGGCAAATACCCTCGGGGGTGACTGCGGCGCAGCCGCAAAGGGGGCAGAGCCCCCACACGGCCCGGGGCTGCCGCAAGGCGGCACCGGGCTCCCCTGCGCGCCCGCAAGGGCGCACCGCGGGATCAGGCCCGCGTCAGGACAACGTCAGGATGGTCTGGCCGGTGGTGCGCCGCGCCTCGAGCGCGCGATGCGCCTCGGCAACCTCTTCCAGCGGGAAGCGCTGGCCGATGCGGATCTTCACGTCCCCGGACACCACCTTGCCGAACAGCATCCCGGCCATCTCCTGGCAGGCGGCATGATCGGCGATGTGGGTGAACAGGGTCGGGCGCGTCACCTTGAGCGAGCCCTTCTGCCCGAGGATGCCGAGGTTGAACGCCTCGACCGCCCCCGAGGCATTGCCGAAGGAAATCATCATGCCCAGCGGCTTCAGGCAGTCGAGCGAACCCTCGAAGGTCGCCTTGCCGACCGAATCCATCACCACGTCGACGCCCGCGCCGTCGGTCAGCTCGCGCACCCGCGCGGCCCAGTCCTCGGTGGCATAGTTGATGCAGGCGTCGGCGCCATGCTCCAGCGCCAGCGCGCATTTCTCGTCCGACCCGGCGGTGCCGATCAGCCGGATACCCTCGGACTTCGCCCATTGGCAGGCAATCAGCCCGACGCCCCCGGCGGCGGCATGAAAGAGCACGGTGTCGCCGGCCTTGAGCGGAGTCGTGCGGTGGAAGAGATACTGCACCGTCAGCCCTTTCAGCATCATCGCCGCGCCCTCGTCGAAGGGAATTGCGTCCGGAAGCCGGCAGACCTGCGCGGCCGGCATCACCCTCGCCTCGCAATAGGCACCCGGCGGCAACGCCGCATAAGCCGCGCGATCACCGGCCGAGAGATGCGTCACGCCCTCGCCCACGGCCTCGACCACGCCCGAGGCCTCCATCCCCAGCGCCTGCGGCAGCTGCATCGGGTAGAGCCCCGAGCGCTGGTAGCAGTCGATGAAGTTCAGCCCGCAGGCCTCGTGCCGGATGCGGATCTCGCCCGGACCCGGCTCGCCCACCTCGCGCTCGACGACGCGGAGCACCTCCGGCCCGCCGTGTTCCTCGATGATCACCGTTCGCGCCGTGTCGGCCATGTCTCGCTCCTCTGCGTGCAGTCCTGTTCGGCGCCGAGACTGCGCCGCCGGGGACATCAGCACAAGGGGGCAGCGGACCCTCTGGCCCGGCAGGCGCTCACGGCGACCGCCGGGGAAAAGCAGGGGAAGCTCAGGCGACCTTGAGGACGATCTTGCCGATGTGCCCGGAGCTCTCCATCCGGTCGTGGGCCTTCGAGGCATCCGCGAGCGGGAAATCCGAGTCCATCACCGGCGCGACCCGGCCCGCATCGAGCAGCGGCCAGACCTGTGCGCGCAGCGCCTCGGCGATCCGGCCCTTCGCAAGGTCGCTCTGCGGCCGCAGCGTCGAGCCGGTGATCGTCAGCCGGCGCATCATCACCTGCGCGAAGTTCAGCTCGACCTTGGGGCCCTGCAGAAAGGCGATCTGCACCAGCCGCCCCTCGTCCGCCAGCGCCTTGACGTCGCGCGGGATGTAATCGCCGCCCACCATGTCGAGGATCAGATGCGCACCACCCTCGCCGCGCAGGATCTCGACGAAATCCTCCTCGCGGTAGTTGATCGCGCGTTCGGCCCCGAGTGATTCGCAGGCGGCACATTTATCGGCCGACCCGGCGGTCGCGAAGACACGCGCCCCGAAGGCCGAGGCGAGCTGGATCGCCGTGGTGCCGATGCCCGAACTGCCGCCATGCACGAGGAACCGCTCGCCGGCCTGCAGGCCGCCGCGCTCGAAGACGTTCGACCAGACGGTGAAGAAGGTCTCGGGCAGGCAGGCCGCCTCGCGCAGGCCCATCCCGCGCGGCACCGGCAGGCAGTGCGCGGCGGGCGTCGCCACGTATTCCGCGTAACCGCCGCCGGGCAGCAGCGCGCAGACCTCGTCGCCGACAGCAGGCCACGTGACGTCCGGGCCGACCGCGACGACCTCGCCCGAGGCCTCGAGGCCCGGCAGGTCGCTCGCTCCTTTCGGCGGCGCGTAGTTGCCGGCCCGCTGCAGGGCGTCGGGACGGTTCACCCCGGCCCAGGCCACGCGGATCACCACGCCGCCGTGCTCCGGCTCGGGCACCGGGCGCTCGGTCAGGCGCAGCACTTCGGGGCCGCCGGGTTCGGAGATCTCGACGGCGCGCATCATGTCGGTCATGTGGTCTTCCTGTTGGTTTCTATCGCGGGGCGGTCCAGCCGCCCGGCAGGTCGTTCTCGCGCACCGAACGCGGCGCACGGATGTTGCTCAGAACCTTCTCGGGACCGGCAAGAACCCGTTTGAGAACAGGGTTTTCACGCATCTTGGCCTTGGTCTTCTCGAAGCGCATCACGTCCTCGATCCGTCGGTCGAGGAAATCCCATGTCGCCTGGTGATCGACCGAATCGTCGCCCAGCCAGTAGAGCACCGTCGAGGAGTAGACACCGCTCAGCGTGGCGCGCTTGGTGTACCAGTTCACGTCGCGCGCGGTGTCTCCGAGCGTTTCCCAGATCCGGTCGGCGGTGCCCCAGACGAGCTTGGCCCCATCCGGCGCATAGGGCGGCAGGGTAAACAGCGTGGAGCCGCGGCGCACCGCCTCGCGGTCCTTCACGACCTCGATCCGGGTGCGGACCGCGCGCGCAATGCGGTCGCGGTAGCGCAGGCCGCCCTCGTCGTTTGCTTCGAGTTCCTTCAGGCGTTCGACCATTGCGTCGTCGCCGCGCTTGTGAAACGCGACGGCCAGGTCGACCGCCCCTCGGGGAAACAGGCCGCGTGCCACCACCGGGTCCACGTCCGCATCCTTGACCGCCGCGCGGAAGGTCGTTTCCGACCACCCGTCGAAGGCGACATGGTTCAGCGCCGCATCCAGCAGGCGCCCAGCTGTATCGTCTGTCATGGGGCCTCTCCTTCGACTCAGTTATTTCTGAACCCTAGACAATTTAGTTCGGCCTTGCTATACGGCCACCTCCTGCAATCATTGCAACTCAAACCTAGAAAGGTGGTGACAACCACATGCAGGTCAGTGTTCGCGACAACAATGTCGATCAGGCGCTCCGCGCCCTGAAGAAGAAGCTGCAGCGCGAAGGCGTGTTCCGTGAAATGAAGCTCCGGCAACATTTCGAGAAACCGTCCGAGAAGAAAGCGCGCGAAAAGGCCGAGGCCATCCGCCGTGCCCGCAAGCTGGCGCGCAAGAAGGCCCAGCGCGAAGGTCTCCTCTAAGACCTGACGCCGCCGGTCACGCAGCTGACCTTCCGGCACATCGACGCAAGACGCGGCTCCGGCCGCCCGAGCGTCCATATACGATACGGCAACCCCCGGGGCAGACGGCCTTTCGGGGGTTTGTCATTTCCGGCGTTTCGCCATCCCGGCGAATACCGTTTTCCCTTCCTGAAAGACCCCTTCAAAAGGAAAAGGCCCCCGGAAATCTCCGAGGGCCAGTATCCTGTGAGGCACGCCGGTCCCCTTCCGGGCCGGTCACGTTCCGAAGGCGCGGGCTGTGTCAGCCCGGCCCGATCATGAAGCAGGTCACCTGCCGGGCCTGGAGCCGGCGACAGGCAAGGTCCGCGGTCTCGCGCGACAGCCCCATGAAGTTGGCATCGAAGCCGCTGCTGCGGTTGACCACCTTGCGCAGCGAGCCATCGAGGGTCGTCGTCTCCATCAGCGCGGTCTTCAGCAGCACCTTCTCGGCGGCGTAGCGGCTGGGATAGCGACCGACGTTGATGCCCCAGTGACGCCCACCGGAGGTGGAGACGCGGGTCACCACTTCCTGCGATGCCGGCGCGGCCTCGGCGGTGGTCTCGACGATCGGCTCGACAGCGGCGGCGGCAGCCGTTGCCAGCACGATCTGCTGCGGACGACGCATCGGCTTGATCGACATGTCCGGAGCGGTCTTCGACGCATCCGCGACCTGCGGCGGCGCGGGCACCTCGGCCACGGCGGTCTCTTCGGCGGTCTGCACCTGGGCAAGGACCGTCTCGATGTCGCCCTCGATCTCGGCCACCAGCGGCGCGACATCGACCTCGCCCGTGCCCGGACGCGCCTGCGGCCGCAGGCTGCGTGTGACCGCCGCGGCGACGACACGCACGGTCTTGCCACGCGCCCCCTCGGGCGAGGGATCGGCGCTCTTCGCGACCATCACCGACAGCCCCCGGTTGCCGAGGTAGGCCGGCATCGATGGCTTGCGCAGCGCGACGTTCGTCTTGGCGCGCTTGAAGCCGAGATCCATCAGCTCGGCAACCTTGGCGTTGCGGGTCGAGGTCGACCGGCCGCCGAAGACCGTGGTGATGATCCGCTCGCGCCCGCGCTCGGCCGAGGCGACAAGGTTGAAACCGGCGGCGCGGGTGTAGCCCGTCTTGATGCCGTCAGCGCCCTTGTAGGATCTCAGGAAGCGGCGGTTGGTGTTGTAGACCTCGCGCATCCCCGCGTCGGTCGAGACCCGGGAAAACAGGTTATAATACTGCGGGTAGTCGTAGACCATGTGCCGCCCGAGCAGCGACATGTCGTGCGCCGTCGAGAGGTGCCCCGACTGGGTCAGGCCGTTGGCGTTCTTGAACGTCGTGGCGTTCATGCCAAGCGCCTTGGCCGTGCGGGTCATGCGCGCTGCAAAGGCCATCTCGGTCCCGGAGATCGCCTCGCCGATGGCGGTGGCCGCATCGTTGGCCGACTTCACCGCCGCCGCGCGCACCAGGTAGCGCAGCTTGATCTTCTGCCCTTCTCGCAGCCCCAGCTTCGAGGGCGGCTCGGATGCGGCGTTGCGCGACACCGTCACCATCGTGTCCATGGTGATCTCGCCGTGCTGGACCGCCTCGAAGGTGATGTAGAGCGTCATCATCTTCGTCAGCGAGGCCGGATGCAGCCGCGTATTTGCATTCTCGGAATGGAGGACTTCGCCCGAGCGGGCGTCCAGAACCATGGCCGCATACGGGGCCGCGGTCGCGCTCATCGGCATCGCGATGAGAAAACACAACGTTGTAACGAGATACAGGATATTTCTGTGCAACAGGCCTGCTCGGCCCGGCCACTGCCTACGCCGTTCCTTCACGGTATCCGCCTTCTGTCTGCCTCGCGTTCCCGACTGTTTTCGCCGGTGAACATTTTTGATTGTCAGACAAGCTAGCACGGAAAGTGCTTCAAGGAAAGACTGCAATCTGTTGATTTACAGCCCTTTTCGAAGGCAGGCAAACCCATATATTGCGTCGAGGCGTCAACGGGCACACCAAAACGGCGATTGCGGCAAATTTGCGACACCCAGCCTGCGCGACCCCGACTCAACCGATGCGTGAGACAAGGTCTGGCAGCGTGCCGAGATCCCCAAGTTCGACGAAACGCGGATGATCGGGCACGTCGGCGTGCTCGAGCGACCAGAGCAGATCCTGCGGCACATGCACGCCCCAGCTGCCTGCCTCAAGCGCCGGGCAGACGTCGGATTTCAGCGAATTTCCGACCATCATCGCCGCTTCGGGGCCGCCCGGAGTGCGCCCGAAGATACGCGCATAGGTGTCCGCCTGCTTGTCCGAGACGATCTCGACCGCGTCGAACAGCTCTCCCAGACCGGATTGCGCGAGCTTGCGCTCCTGGTGCAGAAGGTCGCCTTTCGTGATGAGCACGAGATGATGTTTCTCGGCGAGCGTCTCCACCGCCTCCCGCGCGTGGGGCAACAGTTCGATGGGATGGTTGAGCATGTCCTGCCCCGCCTTCAGCAGCTCCGAGATCACGCTTCCTGGAACCCGGCCGTCGGTGACCTCGATCGCGGTCTCGATCATCGAGAGCACGAAGCCCTTCACACCGAATCCGTAGTGACCGATGTTCCGCTTCTCGGCCTCGAGCAGCCGCTCGCCCAGGTGATCCGCCTCTGCGTGATCCTTCAGCAGCGCCGCGAAACGCTCCTGCGTGAGCTGGAAAAACCGCTCGTTGTGCCAGAGCGTGTCGTCCGCGTCGAAACCTATCGTTTGCAAATTGCGGGTCATACAGGCAAGACTCCCTTCTGCGCCCCTTTCCTCATGGGGCGCCCCGCTTTATATAGACGCTTCAAACCTTCAACCGCAAAGCGCCTTGAGCCCGAGATGCCCCTACCCATCACGGAAAACACCATCCGCCTCGCGAACACGCCGTCCTCTCCCGGGGGTGGCGAGGGCGATGCCGATGTGGTCCTGCAGACCAAGCCCAAGACCAAGCGGCCGCCGCTCTACAAGGTTCTGCTGCTCAACGACGACTACACCCCGATGGAATTTGTCGTTCACGTGCTCGAGCGGTTCTTCGGCATGTCCCACGCGCAGGCGTTCGAGATCATGCTGACCGTGCACAAGAAGGGCGTCGCCGTGGTCGGCGTCTTCAGCCACGAGATCGCCGAGACCAAGGTCGGGCAGGTTATGGATTTCGCCCGCCGCCACCAGCACCCGCTCCAATGTACCATGGAAAAGGAGTGAGCCGCCCCACCCCGGCGGCCCTGCCATGACAGCCGACAGACTGAGTTTCGCAACCGAGGCAGGGATGACCCTGCCCGAAGAGGGGCGCATCCTGCTGCTGGGCGCGCCCGGTGATCTGGTCGCCGATGCGCTCCCGCTCGACCGCTGTGTCGTCCTGCAGCACGTCAAGCCCGACTTCGACGCCTGGGAGCGGCGCGGCGTCTCCGTCACCCGCACGCCCGAGGGCCCCTTCGCCGCCGCGATCGTCTTCCTGCCGCGCGCCCGCGACCTTGCCGAGGCGCGCGTGGCCGAGGCCTGCGCAGCCGCGACAG
This sequence comes from Salipiger sp. D13, assembly GCF_003703915.1. NCBI lineage: Bacteria > Pseudomonadati > Pseudomonadota > Alphaproteobacteria > Rhodobacterales > Roseobacteraceae > Salipiger > Salipiger sp. D13. Next base: position 435,688 of record NZ_ML112591.1, read on the forward strand.
GCGGGCTCATCGTGATCGACGGACAGAAGACCGACGGCATCGAGCCCATCATCAAGGCGATCAAGCGCCGCGTCCCGCTGCTCGGGCAGGTCTCGAAGGCGCACGGCAAGACGATCTGGATCGACGCCACGGCCGATTTCGCCGACTGGACGCGCCACGCCGAGGTCAACGCCCACGGTCACTGGACTGCACCCGGCGTATTCTCGGCCGATGCGCCCGACCCCGCGACCGAAGCTCTGCTCGCCGCCCTGCCCGACAAGGTCGGCGGAGACGTGGCCGATCTGGGTGCCGGCTGGGGCGGGCTCGCCATGGGCCTGCTGAAGCGCGACAAGATCGCCAGCCTGCACCTGGTCGAGGCCGACGCCACCGCGCTCGACTGCGCCCGCCGCAACATCGACGACACGCGCGCCCGGTTCCACTGGGCCGATGCGACCACCTGGCAGCCGCCCGTGCTGCTCGACGCCGTGGTGATGAACCCGCCCTTCCACGTCGGGCGCAAGGCCGACCCGGCGCTCGGACGGGCCTTCATCGCTGCCGCGCGGCGGGTGCTGAAACCCTCGGGGGCGCTCTGGCTCGTCGCCAACCGTCACCTGCCCTACGAAACCGCGCTCGAGGCGCATTTCCGAAACAGCGACGAGATTGCCGGTGATGGTCGGTTCAAGATCCTCCACGCCACGCGTCCGCATCGCTGAACGCCGTCATCGCCCCTGAGCGGGGCCAGATCGCAGGATCCTCCGCATGAGCTATTCGATCGAAGGCAAGACCGCCATCGTCACCGGCGCCGCCAACGGCGTAGGGCTCGCCATCGCCCGGCATTTCGCCAACAAGGGCGCCAACGTGATGTTCGCCGACATGGACGAAAACCGGCTTGCCAAGGAATGTGGCAAGCAGGACGACGACAACAACATGCGCTACTTCGCCGGCGACCTGCGTGAGCGGCTGACGCTCGCGAACCTGCTGTCGGCCACGATCGATTCCTTCGACCGGGTCGATATCCTGGTGAACGGGGCACGGCAGATGATCCCCGCGGATCCGCTCGACATCGACGACGGCACCGTCGAGACGCTGATCGGGCAGAACCTCATGCCGGCGCTGCGCCTGAGCCAGATCGTCGCGAAACGCATGATCAAGCAGGCCGAGAGCGCCGGCGACCGGCCCGCTGGCTCGATCATCAACCTGTCGTCCATCGCGGCGCGGCGGGCGCAGCCCCAGCTCATGGCCTATTCGGTCTCCTGCGCCGCGCTCGACCAGATGACCCGCTCGATGGCGGTCGCCATGGCGCCGCACCGGATCCGCGTGAACGGCATCAGTTTCGGCTCGGTCATGTCGGCAAAGCTCAAGGACATCCTCAAGGACGAGCCCAACGTCCGCAAGGAGATCGAGGACAACACGCCGCTGAGCCATATCGCCTCGCCGGCCGCGCTGACCGAAGCGGTGCAGTTCCTCGCGTCCGAGGCGGCCGGCTTCATGACCGGCCAGATCCTGACCGTCGACGGCGGCCGCACCCTGCTTGACCCGGTGCAGACCCCGGCGCACTGATTGCTCCCGGCCGGTCCCTCGGCTAACACGGGGGCCGTCGCAGACCAGGAGGCCCCGACCATGACCGAGACGACCGACTTCGACGCCCGCAAGACCCGGGCCTCGGACTGGTTCCGCAGCCTGCGCGACGAGATCGTGGCCGCCTTCGAGGGGCTCGAGGCCACCCATGCCACCGGCCCCTTCTCCGCTTCAGAGCCCGGGCGTTTCGAAGTCACGCCGACGACACGCTCCACCGAGGACGGCAGCGACGCCGGCGGAGGCCTGATGAGCGTGATGCGCGGCGGCCGCGTCTTCGAGAAGGTCGGCGTGAACGTCTCGACGGTATACGGCACGCTGGGCGAGGCCGCGCAGAAATCCATGGCTGCGCGCGGCGTTCCCGGCATCGAGACCGACCCGCGCTTCTGGGCGAGCGGCATCAGCCTGGTCGCGCACATGCAGAACCCGCATGCGCCCGCCGTGCACATGAACACCCGGATGTTCTGGACCCCCAACGCATGGTGGTTCGGCGGCGGCTCCGACCTCAACCCGTGCATCGAGTATGCCGAGGACACGGCGCATTTCCACGACACCCAGAAGGCCTGGCTCGATCCGCACGGGGCCACGGTCTACCCTGAGCTCAAGGCCTGGGCAGACGAGTATTTCTACATCCCCCACCGCAAGCGGGCGCGCGGCGTCGGCGGCATCTTCATGGATGACCGCAACACCGGCGACTGGGAGGCCGATTTCGCGCTGACGCAGGACATCGGCCGCGCCTTCCTGCCCGCCTACCTGCCGTTGGTCGAGAAACGGCGCGTGCAGCCCTTTTCCGATGCCGACAAGGACGCACAGCTCGTGCACCGCGGGCTCTATGCCGAGTACAACCTCGTCTACGACCGCGGCACCAAGTTCGGCCTCGCCACCGGACATGACGCCAACGCAGTGCTTATGAGCCTGCCGCCGATGGCGAAATGGGTCTGACCGGCGACTGACCTGACCGATCGATGCACCGGGGGGCTCGCGCCCCTTGCATCGGTCAGCGTGTCAGAAAAGTCCGGCCTCCTTCGCGATGATCGCCGCATGCGTGCGGTTCGCGGCGTTGATCTTCCGGTAGAGCGTCTTGACGTGCAGCTTCACCGTCGGCTCGCGGATCTGAAGGTCACGCGCGATCTCCTTGTTGGACTTGCCCCGCGTCAGCCCCTCGAGCACCTCCAGTTCGCGGCGTGACAGCTGCTCCGCCAGCGGGTTGCGGTGCCCCGGGTCATCGCTGCGCATGAAGTCGAGCGGCGCATATTGCTCGCCCATCGCCATGAAGCGCACCGCGTTCACGAGAGACTTCGCCGAGAGCGTCTTGGGCAGGAAGCCCGCCGCGCCGGTGGCCAGCACCCGCTCGGCAACCTCGCGGCTGGCCGTGCCCGAGATGATGGCCACACGCTTCGCGCCCTCGAGGGCGCTCATTCGTTCGAACCCCTCGAGCGCGTTCATTCCCGGCATGGAATAGTCCAGCAACACGAGATCGAACCGCTCGCCCGACGCGACGAGCTGTTCCGCCTCGGAGTAGCTGGCGACGGTGACTGTCTCGAAGTCGCCTTCGGAGGCCAGGAACAGCTCGAGCGTATCGCGCAGAAGCTCGTGGTCGTCGGCGATCAGGATACGCAGTGCGCCGCGGCGGCCCGCTGCCTGGCGCGGGTTCGAAATGGCCGTCACATCTGTCTCCCTTCGCAAGGCGCGCTTCGGTCTGCACATCGCCCCCGGCATGCGACCGGAAAGAAATCGAATCAGGTGCTGCCCCCGGGTCCTGGAAGCGTGAAGGGCAGATTATCCGCCCGATCTCTCCAGTTTGTTAACGGATGGCAGGTATTCCCCGGGCATCGACAACACCGCCGGAAGCCGCAATGCCCCAGCCCTGCACTACGAACGCGCTCGTGATCTCGCCCTTTGGGTGCGCGCCCTGTCCGCATGCGCGAGTGACCCGAGGCCGCCGGCGATGCGAATTTTACATCTGGCCCCACCCCGAGGACCGGATCCATGCTATTCCTGCCGACCCTTCTGTGCACGCTGGCCGTGCTTGCCCAGCCCCACCCATCTGGCACGGCGACGGAGTTTTCCGTCCCGTCCAACGTGAGTGTACAGAGCGTCGGCGGCAGCACCATGCACGTCACCAAAGGCGCGCGCCCCCTTTTCGACCGTGTCGGGCTCGAAAGGCTGGAGAAACGGAAGAGCGAAACCCGCACGATCCGGACGGGCACGCCGCCGCAACTCACCGGAGTGACGCTGCGCTCCCTGCTCGAAGCAGTCGGGGCGACGGGTCATTGCATCGACGCGCCCGCGAAGGCGCCGGTCATCGCCCATCACGATCGTCGCGCAGCCGTGTCGGTGCGCGACAAGGGCACGCTCGGGCTCATGTATCCCCATGATGCCGATCCCGCCGTCCGAACCTGCCATATCCATGCGCGCAGCATCTGGCAGTTCGACCGCATCGACGTGCTCGACTGATGCATGGTCCGATGAGCGTCCTGCTGCCCCTGCGCCACCTCACCGGCACGACACGCGCCCGAAGTGCGCTCGGTGGCCTGATCCTCCTGTGCTGGGGCGGGTTGGTCATCTGGCTCGGCATGATGGTCCAGCGCGAGATCGATGCCTTCTCGACGGCGAATTCCGACAACCTGCAATGGACCCTCGCACAGGCCGACGTCGAGTTCCTGAGGTTCCAGCTGGCCCTCGAGCAGGCAGAGGCCGACCCGAGTGCGCTCGACACGGTGCGGCTGCGTTTCGACATCTTCTACAGCCGCATGGTCACCCTGCGCGACGGCAGGCTGTTCCGGGCGCTCGACGACACGCCCGGGTTCACCAATCCCTACACCCGCGTGCAGGACTTTCTCGGCGCCACCACCCCGCTGATCGACGGGCCCGAGGCCGCGCTGGCCGAGGCCCTGCCGATGCTGACCGCACAGACGGAGACGGTCGGCAAGGATATTCGCGCGTTCTCGCTGGCTGCCCTCTCCAGCTTCGCCGAGCTTTCGGACCGGCGGCGGGAGGGGATCACGCGGCTGCTGATCTACATGGCGGCCGTGCTGATGGCGCTGTTTCTCGGGCTCACCCTCCTGGCGGTCACCCTGTTTCGACTTTTCCGGCTGGCGCGCGACCGCGCAGACCAGGTCGAAAGCACGAGCGTCCGGCTGCGCACCATCGTCGAGACCTCGCCGAATGCCATCGTCGTCACCGATGAGGCCGGCGAGATACGCGCCTTCAACGCTGCGGCCGAACGCATCTTCGGCTACACGAGAGCCGAAGCCTGCGGACGACCCGCCCGCCATCTCTTCGCACCGCCCGAGGCATCGGATCACGCGCTTGTCTCGGTCTTCGCCTTCGCCGAGGAACGCCGGCGCCCCCGCCCTGAGGAACGCAATTTCGAGGTCACCCTCCAGGCCCGCGACGGGCGCTGCTTTCCCGCGGAATTCAGCGTCGACCGGGCCGAGACCGAGGAACCGCTCTACGTGGCCTATATCCGCGACATCACGCCGTGGAAGGAGGCCGAGCAGCAACTGACCGAGGCGCGCGACCGCGCCCTTGCCGGAGAGCGCGCGAAATCGGAATTCCTCGCCGTGATGAGCCACGAGATGCGCACTCCGCTGAACGGACTGCTGGGCACGATGCAACTTCTGCGAGACCATGACCTCGGCTCGTCCCCGGCAGGTCTTCTCGACCGGATGCAGGTCTCCGGCCAGCTTCTGCTGGATCTGGTGAACGACGTTCTCGACCTCACGAAGGTCGAGGCCGGCAAGCTGGCGCTGGACCCCGCGCCTTTCTCGCTGCGAGATCTGCTGGACGGGCTGGTCGCGACGGCGATCCCTCTTGCCGAAAGCTACGGCAACCGGCTGTCATGGCACTGGTGCGGCGCGCCACGTCCGCTGGTCGAGGGCGATGCCCGGCGGCTGCGACAGGTTCTGCTCAATCTGACGGGTAACGCGCTGAAGTTCACGCGAAACGGCAAGGTGGAGATCGAGGTCGAGCAGCTTCCCGGCACCGGGGAAATGATCGAATTTCGCGTTATCGACAGCGGAATCGGCATCGCGGAAGAGCAGCTCGACCGGATTTTCGAGGATTTCGAGACGCTCGATTCCTCCTACGCGCGCGAAGCCGGTGGCACCGGTCTGGGTCTCGGCATCGCGCGCCGCTACACCCGGCTGATGGGTGGCGAAATCGGCGCCGAGAGCGAAGCCGGTCAAGGCAGCCTGTTCTGGATCCGCCTGCCCCTGCCGCCGGCCGCTGAAGTCGCGCCCGAAGCGCCGCCCCACCCGGCAACCGTCCCGCCGATCTCGGCCCTGGAGGTGCTGGTCGTCGAGGACAACGAGATCAACCGCTTCATCGTGCAGCGGATGCTGGAGCGCGACGGTCATCACGTCACCATCGCCGAGAACGGGCAGATGGGAGTGCAAAAAGCCTCATCCCGGCGGTTCGATGTCATCCTCATGGACATCTCCATGCCGGTCATGGACGGCACGCAAGCCACGCGCGCAATCCGCCGTGGCGGCGGCCCGTCCGCACGCGCCCCCATCATCGCGCTCACGGCCCACGCCTTCCCAGAAGAACGCGAGACCTTTCGTCAGGCGGGCATGACGGCCTTCCTGACAAAGCCCGTCGACCGCATGGGCCTGCGGGACACGCTTGCCCGAAGTGTCGCCGGAATTGCGCCAGCGAAACCGCAGCCGAACGACCAGCGGTCATCGCCCCTGTCCCTGCTAGATGATCGCCTGCTGGACCAGTTTCTCGATGCGCTTCCCGATGGCGCCGCCCAGCCTTTGCTCGCACGCTTCCTGCAGGAGACGGACCGCGAGATCGCCGCGCTTGCAGAGACCGCACCGGACGCGCCCGACCTCGCGGCGCGGGCACATCGCTGCGCAGGCTCCTGCGGCACCTTCGGGGTCGGGGCGATGCGCTCCGCGCTGCTGAAGATCGAAGCCAGCCTGAAACACGAGACCCTCCCCGCGCCTGACGACCTGCGCGCGCTGAAACCGATCTGGGCCATGAGCCGCAAGGCCCTTGTCGCGAGAGTGGAGGCACAGGGCGGCCCGCGCAGCGGGATCGGCTCCTCGAGCGACGCCCGTAGGGGAGCAGCCGAAGGCTGACACCTCCGGTCAGCCTGGCGCGCCCGAACCTCGGGCCGCCGCCAAGCCGCCAGACCAGCGCCGTTTCAACACCTTCGCCCCTCGCCTGCCCCGGCGCGCTGTGCGACAGTCGGCCAAGGACACCCACAAGGAGGCTGCGCATGGCCGATCTCGAAACCCGCATCGCACAGGGGCGCGGCGATGCTCCGGCGGACCTCGTGCTGCGCGGCGGGCGCATCCTCGACCTGATGACCGGCGATCTGCTCGAGGGCGATGTCGCCGTCTGCGGCGACACCATCGTAGGGACGCTCGACAGCTACGAGGGGAAAGAGGTCATCGACGTGAGCGGCCTGATCCTCGTGCCCGGCTTCATCGACACGCATCTGCACATCGAAAGCTCGCTGGTCACGCCGTTCGAATTCGACCGCTGCGTCACGCCGCGCGGCGTCACCACCGCGATCTGCGACCCGCACGAGATTGCCAACGTGATCGGCGCCGAGGGAATTCGCTACTTCCAGCGGGCCAGCGAACACACCGTGATGGACATCCGCGTCCAGCTGTCCTCCTGCGTGCCCTCGACCCACATGGAGACCGCGGGCGCCGAGCTTCTCGCCGAGGATCTCGCGCCGCTGATGGGGCACCCCTCCGGCATCGGGCTGGCGGAATTCATGAACTACCCCGGCGTGATCCATCGCGACCCCGAGGCAATGAAGAAGCTGCGGCTGTTCGAAGGTGGCCATGTCGACGGGCACTGCCCGCTGCTGCTGGGCCGGGATCTCAACGCCTATGTCGCCGCCGGCATCCGCACCGAGCACGAGGCCACCAGCGCCGAGGAGGCGCTCGAGAAGCTGCGCAAGGGGATGCGGGTGCTGATCCGCGAGGGCTCGGTTTCGAAGGACCTGCACGCGCTGCAGCCGGTGCTGACCGAGCGCACGGCGCCCTACATGTGCCTGTGCACCGATGACCGCAACCCGCTCGACATCGCCGAGCACGGGCATCTCGACTACATGATCCGCACGCTGATCTCGCTGGGAACGCCGCCGCTCGCCGCCTACCGTGCGGCTTCCCTGTCGGCGGCCGAGGCCTTCGGCCTGAAGGACCGCGGCATGATCGCGCCGGGCAAGCGGGCCGACATCGTGGCCGTGGACAGCCTTGAAGGGTGCCATGCGCAGCTGGTTCTGGCAGCCGGTGTGCGGGCCGATGACGCCGCCTTTGCCGCGCGCGAGACCCTCCCGCCGGTCGGGCGCGGATCGGTGCAGGCGCCGCGGATCACTGCCTCTCAGTTCCGTGCCACCGGCAACCGCGAAGAGACCGATGTCATCGGCATCCGAGAGGGCCAGATCCTCACCGATCACCTGCACGAGCGCATCGCGATCGAAGACGGGGACAAGCGCCCCGACAGCACGCGCGACCTCGTGCGCATCGCCGTGGTCGAGCGTCACGGCCGCAACGGCAACATCGCGACCGGCTTCGTGAAGGGCTTCGGACTGCAGGCGGGGGCCATTGCATCGACGGTCTGCCACGACCACCACAACATCGCCTGTGTCGGCGTCGGCTACGACGACATGGCGCTCGCGGCCAACCGGCTCGAGGCGCTCGAGGGCGGCTTCGTGGTGGCAAAGGGCGGCGAGATCCTCGCCGAGCTGGCATTGCCCGTGGCCGGGCTGATGAGCCTAGAGCCGTTCGAGACGGTGCGCGACCGGCTGGTCGATCTGCGCGCGGCGGCACGCGGTCTGGGCGTCACGCTCGAGGAACCCTTCCTGCAGCTCGCCTTCCTTGCCCTGCCGGTGATCCCGGCGCTGAAGATCACCGATCGGGGCATGGTCGACGTGACGACCTTCGAGATCATCCCCGGCTGATCGCCTCTGCCCAAAGCCGGGGCAACGGCCCGTCCCTACCGAAGATCGGGTCCGTTTCAGGCAACGCCACCGCCGCGATCACCGAGGCATCGCGGCCGGCATCGGGGCCGGCCCGGCGTGTCGTGAAGTCTTGCTGTCCCGGGGGATAGGCACCGCATATGCGGAAATCGTCGCTCTGCGAAAGGCGGCAGTGACCGGTCCCCGCCGGGAGGATCAGGCAATCGCCTGCAGCAACGTCCACGTCCTCGCCTTCCGGGCCCGGTCCACCGAGCCGCAGCCGGGCCTCGCCCGATGCCACGGTCAGCGCCTCGTGGGCGTCGGGGTGGTAGTGATGGTAGTCAAAGACGGTCCACACCCATGTTCCGCCCCATCCATTCGCTTCCATCGCGGCGCAGACGGCCTGCGGCGTTCGACCCGCAAGCACGTCCCGGTGGATCACCACGGGCAGCGTCGGGTTGTTCGGACTCTCCGCTCCGCCTTCGAAGAGGCGGGTGACAGGGGCCGGTTGCGGGCGGGAAGGTCTTGTATCGCTCATGGTGCGACACCTAGCCCGGCCGCTGGCGGCGAAAATTCCTCGCAGAGGAATTTTCCCGGCAAAAGTTTTCGCAGAAAACTTTTCGGCCCAGCCCGAAGGTGGCTCAGAGCCGATCGAGCAGCGCCTGCGTGGGCCAGCCGTCGGCCGGCAGCCCGAGCTTGGCCTGCATGTCGCGCACTGCCGCACGAGTGCCCGCACCAAGGATGCCGTCGATGCCGCCGACGTCGTAGCCCCGGTCCTGCAGCGCCTTCTGCAAGGTCATCATCTGCTCGCCCGAGAGCCCGGGATCGGGGTTTCCCGCCTCGTAGACCGGGGCCCCCTCGAGGCGCGTAGCGAAATAGGCCGCGGTCATCACGTAGACGAAGCTCTGGTTCCACTCGAAGTAGACCCGAAAGTTGGGATAGGCGATGAACGCCGGCCCCCCCTTGCCCTGCGGCAACAGGATCGACGCCGGCAGCCGCGCATCGTCGAGACGCCCTTCGCGGCCCTTCACGCCCAGCTGTTCCCATTCGCCCACGGTCATCTCGGTTTCGAGCCCGGTCAGCGACAGGTCGAGATCCTCGGGCAGAACGACCTCCTGAAGCCAGGGCTCGCCGGGCCGCCAGCCCAGCCCCGAGAGCATCTTCGCCCCTGACATGAGCGCATCCGGGGCGGACGACTTCAGCAGGACATGCCCGTCGCCATCGCCGTCAAGTCCGCTTTCGAGGATGTCCCGCGGCAGCATTTGCACCATGCCGATCTCGCCTGCCCAGGCCCCGGTCGTGCGGTCCGGATCGAAGTCCCCGTGCTCGTAGAGTTCGAGCGCGGCAAAGATCTGCGGACGGAAAATTTCGGGCCGCCGGCAATCGTGTGCCAGCGTCACCAGCGCGTCCAGCGTGTTGAAATCTCCCTGGTAGGCGCCGTAGTCGGTCTCGAATGCCCAGAACGCCAACAAGACCCCCCGGGCGATGCCGTAGTCCCGCTCGATCCGGTCGAAGACCTCGTCCCAGCGATTGGCCAGCTCCCGCCCCTTGTCGAGGCGATACTGGCTGATGAGCTTGCGCGAGAAGTCGATGAACGGCGTCTGGAAGATGCCCTGCCCGCGATCGCGTTGCAGCACCTTGCGGTCGATTTCGGCGCCCGAGAGAAACCGGTCGACCTCGGCCGGGTCATGCCCCATCGAAACGGCCTCTTCGCGGAGCCCTTCGATAAAATCCCGGAAGTCGCCACCACAGGGCACATCCTGTGCCAGCGCGGCGCCCGGCAGGGCCAGAACGGCAAGGAGAAGGGGTAAGCGCATCGGAGCCTCCGCAATGGTCGAGGGCACAGTATCAGCCCGGGAAGGTGGCGCAAGAAGCGGGATCCCGCTTATGTTTGCGTTTTGTTCACAGAGTTTACGATAGCGTTAAACATTTATTTATAACTCGATCTGACAAGGGAAGTATGCGGAAAGGACCGCGGACTGCGGAGGGTGCAGTGAACGTTCTGATTGTCGAAAGCCGTGAAGAGCTTGCGACGCTCTGGCAGCGCCATCTCGAAAGGATGGGTGCGCGGGTGCATCTCGCGGTGTCTCAGAACGCCGCGACCGCGCTCCTGCACGAGGTCGACTTCCAGATCATCGTTCTCGATCTCGTGCTCGACGACGGCAGCGCGCTGGCGGTCGCCGATTTCGCGAGCTACCGCCAGCCGGACACGCGTGTGATCTTCGTGACCAACACGTCGTTTTTCTCGGACGGGTCGATCTTCCGGCACTGCGCGAATGCCTGCGCCTACCTGCCGAGCGCGACACCGCCCGCCGATCTCGCCACGATGGTCGAGCATTACGGGCAGAGCACGCCCGGAGCCTGAGGCCGGACGCGCGCGCCGTGGTCAGGCGGCGGCGAGCCGGTCGCGGCCGTGCGGCGCCATGAGGTCGAGGTCCGGCCCCACCGGGATGATCCGCTCGGGATTGATCATGTCGTGACTGTAGTAGTAGTGCCGCTTGATGTGGTCGAAATGTACCGTGTCCGCCACGCCGGGCCACTGGTAGAGTTCGCGCGTGTAGCCCCAGATCGACGGATAGTCGACGATACGGCGCTTGTTGCACTTGAAGTGGCACTCGTAGACCTGATCGAACCGGATGAGCGTGGTGAACAGCCGCCAGTCGGCCTCGGTGATCCGGTCTCCCATCAGGTAGCGCCGGCTCGAAAGCCGCTCCTCGATCCAGTCGAGCGTCTCGAACAGCGGGCCGACGGCCTCTTCATAGGCCTTCTGCGAGGTCGCGAAGCCGGCCTTGTAGACGCCGTTGTTGACCGTGTCGTAGATCCGCTCGTTCACCGGCTCGATGGCCTCGCGCAGTTCTTCGGGCCAGTAGTCGTCATGGTTGCCGGTCACGCCGTCAAAGGCCGAGTTCAGCATCCGGATGATCTCGGCGCTCTCGTTCGACACGATGGTCTCGCGCTGCTTGTCCCAGAGCACGGGCACGGTCACGCGACCCGACATGCCCGGATCCACCTTGAGGTAGATGTCGCGCAGGAACGGCAGGTCGTAGAGATCGTCGCCCGTCGCTCCGGCAAAATCCCTGTCGAAGGTCCAGCCGTCCGAAAGCATCTCCGGGTGGACAACGCTGACGCCGATGATGTCCTCGAGCCCCTTGAGGGCGCGGAAGATCAGCGTTCGGTGCGCCCAGGGGCAGGCATAGCTGACGTAGAGATGGTAGCGGTTGGCCTCGGCCGGAAAGCCGCCCTCGCCGCTCGGTCCGGGGCTTCCGTCCGGAGTGATCCAGTTGCGAAAGCCGGTGACCCAGCGTTCGAACTTGCCGTGTTCGTTGGTGTAGTCCCAGCGGTCATGCCACTGGCCGTCGACGAGAAGGCCCATCGGTAAATCTCCCTTGCTTTGGGAGGGAATCTAGCTGCCAGGAGCCTTCGGACAATTCCGGGGCCGCGCGCAGGGTCTTCGCGCGGGCGCACATAGGGGGTCGTGCGTGGAAAACGTGATGCAGCGAGCTCAAGGTGCATCACCTCGCTGCTCTGCACGCCCCGGTGCGAAAGAGCGCCGTCGGCAGCCCGCGGGGTCGCGAGCTTCACAGCGAACCTTTCGGTTTATCGCCGCCATGTCCGCATGACCTCGACAGGTCGCGCCCGCCTCACCAGATGGCCAGCCCGGTGGGGCGGGCTGCCGATGGCGCGGCGGCGCTGCGCGCCTAGAATCCGCGCGGGTGCGCCGCTTGTAGGGTGGGTTATCAACCCACCACCCCCGAAGACTACCGCCGCATGTAGAGGCGCCAGAGCCAGATCAGCAGCATCGCGCCCAGCACCGCGCCGACGAGCCCCGCGAGGGCACCGGTGATCGCCACGACGAACCGCAGCACGAGCCCGCCGATGACCGCGCCGGCCATGCCGATTGCGACGGTCTCGACCACGCCGGTTCGCACCTGCATGAACCGCGTCGCGAGAAACCCCGCCGCCGCGCCGATGATGATGAGCCAGACAACCGACATGATCTCAGCGCTTCCCGCGCCACTGGTTTGCCGCGCCAACCGTCGCCCCGGCCGAAGAGACGATGACCCCTCCCCGAAGCGCCCCGAAGCCGATGCCGCACGCCGGGCCCATCAGCCCGCCCCCAGTACGGTGCCGCGCGGGATCGCCATGCCGCGCAGGAAGCTGTCGGCGTCCTGCGCGCCCCGCCCGGCGCGCTGCGCCCGCGTGACCTGCACTGCGCCGCTGCCGCAGGCGATGACAAAGGCATCGTCCAGCGCCTCGCCCGGCGTGCCGGTGCCCTCGACCACCCGCGCCCCGAGCAGCTTGATCCGGTCCTCTTCGCGCATCGTCCAGGCGCCCGGGAAAGGCGCCAGCCCACGGATCTGGCGCGAGACCTCCTCCGCGGGCCGCGACCAGTCCACCGCTGCTTCGGCCTTGTCGATCTTGCTGGCGTAGGTCACGCCCTCCTCGGGCTGCGGCTCCGGCGAGAGCGTGTCGAGCCGCGCCAGCGCCTCGACGATCAGCCGCGCGCCCATGGCGCTCAGCCGGTCGTGCAGCGCGCCGGTGGTCTCGTCCCGACCGATCTCGGTGGCCTCGCGAAGCAGCACCGGGCCGGTGTCGAGCCCCGCCTCCATCTGCATGATGCAGATGCCGGTCTCGGCATCGCCGGCCATGATCGCCCGGTGGATGGGGGCTGCCCCCCGCCAGCGCGGCAGCAGCGAGGCGTGGATGTTCAGGCAGCCGTGGGACGGCGCGTCCAGCACCGGCTGCGGCAGGATCAGCCCGTAGGCGACCACGACGGCCACGTCGGCGTTCAGCGCGGCGAAGCGCGCCTGCTCGTCGTCCGACTTCAGGCTCTTCGGGGGCCGCACCTCGAGCCCCAGCGCCTCGGCGCGGGCGTGCACCGGCGTCGGACGGTCCTTCTTGCCGCGCCCGGCGGGGCGCGGCGGCTGGCAGTAGACGGCGGCGATCTCGTGCCCGGCCTCGACCAGCGCGTCGAGCACCGGCACCGAGAAATCGGGCGTTCCCATGAAGATCACACGCATCGGCCGGCTCCCTCGTTGTCGATCTTGGCGATTGCTGCCCCCGAGATAGGGCGTCGGGGCGCAAATCGCCAGAGCGCGGGTGGCCTCAGCGCTCCTTCACGTAGGGCTCGCCGCCGGCGCGCGGCGGGATCGCCTTGCCGACGAAGCCCGCGAGGATGACCACGGTCAGGATGTAGGGCAGCGCGTCCATCACCTGCACCGGGATGGTGATCCCGCCGAGGTCGATGTTCTGGAAACGCAGCGCCACCGCCTGCAGCAGGCCGAAGAGCAGGCAGGCGAAGAGCGCATACCACGGCCGCCACTTGGCGAAGATCAGCGCCGCCAGCGCGATGTAGCCGCGCCCCGCCGTCATCTCGCGCACGAAGCCTGCCTGCAGGCCGGTGGCGAGATAGGCCCCCGCGAGCCCGCAGAGCACGCCGCAGATCACGATGGCCGCGTAGCGCAGCCCGACGACCGAGACGCCGGCGGTGTCGACCGCCTCGGGCGCCTCGCCGACCGCGCGCAGGCGCAGGCCGAAACGGGTGCGGAACAGCACGAACCACGTCAGCGGCACCATCAGGAAGGCGACGTAGACCAGCGCCGAATGACCCGAGATCAGCTCGGCATAGATCGGCCCGAGCACCGGCACGCCCGAGAGCGCCTCGGCGAAGGGAAGCGTGATCGGCTCGAAGCGTCCGCCGCCGATCAGCGAGGGCGTACGCCCGCCCTGCCCGAACCAGTCCTGCGCGATGAGCACCGTGAGGCCGGAGGCAAGGAAGTTGATCGCCACCCCCGAGATCAGCTGGTTGCCCCGGAAGGTGATCGAGGCCAGCCCGTGGATGCCGCTCATGAAGGTCGCGGCGACGATCCCGGCCAGCAGGCCCAGCCAGACAGACCCGGTCACCGCCGCAATGGCGGCGGAGGCGAAGGCTGCGGCGAGCATCTTGCCCTCGAGCCCGATGTCGATGACCCCGGAGCGTTCCGAGAACAGGCCCGCGAGACAGGCCAGCAGCAGCGGCGTGGCAAGGCGCACGGTGGAGTCGAGCACCTGCAGAAGCGTTGCGAAATCCATCAGCCGTTCCTCCGCCGGGTCGCCATGAAGATCCGCTCGAGCGGCATCCGCACCATGTTGTCGAGCGCCCCGGTGAACAGGATCACCAGCGCCTGGATCACGGTGATGAGCTCACGCGGGATGTTGGTCCAGAGCGCCAGTTCGGCCCCGCCCTGGTAGAGGAAGCCGAAGAGCAGCGCGGCGAGGAATATCCCCACCGGGTGCGACCGCCCCATGAGCGCCACGGCGATGCCGATGAAGCCCGCGCCCTCGGTGGCGTTCATCACCAGCCGTTCGGCCTCGCCCATGGTGGTGTTGAGGGCCATCATGCCGGCCAGCCCGCCGGATATGAGCATCGCGACGACCGTGATGCGCACCGGCGAGATGCCGGCGTATTTCGCGGCGCTCTCGGAATGGCCGAAGGCGCGGATCTCGTAGCCGAGCTTGGTGCGCCACATCAAGAACCAGAAGGCGATGCAGGCAAGGATCGCGAGAAAGAAGGTCACGTTCGCCGGCGAGCCCCGGAACAGCGGGTTGTCGGCGGTGGCGAACAGGTCCTGGAAGGTCGGCAGATGCGTCGCCTCGGGGAACGGCGCGGTGGCCGGGTCCATGGCGCCCGCCGGGCGCAGCAGGTTGACCAGCACGTAGTTCAGCACCGCGGCGGCGATGAAGTTGAACATGATCGTGGTGATCACGATGTGGCTGCCGCGCTTGGCCTGCAGGTAAGCCGGGATCAGCGCCCAGAGCGCACCGAAGGCCGCCGCCGCCACGGTCGCCACCAGCAGCGCGACGGTCCAGTGCGGGAACGGGATGAACAGGCAGACCAGCGCCACGCCGAGCCCGCCGATCATCGCCTGCCCCTCGCCACCGATGTTGAACATCTTGGCATGGAAGGCGATGGCGACGCAGAGCCCGGTGAAGATGAAGTTCGTGGTGTAGTAGAGCGTGTAGCCCCACCCGGCGCTGCGCATCAGCGCGCCCTGAACCATCAGCTCCAGCGCGTCGATCGGGTTCTCGCCGATCGCGAGGATCACCAGCGCCGACAGCACTGCCGCCAGCAGGATCGAGATCAGGGGAACCAGGACCGCGTCGGCCCATGCGGGCATCTTATCCATGTCCGGCCTCTTGTTTGTCTTTCGCGCCCGGGCGGCGCGGGTGCGTGGAGCGGGCGGGCATCGCGCAGCGTGCCGCGCGGGTGCCACGCCGCTTGCTGCGGTCAGTCATGCTGCTCGGCCTCCCGCGCCTCTTTGTCCTCGAGCGAGGCGTCGATCGCCTGGATCGGGTCGCCGCCCGGCATCTCGGTGACGCCCGCCATCAGCAGGCCCAGCTCGGTCTGGTCGGTCTCGTCGGGCAGGCGTTCGCCCATGATCTGGCCGTCGAACATCACCGCAATGCGGTCGGACAGCGAGAAGATCTCGTCAAGTTCGACCGACACCAGCAGGATCGCCTTGCCCTGGTCGCGCAGGCGCACGATCTCCTGGTGGATGAACTCGATGGCGCCGATGTCGACGCCGCGTGTCGGCTGGCCGACAAGCAGGATGTCGGGGTCGCGTTCGATCTCGCGGGCCAGCACGATCTTCTGCTGGTTGCCGCCCGAGAAGTTCTTTGCGGCAAGATCCGGGTTCGGCGGCCGCACGTCGTAGCGGGTCATCTTGTCCTGCGCCTCGGCTCGGATCATCGCGTTGTTCATCAGCGGTCCCGACTGGTAGCGCGGGTCGCGGTGGTATCCGAAGACGGTGTTTTCCCACGCGGTGTAGGGCATGATGAGCCCCTCGGTCTGCCGGTCCTCGGGCACATGGGCGATGCCACGGGCGCGGCGCGACTGCCCGTCGGCCTGCCCGCCCGCGAGCGGCAGTTCCGAGCCGTTCACCCGCACCGTCCCGGTGGCGTCGGCATAGCCGCCCAGCACCTCGAGCAGTTCCGACTGGCCATTACCGGCCACGCCGGCGACGCCGAGGATCTCGCCGGCGCGCACCTCGAGCGAGATGCCCTTGAGCCGCTCGACCCCGTGGCTGTCGGTGTGGCGCAGGTTCTCGACCTGCAGCACCGGCGCGCCGGGCTGCGCGGGCACCTTGTCGACCCGCAGCAGCACCTTGCGGCCCACCATCAGCTCGGCCAGCTGCTCGGGGCTGGTCTCGGCGGTTTTCACGGTCGCCGTCATCTCGCCCCGGCGCATGACCGAGACGGTGTCGGTGATCTCCATGATCTCGCGCAGCTTGTGGGTGATGAGGATGATGGTCTTCCCCTCCGACCGCAGGTTGTCGAGAATGCGGAAGAGGTGGTCGGCCTCGGCCGGCGTCAGCACGCCGGTGGGCTCGTCCAGAATGAGGATGTCGGCCTCGCGGTAGAGCGCCTTGAGGATCTCGACGCGCTGCTGGTGGCCGACGGAAAGGTTCTCGATCAGCTGCTCGGGATCGACCGAGAGCTCGTATTCCTCGGACAGCTGCTTCAGCACGCCGCGGGCGCGGGCGAGCGACGGGCGCAGCATCGGGCCGTCCTCGGCGCCGAGGATGACGTTCTCGAGCACGGTGAAATTCTGCACCAGCTTGAAGTGCTGGAAGACCATGCCGATGCCGGCGGAGATCGCGGCCTGGCTGTCCGGGATCTCGGTCTTCTTGCCGTTGATCCAGACCTCGCCGGCGTCTGCCTTGTAGAAACCGTAAAGGATCGACATCAGCGTCGACTTGCCGGCGCCGTTCTCGCCGATGATGCCGTGGATCGTGCCCGGCATCACGCGGATCGAGATGTCCTTGTTCGCCTGCACGGGGCCGAAGGCCTTGGAGATGCCCTTCAGCTCGATGGCGGGAGTGTCGGTCATGGCGTGATGGGCTCCTGAGAAACAGGGCAGAGGCCGCGCGCCACGCGGCCTCTCGTGTGTCTTGCGGGGCGGCGCATGGCCACCCCGTCGGTCATGATTCAGAAGTTCAGCGCCGGGCAGCTGTCGTCCGACGAGTAGTCGTGGACTTCGATCTCGCCCGAGACGATCTGGGCCTTCGCCTCTTCGACGGCGACCTTCATCTCTTCGGACACGAGATCCTGGTTGTTCTCGTCGAGCGCGTAGCCGACGCCGTTCTCGGCAAGGCCCAGCACCATCACGCCGGTCTCCAGGTCCGCGCCCTGGGTCATCGCGTCCTGCACCGCCACGTCGACGCGCTTGAGCATCGAGGTCAGCACCTGGCCCGGGTGGACGTAGTTCTGGTTGCTGTCCACGCCGATCGACAGGATGCCCTCGTCGGCGGCGGTCTGCAGCACGCCAAGCCCGGTGCCGCCGGCAGCGGCGAAGATCACGTCGGCACCCTGGCTGATCTGTGCCTTGGCAAGCTCGGAGCCCTTCACCGGGTCGTTCCACGCGGCCGGGGTGGTGCCGGTCATGTTCGAGATCACCTCGATGTCGTCCGACACCGACTTGGCGCCCTGCGCGTAGCCGCAGGCGAACTTGCGGATCAGCGGGATGTCCATGCCGCCGACGAAGCCCACGGTGTTCGACTCCGACGCCATCGCGGCCATCATGCCCACGAGATACGAGCCCTCGTGCTCGGAGAACAGGATCGACAGCACGTTCGGGTGCTCTTCGGGGTTCACGAAGCCGTCGATGGTGACGAACTTGGTGTCCGGGTAGTCCGCCGCAACCGACGCGATGGGAGCGGACATCGAGAAGCCGGTGGTCACGACCGGGTTGAAGCCGGCCTCGGCGAAGCGGCGCAGGGCCTGCTCACGCTGGGCTTCGGACTGAAGCTCGATGTCGCGGTAGGACCCGCCGGTTTCCTCGGCCCAGGCCTCGGCGCCGTTGAACGCGGCCTCGTTGAACGACTTGTCGAACTTCCCGCCAAGGTCGTAGATCAGCGCCGGATCGGCCAGCGCGGCGCCAGCGGTCAGCGCGAGCGAGGCTGCAGCGCCGAGAAATTTGGTCATGAGGGTCATGTATTGCTCCCGGGTGGTGATGGCGGCGGGATCATGCGCGCCGCTCTTGTGCCTGATCAATGCAGATCGCGTCGATCAAAGCCATGCGGGGGGAAAGGGTCAACCGGTTTTTGCAAAGGCTGACGCACCGTTTCAGCCCGTCCGGGCATGACCAAAGGTCAGCGCCTTTGCCATGAGCAGCGCATCGTCGCGCCCGCCCTCCGGGGTCCGGTAGTAACCCCTGCGCCGTCCGGTCTCGGTGTAGCCGCAGGCGGAATAAAAGCCCCGCGCGGGCAGGTTCGCCGCCGCCACCTCGAGGAACACCGTCACGGCGCCGCGCGCCGCCGCCTGCCGCTCGAAGGCGGCGAGCACCGCCCTGCCCTGCCCCCGCCGCTGACGGTCGGGATCGGTGGCAAGCGCGAGGATCTCGGCCTCGTCGACGATCACCCGGCCCAGCACGAAGGCCCCGTCCCCCGGCGTCAGCAGCGCGGTGGGATGCGACAGGGTCGCCGCGAAGTCCGCCTCGGACCACGGCTGCATGTGGCGGTAGGCCCGCGCCGAGAGCGCGGCGAGTTCCGAGGGGGTCACGGCAATAGCGCCGGCGGCGCATCGCGCGCGGGGGCGGCATCGGCGGGACGGATGTAGAGCGGCGCGGGGCGGGCCCCGGCGTCGCGGCCTGCCGCGATCCGCGCGATGCGGCGGGCGATCTCTTCGGGCGGGGGCGGCAGGCAGAGCCCGCTTTCCGGCGCCGGCGCCAGCGCGGGCTCGGCGCCCCGGGCCTTCATGTAGGCCTGCCCGCGCGGCGCGGGCACCGCCGCCATGCCATCGGGGGCTTCGAGATGGATGACGTCGAAGGTGTCGACCCCGATGGCCGGCACGTCGAGCGCCAGTGCCAGCCCGCGCGCGGCAGAGACCGAGATGCGGATGCCGGTGAAGTTGCCGGGGCCGATGCCAACCCCGATGCGGCCGATGTCGGCCCAGCCAAGTGCCGCATCGGCAAGCAGTTCTTCGAGCAGCGGCATCAGGCGCTCGGCCTGTCCGCGCCCCATCTCCTCGGCCCGCGCGGCAAGCACCCGCCCGTCCCGCAGCAAAGCGGCCGCGCAATGCGCGGCCGACGTGTCAAAGGCCAGAACGGTCGTGTGCCGGGTCATGGACGATCAGACGGCGACGGGCCGCACCTCGGTGACCTCGGGGATGTAGTGGCGCAGCAGGTTCTCGATGCCCATCTTCAGGGTAAGCGTCGAGGACGGGCAGCCCGCGCAGGCGCCCTGCATGTGCAGGTAGACGACGCCGCGCTCGAAGCCGTGGAAGGTGATGTCGCCACCGTCCTGGGCCACGGCCGGCCGCACGCGGCTGTCGAGCAGTTCCTTGATCTGGCCGACGATTTCCTCGTCCTCGCCTTCGAAGGCCGCGTGGCCCGAGGCGCCGCCTTCGCCTGCCATGACGGGCTCGCCCGACTGGAAGTGCTCCATGATCGCGCCGAGGACGGCGGGCTTCACGTGATCCCAGTCCGCACCCTCGTCCTTGGTGACGGTGACGAAATCGTTGCCGAGGAAGACCCCGGTCACGCCGGTGACGCCGAACAGGCGCTTCGCGAGCGGCGACACCTCTGCGCCTTCCGCGCTGGGGAAGTCGGCCGTGCCTGCGCCCAGAACGCTCTGGCCGGGCAGGAATTTCAGCGTTGCGGGGTTCGGAGTGGATTCGGTCTGAATGAACATCTGGGGGATACCTTTCTGCCGGGCTCTCCCTATATGCGCCTCTGCCAGCGAAGCGTCAAGGTTTAGAACCGTTCTAATTCATTTGCCGGGGGCAATGCCTGGCCACCCGCTCAGGTGATTTCTTCCAGCCGCTCCTTGGACAGGTCGCCCGGCACGATGGTCACGGGGATCGGCAGGCTGCCCGAGCCGCGGCTGAGATGATTGACCAGCGGCCCCGGCCCTTTCTTGCCCGGCGCGGCGCCCAGCACCAGAACCCCGATATTCTCGTCCTCGCGGACCTGGGCGAGGATCTCGTTGACCACGTCGCCCTCGCGGATCACCAGCTCGGGATCGAGATTGTGACGGTCCCGCATCCACTTGGCGAAGACCTCGAAATGCGCGTGGATGCGCTCGCGCGCCTCTTCGCGCATCAGGTCGCCGACGCCAAGCCAGTGGTTGAACTCGTCCGGCGGGATCACCGACAGGATGGTCACCCCTGCCCCGGTGTGTTCCGCCCGCATCGCCGCGAAGCGCATCGCGTTGAGGCATTCGCGGCTGTCATCCAGAATGACGAGAAACTTGCGCATCGCCTTCTCCTTCCGCCGGGATCATGGAGCACCGCACCGGCAGGCGCAATGACCGAAGGGCTCAGAGCCTGCGACCAAGCCGCGCCACCCGGCCAAGCGCCATGCCGGCCAGGGTCGAGAGCAGCCAGGCGACCGCCCCGGCGAGCATGGCGTGAAGCGCGAGCACGCGGCGAGGCAGTCTCAGGGTCGCCCGCATCACCCGGGACTTCCCGAGCAGCGCGAAGAGTCCACGCGCCTCTTCCCCCGTCGCCTCCGTCACCCGGGCGAGCCGGGCAAGCTCGGACGGCGTGTCGGCGTAGCGTACGAGGACAAGCGCATCGGCCACCGAACTGTGCTCGGCCACACGCCCCGCGTCTGCCGCCATGCCGCCAAGCCGCTGCAGCGCCCCGACGTCGGTCACCGCCTCGAGCGGCACCCGCCGCAGGGCGAAATCGTTCAGCCGGTCCCAGCGCACCGGCACGTCACCGGCCGACCGCAGGGCAGTGCGCAATCCCGGCGTGAGCGTGCCGAGCCGGTTCGCCAGTCGCGCGGCGGTCGCGCCGGCCTTGACCGTGGCGGAACTGCCCGCCGTCATCAGCACCGCCGCCGTCGCCGCGAGCCCGGTCAGGGCAAGGCCGACCTCCAGCCGGTCGACCTCGCCTCCCGAGGCATAGACGCCGACCTGCCGCCGCAGCGCGTTGGCATCCCCGGCGGGGGTCATCTCGAGCGGCAGGGCGCAAACGGCGAGTTGAGAAAGCGACCGGCACTCCGCCACCTCGTAGGCGCAGAGCGCGCAGGACTTGCCCGTCGCAAGCCAGTCGTCGTTTCGCCCGGCGAGCGTGGCCGCCTCTGCCTCCAGCTCGGTCGGAAGAGAGACGTCGCGCCGCTCGGCGAGCGTCAGCAGCGCATCGGCCCGGCGCGCATCGCCGACCGCGACCGCCTCGGCGAGCGTGCGCTCGAGTTCTCCGGAGGACACGGCGCCCGCGACGGCACGGTCGAGCGCACGGGCGATCTCGTCGATGCCGCGTTCGAGCATCGCCGCGCCGAACGGATTCGCCAGGAACACCCAGACGGCCACCAGCGGTGGCAGCAGCCACGAGGCAAGCCGAACCGCCCGGCGCATCGGCGTCAGGCCTCGCTGACGGCCCAGTCCCAGTAGAGATCACGCACGCGGCGCGTGACGGGGCCATACTGGTAGCTGATGTCCTCGAACCCCACGACCGGGGTCACCTTGTTCATGTTCCCGGACAGGAAGACCTCGTCCGCGGTTTCAAAATCCGTGAAGCTCAGCACCGCCTCGTGCACCTCGATACCGTCGGCGCGCATGTTCTCGATGTGGCGCTTGCGGGTGATTCCGGAAAGGAACGTCCCGTTGGCGATGGGCGTGAACGCGACCCCGTCCCTGACCATGAAGACATTCGCGGTGGCGCTCTCGGCCACGTTGCCCATGGCATCGGCCACGAGGGCGTTGCCGAACCCGCGCCCGCGCACCTCGGCCAGCATCCGGGCGTTGTTCGGGTAGAGACAGCCCGCCTTGGCGTTGACCACCGCGTCTTCCATCACCGGGCGACGGAACCGCGTGCGGCCAAGCGTGGTGGTGGCGTTTTCCGGCGCCATGGGAATGGCCTCCAGCGAGATCGCGAAGCCGGTCGCGTCGGTCGACGGCACGATCGCTGTCGGGTCGC
This sequence comes from Salipiger sp. D13, assembly GCF_003703915.1. Lineage (NCBI taxonomy): Bacteria > Pseudomonadati > Pseudomonadota > Alphaproteobacteria > Rhodobacterales > Roseobacteraceae > Salipiger > Salipiger sp. D13. Next base: position 458,066 of record NZ_ML112591.1, read on the forward strand.
CGTTGATGCCCCAGTACATCGGGCGGATGTAGACGGCAGTGTCCCTGGGATAGGTCGACAGCCCTTCCCACACGATCTGCACCATGTCCTCGGTCGTGACGGTGGGCACCAGCATCAGTGCCTCGGCCGAGCGGTTCACCCGCGCGCAGTGGGCATAGAGATCGGGCACCATCCCGTTGACGTAACGGGCCCCGTCGAACACCGTGGAGCCGAGCCACGCGCCGTGATCTGCGCCACGCATGACCGGCACGTCGCCGTCATGCCAGGTGCCTTGGAAATAGGTGCGGATGTTGGTGCCGACTGCCATGGGGATCCTCTTGGGAAGTTGCGCGGCGCCAAGTTAGGACCCGAGCCGAACAAGGTCCAGTCCGCCCGCCCCGGGTTGCGTGATCAAATTCCGCTGGCCGAATTCAACCGGTGTTCTGCCCCCGAATTGAACAGCAGGTCAGCCGTTTTCGTGGAAGAAGGCGTAGATCCGCTCTGCAAGCGCCGCGCTCACGCCGTCGACGGCCTTGAGATCGGCGAGGTTGGCGCGGCTCACCGCCTTGGCCGATCCGAAGTGCGCCAGCAGCGCCCGCTTGCGCGAGGCGCCGACGCCCGGCACCTCGTCGAGCGGGTTGGCCATCTGGCTCTTGGCCCGCTTCGCGCGGTGGGTGCCGATGGCAAAACGGTGCGCCTCGTCGCGCAGGCGCTGGATGAAATAGAGCACCGGGTCGTTGTGGCGCAGCGCGAAGGGGCGCTGACCGACCCGGTGGAATTCCTCCTTGCCGGCATCGCGGTCGATGCCCTTGGCCACGCCGACCATGGGCACGTCCTCGACCCCGAATTCACGCATGATCTCGGCCACCGCCGAGACCTGCCCGGCGCCGCCGTCGATCAGCAGAAGGTCGGGCCAGAGCCCCTTCTCGCGGTCGGGGTCTTCCTTGAGCAGACGGGTGAAGCGCCGGGTGAGCACCTCTTTCATCATGCCGAAGTCGTCGCCCGGCACGAGATCCTCACCCTTGATGTTATACTTGCGGTACTGGTTCTTCATGAAGCCTTCCGGCCCCGCGACGATCATCCCGCCCACGGCGTTCGTGCCCATGATGTGGCTGTTGTCGTAGACCTCGATCCGCTCCGGCGCCGCGTCGAGCCCGAAGGCCTCGGCCACGCCGCGCAGGAGCTTGGCCTGCGTCGCGGTCTCGGACATGCGCCGTGCGAGGCTCTCGCGGGCATTGCGCGCGGCCCCCTCGATCAGCTCGGCCTTCTCGCCCCGCTGCGGCACGGCGATCTCGACCTTGCGACCGGCCTTTTCCGACAGCGCCTCGCCCATCAGGTCCGGGTTGTCGAGGCCGTGGCTCAGCAGCAGCAGGCGCGGCGGCTCCTTGCCGTCATAGAACTGGCCGATGAACGCCTCGAGCACCTCGGCGGCGTCGACGTCATCGCCGACCCGCGGATAGAAGTCGCGGTTGCCCCAGTTCTGGTGCGCCCGGATGAAGAACACCTGCACACAGGCCTGCCCGCCCTCCATGTGCAGCGCAATCACGTCGGCCTCGGCCACGCCGCGCGGGTTGATACCCTGCACGGTCTGCACCTGAGTCAGCGCCCGGATCCGGTCGCGGATCGCGGCGGCGCGCTCGAACTCCATCGCCTCGGAGGCTTCCATCATCTGCGCCGCCAGCGTCTCCTGGATGCGGGTCGACTTGCCCGACAGGAACCGCTGCGCATCCTTCACCGTCGCCGCGTAATCCGCTTCCGAGATGTAGCCCACGCAGGGTGCCGAGCAGCGCTTGATCTGGTAGAGCAGGCACGGCCGCGAGCGCCCCTCGAACTGCGAGTCCGAGCAGTTGCGCAGCAGGAAGACCTTCTGAAGCTGGTTGAGCGTCCGGTTCACCGCGCCGGCGCTGGCAAAGGGCCCGTAATAGGCCGCCTTCTCGGTCTTGGCACCGCGGTGCTTGCGGATCTGTGGAAAGGCGTGCTCGGTCGTGACCTGGATGTTCGGGAACGACTTGTCGTCGCGCAGCAGCACGTTGAACTTGGGCTTGAGCTGCTTGATGAGGTTCTGCTCGAGCAGCAGCGCCTCGGTCTCGGTCCGCGTCGTGAGGAACATCATCGACGCGGTCTCGGAGATCATCCGCGCGATGCGCCGCGAATGCCCCGAGGGCCGCGCGTAGTTCGACACCCGCGCCTTGAGATTGCGCGCCTTGCCCACGTATAGAACCCGGCTCTGCTCATCGAGCATCCGGTAGACGCCGGGGCTCGAGTCCAGCGTCCTGAGGTAGGCCTGGATCACCTCGTGCCCACGCTTCGGCGCGGCGGTTTCACGTGAGTCGGTTTGCTCGGTCATTCCTTTGCACTCAAACGGTCACGGGCGCGTGATTCCAGTGAATCGGCTGCAATGCCGATGGGGTGAATTCAAGTTGTTTTCCATCCACGGATCATGTGGATAACTCTGAGGGCCGTTTGCAGACAAACCCGAATTTTCCTTGTTTTCTTATAGCTTCGAGCCGTTGCACGAAATTTAGGCAAAAATACAAGCAATTGATTTTGCTTTGTATTTTCTCAAATCGCGCGACAAGCCCTTGAAGACATGGCCCTTTTGTAAAGCTTTCTTAACAGCAACGGCGCCGGTGCAAAACTTGCCGCAGGGGCATGTCGCCCCGCCTCCGTGCCGTCACTCAACCCCAAGGACATCCGGCGTGCGCCATGCAAGGTGCTGGCCGCCGTCGATGCACAGGAGCTGCCCGGTGAAGCCGGGCGATTCGAGCAGGAATCCGAGCGCGGCAGTGATGTCGCCCGGGTTCGATCCGCGCTCGAGAATCGTTGCCGCACGCTGGTTGCCGAAGTGCTCGTCGCTCTGCCGCGCGCCCTTGAGAGTCGGACCGGGACCGATGGCATTCACCCGCACCCGCGGCGCAAGCGCCATCGCGGCGGTCTGGGTCAGCGTCCAGAGCGCCGACTTGGCGAGCGTGTAGCTCATGAACTCGGGGGTCAGCTTGCGCACGCGCTGGTCGATCATGTTGACCACAAACCCCTGCGCCAGCGGCTCGCCCATGTCGTCGCGCAGCGGCTCGGGCACCTGTGCGGCCAGCGCCTGTGTCAGCACGAAGGGCGCACGCAGGTTCGACATCATGTGCCGGTCCCAGCTTTCGCGGGTCGTGGTCTCGATGTTGTCGTAGTCGAAGATCGAGGCGTTGTTCACGAGCACGCTCAGCGGTCCGCCAAGGGCTTCGGCGGCTTGCGGCACCAGCGCCTCTGCCGCGCGCTCGTCGAGCAGGTCGGCCTGCACCACGTCCGCCGTGCGGTCCATGGCGCGGATCTCTTCCGCGACCTCGCGCGCCGCCTCCTCGGAGCCTGCGTAGTGCACCGCGACATCGTAGCCGCGCCGCGCCAGGTCCAGCGCCATCTCGCGGCCAAGCCGCTTGCCCGCGCCGGTCACCAGCGCGCGTTTCACCGCGATTGCCATCGCCTTCTCCCCTTCAGATCAGCACCGCACCAACATAGGCCACATACAGCAGCGACAAGATCACGCCCCAGACCCGGCCGAGGTCGCGGCCCCAGAACACGAAGGGCATCAGCAGCAACGACGCCCCGAGCATCACCCACAGGTCGAACCGCAGGAACTCGGGATCGACCGGCATCGGCTTGATGAAGGCGGCGATCCCGATGATCGCCAGAAGGTTGAACATGTTCGAACCGATGACGTTGCCCAGCGCCACGTCCGCCTGCTTGCGCAGGGCCGCCATGACGGTGGTCGCGAGCTCTGGCAGCGAGGTGCCGAGCGCCACGAGCGTGAGCCCGATCACCGTGTCGGGCACGCCGAACATCTTGGCGATCTCGGTCGAACTGTCGACAAGCAGGTCCGCGCCAAGCGGCAACCCCGCGAGCCCCAGCACGAGGAAGAAGGCGATCTTCCACCACGGCATGTCCGGGTCCGCGCCCTCGGGCTCCTCGAGTTCTTCGAGCACCTCGGCCCTGCCTTCGCGCCGGTGCCGCAGCGCGTCACGTACCGAGTCGAAGAGGATCAGCGCAAGCGACCCCAGCAGCACCACCCCGGCGATCCAATCGAAGGTTCCCCGGAACGCCAGAGCGATGAACAGTACCGAGCCCGCCAGCATGATGGCGTAGCTCTTGCGCGTGTCATGGGTCGAGGTGTGCATGACCGTGATCAGCGCCGGGATGCCCAGCACCAGCAGCACGTTCGCCGTGTTCGAGCCGACGACGTTGCCCAGCGCGATGCCCGGCACCCCGGCCATGGCAGCCTGGATCGAGATCAGCAGTTCCGGCGCCGAGGTGCCGAAGGCAACGATGGTCAGGCTGACGATCAGCGCGGGAATTCCCACGCGCAGGGACAGGTTCACCGCGCCTTTCACGAGCGCGTCCCCTGCCAGGAGAAGGATCACGAGGCCGAGGGCCGCGTAGACGAAGACCATGGTCACCCCTTGTCGATCTTTTCGCAGCTGCAGGGCCCCTTACCGATCCGGTAACGACCGCAGCGCGGGCATTTCTTCTGGGCGAGCCGCTTGGCGCCCGGCATGCGAAGCTTGCCGAACATGCCGAGCACGGCAATCACCACCAGGAATATCGCGACGATCTTGGCCAGCACGTCAGAGGCCGAACCGCGCGTAGGCCGCGCGTTCCTCGATGGTCTCCATCGCGTCCTGCGCGAGCGACATGCCGATGCGCGGGAAAAGGCGCTTCTTCTGCTCGTAGCGGCGGAAGCGCACCTTGTCGCCGAAGCGCGCCTTCATCACCGGCACGAGGTGCCCCACCCCATCCGCGAGACCGACCTCGCAGGCCTTCTGGCCGATCCAGACCTCACCGGTGAACAGCTCCGGGTCGTCGGCAAGCTTCTCGCCGCGCCGCGCCTTCACCTGCGCGATGAAGGTCTCGTGCAGCTGGCCAAGCAGGCGGTCGAGCCGCGCCACGTCCTCTTCGCTCTCGGGGCGGAAGGGGTCCATCATGCTCTTCGACTTGCCGGCGGTGTGGACACGGCGCTCGATTCCCTGCCGCTGCAGGAACACATGCGCCCCGAAGCCCGCCGAGATCACCCCGATCGACCCCAGGATCGAACTCGCGTCGGCATGGATCTCGTCCGCCGCGGTGGCCAGCCAGTAGCCCCCGGACGCCGCCACGTCCTCGGTGAAGGCAAAGACCGGCACCCCGGTCTCCTCCGACAGCCGCCGGATGCGGGCGGCGATCAGCGAGCTCTGCACCGGCGAGCCGCCGGGCGAGTTGATCTCGAGCGCCACCGCGTCGGGCTTGCCGCGCCGGAACGCCTTTTCCAGCAGCGGCCGCAGGCTGGCGTCGTTCATGCCAGAGCGGCCGGCGACACCGATGGCGCCCTGCATGCGGACGACCGCCACCGTCGGGCGCGATTTCACGAAGGGGATCCGTAGCTTCATGCGGGGTCATGTAGAGACGGCCCGATGGACAAACAAGACAGGACGCAAAAGAAGCCGCGCCCGTGACCATGCTGCGCCCGGTCTTCTTCTGGCCGGAAATATCCCGGGGGGAGCGCCAGCGGCGGGGGCAGAGCCCCCGGCCCGTCAGGGCACACCCGGCCCCACCCGGTCCAGGGTCAGAAGAAGCTCTGCGGATCGATGTCGATGGCCATGCGCAGCTCGCCCTTCAGCCGGAACTGCGCCGCCCACTCGACCAGCGCGGGCTGCAGCGCCACGCCCTTCGGCGCCTTCACCAGCAGCCGCACCCGGTGCCGCCCCCGGACCCGGGCGATCGGTGCCGGTGCCGGCCCGTAGACCTGCGCCCCGAGGCGACGCAGCGGCGCGTCCTGCCGCGCCATCGCGTTGCCGAGGTCGAACACCTCCTGCACCTCGGTCGACGACAGGATCACCGCCGCGAGCCGTCCGTAGGGGGGCATCCCGGCGGCACGGCGTTCCTCGGCTTCCGCCTTCCAGAACCCCTCCTCGTCCCCGGACAGGATCGCGCGGATCACCGGGTGCTCGGGCTGGTAGGTCTGCAGAAGCGCCACGCCCGGCTTCTCGGCCCGCCCGGCCCGGCCCGCCACCTGCCGCATCAGCTGAAAGGTCCGCTCGGCGGCACGCAGGTCGGAGCCCTGAAGCCCGAGATCCGCGTCGATCACGCCGACCAGCGTCAGCAGCGGAAAGTTGTGCCCCTTGGCCACCAGCTGCGTACCGATGATGATGTCGGCGCCGCCGCCGGCGATGGTCTCGATCTCGGCCTTGAGCGCCCGCGCCGAGCCGAAAAGATCCGACGACAGCACCGCCAGCCGCGCATCGGGAAACAGCTCCGCCGCCTCTTCCGCCAGCCGCTCGACCCCGGGGCCGACCGCGGCGAGCTTGTCCTCGGCCTCGCAGGACGGACAGGCGGCGGGCTTCGGGACGGTCTCGCCGCACTGGTGGCAGACGAGCCGCTGCAGGAAGCGGTGCTCGACCATGCGGGCATCGCAATGCGGGCAGCCGATCTGGTGACCGCAGGCCCGGCAGATCGTCACGGGCGCATAGCCGCGCCGGTTGATGAACAGCATCGCCTGCTCGCCCCGCGCCATCCGCGCGGTCACCGCCGCCTGCAGCGCCGGCGAGACCCAGCGGTTCGACGGCAGGTCTTGGCCGCGCATGTCGATGGTCCGCATCTCGGGCAGCGCCGAGGCACCGAAGCGCGAGGTCAGGTCGAGCCGCGTGTATTTCCCGGCATCGGCGTTGGCCCAGCTTTCCAGCGACGGCGTGGCCGAGGCCAGCACCACCCTGCCCGAGCAGATCGAGGCCCGCAGCACCGCCATGTCGCGGGCGTTGTAGAGCACCCCCTCCTCCTGCTTGTAGGAGGTGTCGTGCTCCTCGTCGACGACGATCAGTCCGAGGTCGCGGAACGGCAGGAACAGCGACGACCGCGCCCCCACCACGAGCTGCGCCCCGCCCTGCGCGACCTGTTTCCAGACCCGCCGGCGCTCGGTCACCGTGACGCCGGAATGCCACTCGGCGGGCTTCGCGCCGAAGCGGGCCTCGACGCGGGTCAGGAACTCGGCCGTGAGCGCGATCTCGGGGAGCAGCACCAGCGCCTGCCGCCCCTGCTGCAGCGCCTCGGCCACCGCCTCGAGGTAGACCTCGGTCTTGCCCGAGCCGGTGACCCCCTTGAGCAGTGTCGTCCCGTAGCGCCCCGAGGCGACGCCCTCGCGCAGAACGCCCGCCGCTCGGGCCTGGTCCTCGGCCAGCGCCTTGCCGCCGTAGCCCGGGTCGAGCCGGGGAAAAGCGGTGTCGCGCGGGGCCTCTTCCTCGCGCACCGCGCCCTGCTTCGCCAGCCCCTTGATCACCGAGGGGGTCACGCCGGCGGTCTCGGCGAGCTCCGCCTGCGTCAGCGCGAGTCCGCCCATGTCGCTCAGGACCTCGAGCACCCGGCGCCGGGCATCGGTCATGCGTTCGGGCCCGGTGTCTCCCAGCCGGTAGATCTTGCGCATCGACGGCGCGTCGCCGAGCCCCGGCGCCCGGGTGGCGAGCCGCAGCATCGCCGAAAGCGGGGTCAGCGTGTAGTCCCCGGCCCGCTCGAGGAACATGCGCAGCTCGTCGCGCATCGGCACCGCATCGAGCACCCGGATGACCGAGCGCACCTTGGCGTAGTCGAAATCGCCCCGCCCCGGCCCCCAGACCACGCCCAGAACCTTGCGCGGCCCCAGCGGCACCTCGACGAAGGCACCTTCGAAGCAACCACCCTCGGGGGCGCGATAGTCGAGAAGCCGGTCGAGCGGCTGCGTGGTCAGAACAGCGACCAGCGTGCCTTCGTCGTAGAAACCGTCCATTCGAGCAGTCCGTCAGTGCTTGAGTTCCGGGACTTTCGACCCACATCCGCATGGGGTAAGACACGGGCACGCGATTGCCAAGCAAAGCCGGGAGGGCTGACGCCGATGAAATTCTTCGTGGACACCGCTGATATCGAGGCAATCCGTGAACTCAACGATCTCGGTCTGCTCGACGGGGTGACGACCAACCCCTCGCTGATCGCGAAATCCGGTCGCGACATCCAAGAGGTCCTCGAGGAAATCTGCGACATGATCGACGGCCCGGTCTCGGCCGAGGTCGTGGCCACCGACTGCGAGACCATGCTCGAGGAAGGGCGAAAGTTGGCCGGCATCGCCCCGAACATCGCCGTGAAGGTGCCGATGACATTCGACGGCTTGCGCGCCTGTCGGTCGCTGACGCACGAGGGCAAGATGGTCAACGTGACGCTCTGCTTCACGACCAATCAGGCGCTGCTCGCAGCCAAAGCCGGTGCGACCTTCATCTCGCCCTTCGTCGGGCGTCTCGACGACATCGGAGAGGACGGCCTGAAACTCGTCTCCGACGTCCGCCAAGTCTACGACAACTACGGCTACGAGACCCAGATCCTCGCCGCCTCGATCCGCTCGACGGCCCAGATGACCGCCTGCGCCAAGATCGGCGCCGACGTGGCCACCGCGCCGCCCGCGGTGATCAAGGCGATGGCCGACCACGAGCTCACCGACAAGGGCCTGAGCGCCTTCCTCGCGGATGCGGAGAAGGCAGGCATCAGGATCGTGTGACCATGGGACAGGATACCCCACATTCCTTCCGGCTGGCAGAAGCCGAGATGAGCCTGCTGGACAAGCGGGCCGTCATCCTTGCCTACCAGTCCTACCAGCTCGAGATGTGCAACATCCCGCAGGAGGTCTTCGGCGAAGAGATGGATTTCTATCTCGACTGGGCGGTGCGCGACGGCGACCAGATGTTGATCCTGTCGAAATGCCTGCACGATGTGCTGGAAGCCCTGCAGGAGATCTCGGGCCAGCAGGCCGACGAGTGGCCGGTGCTGCGCGACAGCCTTGCCGCCGCGCTGCCCGAGGATGTGTTCGGGATCGTCATGCGCTCGATCCGGCAGGGCTGACGACGCCCGCCCGGCGCGACCCGAAGATTTTTCGTCCGAAAAATCTTTGCGAAAGGAAATTTCGGACGAAATTTCCTCCGCGGGGTCAGACGTTGGGCTCGCCTTGCAGGCCGAGCAGCTTGCGGAAACCGGTCCAGTAGCCGGGAAGGCGCGGCGCCTCCTGCATCCCGGCAATCGCCTCGTCGGCCCAGCGCGGCATCTCGCGCGCGGCGAAGTCCCGCCCCCATGACAGGTAGGCCTCGGCGTGCTCCGGGCGCAGCCGGCAGGCCGAGCCCACCAGCCCGACGAGCGTTTCCGGCGGTGAATACCATTCGTCCTGGATGCCGGTGACCCGCGCCTTCATGAACGGTCCGATCAGGCGCATCAGCCGCTTCTCCGAGAACAGCAGCAGCATCCGCCCCATCTCGTCGCGCGAGTAGTGGATAAGCGGCGGGAAGGTATCGTAGAACATCGCCACGCCGTCGACGATGGCGAAGTTGCGGATCGACGGGTGGAAGCCGATGCGCGTGTCGAAGCGGTCGGCGGCGTTCCAGAAACGCGCGATCACCTGTCCCGCGGCCTCCATCATGGCCAGCGTCTCGTCGCGCGGCGCGACCTGCATGAGCGGCCGCATCAGCGATGCCTCGGGCAGCGCCTCCTGCACGATCACCGGCACCCGCGCGCCCTCCATCTCGAGCAGGTGGAACGCGGTTTCGGGCATCGGCACGCCGGTCTCGAGCAGCGCCGCGACGTAATCGTCATGCGCCGCGGCCAGCCGCTCGAGCATCGCCGCGTCGTCCATGCCGCGATAGACCTTGATGACGCGGTCCGCGAAGGGCCCCTCGGCGGGGCGGAACGGCGCGCAGAAATAGCCGAGTCGCGAGATCGGCTGGCCCTGTGCGGCCTCGTGGCGGCGGATCGTCTCGGCAAGGGCGGCAAGATCGGTCATGGGCACTCCTTTTCCGCGCAACGCGGAGATCGTGCCCCCGTTTACCCCGATGCCAGCAGTTGCGCCACCTCCGAGGACAGCGCGTCGACCTCCTCGCGGGCCGGGGTCTTGCGGCCCTCCGCCGCGCTCAGCCCATGCCCGAACGCTTCGGCGTAGCCCACCCGGTTGGCAAGCTGCGCTGCGGCGATGCGCGCCTGCATCTTCTGCGCGGCGCCCGAGATCTCGCCCGAGAGCCGTGTGCCCGGCCGGGTGCGGTTCATAACCATGAGCACCTCGCGGTTCTCGCGCCGCGCGAGATCCAGCACGCTTTCGGTGGCCCAGAGGTCGAGATGGCTCATCGACACCGGCACCAGCACCAGGTCCGCCGCCCGGAGCGCCGGACGCAGGTCGCTGTCGGCCTTGGGCGGCGTGTCGACGATCACCACGTCGAACCGGTCGGCGAGCTTGCGGCACTCGTAGGTGATGCCCCAGGCCGACGAGGTCGCGAACTCGAACCCCTCGATCGCCTCGGGCTGCTGATCGATGCGGGTCATGAACCATCGCCCGAGACTGCCCTGCGGGTCCGTGTCGATCAGCGCGACCGTCTGGCCGAGCCTGCGTAGTCCCACCGCGAGATTGGCCGAAAGCGTGGTCTTGCCCGATCCGCCCTTCTGCTGCGCAACGGTAATGACCGATCCGCCCATGCTGCCCCCCTTCCAGGTCACGTTTACATGACATTTGGCACCTGCAGCATAATCGCTTCCCGCGCCCCGTCCAGTGCGCTTAACCGCGCGTTAACCACTCTCTCCGACGCTGGGGCGGAAGGAAGGGAGGGCCCGATGCGGACCGTGCCGCTTCTCATAGCCCTGGCAGCCTCGGGCTGTGGCGCGAAAGACGCCGCGGCTGGCGCATGGCTGCGCGAGCGGGGCAGCCTCTTTGCCAGCGCCAGCGCGCGGCTGTCGTGGCCGCAGGACATCACGACCTGGACCTCGCTCGAACCCACGGGCCAGTATTACACGTTCTACGCCGAATACGGGCTGACCGAACGGCTGACCGTTGGCATGGACCTCGGCCGGTCGGTCTCGGGCGACGGCAAGGGCGTGGCCTTCCTGCGCCTGCCGCTCCGCGACCGCGACAGCGGGCTCAAGATCGCCACCGAGCTCGGCCTTGGCCAGATCGACGGCACCCCGGTGCTGCGGCCCGGGCTGTCGCTGGGGCTGGGGCTGCGCCACGGCTGGCTCTCGGCCGACGGGCTGGCAGAGTATGCGCCGCTTTCGGGACAGGTTGATCTGAAGCTGGATCTGACTTGGGGGTGGAACCTGCCGGGGGATCGCCACCTGATCCTGCAGGTGCAGACCGGCGCACCGCATGGCGACGCACCCTTCGCGAGACTGGCCCCCTCGGTCGTGGTCCCGGTGACCGAACGGCTGTCCGCCGAGGTCGGCGCCACGTGGGGCGTGACCGGCGACGCCTCCATGGGCGTTCTCGTCGGTCTCTGGGCCGAGTTCTGAGGTCTTGCGCCGCGGCCCGTTACCGCTAGGCTCGCGGGCATGACATCCCCGATCCGCCCCACCGACGACGAGGCCCGCCAGCTTGCCCGCGAACTCATCGCGGGCGCCCGGTTCGGAGCGCTCGCCTTCACCGACCCCGACAGCGGCACCCCCATGGTCAGCCGTGTCGCGGCGGTGCCCGGCCCGGACGGCCTGCCGCTGAGCCTCGTCTCGGACCTTGCGCAGCACGCACGGGCCCTCAAGGCGGACCCGGCCTGCGCCCTGCTGCTCGGCGAGCCGGGACCGAAGGGCGACCCGCTCACCCATCCGCGGCTGAGCCTGCAGGCCCGCGCCCGGTTCATCCGCCACGACGATGCGGATCACGCGGCCCTTGCGTCGCATTTCCTGGCGCTTCAGCCCAAGGCGCAGCTCTACATCGGTTTCGCCGACTTTTCGCTGCTGGCCTTCACCGTCACCGGGGCCCACCTGAACGGCGGTTTCGGCAAGGCCTTCGTCCTGACGCCAGACGATCTGCGGCCCTGAGGCACGACAAAAGGGCCGGTGCCGCGCAAGGCACCGGCCCTCCCATGATGCGCTGCAGCTCAGTAATCCATGCGCACCTGCAGCGTGACATCCCCCCGGATCGGCTCGGGCCAGAGCGCGTGCACCTGGTCCTGGCCGGCGCCCTCGCGTGTCGAGGTGTAGGGCGTGACGAAGACGCTGACGTTGGCCTCGTCGCGCGGCCGCGACCGGAGCACGAGGCTCGCCACCTCCATCGCGTAGCCGCCGAAGGGCAGCCGGTCGCCGGTGTCGATCACCCAGGTCTGCGCGTGGGTATTCTGCGCATGCTGCACCAGAAGCGGGTTCGACGCGCCTTTGCCGACGTTCAGATAGGTGTTGTCATCGAAATGCACGTTGCGCATAGACGACAGGTCGAGCGGCGCGAAGGAATCGTCGACCCGCTCGACCCGGTCGATCACCTGCCCCACCGAGCGGAACAGGTTCCCCGAGACGTTCAGCCCGTTCACCCGGTGGTTCTGACCGTAGGGTTTCACCACGATGAAGGCGAAGTGATCCGCCACGTTCGAGCACAGGAAAACGTTGCCGGTCAGCGACAGCCCCGAGAAGCCGAAGCCCGACGTGAAATCCGGCTCCGGCTCGCGCTCGTTGGTCCACTCGATGAAGCAGTTGTCGACGTAATTGCCCGAGATCGTGGTGTTGGTGGCCTTCAGGCAGAGCACGATGCCGGCGCTGCGCACACCGCTGTCGCTGCCATCGCCTTGGAAGAAGTGGTTGCCCGAGATGACGCCGTTCGCGCCCGAGACCACCGCGAAATGGCGGAACTGCGAGGCCCGGTTGTTGCGGATCTTCACGTCGTTCGCGTTGGTGTTCAGCGCGATCGAGCGGCGGCTCTGCGTGTCGGTGCCGGCTTCCGCGGTGATGAACTGGTTGTAGTCCACCAAAAGCCCTTGGCAGCCCTCGCCGATAGAGGTCAGGCCCCTGTCCTTCGGGCGATTGAAGACGCAGTTGCGCACCACGTTCACGGTGCCCGACCGAGGCAGCATCAGGCCGCTGGCATATTCCGAGCACTGGAACTCCACGTCCTCGACCTCGAACTTGTCGAGCCGGGTGAACCCGCTGAAATCGAGCAGGTAGCGGAAGCGGGTGAAGGTATAGGTCTGCGTGCCCTCGGCATCCGAGAGCGGCTGCGACAGGGTGAGGGTCTGGGCGCCGACGTTGATCTCCTTCACGTAGATCTCGCGCCCCACCCCTGCAGCTTCGACAAGGCTGCCGACGGCAATGTTGGCGATATTCGCGACCCCGGTCAGCTGCCACTTGTTCGAGGCCGAATAGCTGGCCTGGCTGGTCACGCTCGTGCTGTCCCATGCGCTCGAGCTTTCGGCGCGAAGCTGGCCGTTGCGCAGCACGCGGCGCTGGGCATAGGTCTCGCGATTGTCCACCGCCGCCTGCACGTCGATCGGCGCGGTCAGCGAGACGCGCCGCCCACTCAGGTCGAAGCTTTCATGGTCGGCGTTGTTCAGCAGCGACTGCAGGCCCTTCTTAAGCGCCAGTTCCTCGTCACCGCCAAAGGCGTCGACATAGGCCGCAAGGTGGAAATCCTTGGTGAGCGACAGGATTGCGCTCGCCGGCATGGTCACGCGGCCCTCGAAGATCACGTGATGCTCGAGCGTGACCGAGCTGCCAAGCCGGTAGCTGCCCGCCGGCACGAGGATGCGCCGCCCGTTCGCCGCCGCGTCGGCGGCTTCGAAGGCGGCGCTGTCGTCGGTGCTGCCATCGCCCAACGCGCCGTAGTCGCGCACGTCGACCTGGCTCAGCATGTCGCGCAGGAAGACCTCGGTGACATCCTCGATGACGATATCGTCGATCCGCACGACCCCACCGTTGGACCCGGTCAGGTCGAGGCCGAAATGCCCATGCGTCGGCTCCAGGCCCCAGGGCATGTCGACTCCGCCGCGCGTGCCGGTGCCGACGATGGCCGAGACCTCGACCACCGTGCCGTAGCTGTCGAGCTGCACCGATGCGCCCGTCGTGGCGAGCCCCGAGACCTCGGTGCCGTCGTCGCGCCCGGCCCATGCGGCGATGCGCACCGCCGGCATCACCCCGGCCATCGCCTTGAGCCGGGCGGTGACCCGCAGGTAGCACCCCGGAAGGATCGGCGTGTCGACCATGTAGCGCAGTCGCTGGGTGCCCTCGGTCTTCTGGATCTCGAGGCACCCGCCGAAGTCCTCGTCGGCCGGGACGAAGGCCGCCGTGGCAAAGCCCGCGTAGGTGTCCGAGCCGGGCGTGCCGTCGCCGCGCGACCACACGTCGAGCCCCGCCGAGAAGGGTGTCGGCATGAAAACCACGCCATCCGTAACCGCCTTGTTCATCCGATCGATCCTCAATTGCTGCGCCGGTCGCGGGAACCGGATGCGCCACGCACCGGTTTGATCCCGCGCAATCAGCAGCTATCAATCGTCTGTTAAGAGGCTCTGCGGGCACCGTGACGCTCCCGCCCCGGCTTCGCAACACCCGGAGAACGCGATGACCTACCGGATTCTCGAAACGGACAAGAGCCTCGGGCATGCCCTGCGCCGCATCGGCGTAGACCAGCTTGAGGCGGCGATCGACGACACGCGCCGCCCGCTCGATGACGCCGACGCGGCGGTGCACGACATCCGCAAGCACTGCAAGAAACTGCGCGGACTGTTCCGGCTCGTGCGGCCGGGTTTCCCGGACTACGCCGAGGAGAACGCGGCGGTGCGCGACGCCGCCCGCATGACGTCATCCCTGCGCGATGCAGGCGTGCTTCTGAAGACCTTCGACGCACTGCTCATCGACACCGACCCCGCCCCGTTCGACGGCTTGCGCGCCACGCTCGCCGCGGAAACCGGCCGGAGCCTTTCGGAGGCCGAGCTTTCCGCCGCCTTCGAGCAGCAGCGCAAGGCCCTCAAGGCGATCCGCAAGCGCGCGCATCACTGGAAGACACAGGGAAATTCGGACAAGGTGCTGCTGAAGGGGCTGTCGAAGACATGGCGCCGGGCCGCCCGAGGGTTCGATCAGGCCGCCCAATCCAAGGACCCCGAGAGCTTTCACGAGTTCCGCAAGCGCACCAAGGATCACTGGTATCACAGCCGGCTGCTGCAGGGCTTCTGGCCGGGGCCGATCAGGTCCCACCGAGACCAGGTCAGGACGCTTTCGGAACGTCTCGGCGAATACCAGGACCTCAGTGTCTTCCTCGAGCGCCTCGACGGCCCCGACCTGCCCGTATCGTCGGAGCAGATGCGGCTCATCGCGCTCCGGCGGCGGCGCCAGATCGGTGACGACGCGCTTGCGCTCGCTTCCAAGGTCTTCGTGGGCGACATCGACGACCTGCCCCGAAGCTGGCAACGGCGCTGGAAGCCTTGGGCCAAGTCGGCCTGACGTCAGGCCGCGAGCTCCGGCATCGTCGAGCGCCGCACCCCGGCAATCCGCCAGCGGCCCTCGATCTCTTCCATCAGGTATTCGAGCGCATGAATCTGCCCGTCGCCGTCGGTGACGAAGACATGCTGCCACAGTCCCATGTCGCTCTGGTCCAGCCTGCCGAACCGCACGTCGCCGGGGCGCCAGACCTCGGGGTAGCCCTCTTCGACCATCCGCCCGAAATTCTCGGGCGTGCCGAACAACCCCTGGATGCCGGGACTGGCGAAATCGAAGGCGGTGGTGACGTCGCCTGCGGTGAAGGCGTCCATCTGCTGCCGGATCACGCGCTCGATGGCCGCCTGATCCTGAGCGGCGGCGGGCATCGCCAGAACGAGCCCCGCCAGTAGTCCCAATAGCTGTCTGCGCATGGCGCTACCTCCTCGCAAGAAAAGGTAGCGCATGCGCAGAGAGCGTCAAAACCGGGGTCAGCCGAGCTCGCCGGCCAGCCCCTTCTCGATGAGGGCGACGGTTTCATCGACGCCGTAGAGCGCCACGAAGCCCCCGAAGCGCGGGCCCTGGCTCTGGCCGAGCAGCACTTCGTAGAGCGCCTTGAACCAGTCGCGCAGGTTCTCGAAGGCGTGGTCCTTGCCGACCGAGAACACCAGCGTCTGCAGCGCCTCGTCCGACACCTCGCCATCGTAGTCGCGAAGCCGCCCGGCAAGATCCTCCATCGCCGCGCGCTCCTTCTCGTCGGGAGCGCGGAACTGCTTCGTGGGCTTCACGAAGTCGTTGTAGTAGCGCACAGCAAAACCCGCCGCGTCGTCCATGTCGGGATGGGTCTTCGGCGTCGCGTCCGGCGCGTAGCGGCGGATGAAGCCCCACATGGTCTCCTTGTCCTCGGCCCCGGCGGCCGAGGCAAGGTTCAGCAGCATCGAGAACGACACCACCATGTGCGACTGCGGCACCACGCTGTCGCTGTGGATGTGCCAGACCGGGTTGGCGAGCTGCGCCTTGGCGTCCTGCGTCGGGAAGGCCCGGAGCTGCTGGTGATACTCGTCCACCGCCTTGGGGATCACGTCCCACGACAGCCGCTTCGCGGTCTTCGGCTTCTGGAACATGTAGTAGGACAGCGACTCGGTGCTGGCATAGGTCAGCCACTCGTCGATCGACAGGCCGTTGCCCTTCGACTTCGAGATCTTCTGCCCCTCGGCATCGAGGAACAGCTCGTAGGTGAAGTGCTCGGGCGGCCGCACACCCAGCGTCCGGCAGATGCCGTCGTAGATCGGCGTGTTGGTCGAGTGATCCTTGCCATACATTTCGAAGTCGACGCCCAGCGCCGCCCAGCGTGCGCCGAAGTCGGGCTTCCACTGCAGCTTCACGTTGCCGCCGGTGACCGGAAGGGTGAACTCCTGCCCGTCATCGTCGTCGAAGGTGATGGTGCCGTTGGCCGCGTCGACGTGCTTGACCGGAACGTAGAGCACGCGACCCGATTCCGGATGGATCGGCAGGAAGATCGAATAGGTCTGCTGGCGCTCCTCGCGGAGCGACTTCAGCATGATCTTCATCAGGTCGTCGTATTTCTCGCAGCAGCGCAGCAGGATCTCGTCGAACTGGCCGGACTTGTAGAAATCGGTGGCCGAGTAGAACTCGTAATCGAACCCGAAGGTGTCGAGGAACCGCCGCAGCATAGCATTGTTGTGGTGGCCGAAGCTCTCGTATTCCTCGAACGGGTCGGGCACGCTGGTCAGCGGGCGCTGCAGGTTGGCCTGCAGAAGCTCCTGGTTCGGCACGTTCTCGGGCACCTTGCGCATGCCGTCCATGTCGTCCGAAAAGCAGATCAGCCGCGTCGGGATGTCCGAGATCAGCTCGAACGCCCGGCGGATCATCGTCGTGCGCGCCACCTCGCCGAAGGTGCCGATGTGCGGCAGCCCCGAGGGACCGTAGCCGGTCTCGAAGATCACGTGCCCCTTCTCGGGCGGCTTCTTCTCGTAGCGTTTCAGGACGCGGCGCGCCTCTTCAAAGGGCCAGGCCTTCGAGCTCATCGCGGCTTCGCGCAGATCGGACATCCGAAACACTCCATCAATCAACGGGAATGACGCCCCTCACGTCGGGGGCACATGCGCCCGCCTCCTATTGCAGACGCAGGGTCTGGTCAATAAATTGCCGGCAAGACAACAAACCCATGAAGAAAGAGCAGCCGTGACCCAAGCCGCCCCGCACCCGCTGACCGCGCAGGATTGTCTCGTGGCCCTGATGATCGCCGTCTCGGCCTCTGACCAGAACATCCGCACCGCCGAACTGGTGAAGATCGAGAGCTCGGTGAACCTGCTGCCGCTCTTCGCCGACTACGACATCGACCGGATCCGCGTCATGTCGGAACTGGTGTTCGAGCTGTTCAGCCAGGAAGACGGGCTCGACGCGCTCTTCGGCCTCATCCGCGACAACCTTCCCGAGCGGCTGCACGAGACCGCCTACGCGCTGGCCTGCGACGTGGCCGCGGCTGATGGCACCCTGCGCGAGACCGAGCTGCGCCTGCTCGAGGAAATCCGCTACGAGCTCGACATCGACCGGCTGCACGCCGCGGCGATCGAGCGCGGCGCCCGCGCCCGCCACCTGCCGGGCTGAGCCCTTGGCGGTGCTGGCGCGCGCTCAGGCGCGCGCCAGCACCGCCCAGCGGTCGATCAGGCGCTGTTGCAGGATCTTCGCCCGCCAGTTCCATGCCCGCCCGCCATCGGGGCGTTCGCGCTGCGCCTTGGTCAAGCCCGCCCGACGCTCGATATCTCCGCAGAAGATTGCGAAGACCAGCTCGGTTCCGTCGGAGAGGTCGGCATATCCCGCGAGACCGCTGACGAAGTTAAGCGTTCCGGTCTTGGCGTGAACGGTCACCGGGTGGTTCGGCACGACCCGGCGCTGATCGTCCCGCATGGCAACCGTTTTCAGGATCGGCTTGATCCCCAGCCGCTGGCGCAGCTCATAGAGTGCCTTGGCCATGTCGCCCGCGGCGATGCGGCTTTCGCCGCCAAGCCCGGAATGATCGACGAGCGCCATGTGCGTCAGGCCCAGCTCGTCCCGTCCCCAGGCATTCATCACCTCGGCCGACTCGCGCAGCGAGCCCACCTTGCCGGCCCGCACGCGGGTGGCCGTCTGCCCGACGATCTCGGCGGTCAGGTTGGTCGACCACTTCAGCATGTCGCGCAGGATGACCCGCAACGGCGCGCTCTCGAGCCGCGCGAGCACCTCGCCCGGCGGCGACACTTCGACTACCTCGGGATCGGGAAGCGTTACGTCCTGAGACCCGGCGATCGCCTGGAATACCTCACCGGCGTAGAGCTCGGGCTTCCTGACCGGAAGCCAGCGCGAGCCGCCGTTGCCCAGTGCGCCTCGCGCCACGGTCCACTCGTCGCGCGCACCGCCGTCCTGGTAGGTGTAGGTCGGGCCCGCACGGTCCACGACCCCCATGTGCGCCATGGTCACCTCGGGCCGCCACTTTGCCGAACGCGCATCCATCACGACGTCGTAGTCGCCCCCGCCGCGCTGCCATTCGAAGTGGACGCGGTTGAAGTTGAGGTTCAGGCCGGACACCGCCGGGCTGTAGCCAAGATGGTCCGGCTGGCCCGGGTCGATGGTCTGCGTGTAGGGCAGCGCGCTGCCGCAGACGAGGAAACGGCCGGTGATCGATCTCACCCCGCTTGCCTTGAGCAGACCGGCAAGCTCACCCAGTCCGTCGGTGTCGAGCGTCGGATCGCCGCCGCCAAGCAGCACGACATCGCCGTCGAGCACGCCGTCGGTCAGGGGGCCCGTGCCGATCACCTCGGTGGCGAAATGAAACCCCGGCCCGAGCGTGTCGAGCGCATAGGACGCTGTCAGGGCCTTCGCGACGCTGGCCGGAGGCATCCCGGTCTCGGCCTCGTGCTGCTCGAGCACCTCGCCGGTCGCGAGGTTCATCACCGCGAAGCCCACGGTCCCGTCGAGACGGGCGGCTTCGATGATCTCCTCGGGGGTGAGCAGGTTGCGAAGGCTCAGATCCTCGTCGCGGCCGACGGGACGCAGGGAGCGTGTCGGGGCCTCGGCGAGGGCTGGCGAGGCCGCGAGCAGGCCCGCCGCGCCAGCGGAGCCAAGGAACGCACGACGTGAAAGAACTTTACTCATGGCGCAGATCTAACCGCAGCGGCATGGCCGCGACAAGCGGACCGATCCGGGCCGACAATCACTTTTTGGCAAGAGAGGCACGGCGCAGCTCGGTCGAGCTGAGGTCGATCATGGGAACATTCACGAAGCACCACGCCGGTGGCCGCGTGACGGCCAGCCGGCCGGCAGCGCGCGCCGGCAGCTGGGCCCGGGCATAGACATCCGCCGCGACCGAGCCCCGCGCCGCCATGCGCCGACCGGGCCGGGCCAGGACACCCACCGGCACCCGCTCCATGATCTCGCGCCAGTTGTCCCAGCGATGAAGCTGCGCGAGGTTGTCCGCCCCCATCAGCCACGTGAAGCGCACCCCCGGAAAGCCGCGCTGCAACGCCTCGAGCGTCCGGGCGGTGTAGCGGGTGCCGGCAAGGCGCTCGAAATCGCTGATGATGACCCTTGGATGGCGCATCAGGTCACGTGCGGCGGCCATGCGCTCCGCGAGGGGCGCGGGCCCGTGCGCCTTCAACGGGTTGCCGGGACTCACCAGCCAGATCACCCGGTCGAGCCGGAAGCGCCTGAGCGCCTCGATCGTGATGTGCACATGACCTTCGTGCGGCGGATCGAACGAGCCGCCGAGCAGACCGACCTTCTGTCCGGTCTCCAGCCGGAACCCGGCCTCATGCGCATCCCAGAGCATCGTGCCTCTTCCCGCTGGACCGTTGGCCACAAGACACCGGAAGAGGCGGCGGGTTCAACCGCAAACTGCCCCGGCGAAGCGGCGCGCGCCCCGCTTCGGACCTTTGCTTTCCGGCCTCGCGGTGCCATATAGGCGCCCAACCAGTCACCGGAGGACCGCATGGCCAGCTATCAGTACGTCTACCACATGGATGGGGTCTCAAAGACCTATCCGGGCGGCAAGAAGTGCTTCGAGAACATCCGCCTGAGCTTTCTGCCGGGGGTGAAGATCGGTGTCGTCGGCGTCAACGGCGCCGGTAAGTCGACCCTGATGCGAATCATGGCCGGCATCGACAAGGATTTCTCGGGCGAGGCCTGGGCCGCCGAGGGCGCCCGCGTCGGCTACCTGCCGCAGGAGCCCGAGCTCGACCCGGCGCTCTCCGTGCGCGAGAACGTCATGCTCGGCGTGGCCGAGAAGAAGGGCAAGCTCGAGCGCTTCAACGAGCTCGCGATGAACTACTCGGACGAGACCGCCGAGGAGATGGCGCAGCTGCAGGACGAGATCGACAGCCAGGACCTGTGGGATCTCGACAGCCAGATCGATGTCGCCATGGAAGCGCTGCGCTGCCCGCCGGACGACGCCGACATCACGACCCTTTCGGGCGGTGAGAAGCGCCGCGTCGCGCTCTGCAAGCTGCTGCTCGAAGCGCCCGACATGCTGCTGCTCGACGAACCGACGAACCACCTCGACGCCGAAACGATCGCGTGGCTTCAGAACCACCTGATCGAGTACAAGGGCACGATCCTGATCGTCACCCACGACCGCTACTTCCTCGACAGCATCACCGGCTGGATCCTCGAGCTCGATCGCGGCCGCGGCATCCCCTACGAGGGCAACTACTCGAGCTGGCTCGAGCAGAAGGCCAAGCGCCTCGCGCAGGAAGCCCGCGAGGACAAGGCCCGCCAGAAGACCCTCGAGCGCGAACTCGACTGGATGCGTCAGGGCGCCAAGGCACGGCAGGCCAAGTCGAAGGCACGGATCTCGGCCTACGAGAAGATGGCCGGCCAGTCCGAGCGCGAGCGCGTCGGCAAGGCACAGATCGTCATTCCGAACGGCGAACGCCTCGGCTCCAAGGTGATCGAGGTCGAGCACCTGTCGAAGCACATGGGCGACAAGCAGCTGATCGAGGACCTGAGCTTCTCGCTGCCCCCGGGCGGCATCGTCGGCGTGATCGGCCCCAACGGCGCCGGCAAGTCGACGCTGTTCAAGATGCTCACCGGGCAGGAAGAACCCGATGCCGGCAGCATCGAGTTCGGCGACACGGTGCATCTCTCCTACGTCGACCAGTCGCGCGACGATCTCGACTCGGACGCCACCGTCTGGGAAGCGATCTCGGGCGGCGCCGAGGTGATCCAGCTGGGCGACGCCCAGATGAACTCGCGCGCCTACTGCGGCGCCTTCAACTTCAAGGGCGGCGACCAGCAGAAGAAGGTCGGGCTGCTGTCGGGCGGTGAGCGCAACCGCGTGCACATGGCCCGCCTGCTGAAGTCCGGCGGCAACGTGATCCTGCTCGACGAACCGACCAACGACCTCGACGTGGAAACGCTCCGCGCGCTCGAGGACGCTCTGGTCGACTTCGCCGGCTGCGCGGTGGTCATCTCGCACGACCGCTTCTTCCTCGACCGGATCTGCACGCACATCCTCGCCTTCGAGGGCGATGCGCACGTCGAGTGGTTCGAGGGCAATTTCGAGGACTACGAGGAAGACAAGAAGCGTCGCCTCGGCCCGGACGCGGTCGAACCAAAGCGGGTGAAGTTCAAGAAGTTCACCCGGTGACGGTGCGGGGCGCGATACGCGCCCTGCCCCATGATGGCCCCGTGCCTCGAGAGGGTGGGTTGCAAACCCACCCTTGCTGCAGTCGCCTCCGCGTTGCGGCGCGCAGTCTTGAAGAATCGCGCCCTGATTGCAGCGGGCACGTCGGGCGGAGATCGCTTGGCATTGCCCGCCGATCACTCTAAAGCGGTCAGGAACCGGTTCATCTCGGGTCGAGATGCAGGCCGGTCACCCCGTGCACAGAAGCCCGACGCGATTTCTCTTGCCGGAATCGCGCCCTTCTGCCATACGAGTCCCTGCTACGTTACCACTATCGACCTACCTGTCTCCTTCACCGGCGCCAGCGCACCCGATACTGCACTGACGATACGCCGGGCTGCCGCACCTCCGCGGGCAGCATGACAAGAGAGAAGGGTTCATCCCATGGCAACTGGTACCGTGAAGTGGTTCAACACCACCAAAGGCTACGGATTCATCGCACCCGAGGGCGGCTCCAAGGACGTGTTCGTGCACATCTCCGCCGTCGAGCGTTCGGGCCTCACCGGCCTGCAGGACAACCAGAAGGTGTCCTACGAGCTCCAGTCCGGCCGTGACGGCCGCGAGAGCGCGATCAACCTCGAACTGCTCTGATCCATTTTCGGATCGGCAGACAAAAGGCGCGCCACCCGGCGCGCCTTTTTTCATGTCTGGCCTGGCTTATGACATCGTGCCCCCGCAAAAGCAGGACCAAGCGACTCACTGGAAGGCGCAACCGGATTTCACGCCGAGCTTGCGGAAGATCGTCGCCGCCGGGCAGAACCCGGTAAAAGACGCCTGCAACAGGTTCAGCCCGATGAATACCGTGAACCAGATCCAGTAGGGCGAGACCCAGACCGTCAGCACCACGCTGAGCAGGATCATCGCGCCCGCAAAGGCCATTACCGCACGATCGAGTGTCATTTTGCATCTCCTTCAAGACCGACCGGACATCGTCCGCCGGCAGAAGGATACGCCTGCGCCCACACAAATTCAATATACGGAATATCTAATCTCGGGCATCCGGCGTGCGGTCGGCTCCGAACAGCTGCCACCCGGCCAGCCAGCGCGTCAGCGTGGTGATGAAGCAGAACGTCGCGAAAGCCAGCGCCAGCACCGGGAACGCGCCGGGAAACAGGCACATGGCGACGAATATCCCGATGGTCTCGCTCCCCTCGGCGATGCCTCCGAGATAGTAGATGCCCTTGGTCGGGTAATCCTCGGCCGACAGCCCCCGACGCTCGGCGATGACCGAGAAGGCAAGAAATGATGAGCCGGTGCCCACGAAGCTCGTCACCAGCACCAGCGCCGGAAGTGCGTTGGTGCCCGGTTCGGCCAGCGCGAACCCCAAGGGAAACAGCGCGTAGAAGACGAAATCCAGCGCGATGTCGAGAAAGGCCCCCCGGTCCGTCGGTCCGGCTCTTCGCGCCACCTCGCCGTCCAGCCCGTCGGCCACGCGGTTGGCGATCAGCCCCGCCAGCGCCAGCCAGAACCATCCCGCCGCAGCCGCCGCGACACCGCAGAGGCCCAGCGCGAAGCCAGCGAGCGTGATCGCGTCCGCCGGAACCCCGCGCACGGCCAGCCATCTTGCCGGCCCGTGCAGAAGGCGCCGCTGCAGCGGCAGAAGTTTCGCGTCGAACATGGCGGTCTCCCCTCGGGTCCGAGTCAAGCGCGCCACGCTTGCAAGCGCAAGCACGATCCCGGAAAGTCCGGCCATGACCGACACACCGCCTGCCGACACCACCACGCGCCTGCGCCTGCGAATCCTCTTCGGAGACACCGCCATGCTGGGGCCCGGCAAGGCCGATCTTCTCGAACAGATCGGCGAGACCGGCTCGATCGCGGCGGCGGGGCGTGCCATGTCGATGAGCTACAAGCGCGCCTGGTGCCTCGTTGAGGAGATGAACGCCGCCTTCCGGGCCCCGCTGGTCGAGCGCACACGCGGCGGTGCGAAGGGCGGCGGCGCGCGGCTTTCAGAGACCGGCGAGGAAGTGTTGCGGCGCTATCGCGCGGTCGAGCTGGCCGCGGCTCGCGCTGCCACCGACGAGCTTTCGCAGCTTGAAGCGCTCCTTTCCGATATGTCCCGAGAAAAATAACGCTTGCCGTATCGCGACACCAACGCGATATGTATGGCGAAACATATCAGATCGGAGCCAGCCCATGCATGCCCCCGCCCTTCTGCGCCGCAGCGTCGCCATTGCCCTTGCCTGTCTCGCCGCCGGGGCCGCGCAGGCCGAGACCGTCACGGTCTTCGCCGCGGCGAGCCTGAAGAACGCGATGGACGAGATCGGCGACCGCTACGAGGCAGACACGGGGAACTCTGCCGTGGTCTCGCTCGCCGGGTCTTCGGCGCTGGCACGGCAAATCCAGGCCGGTGCGCCGGCGGATGTCTTCATCTCGGCGAACCCGGGATGGATGGATGCGCTTGAGGGCGACGGCCTCATCGCCACGGACAGCCGAACCGACCTGCTGGGCAACACCATCGTGCTGATCGCCCATGACCCGGACGCCACCCCGGTCGAGATCACGCCCGAGCTGCCGCTCGCGGAGATGCTCGGCGACGACCGCCTTGCCATGGCGCTGGTCGAGGCGGTGCCCGCCGGCATCTACGGCAAGACGGCGCTGGAAAGCCTCGGCCTGTGGGACAAGGTCGCGCCGCAGGTGGCGCAGGCCGACAACGTGCGGGCCGCGCTGGCGCTTGTCGCGACCGGCGAAGCGCCGCTCGGTATCGTCTACGCCACCGATGCCACCGCAGAACCGGACGTGACGGTTCTTGGCACATTCCCCGAAGACAGCCACCCGGCGATCACCTACCCCGCCGCCCGA
This sequence comes from Salipiger sp. D13, assembly GCF_003703915.1. Classification (NCBI taxonomy): domain Bacteria; kingdom Pseudomonadati; phylum Pseudomonadota; class Alphaproteobacteria; order Rhodobacterales; family Roseobacteraceae; genus Salipiger; species Salipiger sp. D13. Next base: position 482,691 of record NZ_ML112591.1, read on the forward strand.
ATCGCGGACGGCAACGCCGACGCGGCCGACGACTTCCTCGCCTACCTGCAGGGAGCGGTTGCGAAGGCGGCCTTCGAGCGGCAGGGTTTCACCGTTCTGGAGAGGTAACGCCCGCGAATGACCCTTCTCAGCCCCGAGGAATGGCAGGCCGTCGCGCTGTCGTTGCGCGTCGCGCTCTGGGCGACGCTCGCCGGTCTGCCATTCGGGGTGCTCACCGCCTACGCGCTGGCGCGCTGGGAGTTTCCCGGCAAGCAGGTCGTGAACGGGCTCGTGCACCTGCCGCTGATCCTGCCGCCGGTGGTGACCGGCTACCTGCTGCTGCTGACCTTCGGGACGCGGGGCCCCATCGGTGCGCCCCTGAAGGAGATCGGTATCGTCTTCGCCTTCCGCTGGACCGGTGCGGCACTCGCGGCGGGGATCATGGCGTTTCCGCTCATGGTGCGGGCCATCCGGCTCTCGATCGAGGCCGTCGACCCCCGCCTTGAAGAGGCGGGCGCCACGCTCGGCGCCTCGCGGCTCTGGGTCTTTGCCACCGTCACCCTGCCGCTCATCCTGCCGGGGGTGCTTGCGGGGGCGATCCTCGCCTTCGCCAAGGCCATGGGAGAATTCGGCGCGACGATCACCTTCGTGTCGAACATCCCCGGCCAGACCCAGACCTTGCCCTCGGCGATCTATGCCTTCCTGCAAATCCCCGGCGGCGAGGCCTCGGCGCTGCGGCTCGTGGTGGTGTCAGTCGTCATCGCCATGACCGCGCTGATCCTCTCCGAGGTCATGTCGCGCCGCATCGCGCGCAGGATCTCGGGCGCATGAGCCTGACCGTCGCGCTTCGCCATCGTCTCGGCCATTTCGACATGGATGTGGCGTTCGATGCCCCGCCCGGCCTGACCGTGCTCTACGGGCGGTCCGGCTCGGGCAAGACCACGATCATCAACGCCGTCGCCGGCCTGCTGCGCCCGGATGCCGGTCGCATCGCGGTCGACGGCCGGGTGCTCTTCGACAGCGAGGCGCGGGTCTGCCTCCCGCCGCACAAGCGCCGGCTCGGCTACATCTTCCAGGATGCGCGGCTGTTTCCACATCTCACGGTGCGGCAGAACCTGCTCTACGGGCGGCACTTCGCCCCCGAGCCCGCGCCCGAGGCCCGCATCGACCACGTCGTCGAGATGCTCGGCATCGGCCCACTGCTCGCCCGGCGGCCCGGACGACTTTCGGGCGGCGAACGCCAGCGGGTCGCCATCGGCCGGGCGTTGCTCGCGAGCCCGCGCCTGATCCTTGCCGACGAACCTCTGGCCGCCCTCGACGAGGCGCGCAAGGCCGAGATCCTGCCCTACTTCGAGCGGCTGCGCGACGAGGTGGCGACGCCCATCCTCTACGTCAGCCACGCCCCGAACGAGGTTGCCCGGCTCGCGACCGAGGTCATCGCCCTTCAGGACGGGCGCGTCGTCGGCCAGGGCTCGGCGACCGAGCTGCTGGGAGATCCCGGCGTGACACCCCTGGGGGCCGGTGCCGCAGGCGCGGTGCTCGAGGTTCGGGTGGTGGATCAGCACGCCGACGGGCTGACCGAGCTTGAGGCGCCCGGCGGCCTGCGTCTTCTCGTGCCCGAGGTCGAAGCCCCGGCAGGCACGCGCCTGCGGGTGCAGATCGCGGCGCAGGACGTCATGCTCGCCACGCGGGAACCACGCGACATCTCGGCGCTCAACATCTTCAGGGCCCGCGTGCGGACGTTGCGCATGGGCGACGGCCCCGGTGCGCTCGTCCAGCTCGACGCGGGCGGCGACCTGATGCTGTCGCGGATCACGCGTCGCTCGGTGACCACGCTCGGGCTGAGGGAAGGCCAGGAGGTCTTCGCCATCATCAAGGCGGTCTCGGTCGCCAAGGATGCCATCGCCCGTGCCCGACGCGCGGACGGCTGACGCGACCAAGACATTCCGTCGCAGGGCAGAAAGCATCCGCGACTTGACGGGAACGCCGAGCCGCCCAACTTCGTTAGTAAGCCGTTAGTTGCACGTCATATTCCCGATACATCCTGCCTACATAAGGCGGACGAGCGAACAAGGAAGTTGCCCCGCATGCCGTCCTCTCCCGCCGGCAAAGACGCCCAGAGCAGCCTTCGGAGCGTATTTCTCTCCGATCTGCACCTCGGGGCCCGCGCCTGCCGACCGTCCCAAGTCCTGAACTTCCTGCGCGAGGTCGACGCGGCCAAGATCTACCTCGTGGGTGACATCTTCGATCTCTGGCACGGCGGACGGATCTACTGGAGCGACACACATGAGGCCGTGCTTTCCGACCTGAGAGACCGGGCAAGGGACGGCGCACGCATCGTCTACCTGCCGGGCAACCACGACGCCGTCATGCGGGCCCCGGATGCCAATATCGAAGACTGGGAACTGCGCGAGGCGGTCATCCACAAGACCGCCGAAGGGCGCCGGCTTCTCGTGCTGCACGGCGACCAGTGTGACCCCCGCTTCCTGCGCTGGCATTTCATGACCCGTCTCGGCAGCCGGCTCGACGCGGTGCTGCGACAGGTGGACGACTGGCAACGCAAGCGGGGCGAGCTATCGCCCGAGGATCGCAGCCCGGCCCAGCGTATCATCGACCGCGCCAACCAACTGATGGCGATGGGCGACCGGTTCGAGCAGCGGCTGATCCGGCTGGCGCGCGCCTCCGGCACGACCGGGGTGATCTGCGGCCACTCTCACAAGCCTGCCCTGCGCCAGCACGAGGGTATCCTCTACGCCAACTGCGGCGACTGGATCGACAGCCTCACCGCGCTCGCCGAGGACCAGCGCGGCCAGCTCCGGCTCATCGAACATGTGCCCGCGCCGCAGCCCAGCGCGTCCCGTGCCCTGCCCGCGCAGGCCGCAGCCGAAAAGGGCGCGCTCGCCGGAGGTGTCGCATGATCGAAGCCATTCTGTTTGCCATCGTCGCCGCGACACTCGGTACCCACCTGCTCACCGCCGCGCTGGCCGCGTGGCGTCACCGGTCGGCAGCCGCTCCCGACACCGAGGACCACCGGCTGCCCTACGTTTCGCTCGTGCGGCCCGTCTGCGGCGTCGATGCCTTCGACGCCGAGACGCTGGCCTCGTCCTTCCGGCAGGATTACCCGCGCTACGAGATCATCTTCTGCGCCCCCTCGGAAAGCGATCCGGCGGTCGCGCTGGTGCGCCGCCTGATCGCCGAGAACCCGCAGATCGAGGCGACGCTCCTCTGCGGCGAAACCCGGATGAGTGGCAACCCCAAGCTCAACAACGTCGCCAAGGGCTACCGCGCGGCCCGCAGCGAATGGGTGGTGATGACCGACAGCAACCTGCTGCTGCCGCCGGACTACCTGCGCACGCTCGCCGCCACATGGCAAAGCGACACGGGGCTTGTCTCCTCGCCGCCGTCGGGCATCCGCCCGGGCAACTTCTGGGGCGCCGTGGAATGCGCCTTTCTCAATACATCGCAGGGGCGCTGGCAGCTCGCGGCCGACTCGCTGGGCATGGGCTTCGCGCAAGGCAAGACGCTGTTCTGGAACCGCAAGGTGCTGGAAGCCGGCGGCGGCCTGCCTGCCCTTGGCCGAAACCTTGCCGAGGATGTCGCCTCGACCAAGCTGGTGCGGGCGCAGGGCCTGCGGGTCCGGCTGACCCCTAAGCTCTTTCCGCAACCCGTGGGCGACCGCAGCGCGCGTTTCGTATGGGACCGCCAGCTGCGCTGGAGCCGCGTCCGGCGTGACGGCTTTCCGCTGATCTTCATGGCCGAGATCGCGCAGGGGCCGCTGGTGCCGGTCGCGGCCCTCGTCACCCTCGCGGCGCTGGGAACGGTGCCGTGGATTCTGCTCCCGGTGCTGCTGCTGGCCTGGTATGGGGCAGAGATCGCGCTGGCGCGCGTTGCCGGCTGGCCGGCAACGCCCCGAGACCTGGCCGCGATGATCGTCCGGGACGCCTTGCTTCCGGCGCTCTGGCTTGCCACATGGACGGGGCGCGGCATCACGTGGCGCGGAACGGATATGGCGCCCGCAGGCACGGCGGGCCCTGCGGAGTAGGCCTTGTTCGGATTGGAAACAGTGACGGCCCTGATCGCCAAGAACGGTCTGGCCATCGTGGCGCCCATCGCGGTGCTTGAGGGGCCCATCGTCACGGTCATCGCCGCATGGCTCGCCAGCCGCGGCCTGCTCGACGTATGGAGCGTCAGCGTCGTGGTCATCCTCGCGGATCTCTTCGGCGACGTGCTGTTCTACGCCCTCGGGCGCTGGGGCCTGCATCGCCTGCCGCTGCGCTGGCGCTACCGGATGGGCCTGAGCCGGGGGCGGCTCGCGCAGGTGGCCGGGCATTTCAAGGACCGGGGCGGACGCACGCTCGTCTTCGGCAAGCTCACCCATTCCGCCGGGGCCGCGGTGCTGGTCGCCGCCGGGCTGGCGCGGATGCCGATGCTGAAGTTCTTCTGGGTCAACCTTCTGGCAACGATCCCCAAGAGCCTGTTCTTCGTGGTGATCGGCTATGCCTTCGGCGCCGCCTACAGCCAGATCGACGACTGGATCGCCCGCGCCTCGCTGCTTCTGCTCGGCCTGCTCGTCATGGGTGGCATCATCTGGTTTCTCAAGCGCGCGGCCCGGAAATGACACGGGCGCCGACCATCTCCTGCATCATCCCCGCCTACAACGAGGCTCCGCGCATCGGCGCGGTGCTGGCGGCGGTGAAGGGGCACCCGATGATCGACGAGGTCATCGTGGTCGATGACGGCTCGGCCGACGGCACCGCCGACGAGGCCGACCGGCACGCGGCGGACGCCCCCGCACTGCGCGTCTTCCGCCAGCCCCGGAACGGCGGCAAGACCCGCGCCGTGGCGCGCGGAATCGCGGAGGCGCGGTGCAGCCACATCCTGCTTCTCGACAGCGACCTGCTCGGGCTCGACGCGGACCAGATCGGCGCGCTGATCTCCCCGGTGACCGAGGGGCGGGCCGAGGCCACGCTCAGCCTGCGCCGCAACGCGCCCCTGCCCTGGCGACTGATCGGGATCGACTACATCTCGGGCGAGCGCGTGATGCCGCGCCACCTGCTGGCCGACCGGACCGACACGCTGCAAGAACTGCCGCGCTTCGGGCTCGAGGTCTTCATCAACCGGCTGTGGCTCGAGGCCGACCTGCGGGTCGCCGTGGTCCGCTGGCCCGGCGTCGAGAGCCCCTTCAAGCACGAGAAGCGCGGCGGCTGGATCGACGGGCTGCGCGCCGACGTCGCCATGCTGGGCGACATCTTCCGCACCGTGCCGCCGACCGAGACCCTGCGCCAGATCCGCGGCCTGCGCGCCCGGCGCGTCTGAGCCACGCTCAGCCAGGCATACGCCCGGCGATCCAGCGCGCGAACTCGTAGTTTGGCCGCTCCAGGTGCGACAGGGCACCGGGTTTCGCGTGGCGCGCCTGCATGCCCTTCCAGACCCGCTCGGTGCAGCCCCGGTCCTCGTCGTTGACCGCATCGAGCAGCGTCTTCAGCGCCTCGAAATGCGCCGGTGCTTCGGGATCGCTGGCGAAATCCGGGTGCAACCCGCCGCCGTAGAGGATCTTCACGTGCCCCGGCCCGTCGGGCGTGAGGCAGAGATACCAGAAATACCCCGGCGTGAGGGTAATCATCAGCGACGGGTAGACCGAGATGAGCCACGTCCGGTAACGGTCGTCTCCCTCGAGCGTGGTGTTGTCCCGGTGCGCGATGCTCAGCGCCACCGAGTCGTCCTTGAGGATGTGGTGGAAGTTGAAGCCCGGGAAGCCCTCGGGACAGGTCATCTTCTTCAGGTCCACGGCGCCGCCGATGGTGCCCCCGTGGCACATCGGCAGGTGGTAGCTCTCCATGAAGTTCTCGGCGAGGATCTTCCAGTTGGTGTTCCAGCGATGCTCTTCGCGGAAGACCTCGACGTAATCCTGCATCGGCAGGTAGCCGACGAGATCGTCCATCTCGCGCAGCGTCTCCCCGGGCTCGGGCAGGTCGGGGTCGAGCGTGACCATGATCCATCCCTTCCAGTCTACGCAGCGGATTGCCGGCAGGCCGGAGGCTTCCTTGCAGAAGCTCTCGTTGAGCTCCATCGCCGGCGCACCGCGCAGCGAGCCATCGAGGTTGTAGGTCCATGCGTGGTAGGGGCAGATGATCGTCCGCACGGTGCCGCGCCCCTCCAGCAGGATCGACATGCGGTGCCGGCAGACGTTCGACATCGCCCGCAGCGTCCCCTGCCGGTCGCGCAGCACGATGATCGGCTCACCGGCGATCTCCATCGTCAGGTAGTCGCCCGGCGCCTTCAGCGCGTCGGCACGGCCCGCGCAGAGCCAGCTTTTCGCGAAGACGTGCTCCTGCTCGAGCGCGAGGAAGGTCTCGGAGGTGTAGACGGAAATCGGCATCGCCCGCGCCGCCTCGAAGGGCGTGGCGACATTGGCCCGAAGTTCGGCAGCCGGGTCGTGGATGGTCATGCTCTGGGCTCCCGCAACGCGCGCCACGGCAGCACATGGAACCGCCGGGCAGGATCAAGTCGTCCTCCGACCGCGGGCCCGCGTCAAGTGACGGGCCGCATCGCGAGGACGAGACAGGATTGCCCGACCTGCGCATTCGGGAAAAGAAAGGCATTTCGAAGCCTGGCTTCGGCATTTCCGAGGATGGAGGCGCCGGACACCATGCCCGCATTCCAAGCGGTGCCGGAATTCAGAGCGGGCGGCCCAAGGGACTGCCGCCCGCCCCGAGAGTCGCCCGGCCCCAATCGGCCGGGCGCCCCTGTCCGGTCGTCAGATCACCCGCACCTGCGTGCCGATGGGACATAGCTGGTAAAGCTCGGCGATCTTCTCGTTGTAGAGACCGATGCAGCCGTCCGAACTGCGGCGGCCGATCTTCCGCGTATCGTGCGTGCCGTGGATGATATAGGCGGGCCAGCTCAGGTACATGGCATGGGTGCCCAGCGGGTTCTCGGGCCCCGGCGGGATCGGCTTCCAGTCGGGGTAGCGTTCGAGCTGCGAAGGCGTCGGCGTCCACGAGGGCCCCACCTTCTTGCGCACGATCTCGGTGTAGCCACGTTTCGTCAGCTCTTCGGTGAGGGGCACCGACGTTGGATAGATCCGGTAGTCTTTGCCATCCCCGGACCAGAAGTGCAGCGCCCGCGAGGTGGTGTCGCAGACGACGCTCGCCTTGCCGAGATCCTCGAAGTGATCGCGCCAGTCCTGCATCGAAAAGCTGGACGTGTTGCGCCGTTGAATACCCTCGGCCCGGACGGTGGCGGGCAGCAGGGCCGTTCCGGCGACAGCCAGCCCGGTGGCGAGGGCATGGCGCCTCGTCAGGCGATCAGACATGTTTTCCGCTCCTTGCTCAGCCGCGGCCACCTGCGGCCGCAGCCTCGCAAGACCAGCCGAGCCTTAAGCGAAACTTAAGGCTCGGTCGGCCCGCGGCAGAAGATCAGGCGGCGGGCTCTTCGGCGCCATCATCGGCCGTCCATTTGCCGGCCTCGCTCTTGTCCAGCACGATGACCTGCGCACCCCGGTCGACCTCGTCTCCAAGATGGATGATGTCCTGGTTGAACAGGCGAATGCAGCCCGACGATGTGGCATGCCCGACGGTCCAGGGGCTCGGCGTGCCATGAATGCGGTAGAGCGTGTCCCGACCGTTGCGATAGAGGTAGAGCGCCCGTGCGCCCAGCGGGTTGTCGAGCCCGCCCGGCAGACCCGAGGCCACGGGGCCGTAGGTCTCGGGGTCGCGCTTCAGCATGTTCTTGGTGGGGGTCCACGATGGCCAGTCGCGCTTGACCGGGATCGTCGCCCTGCCCGAGAAGCTGTGCCCTGCCGCGCCCACCGCCACGAGGTAGCGCATCGCGGTGTCGTCGCCTTGCAGGTGGTAAAGATACTTGCCGCCGGGATCGACCACGATGCTGCCCGCCGGATAGGGCGCGTGATATTCCACCAGCTGCCGCTTCTTTTCCTCCGAGAGGTACTCGGCCGGAATCGCCGGAACCTCGATCCCCTCGTACTCCGTCGCGGCGTACATCGCGCGGGTCTCGGCGCTGATGCCGCCGGGCTGCATGGCCGCCGGAACGACGCCGCAGGCGGACAGCACCACCGGCAACGCCATGGCCAGTACCAGCGTCAGGCGGGTCTTGAGGAGTGCGATCATGTCATCTCTTTCATCATCTGGGGCCCGGCGGCGCGGCGCCTCGGGCCTTCGGTCTGCGAATTGCGAAACAAACTAAACTTAAGACTGTCTTAAAGGAGGTCGCGGGCGCGTGAGGTCAACCCCGTGGACCGTGAGGCCTTCCCCAAAGGCGCGGGCTCGCTTATATGCGCGCCATGCAGAATCCTCCCGACCTGCGCCCCGACCTGGCGCGCGCCCGCATCTCGGAAACCAAACGCGACGGCCAGCCGACCATCGGCATGGTCTCGCTCGGCTGCCCCAAGGCGCTGGTGGACAGCGAACGCATCCTCACCCGGCTGCGCGCCGAGGGCTACGGCATCTCGCCCGACTACAGCGGCGCCGACGCGGTGATCGTGAACACCTGCGGCTTCCTCGACAGCGCCAAGGCGGAAAGCCTTGAGGCCATCGGCGAGGCGCTGGCCGAAAACGGCCGGGTGATCGTCACGGGCTGTCTCGGGGCGGAACCCGACTACATCACCGGCGCGCACCCCAAGGTGCTGGCCGTGACCGGGCCGCACCAGTACGAGCAGGTGCTCGACGCCGTGCACGGCGCGGTGCCGCCCGCGCCCGATCCCTTCGTGGACCTGCTGCCGTCGTCGGGCGTGAAGCTCACGCCCCGTCATTACAGCTACCTCAAGATCTCCGAGGGCTGCAATCACGCCTGCAAGTTCTGCATCATCCCCGACATGCGCGGCAAGCTCGCTTCTCGCCCGCATCGCGCGGTGATGCGCGAGGCCGAGAAGCTGGTCGAGGCGGGCGTGAAGGAGCTGCTGGTCATCAGCCAGGATACCTCGGCCTATGGCACCGACTGGAAGGACCGCGAGGTGAAGGCGCCGATCCTGCCGCTGGCGCGCGATCTGGGCAGCCTAGGCGCCTGGGTGCGGATGCACTACGTCTACCCCTACCCGCACGTCCGCGACCTGATCCCGCTGATGGAAGGCACCGCCGAGGCGGCCGAGGGCGGCATCCTGCCCTACCTCGACATTCCCTTCCAGCACGCCCACCCGGACACCCTCAAGCGCATGGCGCGGCCTGCCGCCGCCGCCCGCACGCTCGACGAGATCGCCGCCTGGCGCGCCGCCTGCCCCGATGTGGTGCTGCGGTCGACCTTCATCGTCGGCTACCCCGGCGAGACCGAGGAAGAGTTCCAGACCCTCCTCGACTGGATGGACGAGGCGCAGCTCGACCGTGTCGGCTGCTTCCAGTACGAGAACGTCGCCGGCGCGCGCTCGAACGCGCTGCCCGACCACGTGCCCGCAGAGGTCAAGCAGGACCGCTGGGACCGCTTCATGGAAAAGGCGCAGGCCATCTCCGAGGCGAAGCTTGCCGCCAAGGTCGGCCGGAAAATGGACGTGATCGTCGATCTGGTCGAGGACGACGCCGCCACCTGCCGCACCAAGGCAGACGCGCCCGAGATCGACGGCAACCTCTTCATCGACGAGGGCCACGAGCGGCTTTCGCCGGGTGATATCGTCACGGTCGAGGTCGACGAGGCCGGTGAATACGACCTCTGGGGACGGCCGGTCTAGCGTCCGCCGGCCACCCGGCCCACACCCGGCCCGCCTCGAAAGCTCGCATTTTCGTGAACATCCGCCCGCATTGTCATCAATCTGCGCGGTTCTCCTTCGAAGCGCCGGGTCGGACCGGGGACAGCACCTGCCACCGCAGCTAGAAAGAGCGCGTTTTAACAAGCTGTTCGAGGCACCGTGCCAGGTCTCCGGTCACCCCGAAGCCCCTCGTTGCGCGATCTTTTCCAGAGTGCATTTCAGATGCGACGAATGCTCCCGCCCGGCGGGAGCATTCTTTTTTCCGGCACCGGAACGTCACGCCGAGGCCGTCGCGTTCCGATGGCTGGGCACGCCGTCTTGAACCCGGCCGCGCGCTGCGGCAAGAGCCTGCCGCATGGCGAAGCTCTATTTCAACTACTCCACCATGAACGCCGGCAAGTCGACGCTGCTGCTGCAGGCGGCGCACAACTACGGCGAACGCGGGATGGAGGTCTACCTGCTCACCGCGCGGCTCGACACCCGCGCCGGCGAGGGCCGCATCGGCTCGCGCATCGGGCTCGGGCGCGAGGCCGATACCTTCACCCCCGAGGATGATCTCTTCGCCCGTATCGCGGCAAAGCACGACGCGCGCCAGCTGGCCTGCATCTTCGTCGACGAGGCGCAGTTCCTGACAGAAACGCAGGTGTGGCAGCTTGCGCGCGTGGCGGACGATCTGAAGATCCCGGTGATGGCCTACGGGCTGCGTGTCGACTTCCGGGGCCAGCTGTTTCCGGGCTCCGCCGTGCTGCTCGCGCTGGCCGATACGCTGCGCGAGGTGCGCACGATCTGCCATTGCGGCCGCAAGGCGACGATGGTCATCCGGAAAGACGGCGAGGGCCGTGTGGTGATCGACGGCGACCAGGTGCAGATCGGCGGCAACGAGACCTACATCTCGCTCTGCCGCCGGCACTGGCGCGAGGCGTTCGGCAAGGGCTGAGCGCCGCTCAGCCTTTCCGCTGCGGGACGAGCTGCTGCACGATGCCGACGAAGATCAGGTAGATCGAGGTCACGACAAGCCCCCAGATCGCCCAGCTCTCGGGGTGGAAGTCTACGACCGCCGCCCAGCCCGCGAAGAACGTCCAAGCCAGCGCGATCGGAAGCGACAGCGGGCGCCAGCGCTCTGTCCGCACCGGGTGGATGAATTTCAGCGGCAGGAACATGGCAACGGCGAGCACGCCCACCAGCGTCAGGATCACCCAGAAGTTCGGCTGCACCGCGAAGAGCACCAGCACGAGCATGTTCCAGCAGCCCGGAAAGCCGTGGAACGAGTTGTCCTCGGTCTTCATCCGGCTGTCGGCGAAATAGAGCGCGCTGGCAAAGGTGATGAGGATGATCGCCACCCAGCCGGTCCAGCCCGGCAGCAGCCCCGACTGGAACAGCGCGAAGGCCGGGATGAAGACATAGGTGAGGTAGTCGATGATCAGGTCGAGGATGACGCCGTCGAAGCGCGGGAAGTTCGTCTTGACCTCGTATTTCCGCGCCATCGGCCCGTCGAGCCCGTCGACGAAGAAGGCCACGACCAGCCAGAGGAACATCAGCGACCAGTCCTCCTGTGCGGCAGCAAGCAGCGCAAGCATCGCGAAGACCGCGCCGGTTGCCGTGAACAGATGGACGAGAAGAGCCTGGGATGCGCGTGTCATTGCACCGTCATGCAGTATTCGTCGCGCGACCGCAAACGATCAGTCTATCGCAGGAGGCGATTGCATCAGGGCGGCGAGCGCCTCGAGCTCCTGCCCGAAGCCGCCCGCGACCGCACCGGCAGCGGCCTGACGTGCGTCGTCGGGTTTGTTCTGGCCCAGCTTCCACGTGCTGTCGACCTGCGCGATCTCGAGCCGGAAAGGCCGGATCATGCGGATGAGGCGGGCCTTTGTCTCTGCCGTCATCTTGTCCATCGTCCACGGCCGCTTCGGCAGCCGCGCCTCGAAGGAGGCGGACTGCGCGGCAAGCAGCGGTTCGAGCGCGTCATCCGGCAGCGGCACGAGCCGTCCGGTGAGGTGCACCGCGACATAGTTCCACGTGGGCACCTGGTCGGGCCCGAGACCATACCAGTCGGGCGAGACATAGCCGTCGGCCCCCGACACCGCGAGCCGCGCCGCAAGGCCCGCCCCTACCGCACGGCTGATCGGGTTCGACCGCACGAGGTGCAGGTCGGCATGGGCCCCGTCATCGGACAGCAGGAAGGGCACGTGGCTCAGCAGAGGCGCACCCTCCCCGGAGACCGCGAGCATGCCGAAGGCCCGTTCCCTCACGAAGCGCAGGCTTTCCGCCTGCACCGTATCGCGAAATGCCGGGTTGGGGTGCATGGCTCAGGCCACCAGCCGCTGGCCGTCACGGCCGGTGATCGTGGCGGTGATGATCTCGCCCTCGGTCCGCGGCGTGGTCAGGGTCACCTCGGTGAACTGCTCGGTGCGCCCCATGTCGGGCGCTTCCATCAGGATCCGGTGCGTCGCCCCCTGCTGCGCGGCAAGATGGCGCTCGACCGCCGCCGCCCCCGCGGCGCGCAGCCGCGCGGCGCGCGCCTTGATCGTGTTGCCGTCGACCTTGCTGGGGATCTTCGCTGCCGGGGTGCCCGGACGCGAGGAATAGGGGAAGACGTGCAGCCACGTGAGGTTGCAATCCTCGACCAGCTTCAGCGAGTTCTCGAAATGCGCCTCGGTCTCGGTCGGGAAACCGGCGATGATGTCGGCCCCGAAGGTGATGTCCGGACGCAGGCGGCGCGCCTCCTCGGTAAAGGCGATGGCGTCGTCGCGCAGGTGGCGCCGCTTCATGCGCTTGAGGATCAGGTCGTCGCCATGCTGCAGACTGAGGTGCAGGTGCGGCATCAGCCGGGGCTCGGTGGCGATGGCCTGCATGAGATTCTCGTCGGCCTCGATGCTGTCGATCGAGGAGATCCGCAGGCGCGGCACGTCGGTGAGCTTCAGCAGCCGCATCACCAGATCGCCCAGACGCGGCGTGCCCGGCAGGTCGGCGCCCCAGGAGGTCAGGTCGACGCCGGTCAGCACCACCTCGTTGTAGCCCTTCTGGACCAGCCGCTTGACCTGGTCCACCACGACCCCGGCCGGCACCGAGCGCGAATTGCCCCGGCCATAGGGGATGATGCAGAAGGTGCAGCGATGATCGCAGCCGTTCTGAACCTGCACGTAGGCCCGCGAACGCGTGCCGAAGCCGTCGATCAGGTGGCCCGCGGTCTCGTTCACCGACATGATGTCGTTGACCTGCACACGCTCGGTCTCGCCGATGAAATCGGCCCGCAGGCCGGCCCATGTCTCGGGCGCCATCTTCTCGGTGTTGCCGATCACCGCGTCGACCTCGGCCATGGCCGAGAAGCTGTCGGGGTCGATCTGCGCGGCGCAGCCGGTGACGATGACCCGCGCGTCGGGGTTCTCGCGGCGCAGGCGGCGAATCTCCTGCCGCGCCTTGCGCACCGCCTCGGCGGTCACGGCACAGGTGTTCACGACCACCGCGTCGCCGACGCCGGCCTCGTCGGCAAGCGCCTTCATCGCCTCGGTCTCGTAGGCATTCAGCCGGCAGCCCAGCGTGGTGAATTTCGGAGCGCTCATCGGTTCGCCTCCAGCCAGTCGCGGGTCAGGACGCCATCGAAGACATGCGCGGTGCCGCCGGTCATCCAGACGCCGTCGTCGCGCCAATCGATCTGCAGCGTGCCACCGTCGAGCTCGATCGTCACCTTGCGGCCGGTCAGGCCGCGCCGTGCGGCGGCGACCGCGGTCGCACAGGACGACGATCCCGACGCCAGCGTGATGCCGACTCCGCGCTCCCAGACCCGCATGCGCAGGTGATCGGGGCCGAGCAGGCTTGCCACCTGCACGTTGGTCCGCTCGGGGTAGAGCGGGTGCGTCTCATGCGCGGCGCCGAAGGTCGGCAGGTCGACCGCTTCGGCATCGTCGACGAAGAAGGTGCAATGCGGGTTGCCCATGCCGGTCGCCGTCGGCGCGCCCTCGATGGGCAGTTCGAGCGTATCCATCTCCTCGGCGAGCGGGATCTCGTCCCAGCGCAGCTGCGGCTGGCCCATGTTCACCGAGGTCAGCCCCGCGCCCGCGTCCTCGGCAAGCAGCGTGCCACGCTCGGTCACCAGCCGAAGCGCCGTCTTGCCGCTCTCGTCCATGAGATGACGCGCGATGCAGCGGGTCGCGTTGCCGCAAGCCCCGGCGGTCGAGCCGTCGGCATTGTAGAAGGTCAGCGTCGCATCCCCGGCGCCCGCCCCGATCACCGCGAGCTGGTCGAAGCCGACACCGCGGTGCCGGTCGGCGATCGCCTGCACCAGAGCAGGCGTCAGCCCGTGCGGGCGCGCACGGGCATCCAGCACGACGAAGTCGTTGCCGAGACCGTGCATCTTCATGAAGGGCAGACTATCGGGGGCGCGTTCCATTGCGCGCATATACGCGCGTTGAAGCACCCTTTCCAGAGCCGCCACCGGGCCCCACGAATTTTCTTTGCCCGAATGCCATTTTTCCGGTTGACCCTATCGGCCAGTCTTTCTAGAAGCGCCCGCACAGTGGGCCGTTAGCTCAGTTGGTAGAGCAACTGACTTTTAATCAGTGGGTCGCAGGTTCGAATCCTGCACGGCTCACCACTGCACTCCCCGACGAAGGCAATATCGCCTTTGTCGCGGGGAGCTCCTCCAAACAAGTCCGAACACCCCAACGATTGATCGCCGCCCTTCGAGTTGCGCGATCCGCCCGCCGCGGTCTCGGAGCGCGCGCTTCCAAGGTCGTCCGGAACAGAAGCGCCTGCGCTGTATGGGGTCCGGTCGTCAGCTACGGAAATTTACGCTCTCCATCACCCGCAACCTTCCCGAGCCTCTCGGCAGGGCACGCCGCTATCGTGCCGCTTGTTGCCGAATTGAAACATACTTTCAGCGAGGAAATCCCGCGCTCTCAGTGCTTTCAAATTCGCTCATCGCAACTTAGTGTAGAGCAGGTAAATTAGGGCTCCATTCAGTGTTGCAGATGTATGTCTACCAGTTTGACCCCCTGGCGGAAATCAACGTGTCGCCGGCAGAGGTCTCCATCGTGAAGCGCAAGGCCCGTCAAACCGACGGCCGTCCCGCGATTCCGGCAAGAGGCCGGCGTGATGCACAGGCGACCATCTGCGGGCGTGGCGCACGACCGGTGGTGACCCGATGACTCTCACACCGCCCCAGTCCTGGCTTCTGCTCGCAGCACTCGCCTTCGTCGTGTCCGTCCTGATCGTTCAGGCTCTGCGCCACCGCGCGCGCAGCCGAAAGCTTGCAGTGCTGACTCATGACCTGCGCGAGGCGCAGCGCATTGCACGCGTCGGAACGGTGCGCTGGGACTTCCGCCGCGACGTGGTGGAATGGTCGGACGAATACGCCCGGCTGCTTGCGCTCGACCCCGGCGGCCGCATGAGCGGCGAGACGTTCAAGAGCATGTTGCTGCCCGAATACGTCGACAGCGTCGTGGAAAGCGAGAGAGTCGCCCTCGAGGCCTCTGCGCTCTCCGGCCAGCCCGAACGGCGCGAGATCGTTTTCCGCCTGCGCGCGCGTGACGGACGGGTGCTCGAGGTCGAGGCGCTCTCGGAGCTGCTTGCAGATTCGCGCGGCACGCCGCTGCAGATGGTGTCCACGATCCGCGACATCTCGGAACACGTGAAGCGCGAGCAAGCCCTCGAGGCAGCGGTCGAGGCCGCCGAGCGCGCGAACGCCGCCAAGAGCGAATTTCTCGCCGTGATCAGCCACGAACTGCGCACACCCATGAACGGCGTTCTGGGGATGCTCGGAGCGCTCGGAGACACCGACCTTTCGCCTGAGCAGCGCCAGAGCCTGACCGTTGCACGCAACAGTGCCAATTCGCTCCTGGTGATTCTCAACGACATCCTCGACGCCTCCAAGATCGAAGCCGGCAAGCTCGAGCTCGAAGAGGAGCCGTTCGAACTGAACGCGCTGGTCCGCAGCGTGGTGCATCTCTACGCGCATCGCGCGCAGGAAAAGCGCATTCACCTCGACAGCGCGATTCAGGACGGGGTGCCGCCGTGGCTGGTGGCCGACTCCGGTCGCGTGCGGCAGGTGCTGTCGAACCTTGTAAGCAACGCTGTGAAATTCACCTCGAACGGCAGCGTGATGCTGACGGTCTCGCAGCTCGACCCGGTCGGGACCGAGGACGCGCGGCTGCGCTTTTGCGTGACCGACACCGGTTCGGGCATCCCCGAGAAACACCAGTCCCGCGTTTTCGGGCGTTTCGAACAGCTCGGTACCTCCTACTCCGACCGCTTCGGCGGCACCGGTCTCGGCCTTTCGATCAGTCTCAGCCTTGCCGAGATGATGGGCGGCGAGATGGCGTTCCGCAGCACCGAAGGCTCCGGGTCCTCCTTCTGGATGGACATCCCGGTAAAGGTCACCGACGCCTACACCAAGGAGACAGCCGAACAGGCCCTTCCCGACCTGCCGCGCATGCGCATTCTCGTGGCCGAGGACAACAGCACCAACCAGATCGTCGCGCGATCCATGCTCGAGCGCCTCGGACAGACCCCCGACATGGTGCTGAACGGCAGCGAGGCGATCGAAGCGGTCGAGGCCTTCGACTACGACATGATCCTGATGGACGTTTCGATGCCGGTGATGGACGGACCCGAGGCGATGCGCCGCATCCGCCAGCTGGGCGGCTCCTGCCAAGAGATGCCGATCATCGCGCTGACCGCGCACGTCAGCGAGGAGCAGCAGACTTTCTACCGGGAGGCCGGTTTCGACGACGTTCTCACCAAGCCAGTGATCCGGGCCGAACTTGCCAAGACGCTGCATCGCTGGCGCGGCTACGCCGAGCGGCGCGACGCGGCCCAGGCGCTGGCACCGGGTTTCATTGCCCGGACCGGCAGTGCCACCGTGCAAACCGCCGCCCTGCCCTCATCTGCGCCCCCTGCCGGACGGTTCGACGAGGCCGACCGTCTGCGCGACCGCCTCAAGGAACTGACCGAGGAATTCGACGATACGATCGCGCCCCGGATGCTGGAAGCGGCCCGCTCGGATATCGACCGGCATCTCGGCACGCTCGAGGCCGGACCATCCGATGCCTCCGCGGAATCCCCCATCGAGGCCCGCCGTCGCGCGCTTCACTCCATCGTCGGAATTTGCGGGACGTTCAACTGCGACCAACTTGCAGCGCGGGCGCGCGATCTCGAGCACATGGCGGACCCGGTCGCGGACGCCCCCGCGAAGCTGGCGGAGTTGATCGAAGACGTCAAAGATCTGCGCCTTGAAATCGACTCGCTGCTCGCCGAAGAGCAGAGCAACACCGGCCCGAGGGTCTCGGTCGGCCAAGCCTGAGGCCGACCAGCCCCGATCTGACGCATTCTGGATGCGCATGCATCCGCGCGCTCGTATTTGTGCCGACGCAAGCCGCCCCTATATCCTCCGAGACAGTCTTTTCTTGCCTGAGGGGGATCATCCATGGGCTACGTGAAAACCGGCATCCTGATGGCGGCAATGACCGCGCTCTTCATGGGCATCGGCTACCTGCTCGGCGGTAGCGGCGGCATGATCATCGCGCTTGTCGTGGCCGCGGGTATGAACGTATTTACCTGGTGGAACTCCGACAAGATGCTCCTGCGGATGCACAACGCGCACCCGCTCGGGCCTAATGACCGCCATGGGCTGACGCAGATGGTGACCGAACTGGCGCGCAACGCCGGTTTGCCGACCCCGGTTGTCTACCTGATCGACACCCCTCAGCCCAACGCCTTCGCCACCGGCCGAAGCCCGAACAACGCCGCCGTGGCGGTAACCCGTGGCCTCCTCCAGTCGCTCTCGCGCGAAGAGTTGGCCGGGGTCGTCGCCCACGAGCTGGCCCACATCCGCAACCACGATACCGCGATCATGACGGTCACGGCGACCTTTGCGGGTGCAATCTCGATGCTGGCCAATTTCGCGCTGTTCTTCGGAGGACGTCGCGAGAATGGCCTCGGCATCGTGGGGACGATCGCCATGATGTTTCTCGCCCCCATCGCGGCGGCCCTCGTGCAGATGGCCATCAGCCGAACCCGGGAGTATGCCGCCGACAAGGCCGGGGCCGAGATCTGCGGCCACCCGCTGTGGCTCGCCTCGGCCCTGCAGCGCATTCAGGCCGGCGCGGCCTCGATCGACAACGTCGCCGCCGAGCGTAACCCCGCCACGGCGCATATGTTCATCATCAATCCGCTGCATGCCCACAAGCGGGACAGTCTCTTCGCCACGCACCCGGCGACCGAGAACCGGGTCGCCGCCCTGCAGCAGATGGCCGGCCCCGGAGCAGGGTCACCCCGCCGGGCCGCGTCATCCTCTTCCAAACAACCTTCCAAACAACCATGGGGGCGCAAGAGCGAGACCCGAGGCTCCGGCGGCAAGGCCGGCCCTTGGGGCTGAGAAAATCGCTGCGTTCGCATTTGAGAGAGATCAGGGCAGTGACAACGTTTCACGACAGCGGAGCGCCATCGCAACAATGCCCGGCCCCAGCTCGGGGCGCGGACGTTATTCAGAACGGCGAAGCCGGCAGGGTTTGTGACCGGCTGACATCCTGATGAGGTGCTGATTGGTGTGTGTTACATCGTACGAGAGG
>NZ_RAPJ01000008.1:0-436641 GCF_003703915.1 Salipiger sp. D13
CTTGCAGCCCCGGGGGCGTCCATACACGGGACATTTGCCCTTCGCCGCGCCGCGCGGTAGCGATGGCTCCGCAACAAACGGAGCCGCCACGATGTCCCAGACCGATCCCGCCGACCTCACCGCCGCGCTGATCCGCTGCCCCTCGGTCACTCCCGACGAGGGCGGCGCGCTGGTGCTGCTAAAGGGCCTCCTTGAAGAGGCGGGCTTCACCTGCACCCGCGTCGACAAGGGCGGCATCGCCAACCTCTACGCCCGCTGGGGCGAGAAGCGGCACGCGAAGACCTTCGGCTTCAACGGCCACACCGACGTGGTGCCGATCGGCAACCCCGATGACTGGAGCGCCGACCCCTTCGGCGCCGAGATCCGCGACGGCGTGATGTTCGGCCGCGGCGCCACCGACATGAAGTCGGGCGTCGCCGCCTTTGCCGCCGCGGCGGTGGACTTCGTCCGCGACACGCCCCCCGACGGCGCCATCGTGCTGGCCATCACCGGCGACGAGGAAGGCGACGCGCAGGACGGCACCATCGCGCTCCTCGACTGGATGGCCGCCGAGGACGAGCGCATGTCGGTCTGTCTTGTCGGGGAACCCACCTGCCCCACCGAGATGGGCGAGATGATCAAGATCGGCCGGCGCGGCTCGATGTCGGCGTGGTTCACCGTGACCGGACGGCAGGGGCATTCCGCCTATCCGCACCGCGCGCTCAACCCGCTGCCCGCGATGGCGCGGCTGATGGACCGGCTCGCCTCGCACGAACTCGACCAGGGGACCGAGCATTTCGACGCCTCGACGCTGGCGGTCGTGACAATCGACACCGGCAACCCGGCGACGAACGTCATTCCCGCGCAGACCCGCGCCACGGTGAACATCCGCTTCAACGACAGCCACAGCGGCGCGGCCCTGGGCGACTGGCTGCGCGAAGAGGCCGCCGCCGTCGACGCCGCCTTCGGCACGTCGACCGAGTTAACGGTGAAGATCTCGGGCGAAAGCTTCCTGACCCCGCCGGGGCCGCTCTCCGACCTCGTGAGCCAGGCGGTCGAGGCCGAGACCGGGCGCACGCCGGAGCTGTCGACCACCGGCGGCACCTCGGACGCGCGCTTCGTCAAGGACCACTGCCCGGTGGTCGAGTTCGGTCTCGTCGGCAAGACCATGCACCAGGTCGACGAATGCGTGCCGGTCGAACAGATCCACCAGCTCAAGGCGATCTACGCCCGCATCCTGCGCGACTATTTCTCCGGCTGAGTTTCCGGCTGACCGATACAGGCGGGCCCCCCGCGCGACAGGATGACGCCTGCCCCGCGGGCCCGGGAACCCTCATCATTGCGAGGGGGTTAGTCCCGAACTCATGCGCCGGGCGCCGCCCCGGGGAAAGGACATCATGGCCGACCTGACCTGTGACGTGGCGGTGATCGGTGGAGGCACCGCCGGCCTCGCCGCTGAACGCAACGCCCGCAAGCACGGCGCGACGACCCTGCTGATCGACCCGGAGTTCGCCGGGACGACCTGCGCCACCGTCGGCTGCATGCCCTCGAAGCTGCTGATCGCGGCCGCCCGGGCCGCCCATGACGTCCGCGACGCCGCCACCTTCGGCATCCACTGCGACGGCCTCCGCATCGACGGCCCCGCCGTCATGGCCCGCGTGCGCGAAATGCGCGACGACTTCGCGGGCAGCACCCGCGAGGGGATCGCGAAGCTGCCCGACGGCATTCTCGTCCGGGCCCGCGCGCGCTTCACCTCCGCCAACAGGCTCGAACTCGACGACGGCCGCGCGGTCGAGGCCCGCTCGGTCGTGATCGCCACCGGCTCGTCACCCATGGTGCCGCCGCCCTTCCGCGAGCTGGGCGATCTGCTGCTCACCAACGAGACGATCTTCGAGCTGCCCGACCTGCCCGAAAGCCTCGCGGTGATCGGCGGCGGGGTCATCGGGCTGGAGCTGGCGCAGGCGATGGCGCGGCTCGGCGTGCGCGTGGCGCTCTTCGACCAGAAGGAGACATTGGCCGGCGTGCGGTGCGAAGCGGTGCACGAGACGCTGAAGTCGGCCATGGCCCGCGACATGGCGCTGCATCTCGGCACCTCGCCCGAGCCGTCGCTCGAAGACGGCCGCGTCCGCATCGACTGGGACGGGCAGACCGACCGCTTCCACAAGGTGCTGGTCGCCACCGGCCGGCCGCCGAACGTCCGCGGCCTCAACCTCGAGGCAACCGGCCTCGCGCTCGACGATCACGGCATGCCCGAGGTCAACCCGAACACCATGCAATGCGGCGATGCCGCGATCTTCATGGCCGGCGATGCCAACGGCGACCGCCCGCTGCTGCACGAGGCCAGCGACGAAGGCGCCATCGCCGGGCGCAACGCGATCGCCTACCCGGCGCTTGTCGCCTCCGAACGCGTCGTGCCCTTCGCGATCACCTTCACCGAACCGCCGCTGGTCACCATAGGCGCCGATGTCTGCGAGGGCGCCAAGACCGGCACCTCTGACTACAGCCGTCAGGGCCGGGCCCGCGTCGATGCGCGGAACGTGGGCACCGTGCGGCTGCACGCAGCCGCGCCCGACGGGCACCTCATCGGGGCCGACCTCTTCTGCCCCGGCGCCGACCACATGGGCCACATGCTCGCGCTGGCGATCCAGAACGGCATGACGGCCGGCGACCTGCTCGAGATGCCCTTCTACCATCCGACCCTTGAGGAAGGCCTGAAATCCGCCCTGCGCGAGATCTGCCACGCGGTGCCGCTGCGGATGCCCGGCGACCGCGATCCGGGCAACCCGCCGGGCACCTGAGAGGCCTTCTTCTGGCCGGAAATATCCCGGGGGTGAGCAGGCCCCGGCCTGCGAAGGGGGCAGCGCCCCCTCGCATTCCCGAGATTGGCCCCGAATGGCCCTGCGCGCCTGCGAGATTGCCCATGACGCGGCCCCCTCCGCGTGCTAGCTGAAGGCCATGAGCAAGCTGCCGACCAAGACGGACATCCTCGACTGGATCGCCGCGAACCCGACCCTCACCTCGAAGCGCGACATCGCGAAGGCCTTCGGGATCAAGGGGGCTGCGCGGATCGACCTCAAGCGCATCCTCAAGGAACTCGAATCCGAAGGCCATCTCGAGAAGCGCAAGAAGACCTACCGCGACCCCGACCGCCTGCCGCCGGTAACGGTGCTGCAGATGAAGGCGCCGGACGAGAACGGCGACCTCTTCGCGCAGCCGCTGGAATGGCACGGCGAGGGCATCGAACCTACCGTCCTGTTCCTGCCGCGCGCCACCGACCCCGCGCTCGGCGAAGGCGACCGCATCCTCGCCCGTCTGCAGGTCGTCCACGAGGCCGACCATAACTACGAGGCGCGCCTCATCCGCCGCATCGGCGCGAGCCCGCGCAAGGTCGTGGGCATCTTCCGCAAGGGCCACGAGGGCGGCCGCATCCTGCCCATCGACAAGGGGTCGGACAAGGAATGGACCGTCGCCCCCGACGCCACCCACGGCGCGAAGGACGGCGAGCTGGTCGAGGCCGAGCAGGCCGGGCCCCGCGCCACCCGCATGGGACTGCCTAAGGCGCGCATCGTCGAGCGGCTGGGCGACCCCTCCGAGCCCAAGGCGGTTTCGCTGATCGCCATCCACCAGCACGGCATCCCCGACGACTTCCCGCCGAAGGTGCTGGAGGAGGCCGACTCGATGAAGCCCGCCGGTCTCAAGGGCCGCACCGACCTGCGCGAGCTGCCGCTGGTCACCATCGACCCCTCCGACGCGCGCGACCACGACGATGCCGTCTTCGCCGAACCCGACGACGATCCGAAGAACGAGGGCGGCCACATCCTCTGGGTCGCAATCGCCGACGTGGCGCATTACGTCCGCCCGAACTCCGAGCTCGACCGCGAGGCGAAGCGTCGCGGCAATTCCAGCTATTTCCCCGACCGCGTCGTGCCGATGCTGCCCGACCGCCTGTCCGGCGATCTCTGCTCGCTGCACGAGGGCGTGCCGCGCGCCTGCATCGCGGTGCGCATGGTGCTCGATGCCGAGGGCAACAAGAAGAGCCACAGGTTCTACCGTGGCCTCATGCGCTCGCCCGCCTCGCTGACCTACCAGCAGGTGCAGGCGGCGCATGACGGCGCGCCTGACGACCAGTGCGGCCCGCTGCTCGAGACGGTGATCGAGCCGCTCTACGCCGCCTACGAGGCGCTCCGGGCCGCCCGCGCCCGCCGCGAACCGCTCGATCTCGACCTGCCCGAGCGCAAGGTGGTGCTGACCGAGGACGGCAAGGTCGAGTCGGTGAACTTCGTCGAGCGGCTCGACGCGCACAAGCTGATCGAGGAGTTCATGGTGCTGGCCAACGTCGCCGCCGCCGAGACCCTCATCGCCAAGAAGACGCCGCTGCTGTTCCGCGTCCACGAGGAGCCGCCGCAGGACAAGCTCGACAACCTGCGCGAGACCGCCGACGCGGCGGGCCTCACCCTCGCCAAGGGGCAGGTGCTGAAGACCGCGCATCTCAACAAGCTGCTGCATGATGCCGCCGGGCGCGACGAGGCCGACCTCATCAATCTCGCCACCCTGCGCAGCATGACGCAGGCCTACTACGGGCCGAAGAACTTCGGCCATTTCGGCCTCGCCCTGCAGAACTACGCGCATTTCACCTCGCCGATCCGGCGCTACTCCGACCTCATCGTGCACCGCGGGCTGATCTCGGCCCACGGCTGGGGCGACGACGGGCTCACCGAGCAGGAGATCGAGCGGCTGGAACAGACCGGCCAGCACATCTCGGACACCGAGCGGCGCTCGATGATGGCCGAGCGCGACACCAACGACCGCTACCTCGCGGCCTATCTCTCGGACCGCATCGGTGCCGAGTTCGGCGGGCGGATCAGCGGCATCGCCAAGTTCGGCGTCTTCGTGAAGCTCGACGAGACCGGCGCCGACGGCCTGGTGCCGATGCGCAACCTCGGGCGCGAGTATTTCCACTTCGACCGCGAGGCCGGCACGCTGATGGGCGCCGATACCGGCACCATCATCTCGCTGGGCCAGCGGGTGAAGGTGAAGCTCACCGACGCGGCACCGGTCACCGGCGGCATCGGGCTCGAACTGCTCGAACTCGAAGACGCCGAGATGCCGCAGGGCCGCGGCACCGGGCGCCCCTCGCGCGGGCGCAAGTCCGGCGGACCGCGCCGGGGCAAGCCCTCGGGCCCAGCGCGCCGCAAGGAGGCCAAGGCCAAGCGCAAGGACGCCAAGACGAAACGCAAGGTCACGCGGCAGCGCTCGCAGAAGCGCTGAGGCCCGGCCGCCTGGACGGCTCGGCCTTCGCGCATGGGCAGGAACCCGCGCGCCCTGTGCGCGGGTGCTTCGCAGAATCGCGCTCCGACGGTAGGATTGCCCCCGAGCAGCACAAGGAGCAGCCGCCATGAGAACGCGGATCCTGACCGTCATGCTGAGCCTCGTGGCCGCCGGCGCCACGGCCCAGCCCACACCCGTCGCCCCGCAGGAATCGCTGCGCCCGAGCGCCCGGCCGTTTCTGTCGACCCAAGGCGCCGCCACTGCCGTCGCGCCCGACGTGCTCGGCCCCGCGGGGTTCCGCGACTGGGTGGCCGAGTTCCGCGACCGCGCGCTCGACCAGGGCATTTCCACCAGCGTCTTCGACGCCGCCTTCCGGGGCGTCCGCTATGATCCCGCCGTCATCAAGCGCGACCGCAACCAGAACGAGTTCACGAAGACCGTCTGGGTCTACCTCGACAGCGCCGCCTCCGACGCCCGCATCGCCGCCGGCCGCAAGGCGCTGGAAGCGAACCGCGCCCTGCTCGACCGGATCGAGGCGAAATACGGCGTCGACAAGCAGGCGGTGCTGGCGATCTGGGGGCTGGAAAGCGCCTATGGCACCTTCCGGGGCTCCGACCCGGTGATCCAGTCTCTGGCGACGCTGGCCTACGACACCCGGCGCGCGGACTTCTTCGAGGGCCAGCTGGTTGACGCCCTGACCATCCTGCAGAGCGGCGACACCAGCGTCGCGCACATGCGCGGCTCCTGGGCCGGGGCGATGGGGCACACGCAGTTCATGCCGTCCTCCTTCCTCGAACTCGCCGAGGACTGGAACGGCGACGGCAAGCGCGACATCTGGAGCGACGACCCTGCCGACGCGTTGGCCTCGGCGGCGCACTACCTTGCCGAGAACGGCTGGACGCACGGCCAGCCGTGGGGCGTCGAGGTCACCCTGCCGGACGATTTCGACTACACCCTCGCGGCACGCGAGATCGAGAAATCCGCCGCCGACTGGGCGGCGCTCGGCGTGCGCGGCACAGACGGCGCGCCCGTGGCAGACCACGGCCCCGCGTCGATCCTGCTGCCGGGCGGGCACGAGGGCGCGGCCTTCATGATCTTCGGAAACTTCTCGGTCATCGAGAGCTACAACACCGCCGACGCCTACGTGATCGGCGTCGGCCACCTCGGCGACCGCATCATGGGCGCGGGACCGATCCGGCACGGCTGGCCGCGCGAGGACCGCGCGCTCACCCTGCCCGAGCGCAAGGAGCTCCAGACCCGCCTGCGCAGCGCCGGCTTCGACCCCGAGAAGATCGATGGCCGCATCGGCCCACTCACCATCAACGCGGTGCGCGACTACCAGCAGAGCGCCGGCATGGTGCCGGACGGCTACGCGTCGCTGCTGGTGCTCGACGCGCTGCGCTGAGCCGCGCCCGGCGTTTCTTCTGGCTGGAAATATCCCGGGGGTGCGGGGGCTGGCCCCCGCAATTCCTGTGTGCGGGGGCTGGCCCCCGCAATTCCTGTGTGCGGGGGCTGGCCCCCGCAATTCCTGCGTGCGGGGGCTGGCCCCCGCCATTCCTGCGTGCGGGGGCTGCCTTCAGATCGATGCGCCCCGCCACACCGTACCGTCAGCGGAACGCTGGCCCGGCAGGAATTTCAGAAGTGACTGGCGAACGCCTTCAGCACCCGCTCGTAGACATCGCGCTTGAACGGCACGATCTGATCGACGACCGAATCCGGCGCAAGCCAGCGCCACGTCGAGAACTCGGGGTGCTCGGTGCGGATGTTCACCTGTGCGTCCGTGCCGTGGAAGCGCAGCAGGAACCACTTCTGCTCCTGCCCCTTGTAGCGGCCCTTCCAGATGCGCGGCACGATGTGGTGCGGCAGCTCGTAGGGATACCACTCCGGGCTCTCGGCCTCGACCGAGACAAGGTCCGAGGTCACACCGGTCTCTTCCCAAAGCTCGCGCAGCGCCGCGTCGCGGGGTGCCTCGCCCTCGTCAACGCCGCCCTGCGGCATCTGCCAGGCAGGCTGCTCGCTGTCGATGCGCTGGCCCACGAAGACCTCGTTCGCGGGGTTCACGAGCATCACGCCGACGCAGGGCCGGTAGGGCAGTTTCTCGATCTCTTCGGGGGTCATGGTCCTGGTCTTCATGCGGGCTCCGGTGGCCCGCATCGGCGCGGACCGTCTCGGCGGAAAGAAAACGGGCGGGAAGATCCCGCCCGGTCCGTCCGTCAGTCCTGCTGTTCCTTCTCGAGCACGGTCAGGCCCTTGAGGATGTCGATGGCATAGGCCAGCTGGTAGTCTTCCTCGCGCAGGGCCGCGGCGGCTTCCGCCTTGGCGCGGTCTTCCTCGATCTGGCGGATTTCCTCTTCCGAGAGGCTGTCGTTGTCGAGACGGCCCCGGAGATCGGCTTCCGACCGCGAGAAGGGGCTGCGGCCCTGCTCTTCCTCGTCATCCTCGGCACGCGGGCTGGGCTGCTCCACGACGATGTCGGGCGACACGCCAAGCGCCTGGATCGAGCGACCGGATGGCGTGTAGTAGCGCGCCGTGGTCAGTCGCATCGCGCCATCGCCGCGCACCGGCATCACCGTCTGCACCGACCCCTTGCCGAAGGACTTGGTGCCCACGACCACCGCGCGGCGATGATCCTGCAGCGCGCCCGCGACGATTTCCGAGGCCGAGGCCGAGCCACCGTTGATCAGAACGACCATCGGCTTGCCGTCGGTCAGATCGCCCTCGGTCGCGTTGTAGCGATCGCCATCCTGCGGATCCCGGCCGCGGGTCGAGACGATCTCGCCCTTGTCGAGGAACGCGTCCGACACCTTGATCGCCTGCGTCAGCAGGCCGCCGGGGTTGTTGCGCAGGTCGAGCACCACGCCGTTGACCGCGTCCGGGCCACCGGCTTCCTCGATCCGCTCCGCGAGCCCCTCGGAGAGGTTCGGGAAGGTCTGGTCGTTGAAGGTGGTGACGCGCAGCACCACGGTATCGCCCTCGAGACGGGTCCGCACCGCGGTGAGCGTGATCGTGTCGCGCACGATGGTCACGTCGAAGGGCTCTTCCTCGCCCTCGCGCACCACGGTGACGACGATCTCGGAGCCGACCGGGCCGCGCATCAGGTCGACCGCGTCGTCGAGCGTCAGACCCAGCACGGATTCACCGTCGACATGGGTGATGAAATCTCCGGCCTCGATGCCGGCCTCGTCGGCGGGCGTGCCGTCGATGGGCGAGACCACCTTCACGAAGCCGTCTTCCTGCGTCACCTCGATGCCGAGACCGCCGAACTCGCCGCGCGTCTGCACGCGCATGTCCTCGGCATCATCGGGGGCGAGGTAGCTCGAATGCGGGTCGAGCGACGTGAGCATGCCGTTGATCGCGGCCTCGATCAGGTCGCCCTCGTCGACTTCTTCCACATACTGCGCGCGGATGCGCTCGAAGATGTCGCCGAACAGGTCGAGCTGCTCGTAGACGCTGGCGGATCTGTCGGTTTCCTGGGCCAGCAGCGGGCCGACGAATTGCGTGGTCGCCAGAACACCGGCGACCGTGCCGCCCACCGCGGCCATCAGAAACTTGTTCATGCCCATATCATCCCTTGTCGCTTGTGAACCACGTGAGCGGGTCCACGGGTCTGTCGCCCTGTCTGACCTCTATATAGAGCGTTTCCGTGCGTCCAGCGCCACCCCCATCAACAGATGGTGACGGATTGTCCCCCTCGAAACTGCCGCCCATCATCCCGACCGGGCTGCCTTCGGGCAGAACCTGCCCGGCCCGGCCGTAGGCGGCGTCGAGCCCCGCGAGAACGAACAGCAGGTCGGGCTCGGGCTCGAGAATCGTCACCAGCCCGTAGTCGAGCAGCGGCCCGCTGTAGCGCACCGTCGCGGCCACCGGCGTGGTGACCAGCGCCTCGGGCTGGGTCGCCACGAGGATGCCGGGCCGGGTCACGCCCGCCGCGTCGGCCTCTCCGGCGCGGCGCAGGACCTGTCCCTGCACCGGCAGCGGCAGCGCGCCCTTGCGGTCCGCGATCGGCGGCAGCCCCGCGGGCCGTTCGTTGTCGGCGATCTGAGACAGGCCGCTGGCAAAGCCGTCGAGCGTTTCCGTCGAGGAGATCAGGATCGCGGTCTTGATCGGATCCTCGGTGAAGCGTGTCGGCAGGTCGGTGCGGTCGGCCACCGCCTGGCTGAGCGCGGTGCGCGCCTGCTGCACCCCGGCCAGCCCCTCCTTCAGGGTTTCGGCGGCGCTTTCCTGCAGGCTGCGCAGGGCGGTGACCTCTTCGAGATCGGCCCGGACGCGCTGCGCCTCGGCGGCGAGCCCCGGTGTCACCGAGGCCAGCATCATGCCGGAGCGCGCGGCGCCCACCGGCCCCTGCGGGTGCAGCATGGCGACCGGAGCGGCGCGCTCTCCCATCCGAGACATGCCCGACAGCACCCCCAGGAGCTGCGCGATCTCGCCCTCCTGCCGGGAAAGGCGGCGGCTGAGCTCGGTCTCGCGGATGGCGGCCTCGCGCAGGCCCTCGCGCATGGCGGCGAGGCCCGACTCGTAGGCCTGCACCGTGCCGGTCAGGGCCCGCACCCGGTCACGGGCGCTCTCGGCCTCGTCGAGCCGCACCGAGGCCTGCTCGAGCGCCCGGGCCGCCGCGCGGGCGGCCTCTGCCGGGTCCTGCGCGAGCGCCGGCGCCGCCAGCAGCGAGAGGATCAGCGCCAGCCGTCTCACGCGTCGATCAGGCTCTTCCCGGTCATTTCCTCGGGCTGCGGCAGGTTCATCAGCTGCAGCAGCGTCGGCGCCACGTCGGCGAGCCGGCCGTCGTGCACCGTCGCCCCCTCGGGGCCGCCGAACAGGATCACCGGCACGAGGTTCGTGGTATGCGCCGTGTGCGGGCCGTCGGTCGCGTCGTCCCACATGGTCTCGCAGTTGCCGTGGTCGGCGATCACCACCATCGCGCCACCGGCCTTCTCGAGCGCGTCGACCACCTTGCCGAGACCCTCGTCCACCGCCTCGCAGGCCTTGATGGCCGCATCGAGGTCGCCGGTGTGGCCGACCATGTCGGGGTTCGCGAAATTGGTGACGATCAGGTCGTACTTGCCGCTCTCGATGGCCGCGACGAAGCGGTCGGCCACCTCCGGCTCGGACATCTCGGGCTGCAGGTCGTAGGTCGCCACGGCGGGCGATTTCGGCATGAAGCGGTCCTCGCCGTCCTCGGGCACTTCCTTGCCGCCGTTCAGGAAGAAGGTGACATGCGGGTATTTCTCGGTCTCGGCGAGGCGGAATTGCTTCAGCCCCTGCTTCGCGACCCATTCGCCCAGCGTGTTGACGATCACCCGCTTGGGGTAGGCGGTGGTCATGTAGGCGTTGTGGTCGTCGGAATACTCGACCATGCCCAGCAGCGCACTCAGCTCGGGCTTGTCACGCTCGAAGCCGTCGAAGTCCGGCGCGCCGACCGCCTTCAGGATCTCGCGCGCCCGGTCGGCGCGGAAGTTCATGCAGAAGAAACCGTCGTCCGCGGACAGCCCCTCGTAGCCGTCGATCAAGGTGGCCGGGATGAACTCGTCGGTCTTGTCGTTGGCGTAGCTCTGGCTGACGGCGCTCACCGGGTCGGGCGCGCGCTCGCCCGTGCCGAGGATCATCGCGTTGTAGGCCTGCTCCACCCGCTCCCAGCGGTTGTCGCGGTCCATGGCGTAGTAGCGGCCGATCACCGTGCCGATCGAGGCGCCCTCGGGCAGGCTTTCGGCAAGGTCCTTCACGAAGGCCTCGCCCGACTTGGGCGCCACGTCGCGGCCGTCGGTGATGGCGTGAATGACGACCTTGCAGCCAAGGTCGGTGATCATCTTCACCGCCGCCTTGATGTGCGCGATGTGGCCATGCACCCCGCCGTCCGAGACCACGCCCATGATGTGCGCCGTGCCGCCGGCCGCCTTCACCTTCGCGGCGAAGTCCTTGATGGCGTCGTTCTCGAAGAACGAGCCGTCCTCGATCGCAAGGTCGATCTGCCCGAGGTCCATCGCCACCACCCGGCCTGCGCCGATGTTGGTGTGGCCGACCTCCGAGTTGCCCATCTGCCCGCTCGGCAGTCCGACATCGGGACCGAAGGTCACCAGCGTCGCTTGCGGGCAGGTCGCGTTGAGCTTGTCCATCGTGGGCGTATTGGCGAGCTTCGGCGCGTTGTAGGCGCTCTCTTCGCGAAGGCCCCAGCCGTCGAGAATGGTCAGGACAACGGGTTTCGGCGTGGTCATGTGAGGAGCCCTCCTGCTGCGGTCACGCGAGGCTTAGCAGGCTTGCGGGGGGATGTGGAAGGGGATGCGCTGTCGCGCGCCGCCGGTCGGCGGCGATTGCCGCACGACAGGGCAGGCGCTGGCGGCGAAGGGGGGGGTTCAACCCACCACTCCCAGCGGTCGAGCCGCGCAGGCGCCGGACCGCGGGGGCGAGGTGACCGGGAACCCCTCAAGAGGGTGAACGCGGTTCGCTTGCACGAACCGCGTCCAGAAGTGCCTCAGCCCTGCAGCGACTTGACCACCAGTTCCCCTTCCTCGCGGGACTTCATCGCCATCACCGCGGCGTGGGCGCCGGCGGCGGTGGTGAAGTAGGGGATCTTGTCGTAGAGCGCGACGGAGCGGATCTCGCGGGAGTCCTCCACGGCGGCCGAGCCCTCGGTGGTGTTCAGCACCAGCTGGATGCCGCCGTCCTTCATCAGGTCGACCACGTTCGGACGGCCCTCGTAGACCTTCTTGACCCGCTCGCAGGAGATGCCGGCCGCTTCGAGGAAGCCCGCCGTGCCGCCGGTGGCGATGATGCGGAAGCCGAGGTCGTTGAGAACCCGCGCTGCCTCGAGCATGTCGTCGCCCTTGTCCGCGTCCTTGATCGAGAAGAACACCGCGCCCTCGGTGGGCAGGTTGTTGCCCGCGCCCATCTGCGCCTTGAGGAAGGCGCGCGGGAAGCTGCGGTCCCAGCCCATGACCTCGCCGGTCGAGCGCATCTCGGGGCCGAGGATGGTGTCGACGCCCGGGAAACGGGCGAAGGGCAGAACCGCCTCCTTCACCGAGTACCAGGGCATGTCCGGATCGGCGAGGGTCATCGGGTCGGCCATCGGCACGTCGGTGTCGTAGTCGGTGTCCGCGGCGTGACCTTCGCGCAGCGGGAAGGCCGAGAGCTTCTCGCCGGCCATGATCCGCGCGGCGATCGAGGCGATGGCCGAGTCGGTCGCCTTGGCGACGAAGGGCACCGTGCGCGAGGCGCGCGGGTTCACCTCGATCAGGTAGATCTCGCCGCCCTTGACCGCGAACTGCACGTTCATCAGGCCGACCACGTGCAGCGCCTTGGCCAGCGCCTCGGTCTGCGTCTTGATCTCGTCGATGACATCCGCCGAGAGCGAGTAGGGTGGCAGCGAGCAGGCGCTGTCGCCGGAATGCACACCGGCTTCCTCGATGTGCTGCATGATGCCCGCAACGTGCACGGATTCGCCGTCGCAGAGCGCATCCACGTCAAGCTCGACCGCGCCGTCGAGGTAGTTGTCGAGCAGCACCGGGCTGTCGCCAGACACCACCACGGCTTCCTTGATGTAGCGTTCGAGGTGGCCCATGTCGCGCACGATCTCCATCGCGCGGCCGCCCAGCACGTAGGACGGGCGGATCACCAGCGGGAAGCCGATTTCCTCGGCGATGGCCAGCGCCTGCGCGTCGGTCGAGGCGATGCCGTTCTTCGGCTGCTTCAGGCCAAGCTGGTTGACCAGCGCCTGGAAGCGCTCGCGGTCCTCGGCGAGGTCGATGGCATCGGGGGTGGTGCCGAGGATCGGGATGCCCTCGGCCTCGAGCGCGTTGGCGAGCTTCAGCGGGGTCTGGCCGCCGAACTGGACGATGACGCCGTGCAGCGTGCCGTTCGACTGCTCGACACGCAGGATCTCCATGACGTGCTCGAAGGTCAGCGGCTCGAAATACAGCCGGTCCGAGGTGTCATAGTCGGTCGACACGGTCTCGGGGTTGCAGTTGACCATGATGGTCTCGTAGCCGGCATCGGTCAGCGCGAAGCAGGCGTGGCAGCAGCAGTAGTCGAACTCGATCCCCTGCCCGATCCGGTTCGGACCGCCGCCGAGGATGACCACCTTCTTGCGGTCGCTCGGGCGGGATTCGCACTCGACCTCGCCCATCATGGGCTCTTCGTAGGTCGAATACATGTAGGGCGTCTGGGCCTCGAACTCGGCGGCGCAGGTGTCGATGCGCTTGAACACGGCAGTCACGCCAAGACCCGTGCGGCGCTTGCGCACGTCCTTTTCCGAGAAGCCGGTGAGCTTGGCGAGCCGGGCGTCGGTGAAGCCCATCATCTTGAGCGCGCGCATGCCGTCGGCGTCCTGCGGCAGACCGCCGGCGCGGATCTCTTCCTCGGCCTCGACGATCTCGCGGATGCGGGCAAGGAACCACGGGTCGAACATCGTCACGCCGTGGATCTCGTCATCCGACAGGCCGTGGCGCATCGCCTGCGCGACGGTGCGCAGCCGGTCCGGGGTCTGGGCGCTGATCGCCTTGATGACGGCGGATTTCTCCGGCGCGCCCTCGATCTCGATCTCGTCGAAGCCGGTCAGGCCGGATTCCATCGACGTGAGCGCCTTCTGCAGCGACTCGTGGATGGTGCGGCCGATGGACATGGCCTCGCCCACCGACTTCATCGCGGTGGTGAGATAGGGTTCGGAGCCGGGGAACTTCTCGAAGGCGAACTTCGGGATCTTGGTGACGACGTAGTCGATGGTCGGCTCGAAGCTCGCCGGGGTCACCTTGGTGATGTCGTTGTCGAGCTCGTCGAGCGTGTAACCGACGGCGAGCTTGGCGGCGATCTTGGCGATCGGGAAGCCGGTCGCCTTCGACGCCAGCGCCGAGGAACGCGACACGCGCGGGTTCATCTCGATCACGACCATGCGGCCATTCTCGGGGTTCACCGCCCACTGCACGTTCGAGCCGCCGGTCTCGACGCCGATCTCGCGCAGAACGGCGATCGAGCCGTTGCGCATGATCTGGTATTCCTTGTCGGTCAGCGTCAGCGCCGGGGCCACGGTGATCGAGTCTCCGGTGTGCACGCCCATCGGGTCGACGTTCTCGATGGCGCAGACGATGATCGCGTTGTCCGCCTTGTCGCGGACGACCTCCATCTCGTATTCCTTCCAGCCCAGCAGGCTTTCGTCCACGAGGATCTGGTTCACCGGCGAGGCATCCATGCCCGACCGGCAGTAGTACATGTAGTCTTCGCGGTTGTAGGCCACGCCGCCGCCGGTGCCGCCGAGCGTGTAGGCGGGGCGGATGATCGCCGGCAGGCCGATGTGCTCGAGCGCCTCGAGCGCGGTCTGCACACCGGCGTCGAGATCGACCTTGCCCTTTTCGTCCTTGGGCGCGGTCACGATGGTCGCGGCCGGGTTCTCGAGGCCGATGCGGTCCATCGCCTCGCGGAAGAGCGCGCGGTCCTCGGCCATCTCGATGGCCTCGCGCTTGGCGCCGATCATCTCGACGCCGAACTTCTCGAGCACGCCCATTTCCTCGAGCTTGAGCGAGGTGTTGAGGCCGGTCTGCCCGCCCATCGTCGGCAGCAGCGCGTCGGGGCGCTCCTTCTCGATGATCTTGGCGACGACCTCGGGGGTGATCGGCTCGATGTAGGTGGCATCGGCGAGACCGGGGTCGGTCATGATCGTCGCCGGGTTCGAGTTCACGAGGATGACCCGGTAGCCCTCTTCGCGCAGCGCCTTGCAGGCCTGTGCGCCGGAGTAGTCGAATTCGCAGGCCTGGCCGATGATGATGGGCCCTGCGCCGATGATCATGATGGACTTGATATCGGTTCTCTTGGGCATGGTTCGACCTCTGGTTTGTCGCGCGTTCGTGCAGGCAGGGGGCAGCGTGCGGGGGAGTCGCCACTGCCCGCAAATTGTCGTGCGTTATAGACAAGCGCGAAGGCCGTGCAACCCCATTCCGGCGAAGGAATGCACACGGAGAGGCCCGGGACTCTTCCTTCGAAAAATCCCGGGACCGAGGCATTGGCGCGCGGTCAGAATGATCGAACGCGGAGTCCGTCGGCCCCGACCGTGGGCGGACCGTTACTGCGCCGCGTGCAGCATCCGGTCGCGCTCGCCGGGCTGGTAGAGGTAATCCCGCGTGGTCGGCACCGCGTACTGCTTGTGCGCGAGCTGAAGGTGGAACACCCCCTGGAACATCTCCTCGAAGGCCGCTTCACAGGCCACGAGGTAGAACCGCCACATCCGCACGAAGGTCTCGTCATACATCTCGCGGACCTTCGGCAGCGCGGCCTCGAAACGGTCGCGCCAGTGGTGCAGGGTCGGGCCGTAGTGACCGCGCAGGACCTCGACGTCGGCGGCCCACATCCTGGTCTTCTCCACCGCCGCCGACACCTCGGACAGCGACGGGATGTAGCCGCCGGGGAATATGTACTTGTCGATCCAGGTCGAGGTGGGCGAAGGCACGTCGACGTGGCCGATGGTGTGGATCAGCGCGATCCCGTCATCGGTGAGCAGCTCGTCGACCTTGCGGAAGTATTCCTCGAGGTGCGGGTAGCCCACGTGTTCGAGCATTCCCACGCTGACGATGCGGTCGAACTGCTCGTCGACCTTGCGGTAGTCGAGCAGCCGGAAGTCGATCCGGTCGGCGACGCCGGCCTCCTCGGCGCGCTTCTTCGCCGTGGCAAGCTGGTTGTCCGACAGCGTCACGCCGGTGACCCGCGCGCCGTAGTCCTTAGCCAGTGTCAGCGCCATGCCACCCCAGCCGCAGCCGATGTCGAGCACGCGCATGCCCGGCTCGATCCGGAGCTTGCGGGCGATGTGGTCCTTCTTCGCCTGCTGAGCCTCGTCGAGGGTCATGTCCGGCCGCGCGAAATAGGCGCAGGAATACTGCATGTCCGCGTCGAGGAAGAGCCGGTAGAGCTCGTCGGAGATGTCGTAGTGGTGCTGCACGTTCTTCTGCGACCGCAGCGGGTTGTTGCGCTGCTCGATGCCGCGGGTCCAGCCCCGGAGCGCCTGCACCGCGTCGAACCATCTTGGCATCTCGCCGTGTTGCTGGCAGCGGATCAGCAGCGCGACGAACGGGTAGAGCTGATCGGGCTCCACGGCGATCCGCCCGTCCATGTAGCCTTCCCCAAGCGCCAGCACCGGTCGCTGGCCGAGTTCGCGGACGATACTGTCCTCGGTGAGCGTGACATCCGCTTCCAGCTCGCCGCCAGGTCCGTATGAGCCTGCCGTTCCGTCCGGCCATGTGATGTTGAGGCGGCCTGTGACCACCAGTTTCGACAGCATCTTGTCGAGCACGGTCTTCCACATTTCGAGACCCCTTTGTGCAGTGAATTCAATAAAGGCCCTAGGCGGCAAACGGCGCACGGGTCATTAAACAGGTTAATACATGACTCAAATTCGGCAAGTTCACCCCCCCATTCCCTTGACTTCCGCGCCCCCGCGCGGTGTATCGGCGCCTAACTTTCCAGCAGCTTCCAAAGGGCTCCCGACATGCACGCCTACCGCACGCACACCTGCGCCGCGTTGACCAAGGACAACGTGGGCGAGACCGTCCGCCTCTCCGGCTGGGTCCATCGCATCCGCGACCACGGCGGCATCCTGTTCATCGACCTGCGCGATCACTACGGCGTCACGCAGGTGCTCTGCGACCCCGACAGCCCGGCCTTTGCCGAGGTCGAGAAGGTCCGCTCCGAGTGGTGCATCCGCATCGACGGCACCGTGAAGGCGCGCGACGAAAGCCTCGTGAATTCCAAGCTGCCGACCGGCGAGATCGAGGTATTCGTGCGCGACATCGAGGTACTCGGCGCCGCCAAGGAGCTGCCGCTCATCGTCTTCGGCGATCAGGAATATCCCGAGGAAACCCGCCTCCGCTACCGCTACCTCGACCTGCGCCGCGAGGAGATGCAGCGCGCGATGACCCTGCGCTCCGACGTGGTGGCCTCGATGCGCAAGCGCATGTGGGACCTGAACTTCCGCGAGTACCAGACGCCGATCATCACCGCGTCGAGCCCCGAGGGCGCGCGCGACTTCCTCGTGCCGTCGCGCCTGCACCCGGGCAAGTTCTACGCGCTGCCGCAGGCGCCGCAGCTGTTCAAGCAGCTGATCATGGTGTCGGGTTACGACAAGTATTTCCAGATCGCGCCCTGCTTCCGCGACGAGGATCCGCGCGCCGACCGGTCGCCCACCGACTTCTACCAGCTCGACATGGAGATGTCGTTTGCCACCCAGCAGGACGTGTTCGACACGATCTCGCCGGTGATCGCGGGGGTCTTCGAGGAATTCGGCGAGGGGGCCAAGGTCGACGACCCGGCATCGTGGCCGCAGATCCCCTACAAGGAAGCCGCGCTGAAATACGGCACCGACAAGCCGGACCTGCGCAACCCGATCGAGATGCAGGACGTCTCCGAGCACTTCCGCGGCTCGGGATTCGCGATCTTCGCCAAGCTGCTCGAGCAGGAGGGCACCGAGATCCGCGCCATCCCCGCGCCCACCGGCGGCTCGCGCAAGTTCTGCGACCGGATGAATGCCTTCGCCCAGAAAGAGGGTCTGCCCGGCATGGGCTACATCTTCTGGCGCGACAAGGACGGCGAAGTCGAGGCGGCGGGCCCGCTCGCCAAGAACATCGGCCCCGAGCGCACCGAGGCGATCCGCCAGCAGCTGGGTCTCGGCGTCGGCGACGCGGCGTTCTTCCTCGGCGGCAAGCCGGCGAGCTTCCAGCGCGTCGCGGGCAAGGCGCGTGACGTGATCGGCGAAGAACTGAAGCTGACCGACGAGAACCGGTTCGCCTTTGCCTGGATCGTCGACTTCCCGATCTACGAGAAGGACGAGGAAACCGGCGCAATCGACTTCGAGCACAACCCGTTCTCGATGCCGCAGGGCGGAATCGAGGCGCTCGAGAGCGACCCTCTCGCCGTGAAGGGCTTCCAGTACGACCTTGCCTGCAACGGCTACGAGCTGGTGTCCGGCGCGATCCGGAACCACAAGCCCGAGCTGATGCTCAAGGCCTTCGAGATCGCGGGCTACGGCGAGGACGAGGTGAAGAAGCGCTTCTCGGGCCTCTACAACGCGTTCCAGTACGGCGCCCCGCCGCACGGTGGCTGCGCTGCCGGCATCGACCGCATCGTCATGCTGCTCGCCGGCACCTCGAACATCCGCGAGGTCATCATGTTCCCGATGAACCAGCGCGCCGAGGACCTGATGATGGGCGCCCCGAACGAGCCCAGCTCGGACCAGCTCATGGAGCTGTCGCTGCGGGTCATTCCGCAGGAGTGAGGCCGACCATCGGTTCGGACATGAAAAAGGGCGCCCCGCGGGGCGCCCTTTCTGCTTGAGAGCGATGTTGTGGATCGGGGAGGCCCGATCCCTTCCGAACACCCGGGGACGCAGGCCACGCCGTAGGGTGGGTTTTCAACCCACCCCCCGCTTACTCTTCCTCGGCCAGCCCCATGAGGATCGGGCAATCGGGCCGGTTGTCGCCGTGGCAGGCCTCGACGAGCCGGGCGAGCGTGTCGTGCATCTCGCGGAGCTGGGCGATCTTCTCCTCGATCTGATGCAGGTGCTCGGTCGCCAGCGCCTTCACGTCGGCACTCTCGCGCTCTTCGTCCTCGTAGAGACCGAGCAGGGTCCGGCAGTCCTCGATGGTGAACCCCAGCGCCCGGGCGCGGGCGAGAAAGGCCAGCTTGTGCAGGTCCTGCTCGCTGAAGTCCCGGTAGCCATTGGCGCTGCGCGCCGGCGTCACGAGGCCGATGTCCTCGTAGTAGCGGATGGTCTTGGCCGGCAGACCCGCGCGGTCGGCGACATCTCCGATGTTCATGCGTGGCTCTCCTTCTCGTACGGGGCCGCCGCGCCGGCGGCCGTCTCCGTTTCGGTCCCGAGCACCGGTGCCAACCGCCGCAGGCGCAGCGCGTTCGACAGCACGAAGACCGACGACAGCGCCATCGCCCCCGCCGCCAGCATCGGCGACAGCAGCAGCCCGAAGGCCGGATACAGCACACCGGCCGCGACCGGGATCAGCGCGACGTTGTAGCCGAATGCCCAGAACAGGTTCTGGCGGATGTTGCGCAGCACGGCACCGCTGACGTGCACCGCCTCGACCACGCCCGAGACCGCGCCCGAGACCAGCACCACGTCGGCGCTCTCGATGGCGACATCGGTGCCGGTGCCGATGCCGATGCCCACCTCGGCCTCGGCCAGCGCGGGGGCGTCGTTGATACCGTCGCCGACGAAGGCCACGGCCCCGAAACGCTCGCGCAGCGTCTTCACGGCGGCAAGCTTGCCTTCGGGCAAGACCTCTGCCTCGACGTGGTCGATGCCCAGCTCCGCCGCGATGGCCTGCGCCGTGGCGGTGGTGTCACCGGTGATCATCGCCACCTTCACGCCGCGCGCGTGCAGCGCGTCGATCGCCGCGCGGGCGCCCGGCTTCACCCGATCCGCCACCGCGAAGACCCCGGCGATCTCGCCGTCGACAGCCACCAGAACCGGCGTCTGTCCGGCCGAGGCGATCTCGTCATGTGCCGTCTCGAGCGCCCCCAGCGCGATGCCCTCGCGGTCCATCAGCCGCTTCGCGCCGACCAGCAGCGCATGATCCTCGACCGTGGCGCGCAGGCCGTGGCCGGCGATGGCCGCACTGTCAACGGGCTGGCTCAGCACGCCCTCGGCCGCCTGCTCGAGCGCCCGGGCGATGGGATGCTCCGAGCCCTGCTCGGCGCTCGCCGCGAGGCGCAGCACCTCGGCGGCCTCCCGGCCCGGCGCGGCCTCCGAGCGCACCAGCGCGGGCTTGCCCTCGGTCAGCGTGCCGGTCTTGTCGAAGGCAACGACCTCGCAGCCGTCGAGTGCCTGCAGCGCATCGCCCTTGCGGAACAGCACCCCAAGCTCGGCGGCCCGCCCCGTGCCAACCATGATCGAGGTCGGCGTGGCGAGCCCC
Organism: Salipiger sp. D13; assembly: GCF_003703915.1. Taxonomy (NCBI): domain Bacteria; kingdom Pseudomonadati; phylum Pseudomonadota; class Alphaproteobacteria; order Rhodobacterales; family Roseobacteraceae; genus Salipiger; species Salipiger sp. D13. The sequence continues at coordinate 20,136 of NZ_RAPJ01000008.1, forward strand.
ATGGCGCAGGGGCAGGCAATGATGAGCACCGAAACAGTGGCCACAAGCGCGTAGGTCAGCGCGGGCGACGGGCCGAACACCATCCATGCGACGAAGGTCAGCGCCGCCGCTGCCATCACCGCGGGCACGAACCAGATCACCACCCGGTCGGCCAGCGCCTGGATCGGCAGCCGGGCGCCCTGCGCCTCTTCCACCATCGAGATGATCCGGGCGAGCATCGTGTCCTTGCCCACCGCCGTGGCGCGGAAGCTCAGCGCCCCCTGCCCGTTCACGGTGCCGCCGACGACGGTGTCGCCGGGGCCCTTGCCCACGGGAACCGGCTCGCCGGTGATCATGCTCTCGTCGATGTAGCTCTGGCCGGTCAGCAATTCGCCGTCCACTGCGATGCGCTCACCGGGGCGCACGTGCAGCACGTCGCCAAGCTGCACCTCCTCGATGGCAAGCTCGATGATCTCGCCGTCACGCTCGACCCGCGCAGTGGCCGGGCGCAGCCCCACCAACCGCCGGATCGCGGCGCCGGTGCGCCCCTTGGCGCGGGCCTCGAGGAAGCGGCCGAGCAGGATCAGCGTGACGATGACACCCGCTGCCTCGAAATAGACGGCGCGGGTGCCCTCGGGCAGAAGCCCGGGGAGGAACAGCGCCACGGTGGAATAGGCCCAGGCCGCGAAGGTGCCGAGCGCCACGAGCGCGTTCATGTCCGGTGCGCCCTTGAACAGCAGCGGCACGCCGACCTCGTAGAAGCGACGGCCGGGGAAGACCAGCACGGCGGTGACGAGGACGAACTGCAACAGCCACGAGGCGGACTGGCCGATGCTGCCCATGATCATCTCGTGGAAGCCGGGGATCAGGTGCCCGCCCATCTCGATGATGAACACCGGCAGGGTGAGCGCCGCGGCGAGAATCAGGTCGCGCTTCAGCGCCTTGTGCTCCTCGGCCTTGCGGGCATCCCGCTCGGCACTGTCGTCGCCCGCGAGATGGGCCTTGTAGCCCGCCTCGGACACCGCCCGTGCGAGATCGGCACCATCCGCGCTGCCGGCCAGAAGCCGCACCTCGGCGGTTTCGCTGGCAAGGTTCACATGCGCCGAGATCACCCCGTGCACCGCAAGCAGCGCCTTTTCCACGCGGTTCACGCAGGAGGCGCAGCTCATGCCCTCGATGGTGAGCTTGATCGTCTCCTCGCCGGCCGGGTAGCCCGCGCTGGCAAGGGCGTCGCGGAGGGCCTGAACGCCCGCCGAGCCCTCGACCTGCGCCATGCGGTTGGCGAAGTTGACACTGGCCTCGTCGACTCCGGGCACCCCTGCAAGGGCCCGCTGCGCGCGGCCCGCGCAGCCGCCGCAGTTCAGCTTGGTCACTTCGAAGCGAATGGTGTCGTCGGCCATGTCGGACCTCCAGATTCTGAGTGCCCGACGGATATAGGGCCTCCAGCTACTGGAAGGTCAAGGGGCAGCGCAGACGCTTTCTGCAATCCTCGCAAAGCAGTGGCAGACCCATGCGTTCTCCGGCCGAGACCAGTGGCACGATGGCCTGCGGCGTCACCATCATCATGGCTTCGGCCATCGCCTCGTCGCGCTGCTGCTCGGCGCAAAGCAGGATGAACCGCGCGAGGCTGCGCTCGTCTTCGCTGACGCTGGTCGCGCCCGGACGCAGGAAAAGAGGCATGTGCCAGCTGTGCCGGCGCAGCAGGATCAGCAACTCGGTCATGCCGCCGATGCAGTATCCCGTGCGCGCACTGCCGAGGATCGGCAGCAGGTCGGCGCGCAGCCCGTCGGGATCATGCGATTTACGCAGCAGCTTCACCGCGCGCCATTCCGGCGCGCGCAGACCCGGTTCAGCCGGGGCGAATTTTTCGTGTTTCAAGAGGCCCTCCGTCCGCCGCACCCGTAAACGCCGGGCTCGCCCGAAAGTTCCGGGCTCGCTGGACAAATTTATCCTGACTTAAATAGTCGGATAAATCAAGCGGGGCTGCCCTGCGCCGTTTCCGCCGCGATCTGGGCGCGGGATTTCCGGGCCCGCTCGGTGGCGGATTTCAACTGACCGCAGGCAGCCATGATGTCCTCGCCGCGCGGCGTGCGGATCGGCGAGGCGTAGCCCGCCTTGTGGACGATGTCGGCGAACCGCTCGATCCGATCCCAGTCCGAACGCTCGTAAGGCGCACCGGGCCACTCGTTGAACGGGATGAGGTTGATCTTGGCCGGGATGCCCTTGATCAGGTTCACGAGACGGCGCGCGTCGGCGTCGCTGTCGTTCACGTCCTTGAGCATGACGTACTCGAAGGTGATCCGCTCGGAGTTCGACAGCCGCGGGTATTCGCGCAGGGCGTTCAGCAGCGTCTCGATGTTCCAGCGCTTGTTGATCGGCACCAGCTTGTTGCGCACCTCGTCGGTGGTGGCGTGGAAGCTCACCGCCATCAGGCAGCCGATCTCCTCGGCGCACTTGGCGATCTCGGGCACGACACCGCTTGTCGACAGCGTGATGCGGCGGCGCGACAGGGCGATGCCCTCACCGTCCATCACGATCTTCATGGCATCACGCACGTTGTCGAAGTTGTAGAGCGGCTCGCCCATGCCCATCAGGACGATGTTCGACAGCAGGCGCGGCCCGTTGTCGCCGGTGCCGGTGCCCGGCGCGGGCCATTCGTCGAGATCGTCACGCGCCAGCATCACCTGCCCGACGATCTCGCCGGGGGTGAGGTTGCGCACCAGCTTCTGGGTGCCGGTGTGGCAGAACGTGCAGGTCAGCGTGCATCCCACCTGGCTCGAGATGCAGAGCGTGCCACGGCCCTCCTCGGGGATGTAGACCGTCTCGACCTCGTGGCCGCCGGCGATCCGCACCAGATACTTGCGTGTGCCATCCGCCGAGACCGTCTTGCTGACGATCTCGGGCAGCGAGATCACGAAGTTCGCGTCAAGCTTCGCCCGGTAGTCCTTGGCGAGGTTGGTCATCGACGCGAAGTCGCGCACGCCCCAGTGATACAGCCACTGCCAGATCTGGTTGACCCGCATCTTGGCCTGCTTCTCGGGCGTGCCGATCTCGATCAGCGCGTCGCGCAGGGCGTCGCGGGTGAGACCGATCAGGTTCACCTTGCCGCCCTCGGGCAGCTTGCGGGGAATGGTCACCAGGTCCTGGGTGATGGGCGCGTCTGCGGCCATGGCGTCGATCCTTTGGCTGAGGAAGCCGTTCCCATACAGGATTCGGGCGCGAAAACAAAGGGGGCTGTCACGCGGATGTCAATGGCAGGGCTCAGAGATGCCGTTCGAAGAAGTGGTCCGGGTAGGGGTCGTCGTTGAAGCGGTCGATCTCGGTCCAGCCCAGACGGCGATACATGGCGATGGCCTCGGGCAGCGCACTGTTGCTGTCGAGCCGCAGCAGCCCGATCCCGAGCGCCCGGGCGCGGGCCTCGAGCCGCTCCATCAGCCGTTTCGCCAGCCCCATGCCGCGCGCCGAGGGCGCGGTCCACAGCCGCTTCACCTCGGCGTAGCCCTTGTCGGTGCCCTTGAGTCCGACGCAGCCGATGGGCATGCCATCGCTGACCGCCACCAGAAAGGCGCCGCGCGGGGCCATCATGTCGCCGGCCTCGGGGTCCGCCGAAAGCGACACGTCGAAGCCGGTCTTCAGGCGCCGGCCCAGCTCGGCGTAATAGGCCTGCAGGCAGGCGACCGCCCGGGGATCGGTCGGCGCGGTCTCGACGATCTCGGTCCGGTCGAAACCGAGCGCGGTGGCGACCACGTCCATCGCCGCGAGCAGCGTTTCCGGGCGCGGATAGCGCGACAGGATGGCCTCGGCCTGCGCATCGGAGAGCGCCTCGTAGGCGGCGAATTCCTCGGCCCCCTTTTCGGTCAGCGTCGCAAGGCGGCGGCGGGCGTCGCCCGCGTCGCGGGTGACTATGACAAGGCCCTCGTCCTCGAGCTGCCGCAGGAGGCGGCTCATCAGCCCGGAATCGAGCCGCAGGTAGGCGCGGATCTCGGCCACGTCGCTGCGGCCGTGACCGATGGCATTGAGCACCCGCGCCGGTCCCAGCGGTCGGCCCCGCCCAAGGAAGGAGGCGTCGAGCGCCCCGGTCTCGGTTGTCACGGCGCGGTGAAACCGGCGGGTCCGTGCGACGGGATCGGCAAGCAGGTCATCGGGACGGTCTGAGGGCATCGAAAACACTCCGGCAAAACTGCCTGACTTTTGTCAGACAGTTTTGCCGAACGCAACCTCAGAACCGTTCGAGCAGCCGCTCGAGGTATTCGAGCTCTTCATCCGGGCGCTCGCCCTCGCCGCTGCGGCGGCGGATCTCGTCGAGCAGCTCACGGGCGCGGCGGTAGACATCCTCGTCCTGCACCATGTTCTCGTCGGTGCCGATGTTGCCATTGGCGCCCGAGTTGCGGCCCAGCGGGTCGCGTTGCTGGCCGGGGTTGCCGCCCTGCGCCTGCCCCTGCTGGCCCTGGTTCTGCTGTTGCTGCTGCGCCATCGCCTCGCCCAGGTTGCGCATTCCCTCGCGGAGCGCCTCCATCGCCTGGCTCTGTTCGTCGATCGCGCCGGCAAGGTCGTCATTGCGCAGCGCTTCCTCGGCACCGTCCATCGCCTCCTCGGCCCGGCGGAGCGCATCACGGGCGGCCTCGCCCGGCTCGGTGCCGGCGCCGGGCAGGTTCTGGCTCTGCCGGTTCAGCTCGTCGCGCAGCTGGCGCTGGCGCTCGGCAAGACTGTCCTCGAGCGACTGCTGGCCGCCCTGTCCCTGCTGACCCTGCTGGTCACCCTGGCCCTGCCCCTGTTGCTGACCTTGGCCGTCGCGCCCCTGCTGACCGTCGCGGCCCTGACCCGACTGGCCCTGCTGCTGGCCTTGCTGACCCTGTTGGCCCTGCTGGCCTTGAGGCCCCTGCTGCCCGGGATTGAACTGGTCCTGCAACTCACGGAACGCCTCGTCCGACAGGCCCTGCTGCTCGCGCAGCGTCTCGCCGAGGCCTTCCATCGCCTGCTCGCCGGGCGACTGGCCCTGCTGGCCCTCGGTGACCTGCATGTTCTCCATGAGCTGCTGAAGCTGTTCGAGCGCTTCCTGCGCCTCGGCCATGCGGCCCTCTTCCATGAGCTCCTGAATGCGGTCCATCATCCGCTGCAGGTCGTTCTGGCTCATCTCCATCGTTTCCTGAGACTGCGCCATGTCCGGGTTCTGCTCGGCGTTCTGCTGCGCCTGGCGCGACAGCTGCCGCAGGTAGTCGTCGGTGGCCTCGCGCAGCTCCTGCATCAGTTCGGCGATCTCCTGGTCCGAGGCGCCGTTCTTCATCGCCTCCGACAGGCGCTCCTGCGCCCGCTGAAGCCGTTCCATGGCCGAGGCAAGGTCGCCCTCTTCCAGCGTGATCGCGAGATCCCACATCGCCTTTGCCACCTCGGCCTGCCGGTCGTCGCTCATGCCGGTGCCGACACCCTCGATGTCGCGCAGGATCTGACGCAGGCGCAGGTAGGGCACCGCCGAGCGGAACAGGTCGTCGGGCCGGTGACTGATCGCGCGCAGCAGCTGGCCGATCTCGGGGACGTTGTCGCGGGTCCAGAGCAGCGCACGACGTTCTTCGATCACGGCCGCGGCCAGCGGGTCGAAGAAGCGGCGCCCCGGCAGGGTGATGACCTCGGGGTCGCTGGTGCCGGTCTGGCCGGCCTCGTCCTGCACCGAGATGGTCAGCGTGACCGGCAGGTTCGCCCAGGGGTGCTGCGAAAAGTTCTCGACCAGCGTTTCGGTGAAGTCCGAGCGATCACCGGCAATGGGCATCGGCAGCGGCACCTCGATGGGGTCGCGCGGCTCGGGGTCGGCGGCAAGAAGGTAGCGCCGGTCGACGGCATCCAGCGCAAGCTCGATCCGCGCGGTCCCGGCGACGACGCCATAGTCGTCGCTGGCGGAGAACGGAATCTGCGCGTCGCCCTCGTAGCTCGATTCGATCTCGCCACCGCGGGTCACCGTGGGCGCCGCGTCGGGCTTCATGCTCACGTCCCATGCGCGGCCGCCCGGCCCCTCGATGGCCAGCGTGCCCGAGCGCACCACCGCGAAATCCTGCGCGGTGTCCTGCGCCTGCTCCGGCACCGGTGCGCGATCCGAGATGCTTTCGTCGACGCTGAGCTGCCCGACCTCGCCATACATGCGCAGGGTGATCTGCGCGCCCTCCGGCACCTCGATGCCCGGCGCGGTGATGTCGTTGAGATAGACCGAGGGCAGGCGCGTGTAGCCCGGCGGCTCCATCCAGCCTTCCCACGCGGGCCCGGCGGCAAGGTCGACGCCGGTGGGCCCCATCGCGGTGACCGAGGACACCCGCAGGAACGAACCGAAGACCAGCGCCGCCGCGAAGGCGAGCAGCGCCACGTAGCGCAGCGCGAAGGGGTCGGCCTTGGCGACCCGCAGGTCGGGCTCGACCGCCTTTGCCCGCGCCAGCCGCTCGCGCATGCGCTGCTGGTGCGCCTGCCAGATCGCCTGCGAGCCCACGTCCGCCGCCCCGATCGCCTGGTCGTCGAGCGCCGCCTGAATGGGATTGCCGCGAAGGGTGGAATCGAGGCGGGCCACCGCCTCGGCACGACGCGGCAGCCGCAGCATCCGCGCGCCGCGCCACAGCGCCCAGAGCAGCGCCGCCGCGAAACCCGCGCCGGCGGCCCAGACCCATTCGACCGCGACCATGTCCTGCACCCCGAGCATCAACAGCGCGAGCGCGGTGATGACCAGCGACCACAGGGGCCAGAAGGCACGCGTGATCCGTTCCGCCGTCATGCCCCAGAGGGTCAGGCGGAGCGGCCACTTGATCGGTTTCAGAATGTCCGTCGGCGGTGTTCCCGTCTCGGGCATCGGGGTCTCCTGCAGCCTGGGCCGCAGGACAGATGCCCTACAGCCACTCGGGAAGGCTATCGCGGTTTATGATGTCGTCAAAGCTTGGTCTCGGGCGAATGACGGCGAATTGATCGTCTTTCACCAGAACCTCGGGGATCAGTGCCCGCGTATTGTACTCGCTCGCCATCACCGCGCCGTAGGCGCCGGCGGACCGGAAGGCGACGAGATCGTCCGGCGCGAGCGGCGCGAGATCGCGCGCCCTGGCGAAGGTGTCGCCGCTTTCGCAGACCGGCCCGACCACGTCGAAGGGCTGCTGCTCGACGCCGGGCGCGGCCTCGGACACCGGCACGATGTCGTGGTGCGCCTCGTACATCGCCGGGCGGATGAGGTCGTTCATCGCCGCGTCGAGGATGAGGAAATTGCGGCCCTCGCCCTCTTTCAGGTAGATCACCCGGCTGACGAGGATGCCCGCGTTGCCGGCGATGAGCCGCCCCGGCTCGATCTCGATCTCGCAGCCGAGATGGCCCAGCTCGCGCTCGATCATCGCGCCGTATTCCAGCGGCAGCGGCGGCGCCTCGTTGCTGCGGGTGTAGGGGATGCCGAGGCCGCCGCCGAGGTCGAGCCGCGAGATCTCGTGGCCGTCGCCGCGCAAGGTCTCGGTCAGCTCCGCCACCTTGCGGTAGGCCATGGCAAAGGGCTCGAGGTCGGTGAGTTGCGAACCGATGTGCACGTCGATGCCGATCACCTTGAGACCCGGCAGCCGGGCCGCCTCGGCGTAGACCTCGCGGGCGCGGGCGATCGGGATGCCGAACTTGTTCTCGCTCTTGCCGGTGGCAATCTTGGCGTGGGTCTTCGCGTCGACGTCAGGGTTCACCCGGACGGTCACCGGAGCGATGACGCCCATCGACGCGGCGACCTCGGAGATCACCCGCATCTCGGGCTCGCTCTCGATGTTGAACTGGCGGATGCCGCCCTCGAGCGCGGTGCGGATCTCCTCGCGGGTCTTGCCGACGCCGGAGAAAACGATCCTTTCACCGGGCACGCCCGCCGCCTTCGCACGCGCGTATTCGCCGCCCGAAACCACGTCCATGCCGGCGCCGGCCTCGGCCAGCGTCTTGAGGATCGCCTGGTTCGAGGCGGCCTTCATCGCGTAGCAGACCAGATGCGGCCCCCAGCTCAGCGCCTCGTCGAAGAGCCGGTAGTGCCGCAGGAGCGTCGCGGTGGAATAGATGTAGACCGGCGTGCCGACGGCGGCGGCGATCTCGGCCACCGGCACGTCCTCGGCAAAGAGCTGCCCGTCACGATAGAGAAAATGGTCCAAAACGGCCTCCAGCACTGCTCGCGCCGCCATAGCGCAAGGCGGGCGTCCGCGCCAGCCCCCGGCGGCGGTCGGGGTGGTCGGCGTCGCGGGGGCTCTGCCCCCTCTGCGGCTGCGCCGCATTCACCCCCGAGGGTATTTGGAAAGAGAAGAAGCGGCGGGCGTGGCGCTGTGGGGCTTCCGCCTTGCGGAGGTCGCCGGGGAGCGGCTTTCGGTCAGACCGGGCGGGAGCGGAACCAGAGGTAGAGCGGCAGGCCGCAGCTTACGCCGATCAACAGGGTGGCAGGGATGGCCAGCAGGGCCGCCCAGTTGCGGCGCACCGCGACCTCGGCGAGGACCCAGAGGGTGAGGACGGTGGCGGCGATCGCCAGGTCCCAGGTGAGACCGGTGGTGGCGGCGTTGGCGTGCCACGCCGCGACCATGCCGGGCAGCGACCAGCCATTGCCCGACAGCCATGTCACGAAATGCACCATCGGGTGCAGCGCGCCCCAGAGCGCCAGCGCCAGCCAGAGGTGCCGGAGGCGCAGGCGCCTCACCGGCTCGCGATCCCCATCTCGGCGCTGCCGGTGATCGTCAGGCCCGGCTCGGGCGCGGGGTCGGGCTTGGGCGGGACCGGGTCGCCGTCGGCGCCGCAGGCGGCGACGAGGGCGAAGAAGGCGAAGGCGGCGAGGCGGCGTGTCATCCGAGGATCTCCTTCCAGCGGGCCACCTGCTCGCGGACGCGCTCGGGGGCCGTGCCGCCGTAGCTCAGGCGGCTTGCCACGGAATTATGCACACCGAGCACGTCATAGATACCCTCGGTGATCGCGCCGCTGACCGACCGCATGTCCTGGAGTGACAGGTCCGGCAGGTCGCAGCCCTGTTTCTCGGCCATGGCGACGAGGCTGCCGGTCACGTGGTGCGCCTCGCGGAACGGCAGGCCGGTCTCGCGCACCAGCCAGTCGGCGAGGTCGGTGGCGGTCGAGAAGCCGGCCGAGGCGGCGGCCTCGAGCGCGTCGCGGTTGCCCTGCATGTCGCGGACCATGCCCTCCATCGCTGCAAGCGCCAGCATCAGGTTGTCGGCGGCGTCGAAGACCTGCTCCTTGTCCTCCTGCATGTCCTTGGAATAGGCCAGCGGCAGCCCCTTCATCACCGTCATCAGCGCCACGTTCGCCCCGAAGATGCGGCCGATCTTGGCGCGGATCAGCTCGGCGGCGTCGGGGTTCTTCTTCTGCGGCATGATCGAGGAGCCGGTCGAGAAGCGGTCGGACAGCGCCACGAAGCGGAACTGCGCCGACGACCAGATCACCAGCTCTTCGGCGAAGCGCGACAGGTGCATGGCGCAGATGCTCGCGGTGCCGAGGAACTCCAGCGCGAAGTCGCGGTCGGACACCGCGTCGAGCGAGTTCGCCGCCGGCCGGTCGAAGCCGAGCGTCTCGGCGGTCATGTGGCGGTCGATGGCGAAGCCGGTGCCGGCGAGCGCCGCCGCGCCGAGCGGGCATTCGTTCATGCGCTTGCGACCGTCGCGGACCCGGGAGAGATCGCGGGCGAACATCTCGACGTAGGCGAGCATGTGATGGCCCCAGGTCACCGGCTGCGCGGTCTGCAGGTGGGTGAAGCCCGGCATCACCCAGTCGGCGCCGGTCTCGGCCTGCGTCACGAGCGCGCGGATCAGCGCCAGCAGGCCGCTCTCGAAGGCGTCGAACTGGTCGCGCACCCAGAGTTTGAAGTCGGTCGCGACCTGGTCGTTGCGCGAGCGGGCCGTGTGCAGGCGGCCGGCGGGCTCGCCGACGATCTGCTTCAGGCGCGCCTCGACGTTCATGTGGATGTCTTCCAGCGCGGTGGAGAATTCGAAGGTGCCGCCCTCGATCTCTGACAGAACCGTGAGCAGACCTTCCCGAATGACCTCGGCGTCGCTATCACTGATGATGCCTTGTGCCGCCAGCATGGCGGCATGGGCCCTCGAGCCGGCGATATCCTGCGCCGCAAGCCGCTTGTCGAACCCGATCGAGGCGTTGATCGCCTCCATGATCGCATCCGGCCCTGCGGCGAAGCGGCCGCCCCACATCTGGTTCGAGGTTTTGTCCGACATGTTCGACACTCCGGGAGGGACAATGAGAAAACTGGCGCTCGCGCTCCTCTATACCGCCACCACGGCGCTTGCAAATCCGGCGATGGCCGATGTGCAGGCGGCCGAGGCGCTTCGCGACGGCGACATGAAGAAGCTGAACTTCCACTCCGAGCCGCAGGACGCCGGCACGGCGGAGTTCATCACCTTCGACGGCGACCCGCTGTCGCTGTCCGACTGGAACGGCAAATGGGTGCTGGTCAACTTCTGGGCCACCTGGTGCGCCCCCTGCCGCGAGGAGATGCCGGCGCTCGCCGAGTTGCAGAAGACGCTGGGCGGCGACCGCTTCGAGGTCGTGACCATCGCCACCGGACGCAATCCGCCGCCGGCGATGAAGGAGTTCTTCTCGGAGATCGGCGTCGACAACCTGCCGCTGCACCGCGACCCGGGCTCGAAGCTCGCCCGCGAGATGGGCGTGCTCGGGCTTCCGATCACGGTGATCCTGAACCCCGAGGGGCAGGAGGTGGCGCGACTGCAGGGCGATGCGGCATGGGATTCCGAGCCGGCGAAGGCAGTGATCTCGGCACTGCTCGGGGCCGAAGGCTGACAGGGCAGTTACAGGAACAGGCGGGGCAGGCCTCCCTGCCCCGCGCACTCGTTACCATGCGAACCCCATCGAGGGCGCAGCGCGCCTGCGAGGCGGCAGCATGAGCCGCCGCGAGCGGTTATCCCCGCCGCTCCGGCAATGTCCCTGCCGCTTGACAAGCGACACTCATGACACGTCCACCAAGGCCGCGTGTCCATTCATGCCGGGCCCGCTGCGATCGGTCGGCGAACCATGTCGCCGACCCCTGGCATCACAGGCCATCTGGCCGGGCATCCCTTCTGGCCTCGCTGCGGCGTCGATGCGACCCGGTCCGGACCGCGTGGGTTCAGTCGGGCAGGACGGCACCCGAGGGGCGTGGCGTCTCAGCCGTCTCGGCCGGCAGGATCGGGTAGACCACCTCCGGCACCTCGCCGGTCAGCGCACCGAGAAAGGCCACGATGTCGGTCACCTCGCCTTCGGAGAGCTCCGCCCCCAGCTGAGAGCTGGCCATGATTTCGACGGCAGTGGTCAGATCCCAGACCTTGCCCGAGTGGAAATAGGGCGCGGTCACCGCGATGTTGCGCAGCGGCGCGGCCCGGAACACGTACTCGTCGTCCACCGTGTCGGTCACCGCGAAGCGGCCCTTGTCACCCGCCGGCAGCACGTCGGCGCCCGGCTTCTCGATGAGGCCGAAGGGATAATAGCCGTTGCCACCAAGATTGATCCCGTTGTGGCAGGAGGCGCATCCGGCATCCATGAAGGTCTGAAGCCCGGCAACCTGCTGGCCGGTCATGGCGTCGTCGTTGCCGTTGAGCCAGGCATCGAACGGCGAGGGCGTCAGCAGGGTCGCTTCGTAGGCCTCGATCGCCTTGGCGAAGTTGTCGAAGGTGACGGGCTCTGTCTGCTCGGGGAAGGACGCGCCGAACCAGTCGACGTATTGCGGCATCGAGGTCAGCGTGGCGATGACGTTGTCCGGCGTATTGGCCATCTCGACCCCGGCCTGCACCGGTCCCTTGGCCTGTTCGGCGAGGTCGGCGGCACGCCCGTCCCAGAACTGGGCGTCGTTGAAGACCGCGTTCAGGACCGTCGGCGCATTGCGCGGCCCTTTCTGCCAGCCGTGGCCGATCGAGGTCTCGAGGTTGTCATCCCCGCCGGTGGCGAGGTTGTGGCAGGAGTTGCAGGAAAAGACCCCCGACGCGGACATGCGGGGATCGAAGAACAGCGCCTTTCCGAGCGCGATCTTCTCGGGGGTGATCGGGTTGTCGTGGACTGCCGGGGTGGTCGAGGGCAGCGCCGAGAAGTAGTCGAGCGCATCAGCGCGCAAATCCTGCGCGGTGGCGCCCTGGGCGGTCAGGCCGAGGGCGAGAGCTGTGAGTGTCGGGGCGTATATGCGTTGCATGCCAGTCTCCGTAAGGGCCGGGTGAGTGCCGCGCGTCTCCGCTTAGAACGGTTATAAGTTCTGACAGGCCAGTCCTTGATCCATGACAAATCCGCTCGCCTGACCTGCGGTCGGATCTCGAAAAGTCTCCATCAACGCCTTGTAAAGAATAGTCTTTGTTTAACCTTTCCGCCAGCGCGCCCGGCGCGCGCCCTCGGATTCAGTCGACCACCTCGTGGACCTCGACGATGTTGCCGTCGGGATCGTAGAAGAAGATCTGCCGCCAGCCCTTCACCGCCGCGTGGGCCCAGTCGGAATAGGGCACGCCCTGCGCGTCGAGATGGGCCTTGAAGGCATCGAGGTCGTCGGTGCGATAGGCGATGTGGCCGCGCACCAGCGGGTTGACGATCTGGCCGGTCTTGAAGCCTGCCATCACGTCCTTTTCGGCAAGGTGGACCTGCACCGCGCCATCCCAGACGAAGCCCACCTCGCCGGAATAGCCCTTGTCCTTTTCCAGCACCGGGATGTCTTCCTCGGTGTCCTGCAGGCACAGGACGCGGCGATAGAAGTCGGTCATCTCGCCGACCTTCTCGGTCGACAGGTTGATGTGGTGCAACGTGAGCTTCATGAACGGTTCCTCCCGCGCGACAGGGTGCGGCGGCGCGCGGCGCAAGGCAAGCGCGCTCAGCGGCAGTAGGAGCCGCTACGGTAGCGCGCCGTGTCGAAATGCAGGTGATCGCGGTGATACCCGTCCGACCCGGGGCCGAGCACCGTGCCGAACGGACCGCAGGCGGTGCTGTGCATCTGGCGCAGCGCGCGCCCCTTGCGACCGCCGCCCCAGTCGCGCAGCACGCTGATCTCGCTGCCGTCGCGCAGGACGACCCCCGAGATGTCGATGGCCCGGCCCTTGCCGTGCTCGCTGACCTTGCCACCCGGCTGGTTGTTGCGCGTCCGGCAGGCGTAATGCGCTGCCACCCGCAGCCCGGACACGCCGCCGCCCTGGCCGCCCACGGCAGGCTTGAGGCCGCGCTCGACCCAGTGCTTCAGCGTCTTCGCGGTGGTGCAATCCATCAGCGCGGACTGGCTGAGGGCAACGCCGGAGACCGCGCGCAGTTCGACCGCGTCGCGGATACCGCAGGCCGAGATGCGACCCGGCACGAAGCCGACGCTTTCACCCTGCAGGTCGATGTCGCCGCAGACGGCCCCCCTCGCCCGCATCCGGCGCTTGGCCATGACCCGCTCGACCATCGCCTTCGGGCGCAGAAGCGGACGCAGCGACAGCGCGATGGCCTGCGGCGAGCGGGCGGCGAAGGCCTGCGCCCGCGCGATACCCAGCGCCGCTGCCTCGGGAACGAAGCCCGGCACACCGGCTGCCTCGAGTTCACGCGCAAGGCTGTCGTGGAACAGCGCCGCCAGTCCAGCCGGGCGCGACTGCGGTCGGATCTGCGCGGTCACGGGATCGGCTTCGAGGGATACGGCGCGCGCAGCGGCCGGAAGGACGGCGACCACGGCGCCACGGGGTAGCGGATCGGCCGTCATCGGCGGACGCGGCGAGGTTTCGGGCGGAGCGGCGAGAGCCTGTGTCGCGAGGACTGCCAGCACTGCCGAAACCCGAAACATCCGCATCGTCACTCTTTCCTGATCCGCCCGAAGTCCGGGGCCTCGGTGTCCTGCCCCGCCTGGAGGATACCACGACGGATCTCGCGTGTATGGGTGAAATAGTCGAAAAGCGTGTCGCCATCGCCGGTCCGGATCGCCCGCTGCAACGCGAAGAGCTCTTCGGTGAAGCGCCCGAGGATCTCGAGGGTCGCCTCCTTGTTGGTCAGGAAGACGTCGCGCCACATGGTCGGGTCGCTCGCCGCGATCCGGGTGAAATCGCGGAAGCCCGCCGCCGAGAACTTGATGACCTCCTGATCCGAGACGCGCCGCAGGTCATCGGCCACGCCGACCATCGTGTAGGCGATCAGGTGCGGGATGTGGCTCACCACCGCGCAGACGAGATCGTGATGCTGCACGTCCATGCGCTCGGTGTTGGCGCCGAGTGCATGCCAGAAGTCCTCGAGCGCCGCGGTGGCCGCGTCCGGGGCACCGTCGGGCACGATCAGGCACCAGCGGTTGTCGAAGAGCGAGGCAAAGCCCGAATCGGGGCCGGAATGCTCGGTCCCGGCCATTGGGTGGGCCGGCACGAAGTGCACGCCCTCGGGGATGTGCGGACGCACCGCCTCGATCACCGCGCGCTTGACCGAGCCCACGTCGGTCACCGTGGCGCCAGGCTTGAGGTGAGGCGCGATGGTCTCGGCGATGCCGCCCATGGCGCCCACCGGCACCGCCAGCACCACGAGGTCGGCGTCCTTCACGACCTCTTCGAGGCTGTCGCAGACCACGTCGCAGAGGCCGAGCCGGCGGGCGGTCTCGCGCGTCTTCTCGCTGCGCGCGTAGCCCGAGACATGGGTCTCCATCCCGGCCCGCTTCATCGCCCAGTACATCGACGAGGCGATCAGCCCGAGACCGATCAGGGCAACCTTGCGGTAGGTCATCGCTCGCCCGCCTTGAACAGGCCGATGCAATGCGCGACCCGGCGGCACGACGCCTCGTCGCCCACGGTGATGCGCAGCGCGGCGGGCAGCTTGTAGCCGGTGACACGGCGGACGAGGATGCCCTGCGTCTGGAGGTAGGCATCGCAGGCCGCGGCCTCGTCGGCGTCGGCGAAACGCGCCAGCACGAAATTCGCGGTCGAGGAATCCGAGGGCACGCCATGCTCCGCCAGCGCCTCGGCAAGCCAGGCGCGCAGGCGGGTGTTCTCCTCGCGGCTCTTCTCGACGTAGGAGGTGTCGCGGATCGCCGCCTCGGCGGCGGCGATGGCCACGGTCGAGAGGTTGAACGGCTGCCGGATGCGGTTCAGCACGTCGATGATCGCCTGCGGCGCGTAGCCCCAGCCGACCCTCATGCCGCCCAGCCCGTAGAGCTTCGAGAAGGTCCGCGTCATTACCACGTTGTCGCGCGCCTCGACCAGGCGGGCGCCGCCGTCGTAGCCCTCGACGTATTCGGCATAGGCCCCGTCGAGCACCAGGATCGCCTGCGGCGGCAGGTTGTCGGCCAGCCGCTCGATCTCGGCCAGCCCGATCATCGTGCCCGTGGGGTTGTTCGGGTTGGCGATGAACACGAGCTTCGTGCGGTCGTTGCAGGCCGCGAGGATGTTGTCGACGCAGACCACGCGCTCGCGCTCGGCCACCTCGACCGGGGTGGCGCCGACCGCATGCGCGAGGATGCGATACATCGCGAAGCCGTGCTCGGTGTGGATCACCTCGTCGCCTTCGCCGGCATAGCCGTGGCAGAGGAACTGCAGCACCTCGTCCGAGCCCACGCCGCAGATGATCCGTGCGGCGTCCAGCCCGTGCGCCTCGGCGATGGCGCCGCGCAGCGAGGCGTGGTCGGTCGACGGGTAGCGATGCATCTCGTGCACCACGCGGCGCACCGCTTCCTGCGCGGCCGGCGACGGTCCGAAGGGGTTCTCGTTGGAGCTGAGCTTGACGACGTTGGACACGCCCTCGACGCTCGACTTGCCGCCCTGGTAGAGCGCGATCTCCATGATGCCGGGCTGCGGTTCGATGCCAGCCATTGTGCGTCCTCAGAGTTGATGCCGCGCCCTTCTAGCCCGCGTGCCCGGACAAGACCACCCTCGACCACGCCGCCCCCTGCCGGAAAAAAGTTCGTCCGAACTTTTTTGCGCCATCCCCCAAGTGTCGAAGATTTTTCGGACGAAAAATCTTTGCCCCGTCTCAGCGGCAGCGCGGCGGCTTGATCAGACCACGACCTCGCGGCGCTCCTGCTTGCCGACGTGGAACACCCGCTTGTAGCGCGCGATCTCATCGGCCGGGCCCATCGCCTTGTTCGGATTGTCCGAGAGCTTGACCGTCGGGCGGCCGTTGGCGCTGACTGCCTTGCAGACAAGGCTGAACGGGGCGAGCGCATCGTCGGGCGCGAGCCCGCGGAAATCGTTGGTGAGCAGCGTCCCCCAGCCGAAGGAGACCCGGACACGGCGATGGAACATCTCGTAGAGCTCGAGGATCTTGTCCTCGTCGAGCCCGTCGGAAAAGATCACCAGCTTCTGCATCGGGTCCTCGCCACGCGCCTTCCACCAGGCGATGGCATTCTCGGCACCGCGCACCGGATCACCGCTGTCGATGCGGATGCCGGTCCAGCCGGCCAGCCAGTCCGGCGCATGCTCGAGGAAGCCCTCGGTGCCGTAGGTGTCGGGCAGGATGATCCTCAGGTTGCCCTCGTGCTCCTCGTGCCAGTCCGCCAGCACGTCGTAGGGGGCCCGCGCGAGCGTCTCGTCGTCCTCGGCGAGCGCGGCATAGACCATGGGCAGCTCGTGCGCGTTGGTCCCGATCGCCTCGAGGTCGCGGTTCTTGGCGATCAGGCAGTTCGACGTGCCGGTGAACCCCGCACCCAGCCCCTCGACCATCGCCTGAACGCACCAGTCCTGCCACAGGAAGCTGTGCCGGCGGCGGGTGCCGAAATCGGCGATGCGCAGGCCCGGGACCTCGCGCAGGCGTTCGACCTTTTCCCAGAGTTTCGTGGCCGCGCGGGCATAGAGAACCTGCAGCTCGAAGCGCTTCATGTCGTCGAGCACGGCGCGGCTGCGCAGCTCCATCAGCACCGCGAGCGCCGGGATCTCCCAGAGCATGACCTCGGGCCAGGAGCCTTCGAAGGTCAGCTCGTACTGGTCGCCGACGCGCTCGAGGAAATAGGGTGGCAGCTGCAGGTTCTCGAACCACTCCATGAAGTCGGGGCGGAACATCTGGCGCTTGCCGTAGAAGGTGTTGCCGCGCAGCCAGGTGCTTTCCCCCCGGGTCAGCGACAGCGAGCGGATGTGGTCGAGCTGCTCGCGCAGTTCTCCCTCGTCGATGAGCCGCGCGAGCGGCACCTGCGACGAGCGGTTGATGAGGCTGAAGGTCACCTTCACGTCGGGCCGGTTGTGGAACACCGACTGGCACATGAGGAGCTTGTAGAAATCGGTGTCGATCAGCGAGCGGACGATCGGGTCGATCTTCCACTTGTGGTTCCAGACTCTTGTCGCGATTTCCAAGTCGGGGCCTCATCCGATGACGTCGGGGCCCCTGATACGCCATCCGGCGCCGAAGAGCCAAGTGCTTTCTCCCCCTCGCCTTGGCGCGGAATATGCGCAAGTGCCGTCAGAAGCGCGGTTTTTCGAAGCGGCTTGGCGAGGAAGTCGTCCATTCCGGCGGCAAGGCAGGCTTCCCGGTCGCTGTCGAAGGCGTTCGCCGTAAGCGCGATGATCCACGGCCGCGGCCCCCCGGCCGCGCGGATCCGCCGGGTCGCCTCGAGCCCGTCGAGCACCGGCATCGACATGTCCATCAGGATGACGTCGGGCGCGAGGCGCTGCGCGAGGTCGACCGCCACCCCGCCGTCCTCGGCCTCGGTCACCTCGATCCCCTCGCCCTCGAGATAGCGCTGCACGAGCAACCGGTTGGTGGCATTGTCCTCGACCAGAAGCAGGCGCATCGGCCCGACGCTCTCGGCCTCCTGCACCGACGGCTCGGGTGCCTCTTCGGCCCCGACATCGACGCGCGCAAGCCGCAGCGTCAGCTCGAAGGCGGCGCCGGGCCCGTCGGGCGGCAGAAGACGCAGGTCTCCACCCATCCGCCGGGCAAGCTGGCGCGAGATCGCCAGCCCCAGCCCGGTGCCGCCATGTTCGCGGGTGGTTTCGGCATCCGCCTGTTCGAAGCGCTCGAAAATCCGGCCGGCCCCTTCCGGAGCCACCCCGATGCCGGTGTCCGCGACCTTAACCGCGATATCGACGAACGCGTCTCCCGGTGTCACGCGGCTGGTCACCGTCACCCCGCCCGAGGACGTGAACTTGATGGCATTGGCCAGCAGGTTGATCAGGATCTGCCGCAACCGCCCGCTGTCGCCGATGACCAGCGCCGGCAAAGGCGTTTCGTGGCAGATATCGAGAAAAAGCCCCTTTTCCCGGGCCTGCGGTTTCAGGATGCCAGCCGCGTCGCGGATGCAGTCGGCCAGCGAAAACGGCTCGGCGACGATCGGCAGCTTGTCGGCCTCGAGCTTCGAGTAGTCGAGGATGTCGTTGATGATCTTCAACAGCGCTTCGGCCGAGTTGCGCATGGTGCGGGCATAGAGCTTCTGCTGGTCGCTCAGCGGCTCCTCCGCCAGCAGGTCGGACATGCCGATGATCCCGTTCATGGGGGTCCGGATCTCGTGGCTCATCGTGGCGAGAAATGCCGCCTTGGCTCGCGCCCCCGCCTCGGCGCGGTCTCTCGCTTCGGCCAGTTCCTGCGCTCGGAGCTTGGCTTCAGTGATGTCCCGCTCGATGACGATCACCTTCTCGACCCCGCCGTCCGGCGTGAGGATCGGCGCAAAGGCGGCCTCGACCCAGATTTCGCGCCCGTCCTTGGTCCGGTTCAGGATCTCGTAGCGGACAGACTGTCCCGCGATGGTCGTGCGGGCGACATCCTCCAGCTGGCCCCGGTCGCTTCCGGGCGCAGCCAGGACCTCGGTCGGTGTCTGGCCCAGAACCTCTTCCGGTGTGTAGCCCTTCATCCGCGTGAACCCTTCGTTCACCCAGAGAATGCGATGATCCGAGTCCAGCAGCATGACCGCGTCATTGGCGTGACGCGCGACAAGCGCGAGCTGCCGCGCCTCCGCCTGCGACACGCGCAGCTCCTCGATGGCCCTCTCGAGCGCTTCCTGCCCGACCAGAAGGTTGCGGCTATCCTCGAACCTGCGGCGGTCGGCTCCGTCGACGAAACGCAGGAAGACGTAGGCGATGAACGCGAGCATCGCCAGCCCGAAGGCATTGTAGACAAGCCCCTCGCCGCTTTCCCCGTTCAGCATCTCGACCCCGAATCCGGCGATGGCGGTCAGGCCGTAGATCGTGTTGCGGATGTTGGTGGCAAGCGGGTGATACCGCTGGACGACGCCTGCGTTCAGCACCGCCGCCGCGAGAAAGGCGAAACTGAACAGGGACGCCTCGCCGGTCAGAGCCGTCCACTGTGCAATCAGGACCGTCGCGGCGATGGTGATGGCCTGAAACCCGGCGGTCAGCGCGCTCAACAGGTAGAGGCGCCGCATCGGCACCTTCCGGTCGAGCAGCGCCGGCACGCGGTAGAGGACCGCGCAATCGATGAACTCGCCAAGCAGTGCAAGGCCGGCGGCCAGAAAGGCCACGTCCAGGGAAACCAGCAGGGCGAGCGCCAGCGACCCCGCAACCGTTGCGATCTGACGGGGCACGAAATGGCGCACACGCCCCCGCGCATAGCGCCGCAGAAGACCCTCCGGGCTGTTCTCGGCCTCGAACCGGGCGAGGGACTGTCGTTCCGTCATCGTCATTTCGTCATGTCAGGAGCTGCAGATCCTCTTTGTCACAGACGCCGAGCGGCACAAGGCAAAAAGCTGCACACGTGTCAGGCCAGGACGACACCGGCCGCCGCCATGCTGTCGCGCGCCGCCGCGAGCGAGCCATCGAGATCGATCCCACGGCAGGCGCCTTCGGCGACGGTGACCTCGAACCCGAGCCGCGCGGCGTCGATGGCGGAGAAGGCCACGCAGAAATCGGTCGCGAGGCCCACGAGGGTGAGGCGCTCGATGCCGCGCGTACGCAGGTAGCCTTCCAACCCGGTCGGCGTGACGTGATCGTTCTCGAAAAACGCCGAATAGCTGTCGATGGCGGGGCGGAACCCCTTGCGGATGATGAGCTCGGCCCGGTCGGTCTCGAGCTCCGGATGAAAGGCCGCGCCCGCTCCGCCCTGCACGCAATGCTCGGGCCAGAGCACCTGCGTGCCGTAGTCCATCTCGACCGTGTCGAACGGGGCCTTGCCGGGGTGACCGGTCGCGAAAGAGGAATGCCCGGCAGGGTGCCAGTCCTGTGTCAGGACGACGGCGTCGAACTCGGCCATCATTGCGTTGATGGGCGCGATGATCTCGTCTCCGCCGGTGACGGCCAGCGCGCCGCCCGGGCAGAAGTCATTCTGGACATCGATCACGACAAGCGCATGCATGGGCGATCCTTTCGCTGTGGCAACACGTTATGGATGCGGCGATCCTCACGCTTGCCCCGCGACGATGCAAGGCGTATCTCGTCGCGCATGTTCACGGTCTGCGCCCTTTACCATTTCACCCGGTTCGACGACCCCGCTGCCCTGCGGGAGCCGCTTCTGGCCCTTTGCCGCGCCGAAGAAGTCACCGGAACGCTGCTGCTCGCCCACGAAGGTCTCAACGGAACCGTCGCGGGGCCACGTGCCGGGATCGACGCGGTGCTGGCGCATCTGCGGGCGCTGCCGGGCTGCGAGGGGCTCGAGTGGAAGCTCTCGACCGCCAGCGAACGGCCCTTTGCCCGCATGAAGGTGCGGCTGAAGCGCGAGATCGTCACCATGGGCCAGCCCGACGTGGACCCCCGCGCCCGCGTCGGCCATTACGTCGAGCCCTCCGAGTGGAACGAGCTGATCCGCTCGCCGGACGTGGCGGTGATCGACACGCGCAACGACTACGAGGTCGCCATTGGCACCTTCGAGGGGGCCGTCGACCCGCAGACCGAAAGCTTTCGCGACTTCCCGCAGTGGTGGGAAGAGAACAAGGCGCGCTTCCACAACAAGCGCATCGCCATGTTCTGCACCGGCGGCATCCGGTGCGAGAAATCCACGAACTGGCTGCTCGGCCAGGGCGTCGAGGAGGTCTACCATCTCAAGGGCGGCATCCTGAAATACCTCGAGGAAGTGCCGGAGGACCGGAGCGCCTGGCAGGGCAGCTGCTTCGTTTTCGACGGCCGCGTCTCGGTCGAGCACGGGCTTCGCGAGGGGCCGCATCTGCTCTGCCATGCCTGCCGCCGCCCGATCCTGCCCGAAGACCGCGACCGCCCCGAGTACGAGCATGGCGTGTCCTGCCACCAGTGCATCGACGAGACCTCGGAGGAGGACAAGGCCCGGTTCCGCGAGCGCCAGAAGCAGATCGCGCTGGCCCGCGCCCGGGGTGAACGTCACCTCCATGCCGACGTTCCCGACGACCTGGGCCCTGACCGGGGCTGACATCTTGCCCCCCGTGGACATGGCTGCTCAGAAGTAGCTGCGGACCAGCGCGCCCGCGAGCAGCGACCAGCCGTCGGCGACCACGAAGAACGCCAGCTTGAACGGTAGCGACACGATCGCCGGCGGCACCATCATCATGCCCATCGACATCAGCACCGCCGCGACCACGAGGTCGATGATCAGGAACGGCAGGAAGATGAGAAAACCGACCTGGAAGGCACGGGCGATCTCGGACAGCATGAAGCTGGGGATGAGCACCGAGAGCGGGGCTTCGGGCGCGAGCGCCATCCCCGATGCGTCCGGTCTCAGCTCGGCCATCGCAGCGAATGTGTCGGGATCGACGCGCGCGGCCATGAAGCCGCGAAACGGGGCAAGGGTCCGATCGAAGGCCTCGTCGATCTCGATCTGCTCGTCGACGAGCGGTTGCAGGCCGTCGGTCCAGGCCGCGGTAAAGGTCGGCTCCATCACGAAATAGGTGAGGAAGAGCGCGAGGCTCACGATGAGCATGTTCGGCGGCGACTGCTGCAGCCCGATCGCCTGCCGCAGGATCGCGAGCACCGTGACCAGGAACGGAAAGCAGGTCACCATGATGGCGATGCCGGGCGCGAGGCTCAGGAGCGTGATCAGCGCGATCAGCTGAATGCTGGCTGCCGTCACCGAGCCGCCCTCGCCCAGGTCGAGGGATATGCCCTGCGCCGCGGCCGGACCCGGCCAGGCGAGCGACACGGCGAGCAGGATCGGCAGCACCGCACGCATCGGTCAGGAGGGGCTCTTGAGATCGACGACTTCGGTCAGACGCACCGCGAGCTGGCCGTTGTCGCCCCCCTCGACGACCTCGAGTGCACCGATCCCGATCAGGCGATCCCCGACGTAAAGCTCGACCGGATCCTCGAGACGCTTGTCGAGCGTTAGTACCGACCCTTCCCCGAGCTTCAGCAGGTCGCGCACCAGCGGCCGGGCTCGCCCCACCGAGACGGTGATCTCGATGGGCACGCTGGTAAAGGGGGTCGCGCCCTCGGCGCGCGCGGTCTCGGCCTGGTCATCCATGGGCGATGCTCCTGCGATTGTCGTGCATGAACCCGCGCACCGCCTGTGCGACGTCGTTCACGAGGCTGGAAAGGTCGATCTGCTTTTCGGTCCCCGCGAAGCGGATGTCGGCCTGCCCCTCGGCGAGCGTCTCGTCCTCGACCAGACGAAGGGGAAAGCCGACGTCGGCCTCGAGCAGCGGGGCGACCGCCTCGGTGCAACCGGGGGCCACCGCGATCTCGACCTCGAGCGCACCGATCTCGCGGGCCATCCGCGAGAGCTGTTCGGCCACATGCAGCCCGAGCGTTTCGCGCAGCATGGCGGGCAACAGCTTGCCGACCACCTCCTCGAGCAGGGGCGAGATACCGTTGAGCACCTGCGCGCAGGCTTCGTGGTAGGTGAAGGAGAGATCCTGCAGGTTCTGTGCGAAATCGCTGGAGATTCGCGTTTGGTCCTCCGACTGCGCCTTCAGCGCATCGTCCCAACCGGCGCGGTAGCCGGTGTCGAAGCTCTCGAGCCGGGCAGCCTCTAACTCGTCCTCGTCCCGCGGCGCAGGCGGCGGTTCCGCGTAGGTCGAGGGAACGCCGAAATCCTCGAGCACGTCGCCCAGCCGGGTCATTGCACTTCTTCCTTTTCATCCAGCCAGCTGCGCAGAATCTCGACGGTTTCGTCCTTGCGTGCCTCGATGAGGGTGCGCAGCCGGTCGACCGGGTCCTCTTCCACAGGCGCATCGAAATCCACCATTCCCATGCCCCCGAAGCCCTCGCCACCTGCCAGCGGCGCGAGCGGGGCAAAGTCGGCGTCGCCATCGAGCTCCCCGTCAAGCGCGGGCGAGGCGCCGTTCTCATAGGGCGGAAGGGCGAGCGCACCGCCAGCTGCATCAGATGCGTCCAGACGCGCCGGGCCCGAAAGGATCGGGCGCACCACGAAGAGCCCCAGCACCAGCGCCACCACCGCCAGGATCGCCATCTGGATGAGCAGCATCGGATCGAGGGGCATCGAGAACCAGCCCGGCTCGATGGGGCCCGTCCCGAGCCCCTCGGGGCGCTCGAACGGCAGCGAGCGGATCGTGATCTCGTCACCTCGTTCCTCGTCGAAGCCGACCGCCGAGGCCACGAGATCACGCAGCGCCGCGAGCTGCGGCTCGGGCAGCGGCACGAAGGTCTGCGTGCCGTCCGCGGCCGCGTCGTAGCTGCCGTTGACCAGGACGGCGACCGTCAGCCGCTTGATCGCGCCCGGCACGCGCGTGACCTCGCGCATCGTCTCGGAGACCTCGTAGTTCACCCGCTCACGGGTTTCGCTGCTCTGGCTCGAGGAGCTGTCGCCGCCACCTCCGGCCTGCCCGGCCGGCAGGTTCGAGGCCACCGTCACGTCGCCACCACCGCTGTCCTGCGAGGTGCTTGTATCCTCGGACGTATCGGTCGAGATCACCACCCGGCCTTCCGGATCGAACTGCCGCTGCCGGATCGTCTCGCTCTCGGTAACGGTGTCGAGACTGAGCTCGACGACCGCATTGCCCTGGCCGACCCGCGCCTCGACCAGGCGCTGCACCCGGTCGCGCATCTGCGCGGCCTTGTCCTCGGTGGTCGGACCACTGCCCCGCTCGTCCTCGGCCCCGATGAGCCCGCCCTTGCCGTCGATCACCGCGACATTCTCGGGCACGAGACCGGGCACCGCCGAGGCGACAAGATACTTCAGGGCCCGCGCCTGCGCCGCGGACAGCACCTCGCCCGCACTCGTCACCGACACCGAGGCGGTCGGCGTGACATCGCGCTGGAAAGGATTCGCACTGGAATTCGCGATGTGCACCCGCGCGGTGGCGATGTAGGGGCTCGCCACGATGGTGCGCGCAAGCTCGCCCTCCTTGGCGCGCCAGTAGGCGGCATCGAACATCTGCGAGGTGGTTCCGAAGCCCGACAGGCCGTCGAGCAGCTCATACCCTTTCGTCGAATTCGCCGGCAGCCCCTCGCTCGCCAACGTCATTCGCAGGGCATCCCGCTGCAGTTCGGGCACGAAGATCGCCCCGCCGCGCACCTCGTAGGGCACCCCGCGCTGTTCCAGCGCCTCGACGACCTCGCCCGCGGCGCCATTCTCAAGCCCGGCGTAGAGCAGGGCAAGCGTAGGCGAGCCGGTCATCCGTGCCATAGCCAGCACCGAGATCATCATGGCCGCCGTGGCTACCATGACGATCACCCTGCGGCGCGCGCCGAGACGCTCCCAGATTTGCGCGAGTTGTTGCAAGACCAACCTCCGTTCCGACCGTTCTGCCCGGTGCCGCATCTTTGGAGCATCAGACTTAACAATCGGTTAGTTCCTGCGTGGCTATAACGCCGACGTCGGAAACAAGAGGTCTGCCCATGTCGGATGCCACCGCAGACGCTCCGGTCGATGAGACCGCGGAGCCGAAGAAAGCGTCGAAACTGCCGCTGCTGATCGGGCTCGTTCTCGCGCTCGCAGGGGGCGGCGGTGGCTTCTACGCGGCATGGTCCGGGCTGCTTCCATTCGGCGGCTCCGCCGCCAGCAAAGAGGCCGACCATGGTGCGCCGGCCGAAGCGGACGGAGGTTCGCATGCCAACGCGCATGACAGCGACGCACCAATGCCGGACGCCCGTGTCGCATTCGTCGAACTGCCGCAGCTTATCATCTCGATGGGGCGCACATCCGACATGCATCATCTGCGGTTTCAGGCCAGCCTCGAGGTCGCGCCGGACCATGCCGGTGAGGTCGAAACCCTGAAACCGAGGGTCATCGACGTGCTCAACAGCTACCTCCGCGCGCTGCGGCCTGCAGACATAGAGGCACCGGGCGCCCTGATCCGGATTCGCGGGCAGATGCTCCGCCGCATCCAGCTCGTCGCGGGCGAGGACCGGGTGCGCGATCTCCTGGTCATGGAATTCGTGCTGAACTGAGGGAGAAAAATATGGAAGTCATTGCCGATATCCTGCTTGTGGCCGGCGCCCTCGGGGCGGGCTTCTACTGCTTCGTGCTGTCGCGCCGCCTGTCGAAGTTCACTGACCTCGAGAAAGGGGTCGGCGGCGCCGTCGCTGTCCTGTCCGCCCAGGTCGACGATCTCACACGCACCCTCGACACGGCACGAACCGCAGCGGGCGCCTCGTCATCGTCGCTTGAAGAGCTGACGGAACGATCGGAAGAGGTGGCCAAGCGGCTCGAGCTTCTGCTCGCCTCCATGCACGATCTTCCCGAATCCGGCGCGACGCCATCCACCGCGGAAGAGCCGGAACCGATGTTCTTCCGTCACCCCAAGCGCGGAGCATCGTGATGAGATCGCTTTTCCGGAAACCGCCCGCGCCCTCTCGACGCCCCAAGCGACGCGGGCGCAGCGTGCTCGCGGTCATCGGCGCACTGATGATCAGCTCGGCGGTGGCGCGGGTCGCCGTGCAGGCCGGCGCGGCGCTCGCAGTGGAGCCCGACACACCGCCCGCACCGGTGCCTGTCGTCGCAGAGGCAGAGCATTCCCCGGCGGACACCTCCGCACTGCCGACCTGCGCGACCGAGGAGGACATTGCCCCCATCCTCGACGCCCTGCGCGGCCGCGAGGAGCGCGTCGCGAAGCGCGAGTCAGCCCTTCAGAAACGGTTGCAGGCGCTCTCGATCGCCGAGCAGGAGATCGAACGGCGCATGACGGCGATGCAGGAGACCGAAGAGAAACTGCGCGCCACCCTCGCGATGGCCGAGACCGCTGCCGAAGACGATGTCTCGCGACTCACCCAGGTCTACGCCACCATGAAGCCGAAACAGGCGGCCGCGCTCTTTCAGGAGATGGACGCCGAGTTCGCGGCCGGTTTCCTTGGCCGGATGCGGCCCGATGCAGCGGCGGCCATCATGGCCGGGCTCGACCCGCAGACGGCCTATACCATCAGCGTTATGCTCGCCGGCCGCAACGCCGCCGCACCGAAGCAATGATAAATGGAGCCGCCGCTCAGACCGTCTGTCCGGCGAACGCCTCGATCTGCGCTGCCGGGAGGGCCCCCGACTGGCGGCCCGTTTCCCGCCCGCCGCGGAAGGCAATCATGGTGGGAATACCGCGGATGCCGAACCGGCGCGCGGCATCCGGGTGCGCTTCGGTGTTCAGCTTCACCAGGCGCGCACGCCCCTTGAGGCTTGCGGCAGCCTTCGAGAACTCGGGAGCCATCATGCGACAGGGGCCACACCAGGGCGCCCAGAAGTCGACCACGAGCGGCAGATCATCGGTGCGAATTGCCTTCGAGAGGGTGTCCGGATCGATGTCGCGGGCCTTTCCCTCCAGCAGCCGCGCGCCGCAGGTGCCGCACTTCGGCCCGGCCGCCAGACGCTCTTCGGGAACGCGGTTTGCCTGACCGCATTCGAAACATATCAATTTTGCCATAATCCCGCCTCCAGGTTACATTCCACTATAAAAATGTGTGTCGTGCACGCCATCGTTACAACGGGGTTGGGAAACTCTGCATTGATTTCGCGTTATGTCCGATCAGAATGATTGAAACGTCACAGGGGAAATCGAGTCTTGTCCATGATCACCCGCCGCAAATTCGTCTCCACCGCTGCCGCCGGGGCCACGCTTGCCGCCACGGCTCCGGCCTATGCTTTCGAGGTCGAGCCGAGGTATCGGCCGCAAGAGGTACGGATCAAGAGCGAGCTTCAGCCCCAGCAGATCCTGATCCTGCCGCGTGCGCATTTTCTCTATTACATCACGGCCCCGGGCCGCGCGATCCGTTACGGTGTCGGCGTCGGCCGCGCCGGGCTCGAATTCACCGGCGACGCCATCATCCAGGTCAAGAAGGAATGGCCGACCTGGCGGCCGACGCAGGAGATGATCGAGCGCGATCCCGGCGCCTACGGCAAGTTCAAGGATACGGACTACGTTCAGCCGGGCGGTCCGACGAACCCGCTCGGAGCACGTGCGCTGTATCTTTTCCAGAACGGCCGTGACACCTTCTACCGGATCCATGGCACTACCGCCCCGGAATCCATCGGTCGATCCGTTTCGAACGGTTGTATCCGGATGCTGAACGAGCATGTCATCGATCTGTACAATCGCGTGCCGATCGGCACCCCGGTGACGGTACTCTGAGGCAAGCAGGACCATGGCGCGCGGCATGCACGCCGCGCGCGGTCTGTTAACCACGGCTCCCCTTTCAGGCTCAGTGCCGCCGGGTCGTCGCGCAATTGCCGAAATCGAGCCCCAATCTTCCGCGATTAATAATTCAGTAAGACACGCGACCTAGAAGACTACTGGATTGGAGACTCGCATGGCACTGATTGGCTTTCTCTTCGGCAGCATCCTCGGCCTGTTCACCGCGACAACGGTCTGGGCCTTATTCGGACTGTCGCTGGCCACTGCCATCAGTCTTTACTTCATCATCGCTTTCGCAACTTTCGCGCTGCCGTATTTCGCCTGCGGGGTGCGGACTTACCTACTGCCCCTGACCCTGACGGCACGGGCCGTGCGCTGACGCTTCCTCTGGCACACGCGTCATTCTTCGTCCGCGCCGACGCGCGCGATAAGCTCTTCGACCGCCGGTCCCATTGCCTCAACGATCCGCGACACGCCTTCGGCATTCGGATGGATGCCATCGGCCTGCATCAGCCCAGCAGCGCTGGCAGGCGCCTCACCCTCACTCACGATTCCCTCGAAGAAGCTTGGGTAGTAGAGCGTCCCATACGCTTCGGACAGCTCGGGATACATCGCGTCGAAAGTCGCCTTGAAGTCGGGTCCATAGTTCCCAGGCGCGCGCATCCCGACAAGCAGTACCTCGACCTCCTGCGCCTCGGCCACCTCGAGAATCCCCTCGAGGTTGGCGCGGCTGCTTTCGGGCGGCAGACCGCGCAGCAGGTCGTTGCCGCCAAGCGCCACGATCATGCCGTCGATCTCCGGCGTCAGCGACCACTCGACCCGCGAGAGCCCGCCCGCCGTCGTGTCGCCCGAGACACCGGCGTTCACGATCCTGACATCATGCCCGTGATCTGCCAGCCAGCTGCGAAGCTGCGGCACGAATCCATCCTGCTCGATCAGCCCGTATCCCTGTGTCAGGCTGTCCCCCAGCGCCAGAAGATGCACCGTTTCGGCCTTCAGCGGCGCCGCCACACCGCAGAGCAGGAACCCCGCCAGCGTGACCTTGCTGCGCAGGCCCATGGCCCCATATGTAAGCGAACGCATCATTTCCGGACGCTCCTTCATGCCTGATCCCGTGATCGCCCTCAAAGATGTCACGCTCAGCCTTCGCGGCAATGCCGGAATGGTGGAAATCCTGCATGGCATCTCTCTCGACGTGGCGAAAGGGGAAACGCTCGGGCTGATCGGGCCGTCCGGAAGCGGCAAGTCCTCGCTGCTGATGATCATGGGCGGGCTCGAACGGGCGACAAGCGGCCGGGTCGATGCGCTAGGGCACGATCTCACCGCCCTGGACGAGGACCAGCTCGCGCGGTTTCGCCGCGACCACATGGGCGTGGTCTTCCAGAGCTTCAACCTGATCCCCACCATGACCGCGCTCGAGAACGTGGCCACCCCGCTCGAACTGGCAGGCGCATCCGACGCCTTCGAGCGCGCGCAGGCCGAGCTCGAGGCGGTTGGTCTCGCCCACCGGGCCGATCACTACCCCGCGCAGATGTCGGGCGGCGAACAGCAGCGGGTGGCGCTGGCACGGGCCGCGGCGCCACGGCCGGACATCCTTCTGGCCGACGAGCCCACGGGCAATCTCGACGGCAAGAACGGCGACGCGATCATGGAGATGCTGTTCGGCCTGCGCGACCGCCACGGCGCGACGCTGGTGCTGGTCACCCACGCGCATGCGCTCGCACAGCGCTGTGACCGGGTCGTGCGGCTCACCGACGGGCGCGTCGACGATGCCCGGATGAGGGCCGCGGAATGAGCCTTGGCACGGCGGCGCGCTTTGCCCGGCGCGAGTTGCGCGGCGGCCTGCGCGGCTTCCGCATCTTCCTCGCCTGCCTTGCGCTCGGGGTCGCCGCCATCGCCGGGGTCGGCTCGGTGCGCTCGGCCATTCAGGCGGGGCTGACCGACCAGGGGGCAATCCTGCTTGGAGGCGACGCGCAGGCGGAATTCACCTATCGCTTCGCCTCGGACGAAGAGCGCGCCTGGCTCGAGAGCGTCTCGACAGCGCTCTCCGAGATCACCGACTTCCGCTCGATGGCCGTGGTCGACGGACCGGACGGCCCCGAACGCGGCCTGACACAGGTGAAATCGGTCGACGACGCCTACCCGCTGCTGGGCGAGATGCGGCTCGACCCGCCGATGCCGCTGGCGCAGGCGCTCGACGGCGATACGCAGCCGGGCGCAGTGATGGCGCCGGTGCTTGCCGACCGGCTGGGCCTGTCTCCCGGCGACAGCTTCCGGCTGGGCACCCAGAGCTTCACGCTTTCCGCGATCATCGAGACCGAACCCGACGACGCCGGCGACGGCTTCGGGCTGGGTCCGCGGACGCTGGTGCGGACCTCCGACCTCGCCTCCTCCGGCCTGCTGGCGCCCGGCTCGCTCTACGAGAGCGAATACCGCTTGCTGGTGCCTGACGGCACCGACATGGACGCGCTGCGCGCCGAGGCCGAGGCGCGCTTCCAGGACACCGGCATCCGCTGGCGCGACGCCCGCAACGGCGCCCCCGGCATCGCCCGCTTCGTCGACCGGCTCGCAAGCTTCCTCGTGCTGGTCGGGCTCTCGGGGCTCGCCGTCGGCGGCATCGGCGTCTCGGCGGCGGTGCGCGCCTACCTCGCGCGCAAGACCGGCGTCATCGCGACACTGCGGACCCTGGGCGCCAGTCGGCGTGTCATCTTCCTGACCTACTTCCTCCAGATAGGGGCCCTCGGCCTGCTCGGCATCGCCATCGGGCTGGTGCTGGGCGCGGTGATCCCGCTGCTGTTCGCCCCGATCATCGCGGCGTCGCTGCCGATCCCGGTGATGTTCACCCTCTATCCCGGCCCGCTGGCCGAGGCGGCGGTCTACGGCGTGCTGACCGCGCTGCTCTTCACCCTGTGGCCGCTCGCCCGTACCGAGGAAGTGCGCGCCGCCGCGCTCTTCCGTGACGCGCTCGACAGCGCCCGCGCCCTGCCCGCCCGGCGCTACGTGGTGGCGACGGCGGCGCTGCTGGCGCTGCTCGTGGGCGTGGCGATGGTGTTCTCGGGCGATCCGCGCATCACGCTCTGGACGGCCGGCGGCATCCTCGGCGCGCTGGTCATCCTTGCCGTGGCGGCGACGGGCATCCGCGCGCTCGCGCACCGTGCCACGCCTGCGATGCGGGGGCGCCCCGTGTGGCGGTGGGCGCTCGGCGCCATCGGCGGCCCGCGCGAGACCGCCGCCTCGGTGGTGCTGTCGCTCGGGCTCGGGCTGTCGGTGCTCGCGGCCATCGGACAGATCGACGGAAACCTGCGCAACGCCATCCAGCGCGACCTGCCGGACGTGGCGCCGTCGTATTTCTTCGTCGACATCCAGCCCAACCAGATCGATGGCTACCTCGAGCGGCTCGAAAGCGACCCGGCGGTCGGCCGCGTCGACACCGCGCCGATGCTGCGGGGCGTGATCACCCGGATCAACGGACAGAATGCGCAGGAGGTCGCCGGCGATCACTGGGTGGTGCGCGGCGACCGGGGCATCACCTATGCCGCGCAACCCGACAGCCGCACCACCGTCACCGCCGGGGAGTGGTGGCCCGAGGATTACGACGGCCCGCCCCAGATCAGCTTCGCCGCCGAAGAGGCCGAGGAGATCGGCCTGAACCTCGGTGACGAGATCACCTTCAACGTGCTCGGTCGCGACATCACCGCGACGATCACCAGCTTCCGCGACGTGGATTTCTCGACCGCCGGCATCGGCTTCGTGATGACGCTGAACCCGACGGCCCTTCAGGGTGCGCCGCATACCTTCATCTCGACCGTCTACGCCGAGCCCGAGGCCGAGGCACAGATCCTGCGCGATCTCGCCGACGCCTATCCGAACATCACAGCGATCCGGGTGCGTGACGCCATCGACCGGGTGGCCGAGCTGCTCGAGGGCATCGGCGCGGCGATCCGCTGGGGGGCTGCCGCGACCCTGCTCACCGGCTTTCTCGTGCTGATCGGCGCGGCGGCGGCGGGTGAAGGCGCCCGAACCTACGAGGCGGCGGTGCTGAAAACCCTCGGCGCATCGCGCGCCCGCATCCTGCAAAGCTTCGCCCTGCGCTCGGCGCTGCTGGGCGCGGCGGCAGGCGTGGTGGCGCTGGGGGCCGGCATCCTCGGGGGCTGGGCCGTGAGCCACTACATCATGGAGACGGATTTCACCGTCGTCTGGTCCTCGGCCATCGGCATCATCGCCGGGGGCGTGCTGGCGACACTGCTCGCCGGGATCGGCTTCGCGTGGCGGCCACTTGCCGCGCGTCCCGCGCAGGTCCTGCGCGCCCGCGAATAGGAGCCTTGAACCCTCGGGGACCGACTGGCAAAGCCTGTAGGCGACCGCAGGCTGACAAGGACGACCCTCCCATGAGCGATTCCCTTCCCATGCCGATCTCGACGCTGACCCGGGCGCAGCGCAGTTCGATCATGAACCTCGTGCGCCGTGCCGCGCGCACCGAGATCATGCCCCGCTTCCGCAGGCTCGACGCCAGCGACATCGCCCAGAAGACCAGCAGGCAGGATCTCGTGACCGAGGCCGACCACGCCTCGGAGGCGATGATCGCGCGCGGGCTCGTGGGGCTCTTCCCGAACGCGCTGATCGTCGGCGAAGAGGATGTCGCGAAGAACCCCGAGGTCCGTGACCGGATCGCCGACGCCGAGCTTGCCTTTACCATCGACCCGGTCGACGGCACCTGGAACTACGCGCACGGGCTGTCGACCTTCGGGGTGATCATCTCGGCGCTGCGCTTCGGCGTACCGATCTTCGGGCTGATCTACGACCCGGTGATGGACGATTTCGTCATCGGCGACAGCGGCGGCGCGGCCGAGATGGTGGTGCCCAAGCGCCGTAGCACAAGGGCGCTGTCGGTCTCGGCGGGTGGAGCACTCGCGGACCTGCAGGGCTACCTGCCGCTCTACATGCTGCCCAAGGACAAGCAGGGCGAGATGGCCGCGCTGCTGCCGCGCTTCGAGCGGGTGCTCTCGCTGCGCTGCTCGGCGCACGAGATGCGGATGCTGGCACAGGGTCACGTGGATTTCGTGCTGTCCGCCGGGCTGACGCCCTGGGACCACGCGGCCGGTGCGCTGCTCTGCCAGTGCGCGGGCGGCCATGTCGCGATGCTCGACGGCTCCGACTACAACGCCGCCAAGCGCGAGGGCTACCTGCTCTGCGCCGCCAACCTCGAGACGTGGGAGCGCATCCGGGACGCGATGTCCTTCCTGCTCGACACGCCCGCCGCGACCGCCGTGACGGACGATGAGCCTGACGAGGGCCCCTCGGAGGCACCCGAGAGCGGCGAAGGCTGAGCGGTCCGGCACGGGTGGGCTCTCGCCCACCCTACCGGGCTCATTCGGCGGGTTCGATCACCGGCTTGCCGGGCTGGCCGCGATAGACCAGGGCCGCGTCCTCGGCGGCGGCGTGGGCCTCGGCCCGCGCCTGCAGGTCGACGTGATGCGGAGACTTCACGCAGACCGGGTCGGTCGCGGCAGGGTCGCCCGCCAGCGCCATCGCCTGACAGCGGCACCCGCCGAAATCGACGGTCTTGCGCTCGCAGCTGGCGCATGGCTCGGGCATCCAGTCGGTGCCGCGATAGGCATTGAAGGCGGCGCCGTCGTACCAGATCTCGGACAGCGCCCTGTCCCGCACATTGTCGAAGGTCAGATGCGGGATCGTCTGCGCCGCATGACACGGCAGCACCTGCCCGTCGGGCGCGACGTTGAGCCCGGTCGAACCCCAGCCGCCCATGCAGCGCTTGGGGTAGTCCGAGTGGTAGTCCGCCGGCACGTAGTCGATCACCAGCGTGCCCTTCAGCCGCAGCCGCGCCTCCTGCACGATGCGCGTGGCCTCGTCGGCCTGCGCCTTCGTCGGCATCAGCGCGTCGCGGTTCTTGAGCGCCCAGCCGTGGAACTGCACAGTGGCCACCTCGATGCGCCGCGCCCCCATCTCGACGGCCATCTCCAGAGCACGCGGCAGCTGGTGCAGGTTGCGCCGGTGCAGCACGGCGTTGAGCGTCAGCGGGAACCCGATGGCGCCGATCCACTCGGCAACCTGCATCTTGCGCTTGAAACCGCCCCGGTAGCCGCCGATCTCGTCGGCCATCTCGGGCGTCGTGCCCTGCAGGCTGAGCTGCACGTGGTCTAGCCCTGCCGCGTCGAGCGCCCGAAGCCGCTTCTCGGTCAGTCCGATACCCGAGGTGATGAGGTTGGTATAAAGCCCCGCGTCGCGCGCCGCCTGCACCAGCTCCTCGAGGTCGCGGCGCGTGGCCGGCTCGCCGCCCGACAGGTGCAGCTGCAGCACGCCGAGATCGGCGGCCTGCGCGAAGACGTCCTTCCACTGGTCAGTCGACAGCTCGCGATCCTGCCGCGCCATTTCGATGGGGTTCGAGCAGTAGGGACAGGACAGCGGGCAGCGGTGCGTGAGTTCGGCCAGCATGGCGATGGGCGGGCGCGCGGTGGTCATGTCGGAAGCTCCCCGCGCCGGGGACGGGCGCGTCGTTCGATCCTTGTCAGCCAGGCCGGAAGCCGGGTCAGGCCCGCCCCTCCCCAAGGGCGGGCGTCTGGCGGCCGTCCCGAGACGGGCGCCGGTAATTGAAAGGCGATTGCCTCGTGTTGTCCTTGCGCGACAGGCGCCCGACCGGAGGCGGCCCTGCCAATCGCGACGAGGCCGCGCACCCTCATGCCACCTCGAGGAAGCGCCGCTCGCGCAGTGCGCCGAGGAAACCGGCGCTGTCCTTGGCGATCTGCTCCTGCGGGGCATCGTATTTGGCCGCCAGATCGGCGGTGATCTCGCCGAAACTGCGCAGTCCGTCCACCTCGGAGAGGATGGCGTGGCCGACCTGGTCGAGGGTGATGGCGCGTTCGGGCGCCAGCAGCACCCATGTGTCGCGCACGCGGTCGCGGTGCAGCCGCACACCGCGCGGCAGGACGGGGATCTCTTCCGGGGCCATCAGGCCGCCCGCGCGTCGGCCAGCCCCTCGCCCGGCACCCAGGCGCCCGGCGGAACGAGGCCGGGTTCGACGTAGGCCGCCCAGAGCGCATCGAGCTGCGACCACAGGACATCCGTCTTGAAGATCAGAGCGTTGGCCGCCATGTCCTGCTTTTCCTGCGTGTCGGCGTGGTCGAGCACCCACTTCAGTCCGAAAGCCACGTCCTTGGGCGCCTCTGTCAGCCGGTTGCGGAAGTAGGACAGCGACGAGTCGTCGGCGAAGTCGTAGTTCTTCAGCAGCCCCTCGATCCGGTTGGCGTGGATTGCCGGCGCGAAGAGCTCGGTGAGCGATGCAGCCACCGCCTCGAGCAGGGACTTGTCGCGCACGAAGCGGACATAGGCGTCGACGGCGAATTTCGTGGCCGGCATCACCCCCTCGCGCGAGGCGACGTAGTCGGGATCGAGCCCCACCGCCTCGGCCAGGCGCAGCCAGCGGCGGATGCCGCCCTCCTTCGTGTCGGTGCCGTCGTGATCCTCGATCCGCGAGCGCCAGGCACGGCGCAGGTCGGGATCTTCGACGCGCGACATGAAGGCCGCGTCCTTCATCGGGATCGAATGCTGGTAGTAGTAGCGGTTGATGACCCACGCCCGCACCTGGTCGGGCGTGCAGTCGCCGCCATGCAGCCGGTGATGGAACGGGTGCCGGTCATGGTAGCGCTCGGCGCCGATCTGGCGCAGCCGGGCCTCGAAGGCCTCGCGTGTCTGGGTCATGCCGATACCTCCATTCCGTCCTGACCGATGGTCCATCCCGCCTTCTCCGCTGCCCGGCGCTCTTCCGAGTCGGGCCGCAGAACGGGGTTCGTGTTGTTCATGTGGACAAAGACCTTGCGGCCGATGTCCATCTCGCCGAATGCGGCGATCGAGCCGTCATCGCCGCTCATCGACATGTGGCCCATGCGCTTGCCGGTCTTGTTGCCGAGCCCCGCCTGCACCATCTCGTCATCACGCCAGAGCGTGCCATCGAAGAACAGCAGCGACGCACCGGCGAGGCGCGCGCGCAGGGCATCGTTCAGAAGCGCGCAGCCGGGGATGTAATAGGCCGTCTGGCCCCCCGCCTTCAGTTCGACACCGACAGTCTGCTCGCCGACGAGATCGGTCTCGACTGTCTCGCCCTCCATGTAGAGCGGCACCTTGCCCGGCACGGGGAACAGCGTGGCCGTAAGACCGGGCGCGATTTCGGCGGGTTTTTCCAGAGCCACCGTCTCGCGGGTCACCACCGACGGGTTCAGTGCTGAAAAAATCGGGTTTTCGGCCAGCACGTCATGGATGCCGGCGGTCGCGTAAAGCGTGAAGGGCTGCATCTCGCGTAGCGTCAGCAGCCCCGCGACGTGGTCGATGTCGCCGTTGGTCAACAGCACCGAGCGCAGCGGCATGTCCCGCAGCCCGGTCGGATGCAACTCGGGTGTGCGGGCCAGTTGGTCGCGGATGTCGGGCGAAGCATTCAGGATGGCCCAGTCGGTGCCGTTCGCCGATACGGCGAGAGAGCTCTGCGTCTGGGCCGGGATGGTGCCGGCCCGTGCGAGCCGGCAGTTCTCGCAGCCGCAGTTCCACTGGGGCAGTCCGCCCCCGGCAGCGGCTCCGAGAATGCGCGCGCGGAATGTCATTGGTCGTCTCCCGCGCGCGTCAGATCAGAACAGGACGCCGTCGTCGTGCTCGGGTCCGTACATGTTGATTTCCATACCGCACTCGATCTCGCGGATCACGGGTTTGTTCCAGGCCATGATGGCTCCTCCTTTGAAAGCGGGTTCCTCTTCCCAACAACAGCATGCCGCATCGGTTCCAACCCGCGCGAGTCTTAATTTCTGAGAGCGGCCTAGACCTTGGTCTCAGTCGGCTCAGGTATGCGGCCCTTCGGCGGCCTTCTTCTGCTCTTCCTGGAACTCGAGGCGCAGGCGTTTGCGTATGCCTGCAGCGCGATTGCGCTTTGCTTCGACCTCGGTGAGGATCTTCAGCTCGGGCACCTCGGCGGGTTTTCCGTCGTCGTTCACCGCCACCATGGTGAAGTAACACGAATTCGTGTGCCGACGGGTGCCCTTGCGGATATCCTCGGCCTCGACCCGGATGCCGATCTCCATCGAGGTGCGCCCGGCGTGGTTCACCGCCGCGCGAAATGTGACCAACTCGCCCACGTTGATCGGCTGCTTGAAGGTCACCTGATCCACCGACAGCGTCACCGCGTAGCGCCCCGAGAAGCGCGAGGCGCAGGAGAAGGCCACGCGGTCGAGCAGGTTCAGCAGCGCGCCACCGTGCACCTTGCCGCTGAAATTGGCCATGTCGGGGGTCATCAGAACGGTCATTTCCAGCTGGCGGGGGTCCATCGCTTGCTCCTGTGTCGTGCGCGGGGTCGGCCCAAGATGTCGCAACGGTGCTTGGGTGCAAGCGCCTTCGCGCCGCTCGCCCTCATCGGATCGGAGGTGTGCCTTCGAGACAGAAGCCGCGATGCCGGACCGTGCTGATCTCGAAGCCGAAGTCCGAGGCCGGTTTCAGTTTCTTGCGCAGGTAGCCGATGTAGACGTCGACCACATTCTCGGTGCTCGACTCGCCCGACCAGAGCGTCTCGAGGATCTCGCTGCGCGGCATCGGCGTGCCGGCGTGGTCGGCGAGCAGCGACAGCAGCGCGTATTCCCGGTCGGTGAGCTGCACCTCGCGCGCCTCGGTCCGCAGGGTGTGCGCGTTGTCCGACAGCCGCGCCGGGGCGGGTCGCAGGCTGGCGACGCGCCGTTCCTGAACCTTCAGCCGTGCGACCAGCTCGTCGAACGAGAACGGCTTGACCACGTAGTCGTCGGCCCCCGCCTCGAGGCCGGCGGTGCGGTGCTCGACCTCGGACAGCGCCGAGAGCATGACGATGGGCAGTTGCGCCCCGGCGTCACGGGCCGCCCGCACCAGCGCAAGGCCGCTGTCGGCGCCGAGCATCACGTCGACCACGGCGCCGGCGAAGCCGGGATCGCGAAGCTGCGCCAGCGCCGCGTCGGCCCGGTTCTGGGTCTCGACCGCATAGCCGTGCAGCGACAACCCGCGCGCAAGGGCAGAGCAGATCTCGGGGTCGTCATCGACGACCAGAAGACGGGGCGGAGTTTCCATGCGGCGAGGTTAGCCCCTGTGCCGGGGCAAGCGAACCGAGATTTTCGTTCCGGGCGCCTCGCCCAAGGCCTCGGTGCGCGGAAGTGGGCTGAGAATGGCAATGGTGCCACCCTGCGCCTCGATCACCCAACGCGCGAGCGCGAGGCCAAGCCCGAAGCCCTGCGCGTTCTCGCCCCCGCCCTGCGTGAAGCGGTCGAAGAGCCGCGACTGGTCCTCGGGCGGGATACCGGGGCCGTTGTCGGTCACGATGATCTCGGCTTCACCCTCCCGCTCCCGCGCCGCAAGCTGCAGGGCACCGCCCGCGCGCGCATGGCGGATGGCGTTGCGGACCAGCCCGACGATCACCTGCCGAAGCCAGTTGCGATCGGCGCTCACCGAGAGCCCGTCGGGCACGTCGAGCGTCAGCTCCATGCCGGCATTGGACAGCTCGGCAGCGGTTTCACCCTGCACCTCGGACAGCAGCTCGGCGAGATCGACCCCTTCCGTGTCCAGCGCAAGCTGCCCGGTCTCCGACCTTGCGATGCGCAGCAGGTCGTCGATCCGCCGGTTGAGCCGCGCCGCCCGGGCCTCGATGGTGGCAAAGGCACCCTCGGCGTCGGGCGCCCCCTGCCGGCCGAGCTGCGCCTCCATCAGGATGACCGTCAGCGGGGTGCGCAGCTCGTGGCTGATGTCGGCGAAGAAGCGGCGGCGGTCCTCGTCGGTGCGCTCGA
Organism: Salipiger sp. D13; assembly: GCF_003703915.1. Classification (NCBI taxonomy): domain Bacteria; kingdom Pseudomonadati; phylum Pseudomonadota; class Alphaproteobacteria; order Rhodobacterales; family Roseobacteraceae; genus Salipiger; species Salipiger sp. D13. Next base: position 58,209 of record NZ_RAPJ01000008.1, read on the forward strand.
GCCGCGCGTTGGCGGCGCGCAGGGCCTCGGTCCGCTCGTGGATGATCTCGCCAAGCCGCGCGCGGTCCTGCGCGACCGTCTCGGCACGGGCCGAGAGCGCCTGCGCCATGCGTTCGGTCTCGGTGAAAAGCTGGCCGATCTCGTCGCGGCGCGGGCCCGGCAGGGCGATGGCGAAATCCTCGGCCCCGATGCGCCGTGCCGCCCGGCGCAGCGCGTCGAGCCGGTGGAACTGGGGGCGCACCAGCCCGAGGTAGAACCCCGCGACCAGCGCCACCACCACCGCGCCGATGCCCAGCGCCGCCCATGTCACGCGCCGCCGCAGGTCGTCGATGCCGGCGAGGATCTCGTTGCGCAGGCGCTTTTCCTCGTTCACCGCCTCGGCCAGCAGCGGCTCGAAACCCGAGGCGAAGGTGTCGAGATATGCCCGCAGCCGGTCGCGGTCGTCGGTGTCCGAGACCAGCCCGGCGTGGGCCGAGCGAAACAGCGCCTCCATTCGGGCGATGACCAGCGACTGCGTCGCACGGCGCGTGCGGGCATCAAGCCCGCGGGCCTCGGAAACCTCTGCCTCAAGGCCACGGCGCAGTGACGCGAAAGTCCGGTCGAGCGTGGCGGCAAGGGTCTCGGTGCGTTCGGCCCGTGTCCCGGCGGGCACGCCGCGCTGGATGAGCTCGGCCGCGACGACGATGAAGGTCGAGACCTGCGTCGAAAGCGCCGCGTAATGCTCGAGCCGGGTCTCGGCGGCCAGCGCCGCGTCGAGCCTGTCGGACACGCGCGCCATGCCGATGACAAGCATCGCGGCGGTCAGCAGGGCCGCAAGGCCGATGAGCCCGGCGCCGAGCCCGAGACGGGCCTTTAGAGAAACTCCGCGCCTCATTGGTCAGCAGCGCTCACGTATATTTTCTGCACATCTTTTGATACCCTACCTCCATTAACTGCAAGAATTTTGCCGGAATGCTGCAATGCAGCATGATTGACACAACTCGATTCACCCCCAGCTGGTGACCTGTCTGAGACAGTGGCAGGGCATCACGTTCACATAGTCGAGGCAATTATGATTGAACTCCTGTTCGTAACCTGTCTGGCCACGGCCCCCGACCAGTGCCAGGAACGCAGTCTTCTCTATACCGACATCTCTCCCATGACGTGCATGATAGGTGCGCAACCCGAACTGGCGAAATGGACCGCGGCGCACCCCGCCTTCGAAATCGCGGGCTGGAGATGTCGGACGCTAAAACCGGGTGAGCTCGACATCTGAGCAGGTCGCAAAAGACCCTGCCGGGCAATCGCCCGCAAATCCTGCGAGATGACCGCACGGTCCGTCTCCTGCACAGGGCGCCGCGTCGAGGCGTGACCAAGACACGGGCACGCTTTCCTCCCTTCGGATGAGTTGACCTTTCCCCGCGGATGGCGGCAGCATCGCCAGCGGAGGAAGGGAGGATCCCGTGCAGGGAAACCAAACGGCAGATCGCTGGCGCGAGGGGCCCGCCGAGGCGCGCGCGCCCGGGCGTCTGGGCGTCACGCTGGTGTCGCTCGCGGCGCTGGGCGTGCTGTGGATCGTCGCGGCGACGCTCACCGCCGATGCCGACGTGCTGCCCCAGCCATGGGATCTTGTCGCGCCCTTCCTGCAGGCGCTGCGTTCCGGCGAGCTGCTGTTTCACCTTGGCTGGACCCTGTCCCGCGTGGCCTGGGCCTTCGTTCTCGCGATGGGGCTCGGCATCGCGCTGGGGCTCGTCATGGGGCGCTTTCCACGTGTCGACCGCTGGCTCGATCCGTGGCTGGTGATCTTCCTGAACCTGCCGGCGCTGGTGCTGATCGTTCTGTGCTATCTCTGGATCGGCCTGACCGAGACCGCCGCCATCGCCGCCGTCACCCTCAACAAGATCCCGAACGTCGCCACCGTCATCCGCGAAGGCGCGCGCGCGCTCGACCCCGGGCTCGACGCCATGGCCGGGGTCTACCGGATGCCGCGCATGGCACGCCTGCGCCATGTCGTGCTGCCGCAGCTCGCGCCCTTCATCACCGCCGCCGCGCGCTCGGGCGTGGCGGTGATCTGGAAGATCGTGCTGGTGGTCGAGTTCCTCGGGCGCTCGAACGGCGTGGGCTTCCAGATCCATCTCTATTTCCAGCTGTTCGACGTGGCCATGGTGCTGGTCTACGCCTTTTCCTTCATCGCGGTGATGCTGGCGGTGGAATGGCTGGTGCTGCAACCATGGGAGCGCCGCGTGCGCCGGTGGCGCGGATGACCGGCCGCCCTTCCCTACAGACCACAGGACACCTCTGCCCGCCATGACCGCACTCGACGTCTCCGATCTCGGCTACAGCTACGGCGCGAAACGCGCGCTCGACGGGGTGAGCTTCACGCTCGCACCGGGCCGGTTCACCGCGCTGCTCGGGCCGAACGGCGCCGGCAAGACGACGCTCTTCTCGCTGCTCACCCGGCTCTTCGTCACCCGCGAGGGCCGCATCACCGTGGCCGGTCACGACATTGCCCGCGAACCGCGCGCCGCGCTGTCGAAGATCGGCGTGGTGTTCCAGCAGCCGACGCTCGACCTCGACATGAGCGTGGCGATGAACATGCGCTACTTCGCGGCGCTGCACGGAATCTCGGGCCGTGAGGCGCGTGACCGCTCCGAGCGCGCGCTGGCACAGCTCGGCATGGCGGAACGCGCGAAGGAACGGGTGCGCGACCTCAACGGCGGCCACCGCCGGCGCATGGAGATCGCCCGCGCGCTGATCCACGACCCCGAGGTGCTGCTGCTCGACGAGCCGACCGTGGGGCTCGACTTCAAGAGCCGGCAGGCGATCGTCGACCACGTGCACGGGCTTGCCGAGGCGGGCCTCACCGTGCTCTGGGCGACGCATCTCGTGGACGAGATCCGCGACGAGGACGACGTGGTCGTGCTGCACCGGGGCCGGGTGCTGGCGCATGACCGCGCCGCCAGGCTGCACGCCGGGCGGCCGCTCGCGGACGTGTTCATCGAGATGACCGGCGGTGCCGAGGTGGCCGCGTGAAGATCTACCTCGTCGCCATGATCGCCATCATCCGCCGCGAGTCGCTGCGGTTCATCCATCAGCGGTCGCGGTTCCTTGCGGCGCTGGTGCGGCCGCTGGTCTGGCTGGTGGTCTTCGCCGCCGGCTTCCGCGCCGCGCTGGGGCTGTCGATCATCCCGCCCTACCAGACCTACATCACCTACGAGGTCTACATCGTCCCCGGGCTCTGCGGCATGATCCAGCTTTTCAACGGGATGCAGTCCTCGCTCAGCCTTGTCTACGATCAGGAGATGGGCTCCATGCGGCTGCTGCTGACCTCGCCGCTGCCGCGCTGGTGGCTGCTGCTGTCGAAGCTGCTGGCCGGCGTCGCGGTGTCGATCCTGCAGGTCTACGTCTTCCTCGCCATCGCCGCCGGTTTCGGGATCACCTTGCCGCCGCTCGGCTATGTCTACGTGCTGCCGGCGCTGCTGCTCTCGGGGCTGATGCTCGGGGCGCTGGGGTTGCTGATCTCCTCGACGATCAAGCAGCTCGAGAACTTCGCGGGCGTGATGAACTTCGTGATCTTCCCGATGTTCTTCCTGTCCACGGCGCTCTACCCGCTGTGGAAGATGGCCGAGAGCTCCGCCGTGCTGCGCGACATCTGCGCGTGGAACCCCTTCACCCATGCGGTCGAGCTGATCCGTTTCGCGCTTTACGAAAGCCTCAACGGCTGGGCGCTACTCTGGGTCTGCCTTGCCTTCGCAGTGTTCTTCGGGCTGGCGCTGGTGGGCTACGATCCGGCGCACGGGATGACCCGCCGTCGCAAGGGCGGATAGGGCTCCAGGCTCCCTTGTCCCAAGGTCGGTGCGGCACCCCGCGCGGAGTCAAGCCGCAGGCGCCGCGCATCGCCGGTCCGCCCCCCGGGCCGGCGATCGGTCGACGCCAGCATTCCGTGTCGAGGTCCTCCGACAGTTCGCAGGATAAATCGAGAGGATCGTGCGTGGGCTCGCCACCCTGCGGACCGGCGACGCGCGGCTTCCGCTTCACATGACCGGCGGCCCTCCCCCGCGACCTTTCCCTCCTGCCAGCGCAAACACCCCGCCGGGCCGCCGATAGGCGCTTTAAGCCGCGCCCGCCTGATGCTAAGCCGTTGCCCGTAATCCGCTGCCGGGACCGTGCCGGCGTTTTCCCATGACCTTGGAGGGGCTCTGACCAACATGGCTGACCAAAACACTCCCGATATTGTGTATACAAAGGTAGACGAAGCGCCCGAGCTGGCCTCGGCCTCGCTTCTTCCGATCATCCGGAGCTTCGCCTCGGCGGCGGGAATCACCGTCGGCACCAAGGACATCTCGCTTGCCGGCCGCATCATCGCGACCTTCCCCGAGGTGCTGACCGACGCGCAGAAACAGTCCGACGACCTTGCGTGGCTCGGCGAGTGGGTGAAGAAGCCCGAGGCCAACGTCATCAAGCTGCCGAACATCTCGGCCTCCGAGCCGCAGCTCGTGGCCGCCGTGAAGGAGCTTCAGGCGCAGGGCTACGCGCTGCCCGACTACCCCTACTCTCCGTCCACCGACGAGGAGAAGGCCGCGCGCGCCAAGTATGACACCATCAAGGGCTCGGCCGTGAACCCGGTCCTGCGCGAGGGCAACTCCGACCGCCGCGCCGCCGCCGCGGTCAAGAAGTTCGCGCAGAACAACCCGCACCGCATGGGCGAGTGGACCGCCGAGAGCAAGACCCGCGTGGCCTCGATGTCGGGCGGCGACTTCTTCTCGAACGAGGTCTCCGCCACCCTGCCCAAGGCCGCGACCGCCAAGATCGTGCTCGAGACCGCCGACGGCGAGACCGTGCTCAAGGACGGCGTGAGCTACCCCGAGGGCACCGTGGTCGATGCGACCTACATGTCGGCCAGCGCGCTCGACGCGTTCCTCGCCGACGAGATCGAGAAGACCAAGGCCGAGGGCACGCTGTTCTCGCTGCACATGAAGGCGACGATGATGAAGGTCTCGGACCCGATCATCTTCGGCCACGCGGTCAAGGCATGGCTCGCCCCGGTCTTCGAGAAATACGGCGACCGGATGGAAGAGCTGGGCGTGAACCCCAACGGCGGCCTCGGCGCGCTGCTCGAGCGCGTCAAGGACGAGCCCGAGATCCTCAAGGCCATCGAAGACGTCCGCTCCGAGCGGCCACCGATGTACATGGTGAACTCGGACAAGGGCATCACCAACCTGCACGTGCCGTCTGACGTCATCATCGACGCCTCGATGCCGGCGCTGATCCGCGACGGCGGCAAGGGCTGGGGCCCGGACAATGCGCAGCACGACACCAACTGCGTGATCCCCGACAGCTCCTACGCACCGGTCTACGACGCGACGATCGAGTACTTCAAAGCCAACGGCAAGCTCGACCCGGCGACTGCCGGCACCGTGCAGAACATCGGCCTGATGGCGCAGAAGGCCGAGGAATACGGTAGCCACCCGACCACCTTCGAGATCCCCTCGGCGGGCACCGTCAAGATGATCCTCGACGACGGCACCGTGCTGCACTCGCACAAGGTCGACGCCGGCGACATCTGGCGCTCGGCCTCGGCCCGCAAGGCGCCGATCGAGGACTGGGTGAACCTGGCGATCGACCGCCAGAAGGCCACCGGCTACCGGGCGATCTTCTGGCTCGACGAGAACCGCGCCCATGACGCGGAGCTCATCAAGTTCGTGAAGCCGATCCTCGAGGCCAAGGGCGTTGCCGACAAGTTCGAGATCATGGCCCCGCGCGAGGCGACCGTTGCCTCGCTCGAGACCATCACGAAGGGCGAGAACACCATCGCGATCACCGGCAACGTGCTGCGCGACTACCTCACCGACCTGTTCCCGATCCTCGAGCTGGCCACCTCGGCCAAGATGCTGTCGATCGTGAAGCTGATGAACGGCGGCGGCCTGTTCGAGACCGGTGCCGGCGGCTCGGCACCGAAGCACGTGCAGCAGCTGATGGAGCAGAACCACCTGCGCTGGGACAGCCTTGGCGAGTTCTGCGCGCTTGGGGAAAGCCTCACCTTCTTCGCCGACCAGACCGGCAACGAGAAGGCGCGGGTGCTGGGTGAAGCGGTCGACGCCGCGACGCAGGGCATTCTCGACCACGGCCGCAGCCCGTCGCGCAAGGTCGGCGAGCCCGACAACCGCGACAGCCACTACTGGTTCGCCCGCTACTGGGCCGAGGCACTGGCCGCGCAGTCCAAGGACGCCGACATGGCGGCGCATTTCGCGCCCGTCGCCAAGGCGCTGGCCGAGGGCGAGGACGCCATCACCGGCGAGCTTGCGGCAGCACAGGGCAAGGCCGTCGACCTCGGGGGCTACTACCACGGCGACGCCGACAAGACCGCCTCGGTGATGCGCCCCTCGGCCACGCTGAACGACATCATCGGCTGATACCGGCGGCGCGGCGGCTCCGGCCCCGCGCCCGTTCGAGACCACGAAGACGCCCCCGTCCGGACCTCCGGACGGGGGCGTTTTTCATGCAGCGCCCCGTGCTCCGGGGCCGTCGCGCCACCGGTTCGCAGGGGCGTCGACATGAAAACTCAAAAAAATTTCGATATGTCTATATTTCCGCTGCGCGTCCGCGCCGGCGACCGCCAAACCCTGCGTGCGCAGGAAAAAATCCTCCTTCTTCTACCGTGGGTTGCGGTCATTTCCGGGCCATCGCCGGCGACGCCGCCGTGGACCTTAAGGCTGCCTTAAGCTGCCGGGCGTGGAGGGCCTCAACCCTCGCCGCGCGGCCAGCCCCGGCTTGTCGCCCCGGCGGGTCGCAATAGTTGCGATTTTCAGAATTTGTTCCCCAATGACCGCCCGGAGGTATCTTCGTGTCATTCACCATTGGCTCACTGGTCCTTGTCAGCTTCCTCGTGTCGATCGTCGCGCTCGGGGTGCTGATCTGGGCGATCTCCCATTCGCAGGTCAGTTTCGACCAGGCGGATGCGCGCACGATCTTCGATGCGGACGGCGCGCGCGAGACCGGGCCCGATGATCCCAGCGTCACCCCCGAACGCGCCAGCGAGACGCTGACGCCCTCGGGGCATCCCTCGGTGCCGCCCGGCACGCGGCGGCTGCTCCTGACCATCTTCGCCATCGCCACGCTGTTCATGGTCGTGGGCTCCGGCTTCGGCCTGATCGCCTCGCACAAGCTGCACATGCCCGACTGGCTCACCGGCTCGGCGCCGCTGACCTTCGGCCGGATGCGCGCGATGCACCTCAACGCGGTCGTCTACGGCTGGCTCTCGCTCGGCGGTGTCGGTATGGCGCTGTGGATGATCCCGGCGATCTTCGGCACGCACCTGCGGTTGCCCGGCCTCGCGGCGCTCGGTGCGGCGCTCTGGACCGTCGGCGCGGCCGCCGGGGTCTGGGCCATCGGCATCGGCTGGACCGACGGGCTCGAGTGGCTCGAGATCCCGTGGCAGATCGACATCCTGCTGGCCGCCGGCGGCGCCTGCCTTGCGCTGCCGCTGGTGGTGACCGCCACCAAGCGCGAGGTGCACCACATCTACGTGACCGGCTGGTATTACCTCGGCGCGCTGATCTGGTTCCCGGTGCTGTTCCTCGTCGCCAACATCCCGGGACTTCACGTGGGCGCGCAGCAGGCCACGGTGAACTGGTGGTTCGCGCACAACGTGCTGGGCCTCTGGCTCACGCCGCTCGGCGTCGGCGCGGCCTATTACTTCATCCCGCGGATCATCGGCAAGCCGATCTACTCCTATCGCCTGTCGCTGGTGGGCTTCTGGGCGCTGGCCCTGTTCTACAGCCAGGTCGGCATCCACCACCTGATCGGCGGCCCGGTGCCCACGTGGGTCGTGACCCTGTCGGTCGTGCAGTCGGTGATGATGTTCGTGCCGGTGATCGCGGTGGCGATCAACCAGCACACGCTGACCTTCGGCAACTGGGCGGTGGTCAAGGCGTCGATTCCGCTGCGCTTCGTGGCGCTCGGGGCGCTGCTCTACACCGCCGCGTCCTTCCAGGGCTCGCTCGAGGCGCTGCGCAGCGTCAACACCGTCACCCACTTCACCCATTACACCGTCGCCCACGCCCACCTCGGCGCCTATGGCTTCGTGACCTTCGTGCTGTTCGGCGGCCTCTACTACATGATCCCGCGCCTCGTGCAGCGGGTCTGGCCGAGCGCCGCGCTGATGCGCTGGCACTTCTGGCTCGTGGCGGGCGGCTTCGCGGTCTACTTCGTGTCGCTGACCATCGGCGGCTGGCTGCAGGGGCTCGCCATGCTCGATGCCTCGCGCGATTTCCTCGAAAGCATGGAGGTCACCATCCCCTACCTCACCGGCCGCTCGGTCGGCGGCGCGCTGATGACGCTCGGCCACCTGCTGTTCGCCGTGAACCTCGCGCTGATGCTGGCCGGCAAGGGCCGCAAGCGCGAGATGCCGCGCGACGCGCAACTGCAACCCGGGGAATGAGGAGACCGTCATGAACCGCCTGACACCCCTGATCCTGATCGCCGCGGGCATCCTTGCCTTTGCGACGGTGTTCCTCGTGATCCTGCCCGCGGACGAGATCCGCACCGCCGACGCACCCGAGGGGCTCGCGCCCTACACCGAGGCCGAGCTGCGCGGCCGCGCGCATTACATCGACCTTGGCTGCGTCTACTGCCACTCGCAGCAGCCGCGCAGCCCCGACCAGGCGCCGGACGGCGCGCGCGGCTGGGGCCGCCCCTCGACCGCCTCGGACTACGTCTACGACAGCCCGCACCTGCTGGGCACGATGCGCACCGGGCCCGACCTGCTGAACGTGGGCGCGCGCCTGCCGAGCCAGGCATGGCACCTGACCCATCTCTACCAGCCGCGCGCGATCTTCCCGACCTCGATCATGCCCGCCTTCCCCTTCCTCTTCGAGGAAAAGGCACAGGCGGAGGCCGGCGACGTGGTCGTCGACCTGCCGCCCGGGCAGCGTCCCGCAGACGGGGTCGTGGTGGCGAAACAGGGCGCGCTCGATCTGGTGGACTACCTGCTGTCGCTCGACCGGACCTACCCGGCGGCCAACCCCGAGCTGCGCGACAACGGCTTCGCGGATGACGACGTGGAGGTGAACGGATGAGCCATCTGCCAAAGGATTTCAGCGAACGCGCGGACGACCGCGACCCTGGCTTCGAACCCTACGAGAGCGGCAACCCGATCCCCTGGCCGCTGCTGGCCGTGGTGCTTGCCCTCGTCGTCTGGGGCGGGTTGACCATCTGGCGCGACGCGACCCTTACGCCCAAGGGCGAGAGCGCGCAGGTCGACACGAACGTCAGCGCCTCGGAAGCGCCGGGCAGCGAGGCCGCAGGGCAGCGCAACGATCCGGCGCTGGCGGAACGGGTCTCGGCGGCGCAGGCCGACGGCGGCACGCTCTTCGGCGAATACTGCGCGACCTGCCACCAGTCCAACGGCTCGGGCGTGCGAGCGGCGATCCCGCCGCTGCAGGATACGCGCTACGTGCTGGCCGACGCCGCGGTGCCGGCCACAATCCTGCTGCGCGGGATCTCCGGTCCGATCGAGGTGCAGGGCGCGGTCTACAATGGCCGGATGCCCACCTTCGGCCCCACGCTGTCGGACGGGCAGATCGCCCGCATCCTGACCTACGTGCGCGGCGCATGGGGCAACGACGCGGCGGCGATCACCCCCGACGCGGTGGCCTCGCTGCGCGCGGAGCTGCCGCAGGATGGACTTGTGCCACTCTCGGGCGGGGCCGAGCTCGAGGCGCTCTTCGGCATCCCGGTGACCGCCCCGGCGAACGCCCCGTCGACCACCGCCGCCGACAGACCAGACGACGACCAGACGAGCGGAGACACGCGATGACCAGACCCAACGCACGCCCTGCCCTGCTGGCGCTCGCGCTCGGCGCGGCCGCAGCGGGCCCCGTCGCGACGCAGGAGGCCCCGGGTGCCGCACAGGCCGCCGAGCATTATGCCGGCATCGCCGCGGACGCCGACGTCTCGCTTGCGGAGCCGCTGGTGCAGGGCACCTCAGAGTCCGGCGACAATCCATGGGCTTGCGCCTCGTGCCACGGCGCACAAGGAGAAGGCGCGGAGACCGTGCCACGGCTCGCCGGCCTGCCGGCTGGCTACATCGTCAAGCAGCTGCACGACTACGCCAGCGGCGCCCGCAAGAACGAGAACATGCAATACGTCGTCGCCCGGCTGGACGATAACGAGATGGCCGCGCTCGGCGCCTACTACAGCGAGCTTGTGGCCCCGGCCTCGGCGGCGCCTTCGCTTGGCGGCGACATGGCGCTCGGTCGCAAGCTGGCGCTCGAAGGCGCCTGGGGCGTCGACATGCCCTCGTGCTTCTCGTGCCACGGCCCGGCGGGCTGGGGCGTCGAGCAGGCGTTCCCGCCGATCGCGGGACAGCACGCCGCCTATATCAACACCCAGCTCGCCAACTGGAAATCCGGGCGGCGGGCCAATGCGCCGGTCAGGCTGATGCACGCCGTGGCGGCCGTCATGTCCTCGGACGACATGGCGGCCGTATCCGACTATCTCGCCTCGCTGCCGCCGGTGCAGCCCGCGGGCGAGCAGGCCATTCCCGTGAGCGCGAGGGAGACGGAAGATGAGTGAAGACCAGACCCACATGCCATTCGTGAAACGCGCCCTCCTGGGCGTGCTCGGCGCCATCGTGCTGGTGCTGGCGGGCAGCTACCTGTTCCGGGTCGAGGCCATCGCCCGGCTGGTCGGCACCGCCGAGGAGCCCGGCCAGCGCGCCGCCGTGGAGCAAACCGCGCAGGATTCGCGCGAAAGCTTCCGGTCCGAGGTCGCCGCGCTGTCGGCCAGCGACGGCGCGCCGCATGCCCCGCAGGTCCCGCTGGATGCAAATGGCTACTTCCAGCCGCCCGAGCCCGACGAGATCCCCGACGGTCCCTTCGGCGAGTCGATCCGGCGCGGGCGCGAGATCTTCCTCAACCCGGCGGCCAACGCGACCGATTACGTCGGCAACTCCATGGCCTGCGCGAACTGTCACCTCGATGCCGGCCGCCGCGCCAACGCCGCACCGATGTGGGCGGCCTCGGTCCGCTACCCGACCTACCGGGGCAAGAACGAGATGATCAACACCATGGAGGACCGGGTGAAGGGCTGCTTCACCTACTCCATGAACGCCCCGGCCTCGCCCGCCGGCGGGCCGCCGCCCTCCGGTGACCAGATCTACAAGGATCTCGAAAGCTACTTCTACTGGCTGGCCAAGGGCGCGCCGCAGGGCGTGACGCTGCCCGGGCAGGGCTACCCCGTCCCGGACGAACCCGCACAGGGCTACGACCGCGCGCGCGGCCTGAAGGTCTTCGAGGAGAACTGCGCGGTCTGCCACGGCGACGATGGCCACGGCCGGCAGGACGTGAACGGGCGCTACGTCTTCCCGCCGCTCTGGGGGCCCGACGCATACAACTGGGGCGCGGGCATGCACCGCGTGAACACCGCTGCGGGGTTCATCTACGCCAACATGCCGCTCGGCAAACCCTACTCGCTGAGCCCGCAGGAGGCCTGGGACGTGGCCGCCTACATCAACAGCCACCCGCGGCCCTCCGACCCGCGCCAGCCCGGGCAGATGTCGGTGCAGGAGGCCCATGACGCCTTCCACGGCAAGCACAAGGGCTACTACAACGAAGAGGTCGACGGTCGCGTGATCGGCGAAGGCGTCGAGGCCGAGCCCACCGGCACGCCGGCGGCCACCGGCACGGTCACCCCGGAGCCCGCGGCGCTTCGATGACCGGAACCGCCGCCTTTCCCCCCGAGGACTACGCCGGCACCGACCGCGCGGTGTTCTCCATCCAAGGGCTCTACTGCCCGAGCTGCGCGGCGGCGGTCGAACGCTCGCTGCGGGGCGCCCCGGGGGTGGAGGCGGCACAGGTGTCTTACGCCAGCGCGTCGGCGGCGGTGCGCTGGCAGCCGGGCACCGACCTCGGCACGCTGGCCGCGCGGGTCGGCAGGCTTGGCTTCGAGATGCGCCCGCTGATGCAGAACGCCGAGAGCGACCGCCGTATCGGCAAGGAGATGCGCCGCTTCGCGATCCGCCTCGCGGTGGCGACGGTCTTCGGCATCTGGACCATGATGATCGCCGTGGCGGTCTACCTCGGCCCGCCCGAGATGGGCGACCCGGCGCTTGCCCGGGCGTTGGCCTATGCGTCGGGGGCGACGGCGCTGCCGGTGATCGGCTACGCCGGGCTTCCCCTTTACCTGTCCGGCTGGCGCACGCTGCGCGCCGGGGCGCCCGGCATGGACACGCTGGTGTCGCTCGGCGTGCTCGGCGCCACGGCGGGCTCGCTGCTGTCGCTGGCACTCGGCCGGGGCGAGGTGTGGTTCGACACCGCCGTCATGCTGGTGACGCTGCTGCTGGTGGCGCGGCTGGTCGAGATGGCGACGCTGCGCCGCTCGGCACGGGCCCTCGCCTCGGTCGAGGCCGCCCTGCCCGACCGCGCGCTCGTCCTGCGCGAGGGCAAGCGGCGCGAGGTGCTCGCGGGCGAGGTCGCCGCCGGAGAGCAGGTGCTGGTCGCGCCCGGCATGGCGGTGACGCTCGACGGCGTGATCGCCGAGGGCGAAAGCGCCTTCGATACCTCGAGCCTCACCGGAGAGAGCCTGCCGCGCACCAAGCGCGCCGGCGACCGGATCGAGGCCGGCTGGATCAACCTCGACGCCCCCGTGACGCTGGCGGTCGAGGCCCCAGTGGGCGCACGCCGCATCGACCGGCTTGGCGCCGATGTCGAGGTGATGCTGCACGACCGTCCCGAGATTCACGCCCTTGCCGACCGCATCGCCGGGATGATCGTGCCCGTGGCACTGAGCCTCGTGGCGCTCACCGCGCTGGTCTGGGGGCTGGCAGGCCTGCCCGCCGAGGACGTGGCGCTGCGGGCGCTCTCGGTGCTGGTCATTGCCTGCCCCTGCGCGATCTCGCTGGCCGCGCCGGTGTCGCATCTCGCGGCGGTCTCGCGGGCCTCGGGCGACGGGCTGCTGCTGCGTCGGCAGTCGGCCACCGAAACGCTCGGGGCGCTGCGCACGCTGGTGGTCGACAAGACCGGCACGCTGACCGAAGGCCGCCCGCGCGTGACCGACGTGGCGCTTGCCCCCGGCGAAACCCGCGCCGGGGTGCTGGCGCTCGCGGCGGCGGCCGAGGGTGCCCTGCCCCACCCGCTTGCCACGGCGATCCGAGACGCGGCCCCCGACACGTTGCCCGAGGCGCAGGCGCAGTACCGCGAGGCCGACGGCGTGTCGGCCACGGTCGGCGGCGAACAGGTGCGCGTGGGCTCGGCGGGCCACCTGCGCCGCGCGGGCATCGCGCCGCTGGAGACCGGCATGAGCGGCACAGTCGTGCATGTCGCACGCGACGGGCGCGCCATCGCCGCACTGCGGATCGCCGACCGGCTGCGGCCTGACGCCGCCGCCACCATGGCGACGCTGCGCGAGACGGGTATCCGCATCGTCATGGCGACCGGCGATGACCGTGGCGCCGCGCTGGACGTGGCCCGCGCGCTCGGGTTGCCCGAGCGCGACGTGCACGCGGGCCTCGCGCCCGAGGACAAGGTCGCGCTGCTGCGCGACCTGCCCCGCCCGCTGGGGTTCCTCGGGGACGGGCTCAACGACACCGGCGCGCTGGTCGCGGCGGACGTGGGGATCGCGGTGAGCGAGGCCAACAGCGCCAGCGTCGCCGTGGCCGACGTGGTGCTGACGCGCGGCGGTCTCACCGGGGTGCTGCGGGCCTGCACGCTCTCGCGACGGGCGCGCGCGGTGCTGCGTCAGAACCTCGGGTTCGCGCTGGTCTACAATCTTGCGGCGCTGGTGCTGGCCTTCGAGGGCGCGGTGCCGCCCGCCGCCGCCGCGCTGGCGATGACGGCAAGCTCGCTGACGGTGCTCGCCAATGCCTCGCGGCTGGCGCGCAACGGCTCCCGCCCCAAGCCCGCGCCCACGGCAAGAACCACCGCCTGACCCGCGCGACCGCGTCCTACTGGATCGTGATATCGACTCGCTGGCTCTCGCCGGTGGAGCCGGGGATCTTCAGGTAATACTGTCCCGGCTTGATCGCGAGGAACTCGATCTCCATGGTGCCTTCCTCGTCGAACTCGACGCTTTCCACGCCGTAGGGCCGGATCTCGAGCCCGTTCACCACGACCTCGTTGACCCAGATCGCCCGGAAGAAGCCCGGCCCCTCCAGCCCCAGTTCGCCCGAGCCGTCTGCCTCGATCTCGAGCTCGTAGAGCATCCCCGATTTCAGCGTGATCGGCCCGTCGGCAAGCGGCTTGCCGACCGAGAGGGTGATCTCGGGCATCTCGCCCGTGTTGGTGTTCGACAGGACGCCGGCGAAGCCGAAGTCATGCGCGGCGACGGGACAGGCGGCAATCACGAGGGCCGCGGCAAGGGCGAAAGGTTTCATGTGGAACATTCCTTCAGATCAGGTGGGGACAAAGCGTGGCAGGCGTGCCGCGCAACTCGAGAACCCGGCTGGCAAGGCGGTCCGCCTCGGCTCTGGCATGGGTGACGAAGATCGTCGCCGGGCAGGCCTCGGCGATCAGGGTTTCGGTCAGGGCAAGCATCGCCTCGGCAAGCTCGGGATCGAGCGAGACGAAGGGCTCGTCCATGATCAGCATCTCGGGCTTGCCGGCAAAGGCCCGCGCCAGCGCCAGCCGCCGCTGCTGGCCAAGCGACAGGCTGCGCGGAAAGGCATCCTCGCGATCCTTGAGACCGACGCGGGCAAGAGCCGCGCGGGCGGCGCGCTCGGTCAGATCGGGGTGCACCAGCGTGAGGTTCTGCAGCGCAGTGCGCCACGGCAGCAGCGTCGGCTCCTGGAACACCATCGCGATGCGTCGGGGGCGCTGCACCTCGCCGTCGAAGTCGGGATCTAGCCCGGCGACGATGCGCAACACGGTCGACTTGCCGATCCCCGATGGCCCGAGCAGCGCCACCGTTTCGCCGCGCGCGACCGAGAAATGCACATCGCGCAGCACCTCGGTCGGGCCGAACCGCTTCGAGTGGATGGCGACGCGGATCGCGGCGGCCTCGGGCGGCGTGGGATGCAGCGGCACGATGCGCCGGTCCTCGGGTCCGCTCCGCGGGATCATTGCACCTCGGCGAAAAGCCCGTCGGGCAGGCTGTCCGCCTTGCCGACAAGCTCTTCCCCTCCGAGTTCCGCCATCAGCGAGAGCAGCTTCCCCGCGGCCTCCGCATCGACCGGTCCACGCGCCGGAACGCCCCCCAGCCAGTCGTCGCGAAGCTGCTCGAACTCCGCGTCGCTTTTCGCGTTCATCTGCGGGCGCAGCGTCTCCCATGCGGCCATGTCGTCGGCGAGCATCGCCTTGGCCTCGCGGCTGGCCTCGTAGAACGCTTGAGCGAGCCCCTCGTGCGCGTCGAGGAAATCGCCCTTGAAGTAGTAACTGAGCAGCGGCACGTCCGGATCGAGCCCAAGCCCCTCGGCCGCCGCCTCGACCGAGATCAGCTCGCGCATGCCGCCGGCCTTCATCTTCGCAAGGAAGTGCCAGAAGTTGATCGCCCCGGCGTAGTCGCCCGAAAGCCCCGACTTGAAGATCAGCGGCGGCGCACCGAAGACCTGCTCGGTCCCGGCCTTGAGGTCCATTTCGTATTCCTGCTGCGCGTAGGCCCGCAGGATCAGCCAGGACTTGTCGAGCGGACCGCCCGCGATGCCGATCTTGCCGCCGGCGAGATCCCGGAGGCTCTCGGCCTCCGACTCCCCGGGCACCACGACACCGCCCACGGCGCGCGAATAGGGCACGGCGACGTAGTCCTTGCCGTCCGCCCGCTGGCGGGCGATCCAGATCCAGTCGGCCACCGCCATGTCGGCCTCGCCGCCCTCGACGGCGATGCGGGTGGCCCCGTTGTCGGCATAGGGCATGACCTCGAGCCGAAAGCCGTGCTTCTCGTCGAGCCCGTTCTCGCTGATGGTGCTCAGCTCCCAGTTCACGGTGCCGATCTTGAGCACCGCCGCGCGGATCACCGGCAGATCCTGCGCCATGGCGCTACCGGCAAGGCAGAACGCGGCAAGGGTCGTGGCGATACGTGTCAGCATGTTGTCTCCTCCCCCGGGGCCGAACGGGCCCGTCTCCGGTTGTGGCGCCGCCGGCCGCGCGCTGTCCACACGACCAAAGGCGCAGGCGCGCGGCCTCAGTCGGGCGTGATCGCCACGCCCCAGGGCTGCTGGCCCACCTGCACCGACTTGATGGCCTTCTCGGCCGCCACGTCGATCACTGTGATGTCGTTGGAATTGCCGTTGGTCGTGACGAGGTATTCCTCGCCCGGCGTGAAGGCCATCTGCCAGACGCGCTGCCCGACCATGATGTAGTCGAGCACCTCGAGCGAGGCGCCGTCGATCACCGCCACGCGGTTCGCCGGCCCCAGCGCGACGAAGATGCGGCTTCCGTCCTGCGTTGCCTTGACGCCCACGGGCTGCAACCACTCGGGCAGCACGCCCGGCACCTCGAAGCCGATCTTCTGCGACAGTGTCGGCGTACCGTCCTCGGCGATGTCGATGACGCTCACGGTGCCGCCGATCTCGGCGCTGACGAAGAGCCGCGAGCCGTCCGAGAGATACTCGGCGTAGCGCGGCCGCTGGTCGACCAGCACGTTGTGCTTGATCTCATAGTC
Organism: Salipiger sp. D13; assembly: GCF_003703915.1. NCBI lineage: Bacteria > Pseudomonadati > Pseudomonadota > Alphaproteobacteria > Rhodobacterales > Roseobacteraceae > Salipiger > Salipiger sp. D13. Next base: position 74,781 of record NZ_RAPJ01000008.1, read on the forward strand.
CTCCGTCGAGATGAAATGCGCCATGTTGGTGGTCTCGGAAGTGTTCACCACCCACTTCTCGTCGGGGGAAATGGCCATCCCCTCGGGCTCGACGCCCACCGGCACCTCGGCAAGGATCTTCCGGCTCTCGGTGTCGGTCACGGTGACGAGGTTGTCGTCCTCGTTGGCGATGTAGAGCGGCGAGCCTTCCGGATCGAGCACGAAGAGCTCGGGATCGGGGCCGGACGGCAGGGTGTAAAGCTCCTGATAGGTGTCGGTGTCGAAGACCCGCACGGTGTCGTCGTCCGACGCGCAGACGTAGAGCAGCTTGCCGTCCGGCGAGAGCGTGATGCCGCGCGGGCGGTTGCCTCCGTCGAACTCGGTCAGCACCTCCCAGCTGTCGGTATCGACCACGGTGATGGTGTTGCCACGTTCGTTCGAGACAAAGGCCTTGCCGGCGAAGGCGCCGGAAGCGGCGAGACAGAGCGCGGCGGTGAGCAGGGGTCGGATCATCGGCATCCTCATTCGAAGGCGGAACATTGCGACTCGGGCTCGTCGAGCCCCAGCGTGTCGAGCGGCGAGCGCTGGTGCAGGAAACCTTCCTGCGGGCTCACGCTCACGGTGATGCGGTCGTCGTAGAGCAGGATCGGCTGGCGCAGCTGGCCGTTCCAGCCGCGAAACGTCACCTTCTGGCCCTTGAAGGCCGCCAGTTCGAAGGCGTCGGAGAGGATGTAGTCCTCGATCGTCTCCGGGTCGGTTGAAGAGGTGCGGGTCACCGCCTCGCCCAGCACCCGCAGCGCGAGCCAAGTGTTGTAGTCCTCTTCCCGGATATGGCGTCGGGTCAACTCCTCGAAGCGGTTCTGGAACTGCGTCGCACCCCAGGCCTCGTGGGCGCCGTGCATGGTGACCGGACGCAGGCCGGCGCTGCCCATCACCGGCCGCGGGGTCCAGAGGTGATACGGCAGGTAGGCGGCGAAATAGTCGGTGGCATCGGCGGCGATCACCACGTCGTGCGGTTCGGTCCGCTGCATGAAGGTCGGCAGCTGGCGCTGCACGAGCACGTGGCCGCTGTCGGTGCGACGGCTGCCGCCGGTATCCTCGAACTCGCGCTCCTCGACGATTTGCGCCCCGAACTTGCGCGCGGCCCGGCGGTAGGCCTCGGCCAGCGCGCGATCCTCGGGGTTCGAGCCCGTCACCAGCACCCAGCGCTTCCACTGCTTCCATATGGCGAACTGCGCCACCGCATCGGCCTTCATCGCGTAGGACGGCGCGATCTGCAGGAGGTTCGGCCGGCAGTCCTCGCTGCGCAGCGAGATCGCCTCGGCGCGGCTGCTGAAGACCAGCGCGCCTGCCTCGGCCGCCTGTTCGGTCAGCGCCAGGAGCTCGGGCGCCTTCGCATCGACGACGATGTAACGGATGCCGTCCCCGAGAAAGCCCTCAAGCGCCTCGGCGGCGTCCTCCGGCGAGGCGCTCGCGGTGACCGTCTCGTAGGTGTGGCCCATGAAGCGGCCGGTGGTGCCATTGTCCTCGTCGGCAAGCTGCGCCCCGGCAAAGGCGAGGTCGTCGGGCCGCAGGTCGTAGCGCGAGATCGGCAGCAGCGTCGGGTAGTCCACCCGCAGCACCGCGGCGCGCACATCGAGCGCCTGCGCGGCGACCGCGGAGACGGCCAGACAGGCCGCCGCCAGCAGCGGCAGAAGCGGTTTCGGCAATCTATCCTCCCATTCCGCCCGGTCCGGGCGGCTCCTCCGGGTCTCACTCTGCCTTTTGGGGGCGGATGCGAGAAACCGATACTTTTGGTGCGGTTGCGGGATCGAGGGTAGCGGGAGCAGCATGGAGCGCGACTCTTAATTTCTAAGAAGGCAGCGATGCTGACACGCGCGATCATCCTGGCGCTCATGTTTTGCGGCACGGCGCAAGCCGGCGAGACCGTGGCCTTTTTCGGGATCACCTTCCTCGACTCCTCGCTGCAGACGGCCGAGCTCGGGCAGGACCCGGACGAGATCGCTCGGATTGCCATGCTGGAAGAGATGGTGCGCGACCGGTTCACCGAGGAGGGCTACGAGCTGCTGGACCTTGCCCCCGTGGCCGAGGATCTAGACCGCATCGTGAACCCCGCGAAATGCTACGGCTGCGACACCCGCATGGCGACCAGGCTGGGCGCGGATTACGCGCTGGTGGGCGAGGTGCAGAAGACCTCGAACCTGATCCTGTCGATGAACCTGCAGATGCGCGACGCCGCGAGCGGCGACATGGTCAAGGGCCGCGTCGTCGACATCCGCTCGAACACCGACGAAAGCTGGCAGCGCGGCATGCGCTACATCTTGAAAACCACGTTCTTCAGGGAGGAGGAAGAATGAATAGACGCAGGTTCGTCATGGCCGCCACGGCGCTCGCGCTGATGCCCGCCATGGCGCTGGCCCATGGCCCGACACGCCAGAAGGTGACCGTCACCACCGAGGTCGCCGCAGAGCCGGCCGAGGTCTGGGAGGCCATCGGCGATTTCCAGGATCTCACGTGGCACCCGGCGGTGGTTTCGCAGAGCGGCGAGGGCGGCAACGAGATCGACGCCACGCGCGAGCTCTACCTCAGCGACCAGGGCGCCGACGGGCCGATGATCTCGGAAGTGCTCTACAAGTACTCCGACGAGAAGATGTCCTACAGCTACCGCATCACGGATGTGGCGGTCGAGGTGCTGCCGGTCACCAACTACTCGTCGCACCTCACGGTGATGCCGCGCGACGGCGGCGGCTCCGTCGTGGAATGGCGGGGCGCCTTCTACCGGGGCTATCCCAACAACGACCCGCCCCCCGAGCTGAACGACGAGGCCGCCATCGCGGCAGTAACCGCCGTCTACGAGGCGGGGCTCGAGGCGCTGGTCGAGCGGTTCGGTGCGCCCTCTTCGTAACCCGGCCCTCGGGCTGGCCATGATCCTTGCCCTCGCCGCGCTGCCCGCGGCGGGGGACGTCGCCTTTGTCACCTGCCAGAACGGTGACGCAGTAAGCGTTCTCGACTTGTCCACCGGCGAAGAGACCGCCCGCTGGTCCGTTCCGGGGAAGCCGGCGGGGGTCGCGGTGGGCACGGGCGGCACGGCGGTGTTCACCGTGTCGCCCGACAGCAAGACGGTACGGCGCCTCTCGCTCGACGGCGCGGTGCGGGCCGAGGTCACGCTCGACGGCGGCCCCGTCGGCGTGGCGCATGACGGCCGCCACAGGCGGCTCTTCGTGTCCGACTGGTACAATGCGAGGCTCTGGGTGCTCGACGCCGAGACCCTCGTGCCGCAGGCCGAGCTGAGCGCTGGCGCAGCCCCTGCGGGGCTGGCCATCTCGCCCGACGGGCGCATCCTCGCCGCCGCCGTGCGCGATGCCGACCAGGTAACGCTCTACGATACGGAAACGCTGGCGCCCCTGCATGAGGTGAGCGTCGGAACCCGCCCCTTCGGTCTTGGCTTCGCCCCCGACGGGCGGCTCTTCGCAGGCAATGTCGGCAGCAACGACGTGACGGTGATCGATCCGGCCTCGGGCGAGGTGCTGGCGACGGTCCCGGTTGGCAAACGCCCCTACGGCGTGGCCTTCGCGGCGGGGCGGGCGTTCGTGACGAACCAGTATGCGAACACCGTCAGCGTTCTGTCGCTCGACGACCTCTCGACCGTCGCCACGGTCGAGGTCGGCGAATACCCCGAGGGCGTCGCCGCGACCTCGGACGGCCGCATCGCGGTGGCCAACTGGTTCGACAACACTCTGAGCCTGATCGACGCCGAGACGCTCGAGGTCACCGCCTCGCTCGATACCGCCGACGGGCCGCGCGCCTTCGGTGCCTTCATCCTCACGGGGGATCTGCCATGACACGCCTGCCCGTCCTGTTCGCGCTTGCGCTCTTTGCCCTGCCCGCGTGGGCCGGCGAGTCCTGGGAGACCGTCCGCGCCCAGCTCTACGGCGAACGACCGATGCTCGAGGGCACGGACGTGATCGCGGTCGACGCGCCCTACCGCACCGACAACGACGCCCGCACCCGCATCTCCGCGCAGGTGGCGGCGCCACCGGGCGGCGAGATCGCCGAGGTGTCGGTGATCCTCGACGAGAACCCGATGCCGGTCTCCGCCGTCTTCGCGCTGAAGCAACCCCAGCCGCGCTTCTTCTTCGAGACCACGCTGCGGATCAACGGCCCGACGCCGCTGCACGTGGTGGCCGAGATGACCGACGGGCGGCTGTTCGTCACCGAAGGCTTCGTCAAGACCTCTGGACAGGGCGCCTGCGCCGCGCCGCCGGGCACCGACCCGGAGGAGGCGCTGGCCACGCTGGGCGAGATGGTGCTGTCGGTCGCGGACGAGGTGCCGGGCGACGCGGCCCGGCGGCTGGCCGAACTTGCCGCCCGGCTGAAGCGGCTCGACGTGGATATCTCGCACCCGTCGCACTCGGGGATGCAGATGGACCAGATCACCCTGCTCTTCATCCCCATGCGCTACGTCGAACAGGTCGAGATCGACACCGACGGCGGCGGCTACGTCGAGATGACGGGAAGCATCTCGCTGTCGGAGAACCCGCAGGTGAGCCTCTCGGTGCCCGGCACCACGCGCCGCGTGGGCGTGACGATGACCGACACCGACGGCACGGTGACCACAGCCGAGAAGGACCTCGCGGGGTTCTGAGCCCCGGCTCAGCCTTCCTTTTCGGCCGCCGCCACGTGGCGCTTCACCGCAAGGAAGCTGTCGGGCGTGACCGAGATGCTGTCGATCCCCGCCCGCACGAGGAAGCGCGCGAAATCGGGGTGGTTGCTGGGCGCCTGTCCGCAGAGCCCGATCTTGCGGCCCGCCTTGCGCGCCTTGGCGATGACCGTCTCGATCATCCACATCACCGCCGGATCGCGCTCGGAGAAGAGCTCTGCCAGCGCCTCGGAATCGCGGTCGATGCCGAGCGTGAGCTGGGTCAGGTCGTTCGAGCCGATCGAGAAGCCGTCGAACCGCTGGGCAAAGGCCTCGGCCTCGATGACGTTCGAGGGGATCTCGCACATCACGTAGACCTCGAGCCCGTTCTCGCCGCGCCGCAGGCCGTTGTCGGCCATGACGTCGAGTACCCGGTCGGCCTCGATCACGCTGCGGCAGAAGGGGATCATCACCACCACGTTGTCGAATCCCATGGTCTCGCGCAGGTGGCGGATCGCACGGCATTCCAGTGCGAAACCGTCGCGGTAGGCGTCGGAATAGTAGCGCGAGGCCCCCCGGAAGCCGATCATCGGGTTCTCTTCGGCGGGCTCGAAGGCACGGCCACCGAGCAGGTCGGCGTATTCGTTGGTCTTGAAGTCGCTCATGCGGATGATCGCCGGGTTCGGATACCATGTCGCCGCGATGCGCGAGAGCCCTCGGGCCAGCGTCTCGACGAAATACGCCTCGCGGCTGTCGAAGCCACGGGTCAACGCGTCGATGGCGTCGCGCTCGGGGCCAGGCTCGAGCTGGTCGTAGCGGGTAAGCGCCAGCGGATGCACCCTTACCTCGTTGCTGATGACGAACTCCATCCGCGCCAGCCCCACGCCGTCCGCCGGAAGCTGCCACCAGCGCATGGCGGCGGCCGGGTTGGCCATGTTGAGCATTACCTCGGTGCGCGTCTCGGGCACCTCGTCGAGGCGGGTCTCGTCGACGCTGAAGGCGGCCTTGCCGGCGTAGATCACCCCCTCGTCGCCACCGGCGCAGGAAACGGTGATCTCCTGCCCGTGGTGCAGCAGGTGGGTGGCATTGCCGGTGCCGACGATGGCCGGCACGCCCAGCTCGCGGCTGATGATCGCCGCATGCGAGGTACGTCCGCCGTGGTCGGTGACGATGGCCGCCGCGCGCTTCATGATCGGCACCCAGTCGGGGTCGGTGGTCGGGGTCACGAGGATCGCGCCGTCGACGAACCGGTCGATCTCTGAGGCGTGTTCGATCAGGCAGACCTCGCCGGTGGCCACCGCGCCGCCGACGCTGAGCCCGGTGAGCAGCCGTTCGCCGGTGGCGCCCAGCCGGTAGCTGCGGAAGGCGCCCGCGTTGCGCCGGGACTGCACCGTCTCGGGCCGGGCCTGCACGATGTAGATCGCGCCGGTCTCGCCGTCGCGCGCCCATTCCATGTCCATCGGCTGGCCGTAATGCTCCTCGATCACCACCGCGCTACGGGCGAGATCGAGGATCTCGTCGTCGGACAGCACGAAGCGGGCGCGCTCGGCCTTCGAGGTCGGCACGTTGCGGGTGGGCGTCTCGGGGGTGCTGCCATGGATCATCTTGACCGCCTTGGCGCCGAGCCCCTTGTGCAGGATCGGTACGCAGCCGGGGCGTTCGAGAAAGGGCTTGTAGACCTGGTATTCGTCCGGGCTCACCGCGCCCTGCACCACGTTCTCGCCCAGCCCCCAGGCAGCGTTGATGAGCACGATCCGGTCGAAGCCGCTTTCGGTGTCGAGCGAGAACATCACCCCGGCGCCACCGGTGTCGGCCCGGACCATGAGCTGCACGCCGATCGACAACGCGATCTCGAGGTGGTCGAACCCCTTGAGCCGCCGGTAGGTGATGGCCCGGTCGGTAAAGAGCGAGGCATAGCAGTGCCGGCAGGCGGCAAGCAGCGCGTCCTCGCCGCGGATGTTGAGGAACGTCTCCTGCTGGCCGGCGAAGCTGGCATCGGGCAGATCCTCGGCGGTGGCCGAGGAGCGCACGGCGACGGCGGGCTCATCCTGCCCGGCACGTGTTCCGAGTGTGCGGTAGGCCGCGCGGATGGCGGTCTCGATCTCCGGCGGCCAGTGCCCGGTGGCGATGTCGGCGCGGATCGCGCGTCCGACCTCGGCCAGCGTGCCGCGACCGTCCTCGAGCGCCGCGAGCCGCTCGGCCAGCCGGTCCTGCAGGTTGTTGGCGGAGATGAAGCGGCGGTAGGCCCCTGCGGTGGTGGCGAAGCCGGGAGGCACGCGGATGCCCTTGTCGCCCAGCGTCCGCACCATTTCGCCGAGCGAGGCATTCTTGCCGCCCACGCGGGGCACGTCCTCTCGCGACAGGGTCTCGAACCAGACGAGATCCTCGCGGTCGTCCTGCGGCTGCATGTCCATGGCTCCCTCCTCCCGGCGGTGGAGCGAGTCTAGGGCGCGACCGGACCCGTTGCGTTGATGATGGTCAAGAGCGCTTCAGCGCGGCTGCGGCTCGCGCGGCGTGATCTCTTCGGTGGGGAAGTCGTAGAACGTCCAGCCGTCGGTGCCCTCGGGCAGCCAGTAAACTGTCTCGTAGCCCAGTCCGAGCGCACGTTTGGCGGCGTTCCAGCTCATCCAGCAATCCTGCAGGCAGAAGAACAGCACCGGCTGGCCCATGTCGCCGCCGGTGGCCTCGGCCAGACCGTCACGGAAGTAGGCCTCGGCGACATCGGCAAGCGCGCCGTAGCCGGTGTTGGGCAGCCACATGGCGCCGGGAATGCTGTCGCGCGGCTGCTCGTGCCAGATCGTGCCCTCGGGCAGCTTCGCGGGCTTCGGAGGGCGCGGCAGCACGTCGATGAACACGGTCTCGCCGGCCTCCCAAAGCGCGTGCGCCTCTTCCGGGCCGACGACCGTGCCCCCCGGCAGCTCCGAGGGCACCGGCGCCCGGTAATGGTCCATCCGGTAGCCGTCAGGCACCGCCACCTCGGCCAGCGCGAGCGCGGGCAGAAGCGCCACCGCGACCGCCAGCGCCCGGATCACTGGGTGACCTCGAGCATGCCATCCCCCATGTCGGTGACCAGCGGCACACCGGCCTCGGTGAGGATCGCGTTGATCTCGTCCTGGTTGCGGCGGATCAGCGAGTTGAGCTTGCGCTCCCAGACCTTCTCGCCCTGCCGCACGCCCATGGTGATGCGGTAGAAGAGCTTGGGAAAGCCTTCCTCCTTCAGCAGCGGCACGACCTTCATGTCGGTGCCGCGCCGCTTGACCAGCGGGCCGGCGATCGGCCCCCACATCACGGCGGCGTCTATGGTGCCGGCCTCGAGATCGTCGAGCATGTCGACCGACGGGCTTTCATGGCGACGATCGACCACGAGGTGATAGGGCTTGGCGCGCCCGATCAGGCCGTTCTTGGCCATGTGGTTCGCCGGCGGCGAACCCGCGATGATGCCGATGGCGCGGCCCTGCAGCTTCGGATCGGCAAGGCTTTCCACCTCAGCCAGCGGGCCGTCCGAGGGCACCACCAGAACGAAGGCCGAGGTCATGTAGTGGTTAGTGTTCTGCACCAGCTCGTGGCCCTGCGCGTAGCCCATCACCACGTCGCATTTGCCTGCCTTCAGCGTGTTGCGGATGAAGCCCGTCGCCATGGGATACCAGGTGTAGCTCACCGGCAGGTCGAGCTTCGCGGCGAAGAGCTCGGCGAGCCTGTTCTCGTAGCCCGAGCCGTCCTCCACGGACATCGGATCGTTGGCCGGATCGGCGCAAACCCTGAACGCTGTCCGGGAAACAAGGTCAGAGGTCTGCGCCGCGCCCGGTCCTGCGTGGGAGACGAGCAGGACCGCCAGCGCCGCCGCCATCAGGCGGCGCATGTCACGAGCCCATGCAGGCATCTTCCATCTCTGCGAAGGTGTCACTCTTGGGCTCCTTCTTGGCCGGGCGGCCGCGCGCGATCGCGCCGGACCCGTGCGCCTTGAGGTAGGTGTAGATGTCGTCGAGGTAGCACATCACGTTGGGATTGGTGCCGAACGCGGGCATCACGGAATTCTCGGAGGCGCCGACCTTCTGGCGGCCGTTCACCACCACGTCGACGAAATCGTAGTAATCCATGTCGAGCGCGGAGTTCTTCAGCGCCGGGGCATAGGTGGATCCCTCGCCGTCCGGGCCGTGGCAGACGTGGCACTCGGCGTGGTAGCGGCGGAACCCCGAGAAGGTCGGCCAGTCGACGGTGCCGTCTTCCTTCACGTTGAAGGTCGGAATGCCGTCCTCGGTGTAGTACCGCCCGCCTTCCTCGTAGCCGACCGCGATGTTCGGGTCATCCATCGAGACATTGTCCGCCGCGAAGGCGCTGGAGGCCGAAAGGATGCCGGCGGCGGCCGCAAGGGGGGTAAGGTGTCGGATCATTGTCAGCTATCCTGAAACTCTGGGAAAGGTGGACCGGCAGGGTCACGGAGTCCTGCCGGCCCGGTTGATGGCTGCGGATCAGTCGGGAAGGGCGAAGACCGTCAGCTGGCCACCAAGCGCGGTGTAGTCGGACAGGGCGGAGTAGCCGCCGACCGCCCCGAGACCGTCGTTCGGGTTGGTGAGACCGGCCGCGAGACCGATGCCGGCCCAGCCGCCGACGCCCGAGAGGATGCCGACATACTGCTTGCCGTCATGCTCGTAGGTCATCACGTTGCCGATGATGCCCGAGGGGGTCTTGAAGCGGTAGAGCTCGTCGCCCGTCTCCGAGTCCACGGCCTTGAGGTAGCCCTCGAGCGTGCCGTAGAAGACCACGTCACCCGCGGTGGCAAGCGCGCCGGACCAGACCGAGAACTGCTCGGGGATCGACCACTTGATCTCGCCGTTGATGTTGTCCCAGGCGATGAAGTTGCCCATGCCGCCATGGCTGTCGGGCGCCGGATACATCGCCAGCGTCGCACCCACGTAGGGCTGACCGGCGGTGTAGCTCACCCGGAACGGCTCGTAGTCCATGCAGACGTGGTTGGTCGGCACGTAGAAGAGCTCGGTCTTGGGCGAGTAGGACGCGGGCTGCTGGTCCTTGGTGCCAAGCGCCGCCGGGCAGATGCCGGTCGAGTTCACGTCTTCGCCGTTCTGCTCGGTCGAATACTCGGCAACGACCTGCGGACGCCCGTAGGTGTCCGATTCCGGGTCCATGTCGACGCCGCTGGTCCAGTTCACCGCCGGGTCGTATTTCTCGGCCGAGATGAGTTCGCCCGAGATCCGGTCCATGGTGTAGGCGATGCCGTTCCGGTCGAAGTGGGTCAGCAGCTTGCGCTCCTCGCCGTCGATCTCCTGGTCGGTAAGGATCACCTCGTTGACGCCGTCGTAGTCCCATTCGTCGTGGGGCGTCATCTGGTAGACCCATTTCGCCATGCCATCGTCGGGATCGCGGGCCATCAGGGTCATCGACCAGCGGTTGTCACCGGGGCGCTGCGACGGGTTCCAGGTCGAGGGGTTGCCGGTGCCGTAGTAGATCAGGTCGGCCTCGGGATCATAGGAATACCAGCCCCAGGTGGTGCCGCCGCCGATCATCCACTGGTCGCCTTCCCAGGTGTTGGTGCCCGAGTTCTCGCCCACCGGCTCGCCGAGATGCGTGGTGTTCTCGGGGTCCATCAGGATGTCTTCGTCGGGACCCATGGAATAGGCGCGCCACTCCTGCTCGCCGGTTTCCATGTTGTAGGCCGTGACATGGCCACGGACGCCGAATTCGCCGCCCGAGATACCGACGATCACCTTGTCCTTGACCGGCATCACGGTCGCGGTGTTGGTCTCGCCCTTGGAGGGGTCGCCGTTCACCGCTTCCCACATCACCTCGCCGGTCTCCGCGTCGAGCGCGACGACCTTGGTGTCGGCCTGGTGCAGGAAGACCTTGCCGTCGGCATAGGCGACGCCACGGTTCACCGTGTCGCAGCACATCACCGGGATCACGTTGGGATCCTGCTTCGGCTCGTACTTCCACTTGATCTTGCCCTGCTCGTTCAGGTCGAGCGCGTAGACGATGTTCGGGAACGGCGTGTGCACGAACATCGTGTCGCCCACCACGAGCGGCGAACCCTCGTGACCGCGCAGCACGCCGGTCGAGAACGTCCACGCGACCTGCAGGTCGCCCACGTTTTCCTTGTTGATGGAATCGAGTTCCGAATAACGCTGGTTCGCGTAATCGCCGGTCTGGATCGCCCATTGCGAGGGATTGTCCATCTGCGACATCAGGTCGTCATTCGCCAACGCCATGGATGCGGCACAAAGCGCCACCCCCGACGTCATCAGAAACGTCAGCTTCTTCATTTCCTACTCCCTTGGGTAAAACGGCGGTGCGCCCGCCTGTTTGCCCTCCATGACCCGCGGCTCCTCAGTCGCGACATCGCTTCGGGCGATCCGGAAACGGCACCTCGGTTCCTCCCGCCGTTTCCGGAAATCCGTATCTCCTAGGTCAGTCTCTCCCTTTCCTGTCCTGTCTGTCGGTGCATCCGTTCGAGTTCAGATCACTCGTTGAAGGTCGCCAGGTAGGCGATCACGTCAGCGCGCTCGTCTTCCTTGCGCAGACCGGCAAAGGACATCTTGGTGCCCTTGGCATAGTCGCGCGGCTTCTCGAGGAACGCCGCGAGTTCTTCCGGAGTCCAGTCGCCCTTTTCCTCGGCGATGCTGTTGAGCGCGTCGGAATAGTCGAAGTCGGGCTCCCCGGCGATGCCGCGGGTGAACAGGTTGTTCAGCTCGGGGCCGACCTTGTTCTTCGCGTCTTCGCCCACTGCATGGCAGGCTGCGCACTTGCGGAACACGCGCTCGCCCTTTTCGGGGTCGCCGCTCATGTCGCCGTGATTGTCGGCAAGGGCCGCGCCCGCCGTCAGGGTCATCATGCACGCCGTCGCTAGCAGTTTCTGGATCATTCTTGTTCTCCTTCCCTTGGGATGACCCGGCTTCACAGAAGCCGGGCCGCGTGCCAGGCGACGTGGTCGCCCGCAAACGTGTTCACGAAGAAATACGAGTGGTCGTACCCCTCCTGCATACGGAACGTAGCGGGTTGACGGCGTTTCGCAATCGCCTCTGCAAGCGCCTCGGGCTTCAGCAGGTCGAGGAACTGGTCGCTTGCCCCCTGGTCGATGAGAATATCATCCTTCCAGCCGTGCTCCTGCAGCAGCAGCGTCGAGTCGTGCGAGGCCCAGCAGCCCTCGTCATCCCCGAGATATGCCGAGAGCTGCTTGCGCCCCCAGTCCGACTGCGTGGGATGCGCGATCGGCGCAAAGGCCGACAGGCTGTCGTACATCTCGGGGTTGCGCATCGCGATGGTCAGCGCGCCGTGGCCGCCCATGGAATGCCCGGTGATGCCGTGCTTCGTGCCGATGCCGTCCATGCCCTCGACGATGCCGCGCAGCTCCTTCGTGATGTAATCGTACATCTGGAAGTGCGGCTTCCACGGATCGCGCTTGGCGTTCACGTAGAACCCCGCGCCCTGCCCGAGATCGTAGGCTTCGTCGTTGGCCACGCCCTCGCCACGCGGCGAGGTGTCGGGAAACACGACCGCAAGGCCGTGTTTCGCCGCGTGTTCCTGGAAGCCGCCCTTGGTCATGGCGTTCTCGTGCGTGCAGGTCAGGCCCGAGAGATACCACAGAACCGGAACGGGCCGCTCCTTGGCCTGCGGCGGCATGTAGACCGCAAAGGTCATGTCGCAGCCGCAGGTCTCGGAGGCGTGGGTGTAGACGCCCTGCGTTCCGCCGAAGCTTCGGTTTTCCGCAACGGTTTCCATCAGTACTCCACCACTGCCCGGATCGACTTGCCTTCGTGCATCAGCTCGAAGCCGTGGTTGATCTCGTCCAGCGTCAGCTTGTGGGTGATCATCGGGTCGATCTCGATCTTGCCGTCCATGTACCACTCGACGAACTTCGGAACGTCGGTGCGGCCCTTGGCGCCACCGAAGGCGGTGCCCTTCCAGACGCGGCCGGTGACCAGCTGGAACGGACGGGTGCTGATTTCCGCGCCCGCCGGAGCCACGCCGATGATGACCGACACGCCCCAGCCGCGATGCGAGCATTCCAGCGCGTCGCGCATCACCTTGACGTTGCCGGTCGCGTCGAACGAGTAGTCCACGCCGCCCATCGGGTCGAAGTCGGTCTTGGTCAGGTTGATGATCTCGGCCTTCACGTCGTCGACCTTGGAGGGGTTCACGAAGTGCGTCATGCCGAACTTGCGTGCCATCTCCTGCTTGTCGTCGTTCAGGTCCACACCGATGATCTTGTCGCAGCCCGCCATGCGCAGGCCCTGGATCACGTTGAGGCCGATGCCGCCAAGGCCGAAGACCGCGGCGGTCGAGCCGATCTCGACGCCGGCGGTGTTGATCACCGCGCCGATGCCGGTGGTGACGCCGCAGCCGATGTAGCAGATCTTGTCGAAGGGCGCGTCGTCGCGGACCTTGGCCAGCGCGATCTCGGGCATCACCGTGTGGTTCGCGAAGGTCGAGCAGCCCATGTAGTGGTAGATCGGGGTGCCATCGAGCATCGAGAATCGCGTGGTGCCGTCGGGCATGAGGCCCTGGCCCTGGGTGTTGCGGATCGCGGTGCAGAGGTTGGTCTTGCCGCTCAGGCAGGACGCGCACTCGCGGCACTCGGGGGTGTAGAGCGGGATCACGTGGTCGCCCGGCTTCAGCGTGGTGACGCCTTCGCCGACTTCCAGCACGACGCCAGCGCCCTCGTGGCCGAGGATCGAGGGAAACAGGCCCTCGGGATCGGCGCCCGAACGGGTGAATTCATCGGTGTGGCAAAGCCCGGTGGCCTTGATCTCGACCAGAACCTCGCCGGCCTTCGGCCCTTCGAGGTTCACTTCCATGATTTCCAAAGGTTTGCCGGCCTCCAAGGCCACGGCTGCACGGGTACGCATGCAGTCTCCCTCCACAGTGGTGTGTTGTCCTTACGCTCTGGGCGCTTGGCTCGAGTATGGGTGCGCGATCGCATACCGAACAATACAGCCAATGGTGGGTATTTCCCGAGATGGACCGCGCGCGCACCCTGTTTCATAGTCGCTTGAGGGAGGGAAGCGTACGATGATTCATAAATGCTATGCACTGTGTGCAGTGCTCATATTCGCTGCAACCACAGCCCCGGCCGCCGATTTCTCGGACCCGACGTGGCCCTGCGTGCAACGAAAGGTCGAGCGCCTCTCGATCGGCCTCATGTGGCCCGAAGCCCTGCCCGAGAGTCCGCCCGAAGACGCGAAGGCCGAGGCCGTGGAAGAACTTGCCGAGACGCTGGCGCTGCGCCGGGTCGATCTCGAGGAGGCCCGCGACAGGGTCCGGGCCTTCGCCGAATCGCATGGCCATGACACCGACCTCATGGGAGCCGTCTTCGCCGAGGTCTTCGACACGCTCGCGTCGCGCCGAACCCGCATCATCGACGGGATCGGGGATTTCTCGCTGGGCCAGATCGCGCTGTCCGAGAAGATCGACGCAGGCCGTGCCGAGATGGACGCCCAGATGGCGAAGGACGACCCCGATTTCGACCGGGTCGACGCGCTCGAGGAACAGGTCGACTGGGACCAGCGCATCTTCAGCGACCGGCAGCAGACGATCACCTACCTCTGCGAGACACCGACGCTGCTCGAAAAGCGGCTCTACGCGATTTCCCAGATGCTGCAGGAGGCCGGCCAGGGCGGCGGCTGACCCGCTCCCGGCAGGCTGACGTGACCCGGTGCCGCGCGCGGTTCCGATCATCGCATCGCGAGAAAGCCTCACTTTTTCGGGAACCGTATGTGAGGCTCACCTGTTGCACCGGGAGTGGACCGGAAGACAGGGGCGGAACGGCCGGTGCGGCGCAGCTTATTTCTCATCATTCTCGCGGTGCTCTCCGGCTGTGCGGGGCGACACAACTGGCTGGCCTCGGCAGGCGAAGAGGCCCACCGGGTCGAAGAGCTCTTCTGGGTTCTCCTTGTGGGGGCCGCGATCATCTGGACCGGGGTGATCGGCGCTGCCGTCTACGCCCAGCGCCGGCAGATCGACCCGTCTCTCGAAAAGCAGGCCCGTCGCTTCATCGTCTGGGGCGGCGCGGTATTACCGACCGTCCTCGTGGGCGGCCTCCTGATCTGGGGACTGGTCATCCTGCGCGACATCACCAGTGACGAGGGTGACCTGACCATCCGGGTGGACGGCGAACGCTGGTGGTGGCGGGTGATCTACGAAACGCCCGAAGGCGACGTGGTCACCGCCAACGAGATCCGGCTTCCGGTCGGACAGACGGCGCTGTTCCGGCTCACCGCCGACGACGTGATCCACAGTTTCTGGGTGCCCGCGCTTGGCGGCAAGATGGACATGATCCCCGGCCGCGAAACCCAGCTTGCGCTCACGCCGCGCAAGACCGGCAACTGGGGCGGGCTCTGCGCCGAATTCTGCGGCGGCGCCCACGCACTGATGCGCTTCGATGCCATCGTCATGGAGGAGGCCGACTTCGAGGCCTGGCTCGCGCATGAGGCCGAACCCGCCGAGGTCGCCGAAAGCGACCCCGGCTACACGGTCTTCGACGAGGAAGGCTGCGGCGCCTGCCACACAATCCGCGGCACCGAGGCCGAGGGCCCCGTCGGTCCCGACCTCACCCACCTGGCCGCCCGCGAGAAGCTCGGCGCCGGCATCTACGAGATGACGCCCGACAACATGGCGCGCTGGATCACTGACACGCACGAGATGAAGCCCGACATCGACATGCCCCCCTACCCCGACCTCTCCGGCGCGCGGCTCGACCAGCTCGTCGCCTTCCTGATGAGCCTGGACTGACGCGCATGACCAAAGAGATCGACCTGTCGAAACTCCCGCCGCCCGAGCCCTACGACGAGGCGCGCAACCAGGCCCAGCGCAAGCGCCTCATGGACGTCTGGCGCGAACCGCCCGGCTGGAAAGTCATCTCGGCGGTCAACAACGATCACATCGGCAAGTGGTACCTGCTGACCTCCTTCGGCTTCTTCACCTTCGCCGGCATCCTCGCGCTGCTGATCCGGGTGCAGCTCGCGGTTCCGAACAACGAGCTGTTCAGCCAGAGTCTCTACAACCAGCTGTTCACGCTGCACGGCACGGCGATGATGTTCCTCTTCGCGGTGCCGATCTTCGAGGCGGTGGCGATCCTCGTGCTGCCCGAGATCCTCGGCGCGCGCGACCTGCCGTTCCCGCGCCTGTCGGCCTTCGGCTTCTGGTGCTTCGTCATCGGCGGCGTCTTCGTCTGCGTCTCGATCTTCTTCGGCGTCGCGCCAGACGGCGGCTGGTTCATGTATACGCCGCTGTCGTCCGACCCGGACTACTCGGGCCTCGGCACCGACATCTGGCTTCTGGGCCTGTCGTTCATCGAGGTCAGCTCGATCGCCGCCGCCGTCGAGCTGATCGTCGGCGTGCTGAAGTCGCGTCCCCCGGGGATGCGGCTGAACCTCATGCCGCTCTACTGCTGGTACGTGCTGGTCGTCGCGGGGATGATCCTCTTCGCCTTCCCGCCGCTGATCGCCGGCGACCTGCTTCTCGAGATGGAGCGCGCCTTTGGCTGGGCCTTCTTCGACGTGGACCGGGGCGGCGACCCGCTGCTGTGGCAGCACCTGTTCTGGATCTTCGGCCACCCCGAGGTCTACATCATCTTCCTGCCCTCGATCGCGCTCATCGCGACCATGCTGCCGACCTTCGCCGGCCGGCCCATGGTGGGCCATTCATGGATCGTGCTGAGCGCGGTGGGCGTGGCCTTCCTGAGCTTCGGGCTCTGGGTGCACCACATGTTCACCACCGGCCTGCCAGAGATATCGCTGAGCTTCTTCTCGGCCGCGTCCGAGGCCGTGGCGGTGCCCACCGGCATCCAGATCTTCTGCTTCATCGCGACGATGCTCGTCTCGAAGGTCCGCCATTCGGTGCCGATGCTCTTTGCCGGCGGCGCGTTGGCGATCTTCGTCTTCGGCGGGCTGACCGGCGTCATGGTCGCGCTGGTGCCCTTCGACTGGCAGGCGCACGACAGCTACTTCGTCGTGGCGCACCTGCATTACACGCTGATCGGCGGCATGCTGTTCCCGCTCTTCGCCGGCATCCACTACTGGTATCCCTTCGTCACCCAGCGAAAGATGAACGACCGCGCCGGCACCTGGAGCTTCTGGCTGATGTTCGGCGGCTTCAACCTTGCCTTCCTGCCGATGCACTGGACCGGCATCATGGGCATGCCGCGCCGGGTCTGGACCTATGACCTCAGCGATGGCTGGGCGGTGCTCAACATGGTCTCGACCGTGGGCGCCTTCGTCTTCGCGGCGGGCTTCGCGGTGCTGGCGGTCAACGTGCTCTGGCCGCGCGGCAAGCAGCCGCCCACGACGCGCAACCTCTGGAACGCCGGCACCATGGAGTGGGGCCAGGAAGTGCCGGACAAGCCTTGGGGCATCCGCTCGATTCCCTATATCCACACCCGCTACCCGCTGTGGGAACAGCCCGACATCCTCGGCCAGATCGACCGGGGCGAGTGGTTCCTCCCCGACGCCGAGGAAGGCAAGCGCGAGCTGATCGTCACCGACATCCTCGACGCGCGCCCGCTCTTCGTGCAGCGCGTCGGCGGCCCCAGCTTCCTGACAATCGGGTCGGCGGTCTGTCTCGGGCTGGTGTTCATCCTCGCGACCTTCCACCTCTGGGCGCTGACCCTGCTGTTCGGCGCGGGCTTCGTCGGCTTCACCCTGTGGTGGCTCTGGACCGGCACCTCGCAGATCCCGGAGAAGCCCGAGAAATATGCGGGCCGCGGGCTGACGCTGCCGACCTACGCGCAGGGCAACCGCTCGCCCGGCTGGTGGGCTGTCTTCATCACCATGACCGGCGACATGACCGCCTTCATGGGTCTGGTGTTCAGCTACTTCTTCTACTGGACGGCGCTCGACGACTTCTTCCCAACGGCCGGGCAGCTTCCGGACTTCGGCTGGCTGCTGCTCGGCCTTGCCCTGATGCTCGGCTCGTGGCTGATGACCGTCACCGCGCGCAACCGGCTGGGCGCATGGGAGCGCGGGCAGGCGATGGCACTGCTGCTCGGCGCGCTGCCGGTGGGGCTGGCGGGAATCGGCGCATGGGCATGGGCGGCGTGGACGAAGGGGCTCGACCCCACCGCCAACAGCTTCGACGCGATGGTCTGGATGCTGATCCTGTGGCTGGGCCTGCACCTGCTGCTGAGCTGGGTCATGCACCTTTATACGACGGCCCGCATCTGGCGACGGATCTGCACCGGCGACTATCGCGCGGACCTGATGAACCTCACGCTCTTCACCCACTTCCTCGCGCTGACGGCGGTGGTCACCTTCGCTCTGCTCGCGCTATTCCCGATGCTGATGGGGGTGATGTGATGCGGCACGAGTCCGACAAGCAGCCCGGAGACTTCCGCCCGCCCGGAGATGCCCCCCGCGTCATCGACCAGGGCTCGGTCTGGATTCTCGTCGCCGCGCCGACGATCTGGGCGGTGCATTTCGTCGCGAGCTACGTCATCGCGGCGGTCTGGTGCGCCAAGGTCGGCCCCTCGCTGGTCGAGCCGCGCTGGATCATCGCGTTGCTCGGGCTGATCGGCATCGCGCTCATCGTCTGGCTGGGCCGCATCGCCATGCGCCGTTACGGCGGCATCTTCCTCGTCTTCGAGGAGATCACCGACAGCTCGGAACGCGGCCGCGACCGCTTCATCGGCCACGTCTCGCTGCTGCTCTGCGTGCTGTCGGCAGCGGCGATCCTGTTCACCGTCATTCCCGGCATGGTGTTCTCGACATGCTAGGCAGGCTGCCTCCCCGCCGTATCGCGGCGCTGGCGCTGCTCGCGGCGCTGTGGCTCGGACCGCTGCCGGCGCTCGCCACCGGCTCGATGGTGCTGCACATGGTGCTGCATCTCGGCGTCACGGCGGTGGTGCCGGCGCTCTGGGCGCCGCGCCTGCGGCTGCCCTCGGGAGCCATGGCCCTGACGCTGGGCGCGGTGGCCGAGATGGTCGTGGTCTGGGCGTGGCACCTGCCGGGCCCGCATCTCTGGGCACGCTTCACTTCCACCGGCTTCGCGCTGGAGCAGCTGTCGTTCCTCGGCGCGGGGCTGCTGCTCTGGGGCAGCGTCCGCGCGGCCGGAGGCTTCGGCGGCGCGGTGGTGCTGCTGGCCACGACGATGCACATGACGCTGCTCGGCGCGCTGATCGGGCTCAGCCCGCGCGATCTCTACGGCGGCATCTGCGCCGGCCACCTCGGCCTCAGCGCCCTGCAGGAGCAGCAGCTCGCCGGGGCGCTGATGGCAGGTGGCGGCGGCGCGATCTACCTCGTCGCGGCGCTGCGCCGGCTCGGCAGCGCGCTCGACCTGACGGAGGCACGGACATGAAACGCTGGATCTGGGGCGGGCTCGCCGCGCTCGTCGTCGCGGGCAACGCCTTCTACTGGCTCGCGCCCTACAACATCGCGGCCTCGGTCCCGCATCTGCCCGGCGTGAGCCAGGTGCTGCATCAGTACATGCGCAACGCCGTCGCCGTCCGGGCCATGGGCAAGGAGATCCCGCGCCAGGTGGATCTCGACGACCCCGGGCTGATCCGCCTGGGCGCCGGGCATTTTGCCACCGGCTGCATGACCTGCCACGGCGCGCCCGGCATCCCGCGCAACCCGGTGGTCGAGGGCATGCGCCCCGCCCCGCCGACGCTCACCTCCGAGGATTTCGACCGGCGCGAGTTCTGGTGGATCGCCCGCCATGGCTTCAAGTATACCGGCATGCCCGCCTGGCCCGGCGAGGGCCGCAACGACGAGCCCTGGGCGATGGCGGCCTTCCTGTCGCGCTACGATGATTTCGACCGGGCGGGGTTCGAGGAAGCGGCCCTTGGCAGGGCCGGCGCCTATGACAGCGCCGGCGTGCGCTTCGGCGGCCTGCCCGGCGCGATCCCGCAGGAAGTGGGCTGCGCCCGCTGCCACGGCGAGGACGGGCTCGGCCGCGACGGCACCGCACCCAAGCTCGCGGGACAGTCCGAAGGCTGGCTGACGCTGGTGCTGGGCGCCTATGCCGCGGGCCACCGCGAAAGCGGCTTCATGGAGCCCATGGCCGCGCCCCTGTCGGACGAGACCATCGCCGGCATCTCGCAACGCTACGCCGGGATGGACGCCGCCTGGAAGGGCGATCCGCTGCCCTTCGGCGATGCGGCGCGCGGCGCCGAGATCGCCCGGCGCGGAGACGAGCACGAAGACATCGCGAGCTGCGCCTCCTGCCACGAGGGCGGCGAGACGGACGGGCTGTCGCCGGAACGCGCCGACACGCCGCGCATTGCCGGGCAGGATGGTTACTGGATCGTCAACTGGCTTGAGATGTATCGCGACGGGCCGGTGCCCGAGACTCCGCGCGCGCACCTGATGCAGGCCGCCGCCGAGCGGCTCAGCGACGACAACATCGCCGACCTCGCGGCCTACTACGCCTCGCTCGGCGCCGAGTGACCCGTTGCGGTGCGCCCGGTGGGGCGCACCGATGGAACTGCCGGCACAGGCTCAGGCCGAACGGGCCTTGGCGATCGCGCCGGTCAGCGTCTCGCGGTCGAGCACACCGCCGTAGAGTGTGGTGCCGATGGCAAAGGCCGGCGTCCCCCGGAAGCCAAGGGCCACCGCCTGCCTGTCGTTGCGCTGCAACAGCGCATTCCATTTGTCGGCGTTCTCGCGGTAGCTCGCCTGGGCCTCCTCGAGGGTGACAACGGCCCCCACCACCTCTTCGACCTGCTCCTGCGTGAGCCGGGCCTCGGTGTCCATCAGCGCCGCGTTGACCGCCGCGTAGCGGTCGAGCCCGACCGCGCCCAGCGCCAGCCGCGTGGCATAGGTCGAGGGCGGCCCGAAAATCGGCCAGTCCTTCATCACCAGCCGTACGTTGCCGTCGGCCTCCACCACGTCCCGCAGCAGCGGGTGCATGGCTTTGCAGTAGGGGCACTGGTAGTCGAAATACTCGACGATGGTGACGTCGCCCTCTGGGTTGCCCTGCTCGGGCGCCACCGGATCGTTCAGCACCTCGTCGATGCTCGGCGACTGCGCGCGGGCGAGATGCGGCAGCCCGACGACGCTGCCCAGCGCGCCGGCGGTCAGCCCGGCGCCGATGAGCGCCCTGCGGTTGATGGTCATGTCATTCTCCTCTCTGGGGTCGGTTCGATGTGGCTCAGCCCGGCTCCGGCGGCAGCGCGTCGAGCGTCTGTTCCGCCATGCCGGCAATATCGGGCGTGCCCGAGGCCGGAGACGCGGCGGGGCTCTGCCCCCCGTCCGCGATGTCCGACGGCGGGCGGGTGTACTTGCCGGTTTCCGCCGCGCTCAGCACGATCACGCGCGTGCCAGAGCTCACCTGGTCGGCAAGATGGATGACGTCCTGGTTGAACAGCCGGATGCAGCCCGAGGACACCGCCTTGCCGATGGACCACGGGCTGCGGGTGCCGTGGATGCGGTAGAGCGTGTCCTCGCCGCCCTGGTGCAGGTAGAGCGCGCGGGCGCCGAGCGGGTTGTCGAGCCCGCCCTCCATGCCGTCCTCGAACTGCGTGTAGACGTCGGGTTCGCGCTCGATCATGCTCTGCGTCGGCGTCCACGTCGGCCAGTCGCGCTGGTAGGGGATCCTGGCCTCGCCCGAGAACTCGCGCCCCGCCGCGCCCACGGCCACCGTGTAGCGCATCGCCGTGTCGTCGCCCTGCAGGTGGTAGAGCCGCTTGGCGCCGGGATCGACGATGATCGTGCCCGGCTCGAACGGCGCGTAGTAATCGACGAGCTGGCGCTTCTTGTCCTCGCTGAGATACTTGTCTTCGATCGCCGGCACCTGCAGCCCGTTATCCTCGGTGGCCGCGTACATGGCGCGCGTCTCGGGGCTGAGCGGCTGCTTGCGCGGCGGCTCCGGCGGCACCTCGACCACCTCCTGCAGGTTGCCGGTGTCGGACATCACGGTGTCGGGGGTGGGTTGGGGTTGCGGCGCGGTCACCTGCGCCGGGGAGGTGGAGGCCGGTGGCTGCGTGCAGGCGGCGAGCAGCGCCGCGACGGTCAGCCCCGCCGCTGCCCTGATGCGGGAAGAGGGTGTCATGTCGTGCCTTTCGAAAGTGTGGTCATGCGCCGGAGCAGTTCGGCGCGGGAGATCTCGCCCGTGTGGGTCCCGACGAGCCGCCCCTCGGCATCGAGGAACAGCGTCGCGGGCAGGCCCCTTGCGCCATAGGTCGCCATCAGGGCCCTCGCCGGGTCGAGGTAGATGCCCTCGCGGGCCAGACCAGCCTGCTCGAGAAAGCGTGTAATCTGCGGCGGCTGCTCGCCCTGGTTCACGAAGAGGATCGGCAGATCACCGCCGTCGGCGACCTCCATCATCATCGGCATCTCGCGGCGGCACGGAGGGCACCACGACGCCCACAGGTTGACGACGGCGGGACCATCAAGCGCGGTGAGGGTCAACGGCGCGCCGCCGAGCGCATGCAGCGGCACGTCGGGGGCCGGTCGGCCGCGCGGATCGGGAAACGCCGCCAGAAGGCCGAAGCCCAGCGCGACCGCGGCGAGCGCGAGCCCGCCAAGCGGCAGCGCGCCGCGGAGATCCCGCAGGGCCGTGACGGCCAGCGCGGCGCCAAGCCCGGCCAGCCCGAAGCCCACCGAGAAACCACCCTGCCAGACCTTGAGCACGTCCAGCGGGGCCTCGGCGAAGACCGCGAGGTTCTGCGCCACGTAGCCCGCGCGCGCCGCGATCAGCCCGGTGACGACAAGGCGCATCGCCTGCACCGCATGGCGCGCCGGGGCACCGCGCCGGCGGGCACGGATGTCGGCCAGCTCGGCGCCGCCAAGCAGCACGGCGCAGCCGAGGATGGCCGCGAGCCGGGCGGCGTCGAAGACCAGCGGCCCGAGCGCGACCGAGCTCATCGCGCGGCCTCGCGGAGGGCGGCGAGCAGCGCTTCCTCGTGAACATCGCCCACGAGCCGCGTGCCGGGCACCTCGGCGCGGGCGGCGTCGAGAAAGACCATGGTCGGCGGCCCCGCCGCGCCCAGCAGGTCGAGCGCGCGTTGCGCTTCGTCATCGAAGTCGGAGACGTCGACCTTGATCGGGGTCACGCCTTCCAGCGCCGCAAGCACCTGCGGGTCCGACAGCGGTCCGCGTTCGATGCTGCGGCAGGTGGTGCACCAGTCGGCGGTGACATAGACCAGCGCGGGTGCTTCCGATGCCGCGAGCGCGCTCTCGAGCCCATCGGTGCCGGTGACGGTGGCGAAGGGGTCGGCTTGCGCAGCGGAGGCATCGCGCGCGGCCAGCGGGGCGAGCGGCTTCAGCGGGTCGACCGCGCCCATCGCGGCACCGACGCCCTGCAGCGCCCCGGCAAAACCGAGGATCACCGCGAGCGCGGCGACCAGCGGCGCGGGGGCTTCGCGCGGAAACAGCGCCGCGCCCGCGCCGATCAGCAGCGCCGACCAGAGCGCCAGCGTGACCGGCCCCGGCAGGATACGGCCCAGCATCCAGACCGCGAGCCCGAGGAACACGAGCCCGAACAGCTGCCGGATGCGCTCCATCCACGCGCCCGAGCGCGGCAGCACCTGCGGACCGAAGGCCGCGACGGCCACCAGCGGCAGCCCCTGCCCCAGCCCCAGCGCGAACAGCGCCACGGCCCCGAGCAGCAGGTCGCCGCTCTGCGCGATGTAGAGCAGCGCCCCGGCCAGCGGCGCGGTCACGCAAGGCCCCACGATCAGCGCCGAGGTCACGCCCAACAATGCCGCCCCGGGCAGCGAGCCGCGACGCCCCTCGACCCGGTTCAGCCGGGCCGTCACGGCGGCGGGCATCCGCAACTCGAAGAGACCGAAGGCCGCGACGGCGAGCAGCACGAAGAGCCCGGCGGTCAGGATCACGGCAGGCGGCGACTGCAGCGCGATCTGCAGGTTCTCCCCGGACCACGCTGCCGCCGCGCCGATCAGTGCAAAGGCCCC
The DNA here is from genome assembly GCF_003703915.1 of Salipiger sp. D13. Taxonomy (NCBI): domain Bacteria; kingdom Pseudomonadati; phylum Pseudomonadota; class Alphaproteobacteria; order Rhodobacterales; family Roseobacteraceae; genus Salipiger; species Salipiger sp. D13. The sequence goes on from NZ_RAPJ01000008.1 coordinate 98,255, forward strand.
GGCCATGCCCAGCACGTAGGCGCCGCCCAGAAGCGCTCCGCGCCGCGCCGAGGGTCGCTGGCTGCCACCTGCGACCATGCCCGCCACGATCGGGATCATCGGGAAAACACAAGGCGTGAGCGACAGCAGCAGCCCGAGCCCGAAGAAGCCGGCCACGACCATCAGCGTGCCGCCCGTCGAGAATCGTTCGATAAGCCCGTCGGTCTTCGCAAGCACGAGGCCGCCGTCGGCTGTCTGCTCGGGTTCAACCTCGGCCCCGGTGCCCGTGGAAGCGCCGTCACCCACCCGCGTGAAGCCGGAGCCCTGAAAGCCCTGCGTCGATTCCGCCGGTGACGCGCCGGGCGTGGACATCCCACCGTCCGCGCCAGCCTCGATGGTGCGGGTCTGTGGCGGATAGCAGATGCTATCCTCTTCGCAGCCCTGCCAGCGCAGCGTAACCGGCCCATCGGCGCCTTCGATACGGGCCTGCACGCCCTCGTGGAAGATCTCGACCTCGCCGAAGTTCGGATCGTCCTTCATCTCGCCGTCTGGCAGCGCCATCGGCAGGGCCGCTCCCGAACCATCCTCGGCACCCATGAAATCGCGATAGAGATAGTAACCTTCGGCGATCTCCCAGGTCGCGACCAGCGTGTCGCCCTCGCGCGCAACCTCGAGCCGGAACGCCTCGTCGGCCGGCAGCGGAGACTGTGCCGCGAGCGGCGCCGCAAGCGTTGTCAGGAAGACCATCAGGCAGAATCGGAGCATCATCATGCTGCCGGAGTTCGCCCGCCTAGCTTAACCCAATCTTAAGCCCATCCGGCGGCGTGCCAGCCTGCCGCCGCACCGCGGCGTCCGTCGTTTTCGGAATGGCGAATGCCGGTCGAGATATAGCGGGCGGGGGCACGGCATTGGATGGTCCCCTCGAACCTGAGCACAATTGGAACGCATCATGTCCTCGTTTCCCGAACGCGCAAATGTCGTCATCGTCGGTCTCGGCGGCATCGTCGGCGCCTCCGTCGCGCATCACCTGATAGAGCGCGGCTGGACCGACATCGTCGGCATCGACAAGTCCGCCATCCCCACCGACATCGGCTCGACCGGCCATGCCTCGGACTTCTGCTACTGCACCAGCCACGACCTGCTGAGCACGTGGTGCACGATGTATTCCGTCGATTTCTACGAGAAGATGGGCCACTACAGCCGCATCGGCGGTCTCGAGGTCGCGCGCGTCGGCGACGATGCCCGGATGCAGGAGCTCAAGCGCCGCTGCGATTCCGGCCGCGCCTTCGGCACCAACGTCAGGATGATCTCGGCCGCCGAGGCCAAGGAGAAGTTCCCGCTTCTGGAAGAGGACCAGATCCAGGGCGCCATGTGGGACCCGGACGCGGGCCTTGTCGTGCCGCGCTCGCAGACCGTCGCGGGCAAGCTGGTGGATGCCGCCGAGAAAAGCGGCAACCTGCGGGCCTTTGCCAACACCCCGGCGCTGGAGCTTCTGCAGGAAAACGGTCGGATCACCGGCGTGAAGACCCATCGCGGCACCATCATGGCCGATCACGTCGTGGTCTGCGCCGGCCTCTGGGGCCGCCTCATCGCCGAGATGGCGGGCGAGGATCTGCCGGTGATGCCGGTCGACCACCCGCTGACCTTCTTCGGCCCCTACGACGAGTTCGCCGGCACCGGGCTCGAGATCGGCCGTCCGCTGCTGCGCGACCAGGGCAACTCGGCCTACATGCGTGACACCGGCGACCCGCTGACCACCGAGGGCGGCCAGATGGAGTGGGGCTACTACTACGAGAAGGACGTGCGGATGGTGCATCCGCGCGACATTCTCGAAAAGGGCCAGGCCCGTCTCGGGCCGTCCATGCGCGATCTCGAGCTGGAAGACGTGATCGAGCCGCTCGAGCGCGCGATGGAGCTGACCCCGATCCTCGCCGAGCTGGGCTTCAACGAAAGCCACTCGTTCAACGGCCTGCTGCAGACCACCACCGACGGCGGCCCCTCGATGGGCGAAAGCCGCAAGCTGCGTGGCCTGTGGTACGCGGTGGCGGTCTGGGTCAAGGACGGCCCCGGCATGGGCAAGCTCATCGCCGACTGGATGACCGACGGCCGCACCGAGATCGACCATCACGCCATCGACTACGCACGCTTCCAGGACTTCCAGCTCGAGGAAGACTTCATCTGGGGCCGCTGCGAAGAGACAGCCGCCAAGATCTACAACCCGCCGGTTCACCCGCGCGAGCCCTTCGGCAACGGGCGCGGCATCCGCCGCTCGCCGTTCCATGAGCGCGAAGTCGAGCTGGGTGGCTACTTCATGGAACTCGGCGGCTGGGAGCGGGCGCACGGCTACGCGGCCAACGAGCACCTGCTCGAGAAATACGCCGACCAGGTGCCGGTCCGCGAGAACGAGTGGGACAACCGCCACTTCTGGCGCGTGTCCAACGCCGAACAACTCGAGATGAGCGCCGATTGCGGCATCATCAACCTGTCGCACTTCCACATGACCGACATCAGCGGCCCCGACCACGTGGCGCTGATGGAATGGCTCTGTGCCGCGAAGATCGGCGGCGGCACCATGGTCGGCAAGGGCATCTACACCCACATGCTCGATGACGAGGGCAACGTGCGGGCCGACTTCACCGTCTTCCGCATGGCCGACAAGTGCCGGCTCGTGAACGGTGCCGACGCCGGCCCGCGCGATCTGGAATACATGAAGCGGATGGCGCAGGACAAAGGCTTCGACGTCACCATCACAGACGTGACCGAGGCGTATACCACCATTGGCATCTGGGGGCCCAACGCCCGCGAGACGCTGAAGAAGGTGGTGGCCGATCCGGAAGCGCTGAACGTCGAGAACTTCCCCTTCGCGGCGATCAAGCCGATCGAGATCGCGGGCAAGACCGTCACCGCCTTCCGGATTTCCTATGTCGGCGAGCAGGGCTGGGAGCTTCACATGCCCTACGACGACGGGCTTGCCGTCTGGGATGCGCTCCGCGAAACCGGCGTGCTGGCAGTGGGTGTCGAGACCTATGCGAACTCGCGCCGGCTCGAGAAGTCGCTGCGGCTGCAGAACGCGGACCTTCACACGCAATACAACCTCTACGAAGCCGACCTCGCGCGGCCCAAGGTCAAGGAGGCCGACTTCCGCGGCAAGGAGAAGCATCTCGAGTATCGCGCCCGCGCGCACCAGCCGGCGATGCTCTGCACGCTGGTGATGACCGACAACGTCGATTCGAACGGGGTGGCCCGCTACCCGGTGAACACCATGCCGGTGATGGATCCCGAGACCGGCGCCGTGCTGGTCGACGCGCTTGGCCGTCGCTCCTACACCACGTCGCAGGCGTTCGGGCCGAGCGTCGGGCGGAACATCATGCTGGCCTACCTCCCGTGGGACTACTGCGAGGTGGGCCGGAAGCTGCAGGTGACCTATTTCGACGAGCCCTTCCCGGTCGAGGTCGCGGGCGTCGGCTACGCACCGCTCTACGACCCGGAAAACCTCAAGCCCCGCAGCTGAGCGGCTCCGGAACGAAACGAGGGCCGGCGTGCGAAAGCGCGCCGGTCCTTGCCTTGCGGGGTCCTGCCCGACGCTATCCCCGCTCCGCCAGCCAGTCCGCGAAGAGCCGGGCGTTGGCCGAGGCGCGGGCATGGATGCGCAGGTAGAACGGCCAGGGCGACGCCATCGCCTCGGGCACCAGCTGCACAAGCCGGCCGCTTTCCAGCGAATTGCCCAGAAGACCTTCCCAGCCCAGCACCGCGCCGACGTGATCCTCGGCCGCCTGCAGGGAGATCAGGTAGTTGTTCAGGAAGAAGCCCGGCCCGGTCGGCGCCGGCCGGTCCATTGCCGCGAACCAGTCATGCCACTCGGTATGGGCGTTGGCCCCCGACTGGGTATGGATGAGCGGCGCCTCTGCCAGGTCCCCGAGCCCGTCAATCCCGTAGCTCGCGGCGAACTGCGGCGAGCCGAGCGCCAGGATGCGATCGTGGAAGAGCACGCGGGTCTCGTCCTCTTCCCGCGCCGGATCGCCGTAATGGATGCTGAGATCCGCCCCCGTGACCTTCCCGCTGTCCTGGATGATCTGGGATATCGCGACCCCGGGATGCGCCTTCCAGAACGCGGCGAGCCGGGGCGTCAGCCAAAGCCCGCTCATCGCCGTGGTCGCCGCGATGGCAACGCCGCTGCGATCATGGTGATGACGGATTCGCGCCACGCTGTCCGAGATCGTCTCGAATCCCCGCTGCAGCGCGACGAACAGCAGCGCACCCGCCTCGGTCAGCTCGACTCCGCGGTAATGACGGTTGAAGAGCGGCTGACCCAAGGCCTGTTCCAGCGCCTTGATCCGGTGGCTGACGGCCGCCGGGGTTACGTTGAGTTCGGATGAGGCCACCTTGAAGCTCAAATTGCGGGCAGCCGCCTCGAAGCAGGCAAGGTCTCCGAGAGAGGGTAAATCATAGGGCTTGGGCACGTGGAAGTCGCTTTCGGACCGGGGATGTCGCCTTTGGCACGAGGCGCGAGTGACATTAGACAGACTAAACCCAGATGAGTTTTTTGCCAATTGTCAAGCGGCCCGACCGATGGCTTCGTGCGCCACATGCCCCGTCCGCGACAGGAGTCCGCCATGGCAGCCCAGACGCCCCCGCTTTCCGAACTGCTGCTGCAGCACCGCCCCGGTCACGCGCTTCCGCAGCCGTTCTACAACGACCCCGCCATCTTCGAGGCCGACCTCGAGGCGTTCTTCTACCGCGACTGGCTCTATGCCTTCCCGGCCTGCCTGCTCGAGAAGACCGGCAGCTACCAGCGGCTGAAGATCGGCGCCTACGACGTGATCGTGCTGCGGGACGGCAAGGGCGAGATCGCCGCCTTCCACAACACCTGCCGCCATCGCGGCTCGGTGATCTGTGCGGCGGCGCAGGGCCGCGTGGCCAAGCTGACCTGCCCCTACCACCAGTGGACCTACGATCTTGACGGACGCCTGCTCTGGGCCCGCGACATGGGCCCGGACTTCGACCCGTCGAAGCATGGCCTCAAGCCGGTGCACTGCCGCACGATGGCAGGGCTGGTCTACATCTGCCTTGCCGACGAGGCGCCCGATTTCGACACCTTCGCCGAGACAGTCGCCCCCTATCTCGCGGTGCACGACCTGTCGAACGCCAAGGTTGCCCACCAGTCGACGATCATCGAAAAGGGCAACTGGAAGCTGGTCTGGGAGAACAACCGCGAGTGCTACCACTGCGCGGGCAACCACCCCGATCTGTGCCGGACCTACCCCGAGGACCCGACCATCAGCGGCGTGAGCCAGGACGGCGTGTTCCCGGACACCGTCGAGAAGCACTTCAACCGCCTCGAGCAGGCCGGGGCACCCTCGCGCTTCCGGCTGTCGGAGAGCGGCGAGTTCCGCGTCGCGCGGATGCCCCTGCTCGACGGTGCCGAAAGCTACACCATCAACGGCAAGATCGCCGTGCAGAAGAAGCTCGGCCGCATCCCTATGAACGACGCAGGCACGCTTCTGCTGTTCCACTACCCGACGACCTGGAACCACTTCCTGTCGGATCACTCCATCACCTTCCGCGTGACCCCGATCGGGCCGCAGGAAACCGAGGTGCAGACCACCTGGCTGGTCAACAAGGACGCGGTCGAGGGCGTGGATTACGACCTCAAGAACCTCACCACCGTCTGGGAGCACACCAACGACGAGGACCGTCGCGTCGTCGAGGACAACCAGCAGGGCATCAACTCGCCCGCCTACGAGCCCGGCCCCTACTCGGCCAGCCACGAGGACGGCGTGATCCAGTTCGTGAGCTGGTACCTCGACCGGATGCGCGCGTCACACCTCCCCGACGCCATGGCGGCAGAGTAAGTTCCGATGGCCGCAAGCAAGACCGCCGCCGTCTGGACCGACGACGAGCCGCTGGAGTGCGTCTCGATCCTGCCGGAGACCCCGAACGTCATCACCGTGTGCTTCCAGGCGCCGTCCGGGCGCCCGTTCGGCTTCCGCGCCGGGCAGTTCGTCACGCTCGAGCTGCCGGTGCCCGGAGGGCCGCTCTACCGCACCTACACGATCTCTTCGTCGCCCTCGCGCCCGCTGTCGCTGACGATCACCATGAAGGCGCAGGCCGACAGCATCGGCACACGCTGGATCATGGACAACCTGCGCCCCGGCATGACCCTCAAGGCGCTGGGGCCGGCGGGCCGCTTCACGGCGACCGAACACCCGGCGAAGAAGCACCTCTTCATCTCGGCGGGCTCCGGCATCACCCCGATGATGTCGATGACCACCGATTTCTACGATCGCGGCCGGGCCTGCGACATCGTCTTCGTGAACTGTGCCCGGCGCCCGTCAGAGATCATCTTCCGCGAGCGGCTGGAACATATCGCCTCGCGGATGGAGGGAATCGAGCTGCGCTGGGTGGTCGAGGCGCCCGACAAGTACCAGCCCTGGACCGGCTACCAGGGCCAGTTCAACCAGCTGATGCTTGGCCTCATGGCGCCCGACTACCTCGAGCGCGAGGTTTTCTGCTGCGGCCCCGAGCCCTTCATGCAGGCGGTGCGCGAGGCGCTGGCGGGTCTCGGCTTCGACATGGAGCACTACCACCAGGAAAGCTTCACCGCGCCGGGCACCCCTGGGCCCGAGCTGGTCGAGGCCCCCGTCCCCGAGGACGACCTGCCGGAAGAGAACGTGCAGGCCGAGATCGCCTTCGAGATTTCCGGCGTCACGGCCACCTGCCCCGAGACAGACACCGTCCTCGCGGCGGCGCGCTCTGCCGGGGTCGCGATCCCCTCGGGCTGCACGTTCGGCGTCTGCGGCACCTGCAAGGTGAAGAAGACCGGCGGCGATGTGCACATGGTGCACAACGGCGGCATCACCGAGGACGAGATCGAAGAGGGCTACATCCTCGCCTGCTGCTCGAACCCGCGCGGCAAGGTCTCGCTCGACCTTTAATCCCTTCGGCAGCGCGCATTTTGCAGCGCTGCCGAAGCCGCTGCCCCAAGCCGGACCATTTGCGCTCAAATGATAAGCGCCGGATATGCCATTTGGTCGCACCCGCGTGGCTTTCGGCAATTTCTGCGGTGCCGCGTCTTGTTTCGGTCCTGACCGATATTACTCTCGGAACAGAAGCCCGATGACATGCGTATGTCGCGCAGACAATCGGTGAATGAGCGGATGGCCTTCTCCCTTATGGCACCATCCGTATCTCAGGTCGGTCCGCCCCTCCTCCTCCCGGCGGACCGACCACCCTTGCCACTCCACCGCTGACCTCCCGGACGCACCAGGCCGCTGCGCGAGGGCTGCCCGGGAACCGAAAACGCCCCCGCAGTTCCCTGCGAGAGCGTTTCCCGTAGCATCAGCAAATCATGGAGGCGTCCCGTTCGCCCGCCGGAGACCTCCGCCGGGCGAAAGCGCCCGCGGCTCAGGCGCCGAGTTCGGTCCAGGCCATGTCCTCGCCGCCAAGACCGCCCTTCTGCACGCGGGTCGGCAGGCCGATCCGGTCAAGGATGGTGAAGAACGGCTTGGGGTCCATCTCCTCGACGTTCTTCATGGTCTTCGCGTCCCACTCGCCCGAGGCGATCAGCATCGCGGCGGCGACCGGCGGCACACCCGCGGTGTAGGAGATGCCCTGGCTGCCCACTTCCTCGTAGGCTTCCTTGTGATCCGCGACGTTGTAGACGAAGAGCTCGACCGGCTCGCCGTCCTTGGTCCCCGTCACGAGATCGCCGATGCAGGTCTTGCCGGTGTAGTCCGGCGCCAGCGAGGCGGGATCGGGCAGGCAGGCCTTCACCACCTTGAGCGGCACGACCTCCTGGCCTTCGGCGGTGGTCACCGGCTGCTCGGACAGCAGTCCGATGTTCTTCAGCACGGTGAACACGTTGATGTAGTGGTCACCGAAACCCATCCAGAACCGCACGTCGGCCTCGGGGTAGTTGGTCGCCAGCGAGTGCACCTCGTCATGGCCCGACTGGTAGGCCTTGGACGGGCCGACCACCGGCAGATCCCATGTCTTGCCGCTCTCGAACATCGACAGCTCTTTCCACGTCTGGTCTTCCCAGTAGTAGACGGTGCCGGTGAACTCGCGGAAGTTGATCTCGGGGTCGAAGTTCGTCGCGAAATACTTGCCGTGCGAGCCCGCGTTGATGTCGACGATGTCGATGCTCTTCACCTCGTCCATCTGGTCGATGGCAAAGCGCGCATAGGCGTTCACCACGCCCGGGTCGAAGCCCGCGCCGAGGATCGCCGTCACGCCCTTTTCGGCGCAGAGGTCGCGTTTCTTCCACTCGTAGTTGGCATACCACGGCGGCGTCTCGCAGATCTTGTCGGGCTCTTCGTGGATCGCGGTGTCGATGTAGGCGGCGCCGGTCTCGATGCAGGCGTCGAGCACGTGCATGTTCACGAAGGCGGTGCCCACGTTGATGACGATTTCGGCGCCGGTCTCGCGGATGACGCGGGCGACCTCTTCGGACTTCGTGGCGTCGACCGCATGGGCCTCGAACACGCCGTCGACCTTCATCGCCCCCTTGTCACGGACGCTGGCGATGATCTCGTCGCACTTGGATTTCGTCCGGCTGGCGATGTGGAGATCCCCCAGCACGTCGTTGTTCTGGGCACACTTGTGCGCCACCACTTGCGCGACGCCACCGGCGCCGATGATGAGAACGTTCTTCTTCAAGTCAGAACCCCCTTTGATGGTGATGCCCGTTGCGGGGCGGTCAGCTCACGACAGGGCAGCCGCGAAATCGTCGTAGGTGAAGGCTTTCACAAGCCGCTCGGTGCCGTCCAGCTCCCGGATCGCGATGGAGGGCATCTGGACGCCGTTGAACCAGTTCTTCTTGACCATCGTGTAACCGGCGGCATCCTCGATGCTCAGCCGGTCGCCGGCAGCCAGCGCCTTGGGGAAGCGGAACTCGCCGAAGATATCCCCGGCCAGGCAGGACTTGCCGCAGATCATCCACTCCTGGTCACCGCTCTCGGCCATCTTCGCGCTCTCGCGGTAGATCAGCAGGTCGAGCATGTGCGCCTCGATCGAGCTGTCGACGATGGCGAGGTTCTTGCCGTTGAACAGCGTATCCAGGACCGTGACCTCGAGCGTGGTCGACCTGGTGATCGCCGCCTCGCCGGGCTCGAGGTAGACCTGCACCTCGTTTTCGCCCGCGAAGCGCTTGAGCCGCTCGGCGAGCTTGTCGAGCGGGTAACCCTCGCCGGTGAAATGGATGCCGCCACCGAGCGAGATCCAGTTCATCCGCTTGATGAGAGACCCGAAGCGCGCCTCGATCTGACCCAGCATCTCGTCGAACCGCTCGAAGCTGTCGTTCTCGCAGTTGTTGTGGAACATGAAGCCGCTGATGAGCTCGGCCACGGGCTCGATATCCTCGGGCGCGTGCTCGCCCAGCCGCGAGAAGGGGCGCGCCGGGTCGGCAAGGTCGAAGCCGGAGGTCGAGACGCCGGGGTTTACCCGCAGGCCACGGGTGTGGTCGCGGCTGACCTCCTCGAAGCGCGCAAGCTGCTGCGCGGTGTTGAAGATCACCTTGTCGGACGAGGCGAGCACCTCGTCGATCTCGTGCGGGGCCCAGGCGACGGAATAGGCGTGCGTCTCGCCCGGGAATTTCTCGCGCCCCAGCTTCACCTCGAACAGCGACGACGAGGTCGTGCCATCCATGTATTCGCTCATCATGTCGAAGACCGACCACGTCGCGAAACACTTCAGCGCCAGCAGCGCCTTGGCGCCGGACTGTTCGCGCAGCCAGGCGATCTTTTCCATGTTCGGCAGAAGGCGGGACTTGTCGATGAGGTAGTAGGGCGTCTGCATTCGCGTCGGAACCTTGTCTCGGGGGAAAACCGGGAGGATGCATGGGCGGGGCGGGCGTCGCCTTGGGCACATAGAGCGTGACGCCCCCTGTCGCAATGGTCAACCTCCGCGACCTGCCCGGTATCGCGCTTCAGGCGGCGCAAGATGTGAACATCCCCCGAGGAACACTTGCTCCGCTGGCCGGTTGAGACTCGTTCTTTGCCAGAGGAGACCCCCATGGAGGACCATCCGTACAACGCCACGCAGCAGGATCCCGACACCCCGTTCGACGGCGCGCCGGCCGGTGGCTGGGGATCGCTCAAGGGGGTCGCGCGCATCACCGGTGAAGCGAAACCCTCGGCGGTGGCAATGAAGATCCTTGGCGGCCTCAACAAACCCGGCGGCGTCATGTGTTCATCCTGCGCATGGGCGAAGCCTGCCAAGCCCAACACCTTCGAGTTCTGCGAGAACGGCGCCAAGGCGACGCTGTGGGAACTCGACCGCCGCCGCGTCGGTGCAGAGTTCTTCGCCGAGCACAGCGTGGAGACGCTGCGCGGCTGGCACGACCATGACCTCGAAAGCTCGGGCCGGCTGACCGAACCGATGCGCTACGATCCCGGGAGCGGCCATTACAAGCCGGTCTCCTGGGACGAGGCCTTTGCCGAGATCGGCCGCGAGCTGGCGGCGATGTCCCCGAAGGAGGCGGTGTTCTATGCCTCCGGCCACGCCGGGCTCGAGGCATCGTATCTCTACGCGCTCTTCGCCCGCGCCATGGGGCACCAGAACCTGCCGCAATCGTCGAACATGTGCCACGAGACCACGAGCGTGAACCTCAAGGCGGCGATCGGCACGCCGGTCGGCACCTGCACGCTCGAGGATTTCGACCACTGCGACACGATCTTCTTCTTCGGTCAGAACACCGGCAGCAACTCACCACGCTTCCTGCACGTGCTGAAGGAGGCCGTGGACCGGGGCTGCAAGATCGTCACCTTCAACCCGGTGCGCGAGCGCGGGCTGATCGAGTTCGCCGACCCGCAGAGCCCGGCGCAGATGACGGTAAGCGGCCCCACGACCATCTCGGACCATTACTACCAGGTGAAGCCGGGCGGTGACATCGCGGCGATGGCGGGCCTGATGAAATGCGTGCTTGCCGCCGAGGACGCGGCGCCCGGCACCGTGCTCGACCAGGACTTCATCGCCGCCGAGACCACCGGCTTCGACGAGACCGCCGCCCGCATCCGCGCCACCGACTGGACCGAGATCGAGGCGGAGTCGGGTCTCACCCGCGCGATGATCGAAGAGGCCGCCGAGGTCTACCTGTCGGCCGACCGTGCCATCGGCATTTACGGCATGGGGCTGACCCAGCACGTCAATGGCTGGCTCAACCTCGGGATGCTGGTGAACCTGCTGCTCATGCGCGGCAACATCGGCAAGCTCGGCGCCGGCATCTCGCCGGTGCGCGGACACTCCAACGTGCAGGGCCAGCGCACCGTGGGCGTGGGCGAGAAATCCGCGCACATGCCCGCCGACAAGCTCAAGGAGCTGTTCGGCATCGACGCCCCCACCGAGGAAGGCCTGAACGCGGTGCACGCCTGCGAGGGCATCCTCGACGGCCGGGTGAAGGCGATGATCTCGCTCGGCGGCAACCTCGTGCGCGCCCTGCCCGACCGCGAGCGGATGGAGGCTGCCTGGCCCAAGCTGCGGCTCTCGGTGCATGTGGCCACAAAGCTCAACCGCTCGCATCTCGCGCCCGGGAAGGTCAGCTACATTCTGCCCTGCCTCGGCCGCACCGACCGCGACATCCAGGCGGGCGGCGAACAGGCAGTGTCGATGGAAGACACCTTCAGCCACATCTACGGCTCCATCGGGCAGGCCGAGCCGCCGTCCGATCAGGTGAAATCCGAGCTGGCCGTCGTCGCCGGCATCGCCAAGGCAACGCCGCCGCCGAACCCCGCGCTCCGCTGGGACGAGTGGACGGCGAACTACGACCTCGTGCGCGCGCTCATCGCCAGGACGTTTCCCGATGACTTCGCGGAGATGAACGAGAAGCTGATGCAGCCCGGCGGCTTCTACCGCGGCAACCCGGCGCGCGAACGCAACTGGCAGACCGACAGCGGCAAGGCGCAGTTCACCACGCCGACGACGCTGTCTGCACTCGGCGGGAAGCCTGCCGGCAAGGACGGCATGACACTGGTGACGCTGCGCTCGAACGACCAGTTCAACACCACGATCTACGGCTTCTCCGACCGGCTCCGCGGCCTGTCCGGTGGCCGCGAGGTGGTGCTGATCCACCCCGCCGAAATCGAGCGCCTGGGCCTCGAAGAGGGTCAGCGCGTCGCGTTGGAAACGCTGATCGACGACGGTGTCAACCGCCGGGTCGAAGGGCTCACCGTGACCTCCTACGATCTGCCGCCGGGCTGCGTCGCGGGCTACTACCCCGAGCTCAACCCGCTGGTGCCGCTCAGCTACCACGAGAAAAACTCGCAGACCCCGGCATACAAGGGCACCCCGGTGCGCATCGTGGCCTAGGTGCCAAGGGCGGCCGTGCGCCGCCCTACTCCCACTCGAGTTCGGTAAAGGCCACCGTGGCGTTGCGCGGGTTGTAGGCCTCGAACAGTGACCAGTCGTCGGCTTCCTCCGCCGCGATGCGTCCCACCGCCTCCGACAGGCGCGCGCCCTCGTCCAGCGCCTTGCGCGTATCGCGCGCCAGCGTGTCGAGGTAGCGCTTGAGCGGCGCCGCACCCTCGGGCCAGCCCATCACAGGCCCCCCGTGTCCCGGAATCATCCGGTCCGCCTCGATCTTCGCCATGTCGTCCAGAACCGCCTGCCATCCGCGCAGCGAGCCGTCCAGCGCTGGCGCATGGCGGTCGAACACCAGATCACCGGCGAACAGCGTGCCGGTTTGCGCGTCGAACACGGTCAGGTCTGTGCCGGTGTGCGCCAGCGGCCAGGCGCGCAGCCGCAGCGCCCGCCCCCCAAGATCGATCTCGGCCACGTCCTCGATGCCTCGATCCACCTGCGGCACGTCGCTGCCGAGAAACGCCCCGGGCCCGATGAGCCGCGAGAAGCTCTCGAGGTAGCTCTCCCGCCGCTCCGCCAGCGCCCGCTGCAGCCCCGCATGACCGACGACCTCGGCCCCCGCGAAGACACCGGCCCCGAAGACGTGGTCCGGGTGCATGTGCGTCAGGATGACATGTGTCACCGGCAGGTCGCTGCGGACGCGGATCGCCCGCCACAGCGCTTCCCCGACCTGCGCCGAGCCGCCGCTGTCGATCACCGCGATGGCGGTCTCGCCCACCACGAAGCCAAGGTTCGACACGTCGCCGTGGTTCGCGGCATCCGGCTCGGCGATGGCGCCCGTGTGCACGTAGACCCCCGGCGCCGCCTCGATCACCGGCAGCACCGGCCCGGCCTGCGCGCAGGCTGCCCCCTCGACCGGGCGCGCGCGCAGGCCCGCCTCGCAGGCCGCGCGGGTCCCGGTGGCGTAGCCCGGCACCAGCGCCTCGCGACAGGCCTCGCCCTCCGCCAACGTCGCGCACAGCATCATCACCGCTTCGAACATGTCGGGCCCTCCTCTCCAGCAGCCTCCTCCCGCGCGGAAAGCTGATCCACACCGACGATGGGCGCGGTATCGCGCGGCACCCGTCTCTGGCATACTAAAGCCCTCAGACCATGCGAGGAGGAGGAGCATGGACCATCGATCCCTGACCGCGGCCCTGCTGGCAGCGGCGCTTCTGGCGTCGCCGCTCAAGGCCGCCGACACCCCCAACCCGCTGACCGACAGCCCGACGTGGGACAGCCTGCGCGCCGACGTCACCGGGCAGGACACGCCGATACCCGCCGCCGACGGGCTGTTCACGCTCGACGCCCCCTACCGCGCCGAGGACGCCGCCACGGTGCCGCTGCGGATCGTGCAGGCCGATCCGTCGGTGCCGATCCGCGCCGCGACGGTGGTGATCGACGAGAACCCCGCGCCGGTGGCCGGCACCTTCACCTTTTCCGAGGCGATGGCGCCGCTCGACTTCGAGTTTCGGGTGCGGGTGAACCAGTATTCCAACGTGCGCGTCATCGCCGACACGCCGGGGGGGCTGCGGATGGACGGGCGCTTCGTGAAGGCCTCGGGCGGCTGCTCGGCGCCGGCCACGAAGGACCCGGAGCAGGCGCTCGCGGGCATGGGACAGATGAGGCTGCGCCTCTTCGGCCAGGAGCCTGCCGCGGAACCGGCCATGTCGACACCCCGGCGCGAGGCGCAGATCATGGTCCGCCACCCGAACTACTCGGGTCTGCAGCGCGACCAGATCACCCAGCTCTTCATCCCCGCGCATTTCATCGATCACCTCGAGGTCTGGCAGGGCGAGGAGCAGCTCTTCGCCATGGATGGCGGGATCTCGATCAGCGAGAACCCGGCCTTCCGCTTTTCCTACGACGACAACGGCGCCCCGGCGCTGACGGTCCGGGCCACCGACACCGAGGGCAACCGCTTCGAGACGGTCCTGCCCAAGGCCGGCGGTTGACCCAGGTAGGGTGGGCACTCCCTGCCCACCCGTCCCGGCATCGGCTCAGAAGAAACAGACCACCTCGGCCTCGGCCTGCGCCCGGCGCAGCGCCACGACAAGATCGTTCGCCGCCACGGCGCTGTTGAACACCGCCATGCGCTCGCCGCCGGTGAGCCGCATCGACAGCACGGTCTCCGCCTCGACGTAGGCCTCGTAGGGCAGGATCGAGGCGATCTCGTCGATCGAGCAGGAACACTGCCGCAGCGCCTGGCGGCTCTGGCCGTTGGCCGCCATGCAGCCGAAGACGTAGTCGGCCCGCGCCTCGGTCGGGTAGTCGTTGAGCCGCTCGGCCACGCTCTGCGCCGCGGCCATCCCCGGCGCGAGCGTCGCGGCGCAGACAAGCAGCGCGCGGATCATTCCGCCGCCACCGTGTCGAAACGCAGCTCCGAAACGTAGCCCTCCGGATCGCCACCGACCTTCGGCGCCTCGGCCACGAGGCTCACGTACCAGCCGGGCACCGCCTCGGACATCGTGACACGCATCTCGAGATCACCGAACCCCTGCATCCGGTCGCGGTTCGGATCGTCGGAAAACGGACGCAGCGTGACCGTGCGCACCGGGCGCATCTCGCCACCGATCCGGGCCTCACCCTCCTCGATGTCGGCGGGACGGACCAGCGCCTCCTTCACCCGGTTGCGGATGTAGAAGGGAGAGCCCCCGGCGGTCTCGGCCATGTCGCGGATCACGCTCTCGTAGAAGTACATGATCATCGGGTTGCCGACGCTCGCCGGAAAGCTGCCGAGGTTGCGGTGCTTGCCGTCCTGCAGGAACTGCAGGTTGGCGAGCACGGCCTCGCCCTCGGTGAACGACAGCGCGATCTCGCCGGTGTCGCGTTCCGCGGCTTCGGGCTTGGCGGCATTGGTCACGGTGCGGGTATAGTGCAGCACCTCGTCGCGCCGAACGTCGTCGAGCGTGCCCTCCTTGAACAGCAGGTCGTAGGTCTGCGTGGCCTCCGTCGTCGCCGCCGCCGCGGGCAGGGCGAGACAGGCCACCGCCGCCATCAAAGCCAATGTCTTGCGCATGTGTAGAATCCTCCCTGACGCCAGCCTATTCCCCCCACCACGGCTGTCATTGCCGACTTTTGTCGGTGCCCGCCAGACGCGCCGCGCCCGGCGTTTCTTCTGGCCGGAAATATCCCGGGGGGTCCGGGGGGCTGGCCCCCCGGCCCGACGCGCGAGGGGGTCTCACTCCGCCGCCGCCTCTTCCGGCGCCTGCCAGCGGATCTTCCACTCGATGAGCGGGCGCAGCCGCGACAGCTGCACCGGTTTCGTCAGCACCGAGAACCCCTCGCGCGCGCCGGTCTTCAGAAGCTCGTTGCTGCGGTCGGCGGTGATCATGATCGCCGGCACCCGCACCCCCGACAGCGCGCGCACCGCCGCGATGGCGCGGTCGCCGGTGTCGCCGTCGTCGAGCTGGTAGTCGGCGAGGATGATGTCGGGCGGCATCCCCATGTCGCGGACGTGGCGCAGCGCCTCGGCGGTCGAGCCCGCCGCCAGCACGCTCGCACCCCATTGCTCGAGCTTGCCGGTGAAGGCGAAGAGCACGTCTGGATCGTTCTCGATCAGCAGCACGATGTGCGACATCTCGTAGTCCTCGACAGGCGTCCGGTCGCAGCCCTCCTGCGCACCCGGGGGCCGACCGGCGGCAATCTCCATCTCGATCGAGAACACCGAGCCGCTGCCCGGTTTCGAGCGCACCCGGACCTTGTGCCCGAGATGCCGGCAGGTGCGGTCGACGATCGACAGCCCCAGACCGACGCCAGAGCCCAGCGGCACGTTCTCGGCGCGGGCGAACTCCTCGAAGATCCGCTTCTGGTCCTTGCGCGAGATGCCGACGCCGGTGTCCCAGACCTGCAGCTCGACCCGGTCACCCCGGCGCCTGCAGCCGACCAGCACGCGCCCGCCGGCGGGGGTGTACTGGATCGCGTTCACCATCAGGTTCTGGATCGAGCGCAACAGGTAGACCGGGTCCGAGCGCACGAAGACCATGCTTGGCACCACGTCGAGCTGCACCCCCTTGCGCTGCGCCAGCGGTGTCTGGTCCTCCCAGACGCTGCGCATCAGCGTGCCGAGGCACACGTCCGAGGGCGTCAGCGCCCGGTCGGCGCTTTCCAGCCGCGAGATGTCCAGCAGCGAGTGCAGCAGCTGCTCGATCGAGGCGAAGGAGCCGTCGAGCCGCTCGACCATCGGCGCAAATCGGGTCTCGGCGGCGCTGTCGCGCAGCGTGGCAATCAGCAGCTTCGCGGCGTTGATGGGCTGCAGCAGGTCGTGGCTCGCCGCCGCGAGGAAGCGGGTCTTGGACGACACCGCCGCCTCGGCGCGTTCCTTGGCCAGCCGCAGCTCGTCCTCGACGCGGGCCATCTCGACGAACTGCTCGCGCAGCTGGGCGTTGGCGCGGGTCAGCTCGGCGGTGCGTTCGGCGACGCGGTTCTCGAGCATCTCGGTCGCGCGGGTTTCCAGCGTCACGTCCTTGAGCTCGAGCAGCACGCCGCCGTCTGGCAGCCGGTGCGCGTGCAGGTCCAGCATCCGCCCCGTGGCGTGGCGCACCCGGCGGCGCAGGCGGCCCTGCCGCTCGAGCCGGTCGAGCCACTGCGCGATTTCCAGCGCGCCGGCCTCGGTGATGATCTCGTGGCGGGCGACGAAATCCAGCAGCCGCTGCAGCTCGGTGCCCTTCTGCAGCATCGTGTAGGGCAGCCCGAGCAGCTGCCGGAACTGCTGGTTGTACATCATCACCGCGCCCTCGGGAGAGAAGGTGCACACCCCCGAGGTCATGTTCTCGAACACCGCCTGCAGGTAGTCGGCCTGCGCGTCGATCAGGGTTTCCTTTTCCGACCGGTTGCGCCGGACGATGGCGGTGATCTCGGTGAGCAACAGCACGAGGTTCTCGGAACTCGTCCGCTGCAGGTTGATCTGGTACCAGCGGTCGCCTGCCAGCTCGAACACCAGCGACACGACCGAGGCCCCCACCCGGCTGCGCCGCGCCTGCGCCAGCGCCACGTCGAAATTGCCCTCGACGGTGACGAGATGGCGGCTCTCGGACATGGCGGCAAAGCAGTCCTCGACCGACAACCCGCGCTGCAGCCGGGCCGAGATGTCGGGCAGCAGCCGCAGGAAGATGTCGTTGCCCACCTCGAGCCGTCCGCCGGTGAACAGCGCCACGCCGCCGTCCATCGCCGAGAGCGCGTCGGCGAGGTTCTTGCGCATCCGCTCGCTGTCATCGCGGGCGTGGCGCAGCTCGTCGGTGGTACGTTCGAGATCGCGGGTCTTGGCCCAGACCTGCGCCTGCAGCGCGATGGCCGACTGAAAGGCGCCATAGGCCGAGCTGCCGACCTCGTGCTGCCGGTTGGCGCGGCGCATCAGCGCGTCGATGATCTTTGCCTGCCGGGCGACCTGTTGTTCGAGCGGCTCCTCGGGGTCGATCATGCGAACTCCCTCCGCGGCGGCTCGAAGAAGGCGACCCCCACGAAGGTCTGGTTCACGTGCACGCCGCAATGCTGCTCGCCGTAGGTGTTGAACCCGACGACACGGCGGCGGCGGAAGATCTCGCTCACCTCGCCGGTGAGCTGCTTCTGCTCGATCTCGAGCTTGCGCAGGACGCAGTCGAAGCCGAGCACGAAGTCAGGCTGCCCGTCGCGGCCGTCGCGCACGTCGAGCTCGGCCTCGAGGGTCTCGATGATCTCCTTGCCGCGCCCGAGCGTCAGGATCAGCCCGTCGTCGATCGCGCCCAGGAACGAGAGCGCATGCGCGCCCGGCGCGTCATGCACCGCGCGCACGTGGTAGTTCATGTTCTGCCGCACCAGCATCGGGTTCTCGGCAAAGACCTGCGGCGACAGCTGCTCGACCGGGCAGCCGACGATGCGCGCGTATTCCAGCGCCGCCGGCGCGCCGTTGATCTCGAGCACCAGCCGCTCGTCGGGGATGGCGTTGGTCACCACCATCTGCCGCTCGGTCGGCAGGAAATGGTCGAAACCGAGGCCACGGAACTC
Organism: Salipiger sp. D13; assembly: GCF_003703915.1. Lineage (NCBI taxonomy): Bacteria > Pseudomonadati > Pseudomonadota > Alphaproteobacteria > Rhodobacterales > Roseobacteraceae > Salipiger > Salipiger sp. D13. Next base: position 116,549 of record NZ_RAPJ01000008.1, read on the forward strand.
GAGGTCGGTCTCGAGCAGCAGCAGCAGCGCGGCGTTGGTGTGGAACTGTCCATCGTGCAGCACGAAGGTCTCGCGGAAGGCAAGGTTGTCGCCCGCCGAGCCACCGAATACCGGCACCTCGCCAAGCGCCGCCTCGAGCGTGGCGACCAGCAGATCCTCCTGTTTCGACAGCCCGTCGGCAAGGATCAGCGCCAGCCGGTTCCAGCCGGCCGTGCGCTGGAACTGCGCGGCGTGGCTGCGGACCTGCCGGGCGATGCCCTTCATCGACATCGGCTTGAGCGGCGCGATCAGCATCGAGGCGCAGCGGAAGTGCGCGCGCGGAAAGGCGAGCAGCAGCAGCGCCTCGGTCTCGTAGCCTTCGGTGGTGATGGTGCCTGCCGTGGTGCAGCCGAAGACCGGCACGCCCCCGGCGCCCGCGTCGAGCGCAGCGGCCACCTCGTCGAGCGACAGCCCGTCGGGCACCAGCGCCAGCAGGAAACAGGTGTCGTCGAGGTCGACGGCGCGCAAAGCCTCCTCGACCGCCGCTTGGGCGCTCGTCTCGCGCGAGACGGCGATTCCGACGTATCTGGGCGCCGCCCCTTCCATCGCCATTCCGGTCAGTGGCTCAGGAATGCCTGCGCATCGGCCTCGCCCGTGCCCATCGCCGTGGCCGGCTGCGCGCTTTCCACGAGCACCGCCGCCTGCGTCCGGTTCTGCACGCCGAGCCGCCGCAGCAGCGCGGTGATATGCGCCTTGACCGTGGCCTCGGCGAGCGACAGCTCGTAGGCGATCTGCTTGTTCGGCTTGCCCGCGCAGATCAGCTTCATGATCTTCTGCTGCTGCGGGGTCAGCTCGGCGAGCTTCGGGTGGGCCTCCTCGATCCGGTCGTCTGGCAGCTCGGTGATGCTGGTGCCCCGGTAGCCGGAATGGACGTATTTGCCGCCGCCCGCGATGTCGCGCAGCGCCTGCCGCAGCACCTGCGACGAGGCGTCCTTGGGCAGGAAACCGGCGGCGCCGTCCTCCATCAGCGCCTCCACCACCTGCGCCGAGGTCAGCGACGAGATCACCAGGATCGGCGCGTCGGGAAGCGCGGCCCGCAGCCGCTTGAAGCCCGAGATGCCGCAGACGTCCGGCAGCTTCAGGTCGAACATCACGAGATCGGGCGCAAAGCCGCTGTCGACCAGCTCGAGCGCCGCCCCGAGCGTCTGCGCCTTCTCGACGCGCGCCTCGGGAAAGGTGAGCTGCAGCGCGGCGGCGAGCGCATCGCTGTAGAGCGGATGGTCGTCCACGATCGCGACAGAACGTATCGCACCCTGCGACGGGGTGTCGGTCATGTCTTTCATTGAAATGTCCTCCCGCCATAAGGTTAGCGCAGGAAATTTCGTTCGCGCAATGGTGTTGTCGGGGGCGGACCCCTCCGGCGGGTTTCCGCGGGGCCGGCCCCCGGTGCCTGCCCGTCCCCGGTCTAGCGCAAAACGCCTTTCTGCTTGGCCACATGGGTAGCGATGAGATCCATCAGCGGCGGCGACAGGCAGTCGTAGGGCTCAAGCCCCAGTTCCCGCAGGCGGCCGCGGATCTCGTCCATGCGGTCCGGGTCGACCCCCGATTCGATGATCGACGACACGAAGGCCGCGAATTCCGCCGGCGCCCAGCCGGTCTGCGGCGACAGTTCCGTGTGCACGAAGTCGAGCCCGTGGAACGGGTGGCCGGTGTCCTCGATGCGGCCATACATGTGCACCCCGCAGCCCTTGCAGGCATGGCGCTGGATGGCGGCCGAGGCGTCTACGACCTCGAGCTTGTCGGCGTTCTCGGTCACCTTGAGCTTGTCGCGTCCGACCACCGCGACCTGGCTGAAGATCGCGCCCTCGGGCTTCCAGCATTTCGTGCAGCCGCAGACGTGGTTGTGGGCGGTCTGCGCCTCCAGCACGACCACCACCGGGTCACTGCTGCACTTGCACTTGAGCGAGCCGCCCGAGAACCCCGGAGTCGCCGGCTTCACGCCGTTGTCGACCTGGGGATGGATCTTCACGTGGCTGTATTTCGGCGCGGCGGTCTCCTCCTCGCCGCCGAAGAGCTTGTCGAGTATTCCCATTGCTGTTCCTCCTCCAAGGGTCGCCCCCTTCCCAGGACGCCCTGCGCGTCAGGGTGACGCCACGGCCGGATTCGGGCAATGCAGCCGTAAGTATCGGGCCATGCGGGCCCGCTTCTGCCGGGATCGGCTCAGCTTCGGCCGGGGACCGATGCCGCGAGCAGCGCCACCACGGCCTCGGGCGGCAGACCCGCGTCGACCCCGACGGTCGTCAGCCCGGGAAACGGCGGTCGCTCCGGAAGCGGGCCATCCGAAACCCGCAGGAGCCACAGGTCGTGCCGCGCGGAGAGCGCCGCCAGCCGCGCCGAGAGCCCGGCACCGGGCATCTCGAACCCCGAGGCGATTACCAGCCGCACTCCCGGAGGCTCGTCGTCGAGCGGCACGAGATCGCGGGTCATCGGCGGATCGTCGAGCCGCCCCGCAAGCGCCAGCGCGGCAGCCGCGTCATGCGCCCGCACAAGTCCGGCGATGATCCGGTCCATGGTTTCGGCGCCGGCCCCGGGCGCCACCGTCACGGGCGCCCCTGCCCCGAGGGTCAGCAGCGCCACGTCTCCGCCCGCGTCGACCGCCTGCCAGCCGAGCAGCACCAGCGCCTCGGCGGCGGCCACCGAACGGAACGCCCGGCTGCGGCCGCAGAGCATCGACGGCCGCATGTCCGCGACCAGCAGCGTGACCGGCGCGGCGTCGGCCCGCCCGCCGCCGGAGCGCGCCACCTCGCGCAGCGCCGCGAGCTCGTGGCGGCGCAGGGTCGCGCCGGGAACGTCCAGCGCGGCGGTCACGCGGACCTCCACGGGTGCCGGCAACCGGCATGTTCTGCGGCCCGGGTCATGGCTCCTCACGATTTGCGATACGGGTGCCGCCCAGTCTACCCGAGCGCCCCGGACCCCGGAACACAGACCCATGTCCTAAGACTGTCTACGACCCCGACACAGGACGCCGCCGGCCCGGAGAGCCCGGACCGGCGGCGTTTGCATGTCATCGCGATGTGGATGCCGCGCCCTATTCCGCCGCGTCGGCGTAGTCGGACATCGGCGGGCAGGTGCAGACGAGGTGGCGGTCGCCGTAGGCGTTGTCGACCCGGTTGACCGGCGGCCAGAACTTGTCGACCCGGAAGGCGCCCGGCGGGAAGCAGCCCTGCTCGCGCGAGTAGGGACGATCCCAGTCGCGCACGAGGTCTTCCATCGTGTGCGGCGCGTGCTTGAGCGGGTTGTTCTCGCCGTCGATCCGGCCCTCTTCGATGGCGCGGATCTCTTCGCGGATCGCCAGCATCGCGTCGCAGAAGCGGTCGAGCTCGGCCTTGGTCTCGCTCTCGGTGGGCTCGACCATCAGCGTACCCGCAACCGGCCAGCTCATCGTCGGCGCATGGAACCCGCAGTCGACCAGCCGCTTGGCGATGTCCTCGACCGTGACGCCCGCCGACTTGTCGAACGGCCGCACGTCGATGATGCACTCATGCGCCACCCGGCCCTCGGGCCCGGTGTAGAGGATGTCGTAGGCCCCCGCGAGGCGGGTCGCGATGTAGTTCGCGTTGAGAATGGCGATGCGCGTCGCCTGCGTCAGCCCCTCGCCGCCCATCATCAGGATGTAGCCCCAGGAGATCGGCAGCAGCGAGGGCGAGCCGAAGGCCGCCGCCGAGACCGGCCCGGCGAGTCCCCCGTCGAGCGGGTCCGAGGGCAGGTGCTCGGTCAGATGCGCCTTCACGCCGATCGGGCCCATGCCGGGGCCGCCGCCGCCGTGCGGGATGCAGAAGGTCTTGTGCAGGTTCAGGTGGCTGACGTCGCCGCCAAGATCGCCGGGCCGCGACAGGCCGACCATGGCGTTCATGTTGGCACCGTCGATGTAGACTTGGCCCCCGTGCTCGTGGGTGATCGCGCAGACCTCCTTGACGGTCTCCTCGAAGACACCGTGCGTGGAGGGGTAGGTGATCATGCAGGCCGCGAGCGTGTCGGTGTATTTCTCGGCCTTCTCGCGGAAATCCCCGAGGTCGATCGAGCCGTTCTCGTCGCATTTCACCGCGACGACCTTCCAGCCGACCATCTGTGCCGAGGCCGGGTTGGTGCCATGCGCGTTCACCGGGATCAGGCAGACGTTACGCTGCCCCTCGCCGCGCGCCTTCTGCCAGGACGCGATGGTCAGCAGGCCGGCATATTCCCCCTGCGCGCCCGAGTTGGGCTGCATCGAAAAGGCATCGTAGCCGGTGATCGTGCAGAGCTTGGCCGACAGGTCGTCGATCATCTCGGCGTAGCCCCGCGCCTGGTCCTTCGGCGCATAGGGGTGCATCCCGGCGAACTCCTTCCAGCTCACCGGCATCATCTCGGCCGCCGCGTTGAGCTTCATCGTGCACGACCCCAGCGGGATCATCGCCCGGTCGAGCGCGAGGTCGCGGTCGGCGAGACGGCGCATGTAGCGCATCATCTCGGTCTCGGCCCGGTTCATGTGGAACACCTCGTGCGTGAGGTAGTCGCTGCTGCGCAGCAGTGCCTCGGGCAGGCGGTAATCCTGCGTGCTCTCGTCGTAGCTGCGAACAAGGCCGAAGGCGCGCCAGACGCCCTCGATATGGGCCGGGCGCACCGACTCGTCGAGCGTGATGCCGATCTTGGTGCGGCCCACGCGGCGCAGGTTGATGCCTTCCTTGACCGCGGCCTGAAGGATGCCGCGCTGAAGCAGGCCGACCTCGACGGTGATGGTGTCGAAGAACGCCCCGGGCGAGACCTCGTAGCCCGCCGCCTCGAGCCCCTCGGCCAGCCGCACCGTGCGCAGGTGGATGCGCTGCGCGATGGCCTTGAGCCCCTCGGGACCGTGGAAGACCGCGTAGAACCCGGCCATGACCGCCAGCAGCGCCTGCGCGGTGCAGACGTTCGAGGTCGCCTTTTCGCGCCGGATGTGCTGCTCGCGGGTCTGCAGCGCCAGCCGGTAGGCCCGGTTGCCGAGCGCGTCGACCGACACGCCGACGATGCGGCCCGGCATCGCCCGCTTGTAGGCGTCCTTCGTGGCCATGTAGGCGGCGTGCGGCCCGCCGTAGCCCAGCGGGACCCCGAAGCGCTGGGTCGAGCCCACCGCGATGTCGGCGCCCATCGCGCCCGGCTCCTTGAGCAGGCAGAGCGCCATGATGTCGGCGGCGACGATGCCGATGGCCTTGGCCTCGTGCAGGGCCTCCATCTCGGCCGAAAGGTCACGCAGCATGCCGTGGGTGCTTGGATACTGGAAGATCGCGCCGAACACCTTGTCGGCCTCGAGCGTCTCGGGGGCGCCGACGATGATCTCGATGCCGAGCGGCGCGGCGCGGGTCTTCATCACGGCGATGTTCTGCGGGTGGCAGTTCTCGTCGATGAAGAAGGCCGGCGCCTTGGACTTGGCGACACGCTTGGCCATCGTCATCGCCTCGGCGCAGGCGGTCGCCTCGTCGAGCAGCGAGGCATTGGCGATCTCGAGCCCGGTGAGGTCGCTCACCATGGTCTGGTAGTTCAGCAGCGCCTCGAGCCGGCCCTGGCTGATCTCGGGCTGGTAGGGCGTGTAGGCGGTATACCACGCCGGGTTCTCGAAGATGTTGCGCTGGATTGCCGGGGGCGTGATCGTGCCGTGGTAGCCCTGCCCGATGAGCGAGGTCAGCACCTTGTTCTTATCGGCCACCTCCTGAAGCCGCCACAGCATCTCGCGCTCGGAGAGCGGCGCACCGAAGTCGAGCGGCTCGGCCTGGCGGATGCCCTGGGGCACGGTCTGCGCCATCAGCGCCTCGAGGTCGGAGACACCGAGCGCCGTGAACATGTCGGCCATCTCGGAGGGCGAGGGGCCTATGTGGCGGCGGTTGGCGAAATCATAGGGTTGGTAGTCGGTGGGCGAGAAAGGCATGTCGATCCATCCGGTCTCTGCGGTGACCGCGCGAGACCATCCCCCGCGTCACCTGTGCGTTAAGATCTCACGCCCTGCCCGCCCCGCCGCATGCGGGCGGCGAGGCAGGAGCGTGAGCCGTTCGGGGCGCGGGCCGTGGCCCGCAGGTCTCAACCGATGAACTTCTTGTAGGCGGCTTCGTCCATGAGCCCGTCGAGCTCGGACATGTCCTCGATCGTCATCTTGAAGAACCAGGCGTCGCCCTCGGGGTCCTCGTTGACCTTGCCGGGGTCGTCGACCAGCGCCTCGTTGACCTCGACGATCTCGCCGTCGAGCGGCGCGAGGATGTCCGAGGCGGCCTTGACCGACTCGATCACCACGATCTCGTCGTCCTTGCTCACGGTGCCCGGGTCGGGCAGTTCGACGAACACCACGTCTCCGAGCTGCTCGGCGGCGTGCGCGGTGATGCCCACCACGACGACGTCATCCTCGACCCGCAGCCATTCATGTTCTTCGGTGAATTTCATGTCGCTGTTTCCTTCCTGTCAGCGCTTGTAGCTCTGTTTCACGAAGGGCAGCGCGACCACCTCGACCGGCAGTCGCTTGCCCCGCACCTCGCCGTAGAACCGCGTGCCCGGCGTGGCACTGTCATTCGGCACATAGCCCATCGCCACGGGCCCGCCCACCGACGGGCCGAACCCGCCCGAGGTGACACGGCCCACCGGCGCACCGCCCTCGGCGGTCTCGAAGAGCGGCACGCCCTCGCGCATCGGCGCCCGGCCCTCGGGCTTCAGGCCAACGCGCAGCGTATCCGCACCGGTGGCAATCTCTGCAAGCACCTTTTCCGCCCCGGGAAAACCGCCGGCGCGGTCGCCGTCGGCGCGGCGCACCTTCTGGATCGCCCAGACCAGCCCGCCCGCAACCGGCGTCGTCGTCTCGTCGAGATCGTGGCCGTAGAGGCAGAGCCCGGCCTCGAGCCGCAGCGAGTCGCGCGCGCCAAGGCCGATGGCCTCGACCTCGTCCATCTCGAGCAGCGCGGTGGCGAAGGCCTCGGCACGGGCGGCGGGAATCGAGACCTCGAAGCCGTCCTCGCCGGTATAGCCCGACCGCGAGATCCACAGGATCTCGCCGTCCCAGTCGTGCGCGGCGCTGTCCATGAAGCGCATGTCGGCCACACCGGGCACCAGACGGGCCAGCGCCGTCTCGGCCTCGGGGCCCTGCAACGCCAGCAGCGCGCGGTCCTCCAGCACCTCGATCTCGCAGCTTTCGGAGAGATGGGCGCGCATATGCGCGATGTCGGCCTGCTTGCAGGCCGCGTTCACCACGAGGAACAGCGCGTCGTCCCAGGGCGCATTGGCGATCATCAGGTCGTCGAGGATGCCGCCCGCGTCGTTGGTGAACAGCCCGTAGCGCTGGCGACCGGGCTTCAGGCCCAGCACGCTCACCGGCACCAGCGTCTCGAGCGCGGCGGCGGCATCGGCCACCTCGCCGGATTTCGGGTGCAGCATCACCTGCCCCATGTGGCTCACGTCGAAGAGCCCGGCGGCGGCGCGCGTGTGAAGATGTTCCTTCATCACGCCCAGCTTGTATTGCACCGGCATGTCGTAGCCGGCGAAGGGCACCATCTTCGCGCCGAGCGAAAGGTGCAGGTCATGTAGTGGCGTGCGGTCAAGCTCGTCCATGCGCGTCTCACATCCCTTGTTCCCGGATGCGGCGCCTTGGCCTGACTCCGGGCATTTCCGCGCGGCCGGATTGCCACGCCTGAAACGCCCCCTCTGTCCGTCAGCCTGAGATCGTTATCCCTTCGGCGGGCACCATGTCGGCGCCACTCTCCAGAGTCAGTTCACCGCGACGGTCCTTTTGGCCTGAGAGTTTCCGGGGCGGTTGCTCCTTCGGCACCGGCAAGGCCGGTTCTCCCATCGCGATGAACAGACGCTACGATGTTTGCGGCTGGGCCGCAAGATTGCCCGGGCGCATTCCGAGCGTGCAGCGCTGTTCCGGCGCGAGAATGTCCATAAGCGGGGCATTGTCGCAGACCAGCGCGTCGAGCGTGATCGGATCGAGCGTCGCGTAGAAGGCGCTGGCCGCGTCGGTCAGCGCGATGCGCAGGCGGCAGGCGTCGGTCAGCGGGCAGGTGTTGTCGACATCGGCGAAGCATTCGGCCAGCGGCACCGGCGCCTCGAGCGCGCGGAACACGTCGCCGATGCGGATCTGGTCGGCCGGCCGGGACAGTTCGAGCCCGCCGTTGCGGCCCCGCTGGGTGTGCAGGTAGCCGAGCTGCGCCAGCTGGTTGATGACCTGCGCGAGGTGGTTCTCGGACGCGTTGCATCGCCGCGCGATCTCGGCTTTTGTGACGAGACGACCGGCATTGGCGGCACAATGCATCAGTACGCGGACGGCGATATTGGTTCTCTTGGTGACGCGCACGGGGCTGCCCTCGGTTTCGAAATGTCGCGAATTTCATACATGATCCGGCAAATGCCGGTTTGACATACATCAATCGAACGACGGAACATGATCTCCAACAGCGCTTTCTTCTTCGGATACGGCTCACTCGTGAACCGGATGACACATGGTTTCACCCCCGCCCACACCGCCCGCGCCCGCGGCTGGCGCCGCGCATGGCGGTTCACCGCGGATCGGCAGGTGGCCTACCTCACCGCCGTGCCCGACCCCGCCTGCGAGATCGAAGGGCTCATCGCGCAGGTGCCACCCGATGGCTGGGCCGCGCTCGACCTGCGCGAACAGGCCTACGAACGGCGCGACGCGGCGGGCTGCGTGCAGCACGCCGCCGACGGCGTGGACCAGCTTGCGATCTACGCCATCGCACCGCAGAACCACTTCCCGCCCGACGACGCGCACCCGGTGCTCCTGAGCTACCTCGACGTGGTCATACAGGGCTACCTGTCCGAGTTCGGCGAGGCCGGAGCCGAGCGGTTCTTCGACACCACCACCGGCTGGGAGGCGCCGATCCTCGATGACCGGGCCGATCCGCAGTATCCGCGCGCGCAGCAGCTCGACGATGCCGAGCGGGCCTTTGTCGACCGCAGGCTCGACGGGCTGCGGTGCCGACGGGTCGCGGCATGAGGCTGTCGAAAACCCTGCTTCTGGTGAAGCGGGTGGCCCGCAATCTCGCGGCACGGGTGGTCTTCGGCGCGGTGCTGGCGCTGGCGATGGCGTTCCTCTCGCCGCTGATCGAACCGCTGCTGCCGTCGCGCTGGACCGAGCAGGTCAAGCCCGATGCGGTGATCCCGATCCTGACGATCCTTGCCACCACCATGCTCACGGTGACGACCTTTTCGCTGTCGGTGATGGTGCAGGCCTTCCAGACCGCCGCGAGCCAGGCCACGCCGCGCGCCTACCGGCTGCACCTCGAGGACACCACGACCCAGACCGTGCTTGCCACATTCACCGGGGCGTTTCTCTACGCGCTGACCGCGCTGGTGATGTTCCGGGCCGACCTCTACGCGCCCGACACCGCCATCGTGATCCTCGGCGTGACGGTGCTGGTGATCGGCGCCATCGTCCTCGCCATCCTGCGCTGGATCGAGCACCTGAGCCGCCTCGGCAGCATGGACGACACGCTGGCGATGGTGGAACGACAGGCGCGCGAGGCGCTGGAACGGGCGATGCAGCAGCCCGCGTTCGGCGGCGTGCCGCTCGACGCCGACCCCGAACTGCCCGAGAGCGCCGTGCCGGTCCCCGCGCCCTCGGGCGGCTACATCCAGTTCGTCGACGTCGAGGCGCTGCACGGGATCCTCGCCGAGCGTGGCGGCCATATCACCGTGACCAGCGCGCCGGGGCAACACGTGGTGAAGGGCGCCCCGGTCGCCTGGCTGATCGAGGGCGCGGGCGAGGACCTGGACCAGATCACGGACTGCTTCACCATCGGCAGCATCCGCACGCCCGAGCAGGATTCACGCTTCGGCATCGTGGTTCTGAGCGAAGTGGCCGCGCGGGCGCTGTCTCCGGGGATCAACGACCCGGGCACCGCCATCGACGTGATCCACCGGCTGACACGGCTGCTGCACGAGATTGGCGCCCCGAGCGGTTCGCCCCCGGAGTTTCCCCGGGTGGAGCTTCCGACCGTGAGAGCCGCCGATGTCGTCGAGGACGGATTCGCGTCGCTCATCCGGGCAGGCGCCGGCCACCCGGAGGTGATCGGCGCGGCGGTCGAGGCGCTGCGCACGCTCGAAGGCGCGGATTGGCCGGGAATGGCGCAGGCGGCGCGCCGGATGCAGGGCTACGCGCTGCGCCACGTCAAGGATGCGCTGAGCGTCACTGACGACCGCGACGGGCTCGCCCACGAAATCTGACCGTCTCGATCCAGCGGCCCCCGGGGCGGAAAGATTTTTCGTCCGAAAAATCTTGCGCCCCTGCCGCCGGGCAGCCCGGGGGTGCCCCGGGCGTGGCGGCTCAGCCCTTGGCGAGCGCGCGGGCCGGCACCTTGTCGAGCAGCGGCATGACGTCGGCCATCTCGGGGCCCCGCTCGAGCCCGGTCAGCGCCTTGCGCAGCGGCATGAACAGGCCCTTGCCCTTGCGGCCGGTCTGTTCCTTCACCGCCTTGGTCCACGCGCCCCAGGTCTCGCGGGTGAACGGCCCCTCGGGCAGGATCGACATCGCCTCGGCGACGAAATCGCGGTCCTCGTCGGCCACCACCGGATCGGCACCGTCACGGAAGAGCTCCCACCAGCCGGCAAGATCCTTGCGGGTGGTGATGTTGTCGCGGGTGACCGACCAGAACAGCTCGGCCTTGTCGGCGGGCACGCCCAGCGCCGCAATATCGTCGGCCACCGCGTCGAGCGGCAGTGCGTGCAGCTTGCGCGCGGTCAGCGGGTAGAGGTCGTTCACGTCGAACTTGGTCGGCGCGGAGCCGAACTGCGACAGCTCGAAGCCCTCGGCGATCTCGTCGAGAGAGGTCCGCAGCTCGACGGGCTGGCTCGAGCCCAGCCGCGCCATCAGCGACAGCAGCGCCTCGGGCTCGACGCCCGACTCGCGCAGGTCGCGGATCGACAGAACGCCAAGCCGCTTGGAGAGCGATTCGCCCTGCGGGCCCGTGAGCAGCGAGTGGTGAGCGAAGGTCGGCACGCTGCCGCCCAGCGCGTTGATGATCTGGATCTGGGTCGCGGTGTTGGTGACGTGGTCCGAGCCGCGCACCACGTGCGTCACGCCCATCTCGGTATCGTCGACCACCGAGGCCAGCGTGTAGAGGATCTGGCCGTCGCCGCGGATCAGCACCGGATCCGAGACGCTCGCAGCGTCGATCGAGATGTCTCCGAGGATGCCGTCGGTCCACTCGATCCGCTCCTGGTCGAGCTTGAACCGCCAGACGCCGTCGCCGCGCTCGGCCCGGAGCGCCGCCTTCTCGTCGTCGGAAAGCGCAAGCGCCGCACGGTCATAGACCGGCGGGCGGCCCATGTTCAGCTGCTTCTTGCGCTTCAGGTCTAGCTCGGTCGGGGTTTCCCATGCCTCGTAGAACCGACCGATCTCGCGCAGCGTTTCGGCGGCGGCGTGGTAGCGGTCGAGCCGCTCGCTCTGCCGCTCGATACGGTCCCATGTCAGCCCCAGCCACTCGAGGTCGCGCTTGATGCCATCGACATACTCTTCCTTGCTGCGCTCGGGATCGGTGTCGTCGATCCGCAGAATGAAGGTGCCGCCGGCCTTGCGGGCGATCAGGTAGTTGAACAGCGCCGTGCGGAGGTTGCCCACGTGGATGTGGCCGGTGGGCGAAGGGGCAAAACGGGTGACGGTCATGGGGAGGCTCCTGCTTACGCGCAGGGCACTTCCCACAAGCGCGTTCATTTGTCCAGTTCCGGCCTCTTGGCGAACGCCGCAGGCGGTGCCATTGTGCCGCTCATGAAGGACATTCTGACCGTCACGCTCAATCCCGCACTCGACCTTTCCACCGCGACCGACCGGGTCATCGCGGGGCCCAAGCTGCGCTGCGATCCGGTCGCCGTCGACCCCGGCGGCGGCGGCATCAACGTGGCGCGCGTCGTGCAGGCGCTCGGCGGCCGCGCACGGGCCTTCGTGGCGCTCGCCGGCCCCAGCGGCATGCGGCTCGAGGCGGCACTGGCCGATCACGGCATCCCGCTGGTGCGGATGAAGGCACCGGACGAGACCCGCGAGAGCTTCGCCGTGCACGACCGCCACTCCGGCGAGCAGTTCCGCTTCGTGATGCCCGGGCCGCAATGGGCCGAGTCCGATGTGGCCGAGGCCCTGCAGGCCATCGCCTCGGCGGTGCCCGAGGGCGGCATCCTCGTCCTGAGCGGCAGCCAGCCGCCCGGCGTGTCGGTGGACTTCGCGACCCGTCTCTGCGAGGCGCTCGCCCCCCGCAACGCCCATGTCATCGTCGACACCTCGGGCGAGGCGCTGGCCTATCTCGCCGAGGGCACCTCCCCCGCGCCGGCGGTGCTGCGCATGGACCACGTCGAGGCCGAAGAGCTGGCCGGACGGCCGCTGGTCACGCGGCTCGAGTCGGCGCAGTTCGCCGCCGAGCTGGTGGCACGCGGCGCCGCGGAACGGGTCATCGTGGCGCGCGGACCCGACGGGTCGGTCATGGCCGGCCCCGACGGGCTGACACAGGTGAGCGCCGCCGCCGTCTCGGTGGTCTCGGCGGTGGGCGCGGGCGACAGCTTCGTCGGCGCCTATGCCCATGCCATCGCCAGCGGCGTCGGCGCCCCCGAGGCGCTGGCTCTTGGCGCGGCAGCCGCAAGTGCCACGGTCACCACCCCCGGCACCTCGCTCTGCACCTCCGAGATGGTCTCGGACCTGCTGCCGCAATGCGGCGCGAGCGAGATCCTGCAGTAACCCTGCGGGCGCGCCCTCGCGGGGCTCGATACGCCCCCCGGCCGAAGAACCGCCCCCCGGGGCGGACGGCCCATTTCGCGCAAATGTCATTTCCCCGTTTCTGGCCGGACGACAGGAACGGGCTAGGTCTGGCCCATCATCAAAGGCCGGCCCCGAGCCGAAACGACAGGAGGGAAGACCACATGACCAATCAACCGACATTCACCCGTCGCGCCGCCCTTGCGGGCGCAGCCACCATTCCGTTCGCCGCCACGGTGGCCGGCAGCGCCAGCGCGCAACCCGCGATGCAGGATGCGCAGGTGCCGCGCGTCTACCGCGTGATGCTCGGCGATTTCGAGGTCAACGTGCTGATGGCCGGGACCGCGACCCGCGAGGACCCGCATTCGATCTTCGGACTGAACGTTTCGGACGAGACCTTCCAGCAGGTCTCGGACGATGCCATGATCCCGACTGACAAGGCACAGTTCTTCTTCACGCCGACGCTGGTGAACACCGGCGCCGAGCTGATCCTCTTCGACACCGGCCTTGCGCCCGACGCGATCGTCGCGGCGGTCGAGGCTGCGGGATATTCCGCCGAGGACGTGACCCACGTGGTCATCACCCACATGCACGGCGACCACGTCGGCGGCCTGACCGGCGGCGACGGGCCGACCTTCGCCAACGCGCAGCACGTCACCGGGCAGCAGGAATACGACCACTGGTCGAGCACCGACAGCGACGCCTTCGCCAACAAGATCGCGCCGCTCGAGGATCAGTTCACCTTCATCGGCGACGACGAGAGCATCGCCTCGGGCGTGACCTCGATGCTTGCGCCGGGCCACACGCCCGGGCACATGTGCTTCATGCTCGAGAGCGGCGACCAGAAGCTGCTGCTGGCCGCCGACCTTGCCAACCACTACGTCTGGTCGCTGGCCTATCCCGACTGGGAAGTGTCCTTCGACTCCGACAAGGCGCAGGCCGCCGAGACCCGCCGCAAGGTGCTGGGCATGCTGGCCGAGGAGAAGATCCCCTTCATCGGCTACCACATGCCCTTCCCTGCCGTGGGCTTCGTCGAGACCCGCGAGGACGGCTTCCGCTACGTGCCGCACAGCTACCAGTTGATGCTGGGCTGAACGGAACGACCATGCCACGAGAAGGGCGGGTGCGGCCAGAGGGCCGCACCCGCCCTTTCTCGTCACGCCTCAGCGGAAGCCGGGCCCGTGCGCCCAGATCGTCAGCGAGTGCCGCGCGCCCTCTTCGACGGGTGTCACCCGGTGCAGCAGGAACGACGGAAACAGCGTGGCGCTGCCACGCTCGCGCGACGCCTCGACCGTGTGGGCCGAGGGCATGACCTCGAGCGCGCCGCCCCGGTAGGCATCGGCGTCGGACAGCTGCACCACCATCGTGAGCTTGCGCCGGCCCGCGAGTCGGCCGTCGCCGATGTCGGCATGCCAGCCGAAGTGCCCCTGCCGCTCGGCGCCGTAGCGGGCGACCTGCGCGCTTTCGTCGAAGCCGTCGAGATCGAAGCCGTAGACCTCGCGGTTGGCCTCGCGCACCACCTCGATGATGCGCTCCATGATCCAGCCGGTATCGGGCAGATCGTCGATCCAGACCAGATCGGCGCGCCGCAGGTTGTGGTCGCGATTGCGACCGACAAGGCGGGCGTCGGCGCTCTCGGCGGCCTTGGTGATGTCGATGATGCGGGCGCAGTCTGCCTCGGAGAAGGCGGCGGGGATCCGGTGAACGGTCAGCATGGTCGGGCTCTCGATGGAGGGAACACGCTGCCATAACGCGTCTGTCGCGCCATGCTGCGCCGAAAACGACAGGGCGGTCCGGAAACGACCTTTTCCCGCGCTCCCGCGCACGCCATATCAGGGCGCATGACCGACCCGGATATTGCCAGTTTCGAAGCCATGGCGCGCCGCGCCGTCGAGAGCTTTCCGCAGCCCTTCCGCGCCAGCGCCGAGGACGTGCTGCTCGAGGTCGTCGACTGGCCGCCCGAGGAGATCCTGCGCGACATGCAGATCCGCGACCCGCTCGACCTGACCGGGCTTTACGAGGGCATCCCGATGACCGAGCGCGCGATCAGCGCGCCCTCGCCGTGGCCTGACCGGGTGTGGCTGTTCCGGCAGCCGATCCTGGCGGAATGGCGCGACCGCGGCGACATCGAGCTCGAGGACCTCGTGGTGCATGTCACCGTGCACGAGTTCGCGCATCATTTCGGCTGGTCCGACGACGACATCGCCACCATCGACCGCTGGTGGGAGTAGGCACCCGCCCCACGCGTCCGAATGGGTCAGCCCTCGTCGATGATCGCCTGCATCCGCCGCACGAAGCGCTGCGGCCCGAGTTCGCCGAGCGCCGTCTCACGCGCGCCCTGCCCCAGCCGCTGCCGCAGCTCGGGGTCACCGATCAGCCGGTCGAGCGCCTTTGCCACCGTCTCGGGTCGGTGCGGATCGACCAGCAGGCCGCTTTCGCCTTCCGAAAGATAGCCCGCCGAGCCTGCCTCGACCGAGATCACCGGCACGCAGCCATAGGCCATCGCCTCGGCCGGGGCGAAGCCCAGCGGCTCGTCGAAGCTCGGCAGGATGCAGATGTCGGACGAGGCGTAGAGCGCGGGCATCTCGGAAAACGGGATCAGCCCACGCATGTCGATCCAGTCTTCGGCCTCGGACGACGCCTTGAGCGCGGCGAAATGCGCGCGGTCTTCCGGAGTGTCGAGCACCCGTTCCGAGCCGACCAGGATCAGTCTTGCCCGGCCCGCCCGACCGGCTTCGCGCATCGCATCGATCACGAGGTGCTGCATCTTGCGACGCTGCCCAAGCTTGGCGACGCAGAGCACCGTGACCGGCCCGTCCCCGCTGCGCGCCGGCATCGGCGGCGGTGGATCGGTCACGACGGGCCACGGCAGGTAACGCGCCCAGCGGTCAGGCGTTGCCTCCCCCAGCCCCGGATTCGCGGTGATTCGGCGGATCGGAAGGCCTTGTCGCCAGAGCAGGAAGCGGTGCGAAAGCGTCTCGTGCCGGTGCCACGGGTGCATGTCGTAGGACCAAAGCGCCGCCCCGGCGCGGCGCCCGATCTTCGCCAGCTGAACCCGCAGCTTCGCGGTGTTGCGAAGAAAGACGATGTCCGGCGAGAGCGCGTCCCAGGCCGTCTTCAGCGCAGACGTATCCGCGGGGTCGGGAAAGATCTGCGGCACCACGTGGCTGTGATCCTCCGCGCCGCCGCTACCGGAGGCCCAGACCGAAACCCGGGCGCCTGCATCGACCAGCGCCTTCGTCGCGAAGAAGAGGTTCGTGTGAAACCTCGGAACGACGAAGAGGATGGTCGCCTGCATGTCCGTCAGCTCTGATCCCGCCACCTGTTGACGATAGGATAGCGCCGGTCGAGCCAGAACGCACGCTGCGACAGTCGCGCCCCCGGTGCCGACTGGAAGCGCTTGTATTCCGAGATGTAGAGCAGGTGCTCGACCTTCTTTGCGTCTTCGCGCGCATAGCCTGCCGCAACGCAGTCGGCGATCGAGCCGTCGTCGTCCACGAGGATCTGCAGGATGCCGTCGAGCACCGGGTAGTCGGGCAGCGAGTCGCTGTCCTTCTGATCCGCGCGCAGTTCGGCCGACGGCGGCTTGGAGATGATACGCTCGGGGATAACCAGCCCTTCGGGGCCGCTCATCCATGCGCGGTGGTTCGCGTTGCGCCAGCGGCAGATGTCGAAGACGCGGGTCTTGTAAAGATCCTTGATCGGATTGTAGCCGCCCGCCATGTCGCCGTAGATCGTGGCGTAGCCCACCGCGACCTCGGACTTGTTGCCGGTGGTCAGGAGCATCTCGCCGAACTTGTTCGACAGGGCCATCAGCAGCAGGCCACGCAGCCGCGATTGGATATTCTCTTCGGTGAGATCGGGATCGCGACCTTCGAAGAGCGGCGCGAGCGTCTCGGTGATGGCGTCGCGGCCCGGGGTGATCGGCACGAAGTCGTAGTGGCAGCCCAGCGCCTCCGCGCAGGCCTTGGCGTCCTCGAGCGAATGCTCCGAGGTGTATTCCGAGGGCAGCATCACGCAGCGCACGTTCTCGGCGCCCAGCGCATCGACCGCGATGGTCGCCACAAGCGCCGAGTCGATGCCGCCCGAGAGGCCCAGCAGCACCTTGCCGAAGCCGGTCTTGCGGCAGTAGTCGCGCAGCGCGACCACCATCGCGTTGTAATCCTGCTCCATTGCGTCGGGATGGCGGGTGAAATCGCCGTCGAGCGCGCGCCAGCCGTCTTCGGTCCGCTCGAGATCGACGTGGGCGATGGCCTCCTCGAAGACCGGAAGCTGCATCGCGACCGCCCCGTGCGGGTTGAGCACGAAGGAGCCGCCGTCGAAGATCTGGTCGTCCTGCCCGCCGGTCATGTTCAGGTAGATGAGCGGCAGGCCGGTCTCGACCACGCGGGCAATCATCTTGTTGAGCCGGGTCTCGTACTTGTTGCGGTAGTAGGGCGAGCCGTTCGGGACCAGCAGGAACTCGGCACCGGTCTCGGCCAGCGTCTCGGCCACGTCCTCGTACCAGGCATCCTCGCAGATCGGAGAGCCGACACGGGTGTTGCCCACCGCGTAGGGCCCGCCGATGGGCCCGCTGTCGAAGATCCGCAGCTCGTCGAAGACCTTGTAGTTGGGCAGGTGATGCTTGAAGACCTGCGTCACCATCTTGCCGCCCCGGCAGATGACATAGGCGTTGAAGAGCTCGGTGCCCTCGACCCACGGGCAGCCGATGGCGAGCGTCGGGCCGTCGGCGCAGTCCTCGGCCAGCTGCTTCACCGCTGCCATGCAGTCGAGCGTGAAGGCGTGCTTCATCGGCAGGTCCTGCGCGTTGTAGCCCGCGATGAACATCTCGGGCAGCGCCACCATGTCGGCGCCCGCAGCCTTGCCCTTTTCCCACGCGTCGCGCGCCTTCGCGGCATTGCCCGCGAGGTCTCCGAGCGTGGGGTTCAGCTGCGCAATGGTCAGGCGGAAACGGTCGGCCATGCCCATGTCCCTTTCAGTCACGTCCTCGGCCCGACATAGCAGAACCACGCCCGAGGGGAAGCGGCCCGCGGCAAAAGAGATTGTCAGTGCAGGGGCCCTTGTTTACCTTCCGGGCACAAGGAGAGGGCATCCGGCAGGGAACGAGCAATGAAACGCGCAGGCATGAAACTTGCCGCAGCCGCCATCTGTCTGGCCATCGCCGGCAACGTGGCGGCGCAGCAGGACGGCGAAGTCGTCACCAAGCAGTTCGATGACGGCGGGGTCTACGAGGGCACCTTCCGCGACGGCCTGCGACACGGCACCGGCACCTACCGGCTGCCGAACGGCTACGAATACACCGGCGACTGGGTCGAGGGCGAGATCAGCGGCGACGGCACCGCGCGCTATCCCAGCGGCGCGGTCTACGAGGGCGAGTTCGACAACGGCAAGCCCGAGGGCGTCGGCAAGCTCGTGCTGGCCGACGGCAGCGTCTACGAGGGCTCGTGGCAGGACGGCAAGATCACCGGCAAGGGTGTGATCCAGTATGCCAATGGCGCCCGCTACGAAGGTTCGTTCCGCAACGCGCTGCACCACGGGCGCGGCGTGATGACCACTCCCGACGGCTACCGCTACGAGGGCGACTGGGTGAACGGCGTCGAAGAGGGCAACGCCAAGATCACCTACCCCGACGGCTCGGTCTACGAGGGCCGCGTCGCCAACGGCAAGCGCTCGGGCGAGGGCACGCTGACCATGGCCGACGGGCTGGTCTACACCGGCATGTGGCGCGACGGCCAGCAGGACGGCACCGGCAAGCTCACGCTGCCCAACGGTGACATCTACGAGGGCGAGCTCGTCGACGGCCGGCGCGAGGGCCAGGGCAAGGAGACCTACGCCAGCGGCGACACCTACGAGGGCGAGTTCAACAACGACCAGCGGCAGGGCTACGGGGTCTTCACCGGGGCCGACGGCTACCGGCTCGAGGGCAACTGGGTGGCCGGCCAGATCGAGGGCGAGGGCCGCGTGGTCTATCCCGACGGGTCGGTCTACGAGGGCGAGATACGCGGCGATCTCGCCAACGGCGAGGGCAAGACAACCTATCCCGACGGCGCCACCTACGAGGGCGACTGGGTCGATGGCGTCATCGAGGGCGAAGGCCGCGCGACCTATCCCAACGGCGTGATCTACGAAGGCGACTTCAGCAACGCCCGCTACAACGGCGAGGGCACGATCACCTACCCCGACGGCTACACCTACGAGGGCGACTGGAAGGACAACCAGCGCCACGGGTCCGGTACCGCGACCTACGCCGACGGGACGGTCTACACCGGCGACTTCCGCGAGGACCGTCGCCACGGGCAGGGCACCATCACCATGCCCGACGGCTTCCGCTACGAAGGCGGCTGGGTGAACGGCGTGTTCGAGGGCGAGGGCACCGCGACCTACGCCAACGGCGACGTCTACGAAGGAATGTTCAAGGATGGCAAACGCGAGGGGGAGGGAGTCCTGCGCTATGCCACCGGGGAGGAGGCCTCGGGCGAATGGGTCAACGGCGTATTGACGACGGCCACGCCGGTCGCGTCGGAGGAGGAGGCCGGGGAGGACGGCACCGTCTCCGAAGCGGGCACGGACGGCACGCAGGCGGAGGGCGAGCAGGCGGGCGGCAACTGAGCCGCCTGGCACGCGGGCTTCTCTGTCTCGCCTGCCTGTGCCTCGGTGCGGCGCTTCTGCGCCCGCTGCCGGCCGCCGCGCAGAACGGCGAGGACAACGCCGTGCGCATCGGCGTGCTGGCCTATCGCGGCTGGGACGAGGGGCAGGACGACTGGCAACCGCTCTCGCGCTACCTGACCGGAAAGCTCGACGGGAGACCGGTGCGCATGGTGCCGGTGACGCTGGGCTCGGCGGCGCTGCTGCTCGAGACCGGGGCGCTGGATTTTCTCGTCACCAATCCCGGCCACTACCTGACGCTTTCGCGAAGCTACCCGATGAGCGTGCTCGCGACCCGCGCGCGGCGGCTGTCCGACGGCAGCCGCGCCACGAGCTTCGGCAGCACGCTCTTCGCCCGGCGCGGCACCGGCCTGAACTCCTACAGCGACCTTTTGGGCGCACGGGTGGCCGCGGTCAGCCCGCGCGGCTTCGGTGGCTTCCAGACCGTCTGGTTCGAGGCCCGTGAGCAGGGCATCGACCTGCGCACCGCCCCGGCCGAGACCGTCTTTCTCGGCTTCCCGATGGACCGGGTCGTGATGGCCGTGCTTGCCGGCGAGGTCGACATCGGCATCGTGCGCAGCGGCCTGCTGGAAAGCCTCGGCGCCGCCGGGCGCATCGACATCGACGCGCTCGAGGTGCTCGACCCCGGCGCGAGCTACACCCACGCCGACCGGGTCAGCACGCGGCTCTATCCCGAATGGCCCTTCGTCGCGCTGGCACGGACCGATCCGGCGCTGACCAATGCCGTGGCGCTCGCGCTCCTGCAAAGCGCCGACAGCGGGCTGCGCGACATCTGGCGGGCGCCGGTCAGCTATCTTTCGGCACGACGGCTGCTCGACGTCTACGAGGCCGACACGGCGCCGCCGGGCGACACGGGCCCGGGCGCGGTGCCGACGGCGGCCTGGGTGACCATGGCCGCGTCGCTCGCCGGCATCGCGGCGCTGCTGCTGTGGCTGCGCGGTGCCCCCCCGGCGCCGGAGGCCGCGCCCGCGTCGGAGGCTTTGGCGGAGGACGAGGTGCAGCTCACCCGGCGGGAGCGGCAGATCCTGAAGCTCGTGAGCCGGGGCCTGTCGAGCAAGGAGATTGCCGCCGAACTGGGGGTGAGCCCCAAGACGGTCGAGTTCCACCGCTCGAACCTGCTGCGCAAGTTTCACGTGCGCAGCGCCGCGCAGCTGGTGAGCGTCGCGGCAGACCACCTGCGTCCAAGGGTCGGAAAGGGTCAGGCCTAGGGTTTTCCCGGGGCACTTCCACGCGGAAATCACGGGTATCGGCGGGCTGGTGACGCCCGCGCCCGGCATGTCACCCTCGTGGGACCGGGCCCCGGCCCGGCCATCAAGGGAGGAGAAGAACATGATCACACGCCGCATCTTTGCCGGGCTCTGCCTGGCCGCGCCGGCCGCAGCCGCGGCCCTCAAGGCGACGAAAGCCGCCGCCCAGGGCAGCGGATACGCGCCGCAAAAGGTGGTCTATCACATCAACTATCCCGGCGGCGAAGGCGACAAGGCCTATCGCGGTGCCATGCGCAACATCCAGAACCACATCAACGCCGTCGGTGCCGAAAACCTCGAGGTGAAGGTGGTTCTGCACGGCAACGGGGTCGACCTGCTTCAGCACGCCCAGGCCGACACCAAGCTGCAGACCAACGTCGGGTCTCTGAAATCCCAGAAGGTGCGCTTTCACGTCTGCAACAACACCCTCAGGGGCCGCGACATCGACTTCTCGAACGATCTTTACGACGTCTGGGACGACGACATCGTGCCTTCGGGCGTGGCGGAACTGTCGAAGCTGCAGATGGACGGCTTCACCTACATCAAGCCCTGATCGCCACATGGACGGTGCGGAGCGGCCCCCGTGTCGCCCCGCCCGTTCAGCAGCGCGGAACGCCCATGCCGATCAGCTCGGCACCGGTCAGGGTCAGGTAGCCCTGCGTCACGTGACGGGCCCGCGCGAGGAACCAGCGCGACAGGCGCGGCGGGTAGTAGCTGGCCATGCGCCGCGACCAGTAGTCGAACCGATCCGCGCGGATCGGGGCCGCGCGGTAGCTCGGGCCGTGAAATCCGAAGCGCGTTGCCGGGCTGACGCAGACGTCGCCCGCGCCGAGATAGAGCGTGCAGGCCGAGTGGCAGTATCGCCCGCGTATCTCGACCCGGTCGCCGCGAGCGCGGATCTGCGAAATCTCGTCGATGCGGGTTCGGAGCCGCCCGCCGGGATCGTCGCCGACGACATGCACGACGCCCCCGCCCCGCTCGTATTGCGGCGCCGCCCGCATCGGCAGGGCGGCCCCGAACAGCAGAATGGCGACCGCCAGCCCGTGAAAAAGGCACTTCGCAACAACAGACGATGACATGAACCCGAACCCTTTCCCGTGGCGCGGGCCACCCCGCTGCGCGGCAAGGAACGGGATTCGGTTTAAGGAGCGGTTGAGCGGCGATTTTGTCTCGATTTGTCGGGAAAATCGCGGCGCTGCACACGGCGGATTGACGCCGACCGCGCGGCACCCACAAGGTTTCGGCATGAGCGAAACGATTGCTTCCGACGCGGAAACCAAGCCGCCGCGGCGCCGCCGTGAGCGGCTGAGCCTCCGCGAGTGGCTGCACGCCCTCTGGGGCGTCTGGGTGCTGATGGACCAGCGCAACCTCGGGCTGATCGCGGCTGGCGTGGCCTTCTACGCGTTCCTCTCGCTGTTTCCGGCCATCTCGGCGGTCATCGCGATCTGGGGCTACTGGTCGGATCCGATCGTGATTTCGGACCAGATGGAACTGCTCAGCGAGATGATGCCCGAGCAGGCCTACGAGCTGCTCTCGACGCAGGTCGGCCAGCTCATCACCGCGAACCGCTCGACACTGCAATGGACCTCGGTCATCTCGATCGTGGCGGCGATCTGGACGACCCGGGCCTCGGTCGCGGCACTGATCCGCGGCCTCAACGCGGTGAGCCAGGCGCCCCACCGCGCGAACCTCTTCCGCAGGGTCGCCGTGGCGGTGTTCCTGACGACGTTGCTTGTGCTGGTGGCGCTGGTGGCCTTTGCCTCGGTGGTGATCCTGCCCGCCGCGCTGACCTTTCTCGGGCTGCCGTTCCACGTCGAGCTCGCGGTCGCGGCGGTGAAGTGGCTGGTGCTGCTGGCGGTGGTCTTCTTCGCGATCGGCCTGCTCTATCGCTACGGCCCGAACCGGCGGCAGTCGCGGATGCGCTGGCTGACCCCGGGCGCGCTTCTCGCGCTGATCGGCTGGGGGCTCGGGTCCTGGGCGCTGACCACCTACGTGCGCAACTTCGACCGTCTGAACGAGGTCTACGGCTCGCTCGGCGCGGTGGTGGCGCTGCTGCTGTGGTTCTACATCAGCGCCCTCATCACGCTGCTCGGCGCGCAACTGAATGGCGAACTCGACCGGCTGCGCGCGGCCCGCGGAAAATGATACGAATTTTTTGAAACCGCGCGGAACGCTTTCCGGGCAATCGCGTTCTTATCTCAAGGACGCCTGTACCGTCCTGTCCCTGAGCGTGCCGCGACCCTGTCCCGACTTCCCTCACGCGGCACGCACCCTACACGCCCCGCTCTCTTCCGAGAGCGGGGCTTTTTCATGAACTCATGCCGGGCCGCAGGTCCGGGCCGTGCCGTCTGGCACGCCCGGTCCGGGAGCGGGCAGCGTTCGCGCAGTCGAGAGAGAACGGGAGATGCGGGGCTCTGCCCCGTCCGCGCGCTGCGCGGACTCCCCGGGATATTTCGGGCCAGAAGAAGCGCCCGCGGAGAATCCGGGGTCAGGCGGTGCGGACCGCCCCCGAGGCGTCCGCACGATCACCCATGATGTCGAAGAGCCGCAGCAGGATCAGCGTCACCGGGATGGCGACGATGCCGCCGAGCGGGCCCCAGAGCCAGAGCCAGAAGACGAGGGCCACGAAGATCAGGAAGGGGTTGATCTGCACGTGGCGGCCGACCAGCGTGGGCGTCGCGAACTGGGCCTCGATCATGTTCAGCGTCAGGAAGCCCGCCGCCGGCGCAAAGGTCATCAGGCCGTCGAAGTTGACGACCCCGGAGAGCAGCAGGCCCGCCGCGATCGCCGCCGGCCCGAGGTAGAGGACGAAGTTCATCAGCATCGCACCGATGCCCCAGACCACAGCGCCCGGCACGCCGATCGCCATCAGGTAGGCCCCGGTGGCCACGCCGAGCGCGGCGTTCACGATCGAGACCGCCGCGAAGTAGCGCGAGACCATCCGTTCGGCGTCGGTCAGGCGTTGCATGATCATGGGCGTGTCGGCGCCACCGCCGATGCGGAACGACATCCACTGGTAGATCTCGCTGCGGGTGAGCAAAAAGAAGAACAGCGCACCGAGGAAAATCAGCATCTGCCCGAGGATCACCGGTGCCAGGAACATGGCGTCGGTCATGCTTGGTATGTCGGAGCCGCCATCGCCCGCAGCCGCACCGTTGCCGAGCGCCTGTTCGACTTCGCGGTTCATCTCGCCCAGGCCCTGTATCAGGCCGCGGTACTCGAAGAGCAGCTTTCGTATCTCGTACTTGATCGAGGGGATCTCGTCGATCACGGCGGTCACATAGGGTTCGACCATGTAGGCCAGCGCGAATATCGTGAAGAACATCATCACGATAAGCCCCAGCGCAACTGCGCCGCGTGGAAGGCCGATGCGTTCGAGCCGGTCGGCCAGGGGCGCAAAGATAACCCCCACAACCATGGCGAGGATGAGGGGGGCAAAGACGTCTTCCGCCGTCTTCAGAGCAAATAGGAGCACGCCCGCCGCTACGATCGCCGACGAGACGCGCAGCACCGTGTCGGAGACGAAAGCTGGTCGTTTCATGGCTTGTAAACGAGGCAGGCATCGAAAGGTTCCCAAGGGGCTTTCCATCGGGAGACGCCTTGCGTCCGGCGGGTCTCCGCCACATCTGTGCATTCAAGGGAACCCGCGCGCCGCGTTGCGCATTGAGCAGGGTCTGAACAGGAGCGCGAGTTTCATGGCCACAGAGAGCCCGGCCCGCCCGGTGGGAGAAATCGTAGATCGGCTGGACAGCGCGACGAACCAGCCCTCGCTCAGCGTGCATGACCTGCTGGAGGAGTTCGGGGAAAGCTCGTTCCTGCCGGCGCTGATGGTGCCGGCGCTGCTCACGGTCTCGCCGCTCTCGGGCATCCCGCTGTTTTCGACCGTCTGCGGTCTGACCATCGCCTTCATCGCGGGCCAGATGCTTCTGCGCCGGAGCCACCTGTGGCTGCCCGGTTTCATAATGCGACGCCGCATCGACGGCCCCAGGGCCCGCACGGCGGTGTCGAAGCTGAGGCGCCTCAGCGACTGGCTCGACCGTCACTCACGCCAGCGGTTCCGGGTGCTCACCGTGCCGCCGTTCCGGCAGTGGCTCTACCTGCTTTGCTTTCTTTGCGGCGCGGCGATGCCGTTCCTGGAACTCGTGCCGTTCTCGTCGTCGCTGCTCGGCACCGCCGTGATGATCATGGCGACGGCACTTCTGGCGCGGGACGGGCTGCTGGCGCTCATCGGCAGTGTCGTGATCGGCGCCGTGGCGATCGGCGTTCCGCTCTTCGCCTTCGGCGTAATCTGAGCCTCGCGACGACCGGAAGGGCCGTCTAGACCACGGCCGCCCAGTTCAGCACCAGCACCACGATCACCGCGACGGCGAGCAACACGAGAAAAAGCTTGGTCGCACTCCGCCCCTTGCGGCGGTCCTGAGGCGTTTCCGGCAGATGATCGGGCCGGTCGCTGGCGCCTGCGTCGCCCGGTCCGGCGCGCACGTCGCGGGGGTGTTCGGGGTCGCGTTCGCTCATGATCTGATCCTCCTTTGGTCAGTTCTGCGCCGGTGACAGGCGCTCTCGGGTCTTCGGGTCCACAGCCACAGCCTCGCGTGCCTCGCGCCAGCCCGTGTCTTCGAAGCGGAAACAGCGGGTGCCCGCATCACGGAAGCGACCGCCACGCGCGACCATGCGCGTGACCCGCGCGTCGGTTTCGTCGAGATCCAGCAATGCAAAATCGTTCTCCTGGCCGCGCAGGCGGGTCGAGAGCCCGGTGCCGACGTGCACCTGCAAGACCTGTGCGCCGTGCTTTCGCGACAGGAAGGGTTCGGTCCGCCAACGATGCAGGTGGCCGGAGAGCACAAGGTGCGCCCCGCATTCGGCAAGCTGCTCCAGCGCCTTGTTGGCGTTGGGCATCAGGCTCTTCTCGACGTCAGCGTCCTGTTCGAACGGATGATGCGCGAGCACCACGCGTATGCCCTCGGGGACGTCGGAGAACAGCTTGCAGGCCTGTCGCATCTGCCGCCAGCGGACCTTGCCGCGCTGCCACCGGAACCGGTCGACGGTGTTGAAGCCGACGGCCACCAGCCCGTCCTGCCGGTGCACCGGGAAGAGATCGTCGCAGATATGATCCCGGTAGTGCCGCCAGGGTCGAACGAAGCGTTGCCAGAGGTTGTCGAGCGAGACGTCGTGATTGCCAGGCACCGCCAGCCAGGGAGCCTCGAGACGCGCGAGGAAAGCCTGCGCCGCGCGATACTGGCTGCGTCGCGCCCGCTGGGTGAAATCGCCCGTCACCGCGACCAGATCGGGCTCGGCGTCGTTCACGGCGGCGATCAGGGGGTCGAGCAGCTCGGCGTCGGTGCGGCCGAAGTGCAGATCCGAGATATGCGCGATGCGGATCATTCTGTGGGCTCGTCTTCCTCCGGAACCATGACGCGAAGCGGCACGTCGCGCAGGCGAATGCGGATCGGCGTCTGCATCAGCGCCTTCTCCCCGTCGCGGGCCACGAGCGTGTGCCTTCGGTTCATGTGAATGGTGATGTCCTTGGCGGTCTCGAGGTCGAAGTCCGCCCCCTTCTGGGCCGCGCCCCCCGCCAGCTTCAGCGCCGTCCGCATGAGGTCGAAGCGGCTGGTCCCCTTGGCGGTGAAGAGCGCGAACTTGCCGTCTCGCACGGCGTCCACGCCGTCGAGGTTGAAGCGTTCGAGCTGGTAGGCGCTGTTGCCGACGAACAGCAGTGGCGTGCGCAGCCGCATTTCGCGGTCATCGAGCGTGATGCGCAGCTTCAGCGGCTTGCGGAAACCGAAGAGCGCCAGCAGCACCGACCAGTAGGCCGCCATGCGCGACCGGCCCCAGCGGCTGTAGATGCTCTCGCGCCGAAGCAGGATCAGCGGGTAGACCCCGAGGCTGGCGTTGTTGAGAAACACCTCGCCGTTCACCTCGCCCAGCGGCATGTCGCGGAGCTTGCCCGTGGCGAGGGCGGTGATCGCGCCTTCCATCTCCTGCGGAATGTTCAGGCCCCGCGCGAAATAGTTGAAGGTGCCCTGGGGGATCACCCCCATCGGCTTGCCCTCGGCATGGGCGGCAGAAGCGACTGCTGCGATGGTGCCGTCCCCACCTGCGGCCACGAGGATGTCGGCCCCGCTGCGACGCAACCCGTCGCGCGCGACCTCTTCCAGGTCGCGCTGGCCGTCGGGCACGATGATCTTGGCCTCGAGCCCGGCGTCGTCGAGCAACGCCGCGATGCGCGCGCGCCGGTCGCCTTCGGCGTGATCGCCGGACTTCTCGTTGAGGATGACACATACTGAGCGGAGCGCAGGCACCGTGATCTCCTGTCTGAACCCATGATCAACGTCGCCACGGACACAGGGTTCCCTCGCCCGGGAAAAAGGCAACCGCCCGTGCGATGAGAGAAAATCCGCGCGGATCGGGGCGACGGGAGATGCCGAATCGAATAGCGTACCTATATGTCGCCCTACCGCGTCGTTCTCCCCGCACGACCCGAAGACCTGTGAAAGGAGACCCGCCGCCATGGCCCGAAGCCCAGAGCCTGCCCGCACCGCTGTAATCGTTGCACATGGCAGCCCGTCCGACCCAGAAAGCCAGGAATCGGCGCTGAGCGCGCTTGCGTCCCGCGTCGACGCGCGGATGGACGGCTGGCACGTCAGCAGTGCGACGCTGGCGGCCAAGGGGCGGCTCGAAGCCGAGGTCGAGGCGCTCGGCAAGCCGCTGATCTACCCGTTCTTCATGGCGCGCGGCTGGTTCACCGGGCAGGTTCTGGCCAAGAAGGCCCGGGAAATGGGGGTCCGGATGCTCGACCCCTTCGGCGTGGAAGCGGGTCTCGTTCAATGCGCGCAGCGCGAACTTGGCAAGGTGCTGGCGGAACGTGGCTGGAAGGCCGAGGAAACCGCGCTCGTGGTCGCCGGGCACGGCAGCGCGGTCTCGCGCACCAGTGCCGACAGCGCCTATGAGTTCGCCCGCGCGCTGCACGCCGGCATGGGGTTCACCATCACGCGGACCGGCTTCGTCGAACAGCCTCCGTTCATCAAGGACGTGGCGCAGGGTCTTGGCCAGGCAGTCTGCCTTCCGTATTTCGCGCAGCAATCGGGTCACATGGACGACGATGTGCCCGCCGCGCTGGCCGCCGCCGGCTTCGATGGACCGATGCTGCCGCCCTTAATCTCGTGGACCGACACGCCGGCGCTGATCGCCGAGAGCATCGCGCGGCAGGGCGAGATGTTCGAAACCTCCGCCCCCTGACCGCGCCTGCCGGGCGCGTCAGCCCGGCACGGCCTCGGCGGCTTCGATCCCTTCGACATCCAGCACGACCGGTCCCTTGCCCGCGACCGGCGCGCCGTCGCGCATGAACCGCAGGTCGACACGCCTGTCGCCAATGCGGCGGCTCAGGTGGATGACGCCACCCTCTTCGCGCACCGTGCAGTCGGCGGTCAGGAAGAACTCCGGATCGGCCGCGCGCAGGGCCAGAAGCCGGCGGGTCAGCGCCAGCTTGTCGCGCCCGAAGGACGTCGTGGGCGGCTCGGGATCGAGCGGGTCGCGGTTGTCGGGATCGGTCAGGGCGAAGCTGCCGATCTCGGTGCCCTGGTAGACATCCGGCACGCCGGGCACGAGGCATTTCAGAGCCTGTTGCACCAGCGATAGCCGTTCGCCCGCCGCCACGATGCGCGCGAGCGCCGGAGGCACCTCGCGCCGCCAGTCGGCGAGCAGCGCCTGCCCGAAGGCCGCGGCCTGCCGTTCGGCGGCCTCGTCCGGCTCGGTCCATGTGCTGAGCTGGCGGGCCTCGCGCAGCGCCTTCTCGAGGTGCGCCGCGAGACGCGCGTCGAGATCGTCGCGCTCGGGCTGCCACATCGCCACGGCGGTCTGCAGCACGTACCAGCGCACATGGGCCTGCGGCGCGCCGGTGGTGGCATGGGGCGCAGCGGCCTGCCAGAGCTGCCGCAACGCCTCGCTGTCATGGGTGAGCGCGATCAGCCGGGCACGGGCGTCCTCGGCGCGCTTGCTGTCATGGCTCGACGACAGGCTCAGCGCCTTCGGCCAGCGCGCCTGCCGGTCGCTGCACCATGCGGCGAAGGCTTCGGCCGAGAGCGGCGATGCGTCGGGTTCCGAGCCCACCTCGCACTCGGCGAGATTGCGGGTGTAGCGGAAAAAGGCGGTGTCCTCCTGCGCCTTGGCAACCACCGCACCGGTCACCTGCTGGAAGCGGCGCACGAAGCCGTAGGTCTCGGGGCCCTCGGGGCCGTCGAAGAGCGTGCGCAGGGCATCGAGCGTGCCGGTGTCGTCGAGCAGCTTCGCCGCGCGCTCGAAGCTGTGGCGCAGCAGGGCCTCGTCCTCGGCGCGCGCGCCGTCGGGGGTCACGTAAGAGCGATATTGCGGGAACACCATCAGCAGCGCGCGGATCGCGGCGCTGAGATCGGCGGCGTCGCGCGGGCGCGCCTCGCGCTCGGCCAGCGCCTTTTCCGCGCGGGTGGTCATCTCGACCAGCTCCGCCCGCAGATCGGTATCGAGGATCAGCGCCCGGGTCTCGAGACACATGTCCTCGTAGTCGCCGGTGATCCCGGTCGCCTCACGCCAGAAGCGGTCGAGCGCGTCGCGGCCCTCGGGATCGGTGAGCAGCCGGGAGATCCGGTCCGAGACCTCGTAGCCGGTGGTGCCCTCGATCGGCCAGGAGGTCGGCATCTCCTCGTCGCCGGTGAGGATCTTCTCGACCCAGACAGGGCAGTCCGGACCGACTTCCTCGCGCAGGCGGCGCATGTATTCACCCGGCCAGGCCAGCCCGTCGACGTGGTCGATGCGCAGACCCTGCACCAGCCCCTCGCGCACAAGCGCGACCGGCAGCGCCATCATCGCCTCGAAGACCTCGGGGCGCTCGATCTGCATCCCGATCAGCGTGGTGACGTTGAAGAAGCGCCGATGTGTCAGGCGGCGGCGTTCCCGCTCCCAGAAGCGGAGTTGCCAGTGCTGCCCCGCCATCATCGTATCCCAGTCGTCGATCTCGGCGGTGCCGGGCGCAAGCGGCAGCCAGCCGCCCTCCCACTCGAGCCGCTCGTCGGCGCGATTCACGTGGAACGCGCCGTCGGCAAGCATCGTGTCGTAGCGTTCGGGCAGGATCGGCAGGATCAGCCCGTAGCTCCAGTCGATGTCGAAATAGTCGGCATAGCGGCTCTCGGCGCCATATTTCAGCGCGTCGAACAGCCACGGGTTCTCGACGCTCAGCACCGTGTGGTTCGGCACGAGGTCCAGCACGATGCCGAGACCCAACGCCTGCGCGTCGCGGGCGAGCCGCTCGAAGCCCTCGCGACCGCCAAGCACCGGGTCGATCTCGGACGGATCTGCCACGTCGTAGCCGTGGGTGCTGTCGCTCTCGGCGGTGAAGATCGGCGACAGGTAGAGCTGGCGCGCGCCAAGGTCCGCGATGTAGGGCAGGAGCGCGCGGGCACGGTCGAAATCGACGCCTTGGCGCAGTTGCAGGCGATAGGTGGCGGAAAGCGGGGTCATGATCGGATCCTGACAGCGATGGCAAACGGGTCGGCGAGCGGATCGCCGAGCGCGAAGTCGGGGTCGTCCACGGGCGCGGCGCCGGACGCGGGCGCGCCAAGGGCAAGCAGCATCTCGATCTCTCCGCCCTCGAACGGCCAGCGCACGTGATACGCCTTGTCGCCGTGGCGCGTGACCTGCCCCGGCCCGGTGTCACCCGACCGCAGGAGCGGCACGATCCGCGCCCGTCTCAGCGCGAGAAGCTCCTTGGTCAGCAGCCACCAGCGTGCGGCACGCTCGGCATCGGGCGCGGGATAGGGGCAGGCAAGGTCCATCGCCCGCGGCCCGGCTGGGTCGGGCATGCGGCTGACGTCGTAGTCCAGCCGCCCGAGCTCGCCGGCGCGCCCCTTGCGCACGGCCTCGCGGCCGTCCTCGTCGGGAGGATCGCAGAAGAAGGGAAACGGCGCCTCGCTGCCCTCTTCCTCGCCCATGAAGAGCATCGGCAGGAACGGCATCAGCAGCAGCGCTGCGTGGATGACGCGGCCGGTCTCCTCGCCCACGAGGGTCAGCAACCGCTCGCCGTTGGGCCGGTTGCCGATCTGGTCGTGGGTGTGGTTCGAGTTGACGAAGGCCGTCCACGGCAGATGCGAGGCCGGGGCGCCGCGCGGGCCATGGCCGGGAATGTCCTGCCCCTCGTCGACCTGCCCGTGCGCGAGGGCATGGGCGAGATGACCGAAGGGGTCGTCGGCGAAACGCTCGTAGTAGCCCTGCGTCTCGCCGGTGAGTGCGACATGCAGCGCGTTGTGCCAGTCGTCGTTCCATTCGGCGTCGAAGCCCTGCTCGCGCAGGTGCGGCAGGTTGCGCTCGTCCTCGCAAACAAGGTGGATCGGCCGGCCCCGGTCGCGGGCCCGCAGCGTGTCGCGCAGCTCGAGCATGAAATGCCGCTCCGACTCGTCGCGGATCTGGTGGACGGCATCGAGGCGGAAGCCGTCGAGCCGGTAGTCCTCGATCCAGCCCAGCGCGGACTCGAGGAAGAAGGCGCGCACCTCGGGCCGGTGGAAGTCGATCCCGTCACCCCAGGGGGTGGGCGTGTCGGTGTAGAATTGCGGCGCGTAGCTCGGCAGGTAGTTTCCGAACGGCCCGAAGTGGTTCATCACGAGATCGAGCAGCACCATGATGCCCTGCTCCTGCGCCGCACGGACGAAGGCGCGCATCTCGTCCGGCGTGCCGTAGGCCGGATGCGGCGCGCGGTTCAGCACGCCGTCATAGCCCCAGCCGCGAGCCCCCTCGAACTGCGAGACCGGCATCACGTCGAGCGCCGTGATGCCCAGCGCGGCCAGCTCCGGCAGGCGGCGCTGCGCCGCGGCAAAGGTCCCTTCGCGCGTGAAGGAGCCGATGTGCAGCTCGAAGATCACCGCCTCTTCCAGCGGCCGCCCGGCCCAGGGGCGGCCCCAGTCGAACCGCGCGGGATCGACCGTCAGCGAGGCGCCGTGGACCGTGTCGACCTGCCGGCGCGAGGCCGGGTCGGGGCGGTCCTGCCCGTCGACGCGGAAGACATAGGGCATGTCGGGGCCGGCCTCGGTCTCGAGCGACCAGCGACCGTCGGGCCCGGGCTGCATGGGCTGCGCACGCCCGTCGAGCACCAGCGCGACCTCCGTTGCCGCAGGTGCCCAGAGGCCGAAGTGCCAGCGCCCCTGTTCCAGCGGAGTTGCGCCCCACACCGGCAGGCTCATTCCGACGGCTCGCCGTTCTGGAAGATGGTCACCGCCTGCCCCGAGATCGTGACCTTGCCGCTTGCAGCCTCGTTGCAGGTCACCGGTGTGCAGGCGCTGTCGATGCGCTTGTGCCAGTCGCCCTCGGGCAGCGTGAACTCGCAGTCGTCTCCGGCGTTCGCCACGATCAGCAGGTCGGGGCAGCCCTCGCGGGTGTGCTGCAGACCGGTCACCGGCAGACCTTCATCCTGCCAGTCGCCGTCTTCCATCTCGCGGCCCTCGGGGTGCCACCAGACGCTTTCCGTCGCCTCGGGGCGCGGCCAGAAACCCTCGGGCGCAAGATGGCCGCGCCATTCGCGACGGAAGGCGATCAGGCTCGCCACCGCCTCGACCATCTCGGGGCGGGCGCCTTCCCAGTCGATCCAGGTGATCTCGTTGTCCTGGCAGTAGGCATTGTTGTTGCCGTTCTGGCTCTGCCCCATCTCGTCACCCGCGAGCAGCATCGGCACCCCGTGCGAGGCGAAAAGCGTGGTGAGCATCGCCTTGGCGCGGCGCAGGCGGGCCCCGTCGATCTGCGGGTCGTCGGTCGGCCCCTCGACGCCGAGATTGTGCGAGAGGTTGTGGTCGTGGCCGTCGCGGTTGTCCTCGCCGTTGGCCTCGTTGTGCTTCTCGTTGTAGCTGAGCGTGTCCCACAGGGTGAAGCCATCGTGCGCGGCAAGGAAGTTGACCGAGGAGGTCGCCGGGCGGCGCGAATGGTTGAACTGCGTCGGGCTGCCCATGAGCCGCTGCGCCAGACGCGGCAGCCGGCCCGGATCACGCCGCCAGAAGGCGCGCGTGTCGTCGCGGAACTTGTCGTTCCACTCGCGGAAGGGCCACGGGAAGCCGCCTACCTGGTAACCCTCGTCGCCGATGTCCCAAGGCTCGGCGATGAGCTTCACCTGGCTCAGCACCGGGTCCTGACGCAGCGCGTTGAAGAAGGCGCCCTCGCGTTCGAAGCCCGCCGGTTCGCGGCCCAGCGTCGAGGCAAGGTCGAAGCGGAAGCCGTCGACATGGCAGACCTCGACCCAGTAGCGCAGGCTGTCCATCACCATCCGCAGCACCATCGGGTGCGCGATGTTCAGCGTGTTGCCGCAGCCGGTGGTGTCGAAGCAGTGGCGCTTCTCGTCGGCCAGCAGGTAGTAGCTGGCGTTGTCGATGCCGCGGAAGCTGAGCGTCGGGCCCCACTCGTTGCCCTCGGCGGTGTGGTTGTAGACCACGTCGAGGATCACCTCGATGCCGGCGTCGTGGAAACGCTTCACCGCCTGCCGGACCTCGCGCACGTCTTCGGACGCAAGGTAGTTGCGGTTCGGGGCGAAGAAGCCGAGCGTGTTGTAGCCCCAGTAGTTGCGCAACCCGCTCTCGACGAGCCGCTGGTCCTGCACCATGGCGTGCACCGGCAGAAGCTCGATGGCGGTCACCCCCAGCTTCTGCAGGTGTTCGATGATCGGCTCGGAGGCGAGCGCCTTGAAAGTGCCCCGGTCCGCCTCGATCACGCCGGGATGGCGCATGGTCATGCCGCGCACGTGCGCCTCGTAGATCACGCTGTCGGACCACGGGGTCGCCGGATGGCTCTCGGCCTCCCAGTCGAAATCGGCTTCGGCGACGATCGACTTGGGCATGAAGGGGGCGCTGTCCCGCTCGTCGAACTCTAGATCCGAGGTGCCGACCGGGTAGCCGAACAGCGCCTCGTTCCACTCGAGCGTGCCGCGAAGGGCCTGCGCGTAGGGGTCGAGCAGCAGCTTGTTGGGATTGAAGCGATGCCCATCTTCCGGCGCGAAGGGGCCATGGACGCGGTAGCCATAGGCCTGCCCCGGGCCGATGCCCGGCAGGTAGCCGAACCAGATACCGCCCTCGCTGCGCGGCAACTCGAGCCGGGCAAGCTCGCTGATGCCCTTGTCGTCGTAGAGACAAAGCTCCACGGCCTCGGCATGGTCCGAGAAAAGGGCGAAGTTCGTGCCTTCGCCGTCGGGGCGGGCGCCAAGCCACGCCGCTCGGCCTGCGGTCACGTCGAAGGATACGTCGCGGGGATCGGCCCGAAGGGACTTGTCGAACATCTGTGCTCTCGGAAACAGGTTGCAAAAATGCGGCACGGTCTGCCCGCACTACAGCTAACGCTGCAGCTGCATCACGGTTCCCTGCTGCACTGCAGAACGCCAATGGCGGAATTGCATCGGAAAAGCCGAAGCAGGGCCGACGCAAATTTTAATTTATGAATGAAGCGGAATGCCGGATGACTGTCGGACGCGGTCACGGGAAGGACAGGGCAATGGCAACGGAACGGATCGACACGCTCGTCATCGGCGCGGGACAGGCCGGCATCGCCATGAGCGAACACCTCGGACGGGCCGGCGTGCCGCATCTCGTGCTCGAACGCAGCCGCATTGCGGAACGCTGGCGCTCGTGTCGGTGGGACTCGCTCGTCGCCAACGGGCCGGCGTGGCATGATCGTTTCCCCGGCATGACCTTCGATGGCGACGGAGAGGCCTTTCCGGGCAAGGAGGCCGTGGCCGACTACTTCGAGGATTACGCCCGCCAGATAGATGCGCCGGTGCGCTGCGGCGTCGAGGTCACGCGGCTCACCCGGCTCGAGGGGCGCCCCGGCTTCCGCGCCGAGACCTCCGACGGGGTGATCGAGGCGCGCTCGGTCGTGGCCGCCACCGGTCCGTTCCAGGTGCCGGTGATCCCGCCCGTGGTCCCCGAGACCGAGGGCCTCACGCAGATCCACTCCGCCGCCTACCGCAACCCCGACGCCCTGCCCGCGGGGGCGGTGCTGGTGGTGGGCGCGGGTTCGTCCGGCGTGCAGATCGCCGACGAACTGAACCGGGCCGGGCGCGAGGTCTATCTCTCCGTGGGCCCGCACGAACGCCCGCCGCGCCGCTATCGCGGACGCGATTTCGTCTGGTGGCTCGGCGTGCTCGGCAAGTGGGACATCGCCGCCCCGGCGCCCGGCACCGAGCACGTCACCATCGCGGTGAGCGGCGCCAACGGCGGGCGCACCATGGACTTCCGGCAGCTCGCCGGCGAAGGCATCACGCTGGTCGGACGGACCGAGGCCAGCGACGGTCGCACCGTGCGCTTCGCGCCCGATCTTGCCCGCAACATCCGCGCCGGAGACGACAGCTACCTGCGGATGCTCGACGAGGCCGATGCCCATGTCTCCCGCAACGGCCTCGACCTGTCCGAAGAGCCCGAGGCGCGCCGCCTGTCCCCTGATCCCGCCTGCATGACCGAGCCGCTCGAGAGCCTCGATCTCGAGGCGGCAGAG
The DNA here is from genome assembly GCF_003703915.1 of Salipiger sp. D13. NCBI lineage: Bacteria > Pseudomonadati > Pseudomonadota > Alphaproteobacteria > Rhodobacterales > Roseobacteraceae > Salipiger > Salipiger sp. D13. The sequence continues at coordinate 151,670 of NZ_RAPJ01000008.1, forward strand.
ATCCGCACGATCATCTGGGCGACCGGCTACCGGCAGGATTTCGACTGGATCGAACTCGACACTTTCGATGCCGACGGCCGCCCCGTCCACCAGCGCGGCGTGTCGGCGGAACCGGGGCTCTACTTCCTCGGCCTGCCGTGGCTCTCGCGGCGCGGGTCGAGCTTCATCTGGGGTGTCTGGCACGACGCCCGGCACATCGCCGACCAGATCCTCATACAGCGCAATTACGCCACCTACGACGAGGCAGCCCGGCGCGCCGCCGAGTGAACCCGTCCGCCACGGAACCAGTCACGGAGACCCTATGGCCCACACCCGCATCCGCCCCTTCAACACCCGCGACACCTACCCCGAGCAGAGCCTCGACAACGACCTTTCGCAGGCGGTGGTCACGCAAGGGGGCCGCATCGTCTGGCTGCGCGGCCAGTGCCCGCAGAACCTCGACGACGCCAAGAACATCGACAGCCACGATCCCGTGGAGCAGACCCACAAGGTCATGCAGAACATCGTGCAACTCATCGAGGAGGCCGGCGGCTCGATCGAACATCTCGTGAAGGTCGTCGTCTACATCACCGACGTGCGCCACCGCGAGGCGGTCTACCGGACCATGGGCGAATACATCAAGGGCGTGCACCCGGTCTCGACCGGGCTGGTCGTGCAGGCGCTGGCGCGGCCGGAATGGCTGGTCGAGATCGACGGCACGGCGGTGATCCCGGACTGAGCCGCCGGTACACACGACAGGCAACGGAGACAGAATGACCTTTTCCCTCGTGGCGCGCTGCGCCGAGACCGGACAGTTCGGCATTGCCATTTCCTCGTCCTCGCCGGCGGTGGCGGCCCGCTGCGCCTTTGCCCGCGCCGGTGTCGGCGCGGTCGCCTCGCAGAACGTCACCGACCCCAGGCTGGGGACGAGCGCGCTGGACCTGATGGAAGCAGGCCGCACCGCCGCCGAGGCCATCGCCGCGCTGCAGGCCGAAAGCGATCACATGGCCTATCGGCAGGTGCTGGCGATCGACGCCACGGGCAGCAACGCCATCCACTCCGGGCCGAACTCGCTGGGGATCTGGACGCAGGCACAGGGCCGCGACGTCGCCTCGGGTGGCAACCTGCTTGCCAACGATGGCGTGCCGGCGGCCATTGTCGCGGGCTTCGAGACGGCATCGGGCGCGCTCGGAGACCGGCTGATTGCCGCGATGCGCGCGGGTGTCGCGGCCGGCGGCGAGGCCGGGCCGGTCCATTCGGCAGGCCTGCTGATCGTCGACCGCGAGGCATGGCCCTACGCCGAACTGCGCTGCGACTGGATCGACGAGGGCTGCCCGATCGAGGCCATCGCCCGCGCCTGGGAGGTCTACGCGCCGCAGGCGGACGACTATGTCACCCGCGCGCTCGATCCCCGGGCGGCGCCGTCATACGGGGTGCCGGGCGACGAGTGATCGCGCCGTTTCACGCCGAAACAGGGTCGAAATGAGACTCTACCCCCGCCGTCTCGGCGCGTCCGACGGGGCGACCATGCCCGGCACGTAGCTGTCGGAAATGAGATCGCGGCAATAGTCCACGAAGGTCGTGACCAGCCGCGTCGGACGTTGCCGTGCCACGCGCAGCAGCCCCATCGTCATGCCCTGCGGCGCCCCGGCGATGCGCACCGCGACCACGTCACGCCCGTCCATCGCCACCGAGTTGCGCGGCCGCGCGTTGGCGATGCTGTAGCCGAAGCGGTTCGCAACCATGGTGCGCAACACGTCGAACTGCTGCAGCCGGGCGGCGATGCGCGGCGTCAGCCCCTCGCGGGCGAACAACCCCATGAAATAGTCCCGCGACAACGGCAGATCGAGCAGGATCAGCTCCTGCTCCGCCAGCTCCGCGAGCGTCACAGCCGCCTGCCCCGCGAGCGGATCGGTCTGCGCCACCATCGCGTAGGGCGCAAGCTCGACGAGCGGCTCGAAGTCGAAACCGTCAGGCACCTCGAGATCGTAGCTCAGGGCGACATCCAGTTCGGCGCGCTCGAGCCTGTGCAGAAGCTGCGCGTGATCGGCCACCTCCGGCGCCACCCGCACGCCGGGATGATCGGCAGCGAACCCCTGGGTGATCGCCGGCAGCACCATCGGCGCAAAGGTCAGCAGGCAGCCGACGGAGAGCGTGCCGCCGAGCGTGTCGGTGACCTCGGACGCGGTGTGATAGAGCCTGTTCGCCTGCTCCACGAGCCGCTTTGCCTTGGTCAGCAACTCGCGCCCGGCGGGCGTGAGCGAGAGCCCCTGCGCGTGACGCCGCAGGAAGAGTTGCGCGCCGAGTTCGGCTTCGAGCTGCGAGATCGCCGCCGAGATCGACGGCTGCGAGATGCTGATGCGCTCGGAGGCCAGCGTGATCGACCCGGTTTCCGCCGTGGCGATGAAATACTCGACCTGTCGCAGGGTGAACCGCATGCCCTCTCCTGCCTCAGCCGCTCATGTCTCGGCGATGACCCAGGGCAGCACCTCGGCGATAAGCGCCGCGGTGGCCCGGTCGAAGGCCGCGACGAGGCTGTCGGGCCCGGTGTCCGCCGACTGTTCCACGGCATCGAAGGTGCGGCTTGCGACCACGCTGGCATCGCGCTCGCGCACGAGCCGCAACATCAGGCGCACCCGCACCTCGGCGGCCTCGCTCCCGGCGACGGGTTCGGCCTGGAAATCGGTGAGCTCGCCCAGCAGCGCGTAGTCACCGACGCTCGCCAGCGGCTGCCGCCCGACCGAGGTGAAGGCCCCGGTCTCGGCGAGGCTGCGCAGCAGCAGCGTGCGCAGCATCACGGGCGCCGGATCGGCCCAGCGCACATCTGGCAGATATTGTGCCTGAAGCCGCGCGGGGCGGACCATGATGCGTTCCGTCGACAACGCCCCGCTGGCGATGGGCTCCTCGACCACCAGCTCGACGTTGCGCCGCCGCGCGGTGGTCTCGATGCCGGGGGTGCGCAGCTCGTAGATCTCGAGCGGGCGCGCGGCATCGTCGAGCGCCGAGAGGGCACCGCAGCCGGCGGTGGCAAGAACGAGCGGCAGGAGGGTCAGGCGCATCCACATGGTGTTACCTTCGGTATTCCGGAGCACGGGGGTCAAGGAAGAAGCGGCTCGGGTCGCGCCGGATCTGGCCGATGAGCGCGTCGAGGTTGTCGATCAGAGCGCGGGTCTCGACGGCGAGGCGCCCGAACTGCGGCAGCGCCGTGGCGGCGAAGTCGCGCACCGCCGGCGAGGCCGCGTCGACCGTGCCCTCGATCCCGGCAAAGGCCGCCTCGGCCGACCGGCTGGCCGAGCGCAGCTCCTCGGCCACGGCGGGGATCTCGGCGGCGACATCGCCCACCGCCGCCTCGAGCGTATCGAGCGTGCTGCGCAGGCTCGCGGCGATGCCGCCGATCTCGTCGTTGAGCACGGTGTCGGCGCTGTCGAAGGCCCGCTCGGCGGCGCCCAGCGCGCGGTCGCCGGTCTCGAGCGTGCCGTTGATCGCCGCGAGCGTATCGTTGGCGTTGGCGAAGGTCTCGCGCGCGTCGGCCAGCGTCTGCACCGCGTCCGAGGCCAGCCCGTCGAGTCTCCCCGAGGCCGAGGAAAGATCGCGGCCCACGGTGTCGATGGTGGCCGAGGCCTGCGCGGTCGCCGCGCGGATGTCGTCAAAGATCGCGGCGAGATCGGTGTCGGCGGTCTCGCCGATGCTGCGGATCACCTCCGTCGCCTCGGCGGTGGCGGTGCGCAGCTCGGCGATCAGCGCGCTGGCGTCTTCGGCCAGCATCCCGTCGAGCCGCTGCGCCGCGCTGTCGACACTGCCGGCGGTCTGGTCGAGCGAGGCGATGAGCGTGTCGACGCGCGCAAGGGTCTCCTGCGCCTCCGCCAGCCGCGCGGTGGCGGTACGCCCGGTCTCGGAGAGAGTCTCGGCCAGTGCCTCGGCACTGTCGGCAAGCGCCGCGAAACGCGTCTCGATACCAGTGACAGAGCCGCTCATCCGCTCGGTCGCGGGCCCAAGCGTGCCGGTGATGTAGGCATCGGCCGCGCCCAGCGTTCCCTCGGCCCGGTCGAGCGTCGCACCGCCGCGCGCGACCACGCCACGCGTCTCTTCCGACAGCGCGTTGATCGAGGCGAGCGCCTGTTCAGCCTCGTCAAGCACCCCGCCGAAATCGCGGCTGACCCCGTCGAGCGTGCTGTTGAACCGCTGGATCTCGCTCGCGAAGGTCGAAACCGCCCCGGTGACGCCCGAGAAATCCTCGAGCGCATCCCCGAAGGAGATCGACGACTGCTCCACGTTGGCAAGGATGTTCTCGATCCGCTGGCGGTTCTCGCCCCCCATCAGCTCGCGCAGGTCACGCACGAGATCGAGTGTCTCCGACAGGATCTCGGGCGCGTCCTGTGTCAACGATTGCAGCATCGAGCGACCCGCCTCGATCATCGGAACGCCCTCCTGCGCGTCGCGCAGCAACGGTGCCTCGGGAGTGCCGCTCGAGATGCCGACATAGGCGACGCCGGTCACGCCCTGCGCCTCGATGGTGGCCACGCTGTCGGTGCGCACCGGTGTCTCGGCGCCGATCTCGACCCGCACGCGGATACGGCCATCGTTCGCAGGGGACAGCGCGACGCTGACCACCTGCCCCACCGGCAGGCCGGCAAAGCGCACGTCGGAAGCCGCGCTCAGCCCCGACACCGAGTCGAAATCGACGTCGTAATAGGCGAACTGCCGGTCGAGCTCGACATTGGCGAACCACAGGAAGAATCCCAGCAGCCCCAACAGGCCGAGGATCGCGAAGGCACCGACGAGAACGTAATTCGCGCGCGTTTCCATGGTCAGTCACCTTCCTTGTCGCGGGGGCCGTTCGCCTCGAAGGCGGCACGGGCGCGCGGCCCGGTGAAATACTCGTGCACCCAAGGGTGATCGACCTCCTGCATCTGCTGCAAGCTGCCGGTGACGAGAACCCGCCGCTCGGCCAGCACCGCGATACGGTCGCAGGTTGCACGCAGCGTGTCGAGATCATGGGTCACGAGAAAAACCGTCAGCCCCAGAGACTTGCTGAGATTGCGGATGAGCGCGTCGAAGGCCGCCGCGCCGATTGGATCGAGCCCGGCGGTCGGCTCGTCGAGAAAGACGATCTCGGGGTCGAGCGCCAGCGCCCGCGCCAGTCCCGCCCGCTTGCGCATCCCGCCGGACAGCTCGGACGGATACCTGTCGCCCGCGAGGTACCTGAGCCCCACCATCGAGATCTTGAGGTCGGCGAGGGCCGCGCGCACGTCGGGTGCGAGGCCGGGGATCTTCTTCAGTGGCACCTCGACGTTCTCGCGAACCGTGAGCGACGAGAACAGCGCGCCGTCCTGGAACATCACGCCCCAGCGCTCGTCGAGCGTTTCGCGGGCGGCGGCCGGACCGCCCAGAACGTCGACGCCAAAGACCTCGATCCGCCCGGCGGAGGGCCGTTGCAACCCGGTGATCGACCGCAGCAGCACCGACTTGCCGGTGCCCGACCCGCCCACAACGCCAAGGATCTCGCCACGGTAGACATCGAGGTCGAGCCCCTCGTGCACGACGTTGGCCCCGAACTGGTTGCGCAGGTCGCGCACGCGTATGACCACCTCGGGCGCGCTCACAGCCCCACCTGCGCAAAGAAGATGGAGAACAGCGCGTCGGCGACGATCACAGCGAAGATGGCTGTCACCACCGCGTTCGACGTCATCCGCCCAAGGGACTCGGCGTTGCCCTGCACCTGCATCCCCGCGTGGCAGCCCACCACGCCGATGATGAGCGCGAAGACCGGCGCCTTCACCAGTCCGACGAAGACATGCGACACGTCGGTGTCGGCGATGAGCCGCGCCCGGAACATCGACGGCGAGATGCCGAGGTCGATCCACGACATCAGCGCGCCGCCGATTAGCCCCATGACGTTGGCCACCAGCCCGAGGATCGGCAGCATCAGCAGCAGCGCAAGGATGCGCGGCACGAAGAGCACCGTCGCCGGGTCGAGCCCGAGCGTGCGCATGGCGTCGATCTCCTCGCGCATCTTCATCGAGCCGATGGCGGCGGTGAATGCCGACGCCGTGCGGCCCGCGACGATGATCGCGGTGAGCAGGATGCCCAGCTCGCGCAGGATCGAGATGGCGATGAGATCGACCACGAAGACCTCGGCCCCGAACTGGCGCAGCTGCGCCGAGCCCTGGAACGCCAGCACCACGCCGATCAGGAACGCCATGAGCCCGACGATGGGCACCGCGCGCAGGCCGACGTCGTCGGCATGGGCGACGAGCGCGGTGAAGCGGAACTCGCGCGGGTGGGTCACGACGCGCCAGAGCGCCACGAGGAACAGGCCGAGATAGGCCAGCAGGTCCCGCAGGAAGGCCGCGCCGGTGGCGACCCGCCGTCCGGTGGCCTCGAGCAGCGCGATCAGGCCACGGTCACGCTCGGCCGGGGTCTCGGGGGCCGGCAGGGCGGCGCGGACGGTGTCGAGCAGCAGAAGCGCCTCGTCGCCCGCGTGGCGCAGCCGGGTGGTGCCGCCGCGCTGCGCGATCTGCGCCTCGAGCTCGGCCAGCGCCCACGCGCCCGCCGTGTCCATCCTGTCGACACCGGCCATGTCCACCACGAGATCACCCGCCCCGCGCGCCGGGGCGAGGCTGTCACGCAGCGCGGTGACCGTGTGCACCGTCAGCGCGCCACCCAGCGTCAGGACGCCGGCCGCGCCGTCGCCGCTGAAATCGCTGGTAAAACCCTCTTCGCTCATCGGGGTCGTCTCTGTCTGGTCCTGTCCACTTCCGCCCATCCTGACCCGGTCCGGGCGGGCTCGCCAGAGCGTCGCCGGGACCGTGCCGAAGTCTTCTTGCGGGTGCGGCATGATAGGCGCGTTTTGCAGCGCAGGCGATGACTTGCACCGGGAAAGCGGCCCCCTGCCCTGCGGCAGATCGTGGCGGGTCAGCGAGCGCAGACCAGAAGGCCGGCCACGTCGAGATGGATCTCGAGGTGATCCGCCAGCGCGTCGAGTGTCGTCTCTACGCCGGCGTCATAGCCGCCTTCGGACGCCACACCGAAGCCCCCGAGCCATGCCGCACGGAAGGCATCGTCGCGGAACATGCCGTGCAGGTAGCTGCCCTGCACCCGCCCGCAGGCGCTCTCGGCGCCTTCGGGACGCCCCTCGACATGCGCGAAGGGGCGCGCCCGGTCGGGCCCGTCGCTGCGGCCGATGTGGATCTCGTAGCCGTGGAACCCCTGGCCCGTCGCGGCATGGGTGGCGCGGGTCTCGGTCAGCCGTTTCTCGGCGGTCATCACGGTGTCGATGTCGAGCAGGCCGAGCCCGGCATCGGTGCCCGCGTAACCCTCGATACCCTCCGGATCCGAGACCGAGCGCCCGAGCATCTGGTAGCCGCCGCAGATGCCCAGCACCCGCCCACCGCGCCGGTGATGGGCGGCAAGGTCCACGTCCCATCCCTGCGCCCGCAGGAACGCGAGGTCGCCACGCGTCGATTTCGTGCCCGGAAGGATCACAAGGTCGGCATCCCCCGGAATGGCCCGCCCCGGCCCGAGCATGGTGAGCCGCACCCCCGGCTCCTGCGCCAGCGGGTCGAGATCGTCGAAATTCGCGATCCGCGACAGGCAGAGGCACACCACGTGCAGCCCCCCTGCCCGCACCGGCGCATCGACGTCGAGGGCATCTTCGGCGGGCAGCTTCCACGCATCGCGGAACCACGGCAGCACGCCGAAGCCGCGCCAGCCGGTGTGCGCCTCGATCATCGCGTAGCCGTCATCGAAGAGCGACGGGTCGCCCCGGAACTTGTTGACGAGAAAGCCGCGCACCAGCGCCGCGTCGTCAGGGTCGATCACCGCCTGCGTGCCGACGATCTGCGCGATCACGCCGCCCCGGTCGATGTCGCCCGCCAGCACCACCGGCACGCCCGCCGCGCGGGCAAAGCCCATGTTGGCGATGTCGCTGCGACGCAGGTTCACCTCGGCCGGGCTGCCGGCACCCTCGACGATCACCAGCTCATGCGCGGCCGACAGACGTTCGAAGCTTTCCAATACCCGCGCCATGAGCTGCGGCTTCAGACCGGCATAGTCCCGGGCCCGGGTGGTCATCAGTCTTTGCCCCTGCACGACCACCTGCGCGCCGACGTCGGTCTCGGGCTTCAAGAGCACCGGGTTCATGTCGGTGTGCAAGGGCAGCCCGCAGGCCAGCGCCTGCAACGCCTGCGCCCGACCGATCTCGCCGCCGTCCGCCGTCACCGCCGCGTTGTTCGACATGTTCTGCGGCTTGAACGGTGCGACCGACAGCCCGCGCCGCCGCGCCGCCCGGCAGAGCCCGGCCACCAGCATCGACTTGCCCACGTTCGAGCCGGTGCCCTGGATCATCAGCGCCGTCATGCGAGACCCAGCCGCGCGGGCAGCGCGTCGCGAGTCTCGTCGGTGAACCGGAACACCTGCCACCCGCGCGCCTCGGCCGCCGCGATGTTCTCGGCCACGTCATCGACCAGCAGGATGCGGTCCGGCGGCAGGCCCGACCACGCCTCGATCCGGGCGAAGAAGGCAGGGTCGGGCTTCGCCGCGCCCACCCGGCCCGAGCAGAAGACCGTCTCGACATGCGCGCCGTAGCCCATCGTCTCCTCGATGTAGGCGGCCCGGTGGGTCTCGTTGTTGGTGCCGATCACGTGGCGCGCGGGATGCGCCCGCAGCCAGCCCAAGACTTCGGGGTCCGGGTAGGCATCCTTTTCGAACCAGTAGTCGAGAAACGCCCGGCCCGTCAGCGGGTGGCCGCGCGCCTCGAGCCAGTCCGAGACATGCGCCAGAAGGTCGATCCGGCCGCGCAGGATCTCGTCCACCGTGTCGCCGGCAAAAAGGTCGGTCTGCAGGCTGTCCCGCGGAATGCCGAGGTCGGATTCCAGCGTGCGCGTCCAGACCGGGCGGCCGTTGACCATGTTGGCGTTCAGCACGCCGTCGAAATCCCACACGATCAGCGACGGGGTGTTCTCTGTCTCCTGCGGCATGGCGGGTCCTCCTGACAGGCTCTCTGTAACCGCGCAGAGCGCTGCTGCGCCACCCCGTGCCCCGAGGTTTGCGCTTGTTCGCCGCGGGGCGCATGTTACCTCCGAACCGATACAGCCCCGAGCGCAGGAGACACGCATGACCGACAGCCCCATCGACCCGACCCTTCTCGAGCGCCTTGCCGAGGTCTCGGTGCGCACCGGCCTCAACCTGCAGCCGGGGCAGGAGCTGGTGCTGACCGCGCCGGTCACCGCGCTGCCGCTGGTGCGCGCCATCACCCGCGCCGCATATGCCGCCGGCGCATCACTGGTCACGCCGCTGCTGACCGATTCCGAGGTCACGCTGGCGCGCTTCGAGACAGCCGGCGACGAGACCTTCGACCTTGCCCCCGGGTGGCTCTATTCCGGCATGGCCGAGGCTTTCGACCGGGGCGCGGCGCGCATGGCGATCGTCGGCGAGGACCCGATGCTGCTGTCCGAGCAGGACCCGGCCAAGGTGTCGCGCGTGGGCAAGGCGACCTCGACCGCCTACAAGCCGGCGCTCGAGAAGATCTCGACCTTCGAGATCAACTGGACGATCTGCGCCTGGCCGGGCGAGAGCTGGGCGGCGCGCATGTTCCCCGACCTGCCCACTGGCGACGCGCAGGCGAAACTCGCCGACGCGATCTTCTCGGCCTCGCGGGTGAACACCGACGACCCCGTCGCCGCCTGGGACGAGCACAACGCCACGCTGCGCGCCCGGACCAGGTGGCTGAACGAGCAGAGGTTCTCGGCGCTGCACTTCCGCAGCCCCGGCACCGACCTGACCGTCGGCCTTGCCGACGATCACGAGTGGCACGGCGGCGCGTCCGAGGCGCAGAACGGGGTCGTCTGCAACCCGAACATCCCCACCGAAGAAGTGTTCACCACCCCCCACGCGCAGCGCGTCGACGGCACCGTGTGTTCGACCAAGCCGCTGTCGCACCAGGGCAGCCTGATCGACGGCATCGAGGTGACCTTCAAGGACGGGCGCATCGTCGAGGCCAAAGCCGACAAGGGCGGCGACATCCTGCGCGAGCTCATCGCCACCGACGAGGGCGCCGCGCGCCTCGGCGAGGTGGCGCTGGTGCCGCATTCCTCGCCGATCTCGCAATCGGGCCTGCTGTTCTACAATACCCTCTTCGACGAGAACGCCGCCTGCCACATCGCGCTCGGTCAGTGCTACTCCAAGTGCTTCCTCGACGGCGCGTCGCTGACCGCCGAGCAGATCGCGGAGAAGGGCGGCAATTCGAGCCTCATCCACGTCGACTGGATGATCGGCGGCGCCGAGACCGACATCGACGGGATCACCGCCGACGGCACCCGCGTGCCGGTGTTCCGCGCCGGCGAATGGGCCTGAACTGACGCCCGGATCCGAAACGATGCGCCTGCCCGAAACCGGGCGGGCGCGCCCACCGGCGACGGCCTGATGCCTATCTGTGCAGGTATCGCCGTTGGCGGGGCCAGAGGGCCGAAACTGCGGGACGAGGGCGTCAACCGGGGCTAACGTGAGGCAACTTTTGAACGGCCCCAAGGACTTCGCCCCAAGATGACCCTCTCTGACGATCCCGAGCTCTCTGCCCTGAAAGACATGCACGTGGGGCTCTTCGACCTCGACGGGCTTTTCTGCCACAAGCTCATGAGCGGCACGAAGGCCGGCAAGCTCGCGGTGACCGGCTACAGCTTCTGCGACGTGATCCACGCGTGGGACAGCGCCGAGCAGCAGTGGGAGGACGACCGGACCTACATCGACCGGCCCGCGCGGATCTTTCCCGAGACGCTGCGGCGCTGGCCGTTCAGCCTCGATGCCGGCATCGTCATCGCGGATTTCACCGGGGACTACGGCGAGAACTCGCCGCGCAACCAGCTTCTGAAGCAGCTCGCCCGTGCCGACGCCATGGGCTTCGGCGTCACGGCGGCCTTCGAATACGAGTTCTTCCTGCTCGACGAGACCGCCGACAGCCTGCGGGCCAAGGGCTACCGCAACCTCGAGCATTTCGCGAAGGCCAACCGCACCTACTCGTTGCAGTCGGCGGCGGCCTACGGCGATCTCTTCGACGGGCTCAGGAGTTGCATGGAGACGCTTGACATCGGCATGGACAGCCTGCACACCGAGCTCGGGCCCGGCTGCTTCGAGGCTCCGCTGGCCGTCACGAGCGGCATCAAGGCCGCCGATGACGCCGCTCTCTTCCGGAACTTCGCGCGGGCCTATTTCGCGCGGAACGCGCTTACGACGGTCTTCATGTCGAAGCTGTCGCCCGACCTTTCGGGACAGTCCGGGCATTTCCACATCTCGCTTCGCAAGGGCGACGCACCCGCCTTCGCCGACCCGGACGCGCCCGACGGGCTGTCGATCGAGGCGCGGCATTTTCTCGGCGGCCTGTTGCAGCTCATGCCCGAGATGCTGGTCTTCACCGCGCAGACCGTGAACGCCTACAAGCGGCTCGTGCCCGGCGCATGGGCGCCGACATGGGCAAGCTGGGGCGTGCAGAACCGGACGGCGGCGGTGCGTATCATCAACGACACCCCCGAGGCCACGCGGATCGAGTTCCGCGTTCCGGCGGCGGATTCCAATCCGCACGCTGTCATGGCGTTCTGCCTTGCCGCCGGTCTGTGGGGGATCGAGAACGCGGTGGAACCGCCCGAGCCGCTTTCGGGCAGCGCTTACGAGGCCTCCCCCGCCCCCGCCGCGCGCTTTCCGCGCGACCTCGTGGAGGCCACCGACCGGCTCGAGGCCAGCGACATGGCCCGGGAGCTTTTCGGCGACGCCTATGTCGATCACTTCGTCCGCTCGCGCCGGCACGAGGTCTCGGACTACCTGCGGCAGGTCACCGACTGGGAAGTCCGGCGCTATCTCGAACTGTTCTGACGAACAGGAAAAGGGCCCGCGCTTCCCGGCTGCGGGCCCTTTGATCTTGGTCTGCGGACAGCCTCAGAAGTCGAGGTTCTCGACGCTCAGAGCATTCTGCTGGATGAAGTCACGACGCGGTTCGACTACGTCGCCCATCAGCTTGGTGAAGATGTCGTCGGTCTCGGCCACGTCGTCGACCTGCACCTGCAGGAGCGTACGCGCGTCGGGGTCGAGCGTGGTTTCCCAGAGCTGGCCCGGATTCATCTCGCCCAGCCCCTTGTAGCGCTGGAGGCTGAGACCTTTCTCGCCCTCTTCGAGGATCGCCTCGAGCAGGCCGAGCGGGCCGTAGATCACCTGCCGACGGTCCTTGCGCTCGAGCACGGCCGGGCTGGAGTAGATCGCCTGAAGCGCCTGCGTGAAGCTGCCGGTCTTGCGCGCCTCGCCCGAGCGCAGCATCGGACCGTCGAGCGTGCGAACCTCTTCGACGCCGCGCAGGATCCGCGCGAGACGAATGCCCCGATCCTGCGTGATGCGGCCCTGCCAGCCCTTCTCGTATTCCACCGCGATCAGGTCGAGCCGCGCAGCAACCTTGTTGGCGACGCCCTGCAGGTCGGAATCCACGGCACCGGGCACGAAGGCCCCGGCCACGGCTGCCTGTTCGAGGATGTGACGCGGGTAATGGGTCGGGAAGGCATCGAGCACGCGCTTGAGCTGCCGTGCCTCGTCGATCACCCGGATGAGATCCTGCCCGGTGATGACCTCGCCGCTGCCAAGGCTGAGGTGCGCGCCCTCCACCCCCTGGTTGATGAGGTAGTCGTCGAGTGCGGCCTGGTCCTTGACGTAGACCTCGGACTTGCCGCGCGCGACCTTGTAGAGCGGCGGCTGCGCGATGTAGAGGTAGCCGCCCTCGATCAGCTCGGGCATCTGCCGGTAGAAGAACGTCAGAAGCAGGGTCCGGATGTGCGCACCGTCGACGTCGGCGTCGGTCATCAGGATGATCTTGTGGTAGCGCAGCTTGTCGATGTTGAACTCGTCGCGGCCGATGCCGGTGCCGAGCGCCATCACGAGGTTGCCGATCTCCTGGCTGCCGAGCATCCGGTCGAAACGCGCGCGCTCGACGTTCAGGATCTTGCCCTTCAGCGGCAGGATCGCCTGCGTGCCACGGTCGCGACCGGTCTGGGCCGAGCCGCCGGCGGAGTCACCCTCGACGATGAACAGCTCGGTCTTGGACGGATCCTTTTCCGAGCAGTCCTTGAGCTTGCCGGCAAGGAAGTTGACGTCCATCGGGTTCTTGCGGCGGGTCAGCTCGCGGGCCTTGCGCGCAGCCTCGCGCGCCATCGCCGCCTCGACGATCTTGCCGACGATCATCTTGGCCTCGTTCGGATGCTCGCCAAGCCATTCCGTCAGCTTTTCGTTCATCATGTTCTCGACCGCCGGGCGCACCTCGGAGGACACGAGCTTGTCCTTGGTCTGGCTCGAGAACTTGGGGTCGGGCACCTTCACCGACAGGACGCAGGTCAGACCCTCGCGGGCATCGTCGCCGGTAAAGTTGATCTTCTCGCGCTTGGCGAGGCCGTTGTCGGCGGCGTAGCGTGTCAGCGAGCGGGTCAGCGCACCGCGGAAGCCCGCCATGTGCGTGCCGCCATCGCGCTGCGGAATGTTGTTGGTGAAGGGCAGCACCATCTCGTTGAAGCTGTCGTTCCACCACATCGCGACTTCGACGCCGATGCCGTCCTTCTCGCCGACCATGTAGATCGGCTCTTCCATCATCGGCTGCTTGGAGCGGTCGAGATACTTCACGAACTCCTTCACGCCGCCGTCGTAGTGCAGCTCGGTCTTGAGCGGCTCGGCGGGGCGTTCGTCCTCGAGGATGATGCGCACACCCGAGTTCAGGAACGCCAGCTCGCGCAGGCGCTTCTCAAGGGTTGCGAACTCGTAGTCGAGGTTGCTGAAGGTCTCGGTCGAGGCGAGGAAACGCACCTCGGTCCCGGTCTCGCCCTCGGCGTCGCCGACCTCGCGCAGGTGCTCGACCGTCTCGCCGTGGCTGAACTTGGCGTAATGCTCCTTGCCGTTGCGCCAGATGCGCAGCTCGAGCCACACCGAAAGCGCGTTGACCACCGAGACGCCGACGCCGTGCAGACCGCCAGACACCTTGTAGGAGTTCTGATCGAACTTCCCGCCGGCGTGCAGCTGGGTCATGATGACCTCGGCTGCCGAGACGCCCTCTTCCTGGTGCATGTCGGTCGGAATCCCGCGCCCGTTGTCGCGCACCGAGACGGAGTTGTCGGCGTGGATCTTCACCCGCACGAAGTCGGCATGGCCGGCCAGAGCCTCGTCGATGCCGTTGTCGACGACCTCGTAGACCATGTGGTGCAGGCCCGAGCCGTCATCGGTGTCACCGATATACATGCCGGGGCGCTTGCGCACCGCCTCCAAGCCTTTGAGAACCTTGATGGAATCCGCGCCGTATTCCTGCGGAGCGCCTGCCGGTTCGGCCATTGAGCCATCCTCTGTCTTGTTTGTGGATTTTATAGGTGAGAAGCGCTGCCTTGTCACGCGGATGACACAAGATTTGGGGTTAGCCGGACTGCTTTTCAACAAACGATTGGCCCGCCTCGTCGCGCACCAAGAGACGCTGCGCGCGGGCGCCCAGTTCCTCGAACAGTTCCGGGCCGGTGCCGGTCATCCACGCCTGCGCCCCGAGCGCGCAGATCTCGTCGTAAAGCGCCGCGCGGCGGCCTGCATCGAGATGCGCAGCGACCTCGTCGAGCAGGAGGATCGGCGGTGCGCCGACCTCCGACGCGAGCGCCCGGGCGTTGGCCAGGATCAGCGAGATCAGCAGCGCCTTCTGCTCGCCGGTCGAACAGTCCGACGCAGGCACGCCCTTGGCGGCGAAGACCCCGTGCAGGTCGGCGCGATGCGGCCCCGTGAGCGTGCGCCCGGCGGCCATGTCGCGGAACCGCCCCTCGGCCAGCGCGCTGCGCAGGTCATCGACGCCATCGGGAATCTCCGCCTCGGTCGACACCAGCGCGAGCTCGGCCGCCGGGAACTGCGTCTCGGCCCCCTCCTGCGCGCGGGCGAGCCGATCCAGCGCGGCCTGCCGGTTGAACTGGATCGCGGCGCCGCTCTGCGCCATCTGCCCCTCGAGCGCGGCATACCAATGGGCGTCGCGCACCTGGTCCTTCAGCAGCCGGTTGCGTTCGCGCATGGCCTTTTCGTAGGCCAGCGACACCTCGGCGTGATCGGGAAAGAAACTGAGCGTCATGCGGTCGAGGAACCGCCGCCGGCCCTCGGGCGACTCGATCCACAGCCGGTCCATCGAGGGGATCAGCCACAGCACCCGGGCGATGCGGCCGAGCGCGGTCTGCGGCGCCTGCTTGCCGTCGATCTCGACCTGTCGCGCGCCTCCGGCTTCGGACCGGATGTCGATCTCATGAGTGCCGTCGGGCCCGCGCAGCAGCGCCGAGATCTTCCAGCCCAGAGCCTCGGGTCTCCGGGTCATCTCCTGCGCCGAGGCGCGGCGCATCCCCCGCCCGGGCGAGAGCATCGAAATCGCTTCGATCAGGTTGGTCTTGCCGGCGCCGTTCGGGCCGTAGATCGCGACGGGCCGCGCGTCGGTGTCGACGACGGCCCGCCGGTGCGACCGGAAGTGCGAGAGCGCGAGGCGTTCGAGGCAGAGAGCGGTCACGGTCCGCTCCGGGTATGTGCTGCGATCCGGGGCCGGGTCACACGCGCATCGGCATCACGACGTAAACGGCGCTGGTGTCGTTGCCTTCGCGCATCAGGGTCGGGTCGCCGGACGAGTTGAACATGAAGACGGCGTTCTCGCGGTCCACCTGGCTCGCGATCTCGAGCAGGTATTTCGCGTTGAAGCCGATCTCGAGCGGCTCGTCGCCATAGGCCACGGCAAGCTCTTCCTCGGCGGCGCCGCTGTCCGGGGCGTTGACCGAAAGCACAAGACGGTCTTCGTCGATCTGCAGCTTCACCGCACGCGACCGCTCGGACGAGACGGTGGCCACGCGGTCGACCGCCTTGGCGAACTCGCTCGCGTCGACCTCGAGCCGGCGGGTGTTGCCCGACGGGATGACGCGCGAGTAGTCCGGGAAGGTGCCGTCGATCACCTTGGAGGTGAGCGTGATGTTGGGCGTGGCGAAGCGCACCTTGGTCTCGGAAACCGAAACCTCGATCTCCATGTCGTCGTCGTCGAGCAGCTTGCGCAGCTCGCCCACGGTCTTGCGGGGCACGATCACGCCGGGCATGCCCTCGGCGCCGTCGGGCAGCGGCGCGTCGATGCGGGCGAGACGGTGGCCGTCGGTCGCGACGCAGCGCAGCATCCGCCCCTCTTCGCTGTCGGCGATGTGCATGTAGACGCCGTTCAGGTAGTAGCGCGTCTCTTCGGTCGAGATGGCGAATTTCGACTTGTCGAAGAGCCGGCGCAGCGTCTCGGCCTTGGCGGTGAAGTTCGTCGCGTATTCCGACGAGGCCATCACCGGGAAATCCTCTTTCGGCAGGGTCGCGAGGTTGAAGTGCGACCGGCCCGCCGCGACGCTCAGCCGCTGCGAGGCGCTGTCTTCCGACAGTTGCACCAGCGCGCCGTCGGGCAGCTTGCGCACGATCTCGTGCAGCGTGACCGCCGAGACGGTGGTTGCCCCCGCGCGTTCGACCTGCGCCGGCGCGCGGTCGAGCACCTCGATATCCAGATCTGTGGCGCGGAAGGTGACGGTATCGCCCTCGGCCTCGATCAGCACGTTGGCGAGGATCGGAATCGTGTTGCGGCGCTCGACAACGGATTGCGCCTGACTGACTGCCTTGAGCAGCGTTGCCCGTTCTATGCTGACTTTCATCGCCTTATTCCCTCCGCCAAGCCGGAGGCGCACCCTAGCGCCTCGTCCTGACTGGTCCAACCCTGTTTCAACGATTGATCGACCGGTTCGAAACCGTCGTCAAGGTCACGGGGCCGCACCGTGGCGACCCCGTTCCGATTTGTTTCGCGTTGTTGTGAGACGGTCTCAGGCTTCGAGCGCGCGACGCAGCAGCTCGATGTCGTCGGCGATCTGGCTGTCCTGCGAGCGCAGCTCCTCGATCCGCTTCACGCCGTGCATGACCGTGGTGTGATCGCGCCCGCCGAAACGACGGCCGATCTCGGGCAGCGACCGGGCGGTCAGCTGCTTGCAGAGATACATCGCCACCTGCCGCGGCCGCGCGAAGTTGCGCACCCGCTTGGGCCCGATCAGGTCGGACAGGCGGATGTGGTAGTGCTCGGCCACCTTGCGCTGGATCTCCTCGATCGAGATCTTCCGGTCCGAGGCGCGCAGCACGTCCGACAGGCAGTCCTGCGTCAGCTCCATGGTGATCGGCTGACCGACCAGCGAGGCAAAGGCAAAGAGCCGGGTCAGCGCACCCTCGAGCACCCGCACGTTGGTCGAGATGCGGTGCGCGAGGAACTCGAGAATCCCGGCGTCGAGCTGCAGCGCGGGGTATTGCTGACGGTAGGTCTCGACCTTGGATTGCAGGATGCCGAGGCGCAGCTCGTAGTCGGTGGGATGCAGGTCGACGACAAGGCCCGACTGGAGCCGCGAGCGGATGCGGTTCTCTAGGTCCTTGATCTCGTCCGGGGCACGGTCGGCCGAGATGATGATCTGCTTGTTCTGGTCCACGAGCGCGTTGAACGTGTGGAAGAACTCTTCCTGCGTGGAATCCTTGCCGGCAATGAACTGCACGTCGTCGACCATGAGCACGTCGACCGAGCGGAACAGCTCCTTGAAGTCCATCATGCGGCGCTCGCGCAGCGCCTGGACGAAACGATACATGAACTGCTCTGCGGAGAGGTAGAGCACGTTCAGGTCCGGGCGGCTGGTCTTCAGCTCCCACGCGATGGCGTGCATCAGGTGCGTCTTGCCGAGACCCACGCCACCGTAGAGGAACAGCGGGTTGAAGGTGACCTGCCCGCCCTCGGCCACGCGCTTGGCCGCGGCATGGGCCAGTTCGTTCGGCTTGCCGACGACGAAGCTGTCAAAGGTGAAGCGGCCGTCGAGCGGGGCGCCGGGCAGCACCTCGCTGCTCGCGGCGGCCGGCGCCGCGGACGCCTGCGGCTCCTGCTGCGGCTGGACCGGGCGCGGCTGCGGACGCACGTCCGAGTTGGCGACCTGGAACTTCAGCCGCCGCACATCCGCATCCACCGTCGACAGCTTCGCCAGAAGAAGCTCGCCGAAGTTCTGCGAAACATAGGTGCCGATGAAATTGGTCGGAACGTTGAAGACGGCAATGCCGCCCGGTTCCAGCCCCTGGAATTCGATCGGCTCGATCCAGGTCTTGTAGTTGTTGTGACCGATGGTGCTGCTCAACTGCTCTTGCAATGCGCCCCATTGTTCCTTTGTCATCTGTCCCCGCTCCGAAAGCCTGTGCCTTGCGCTCATCCTGTGTCGTGCCCGGGCGCACTGCGCGAAACGCCCGTGCGAGACATGTGGCCTGGCAATACAAAGCGGCCTCATGCCCGAAGGCATGAGCTGAGATGGCACGCATCTCGTGGTCGGAAACACGGCATCGCCACCTCACTCCCCAAGCAAGGCCCACGACAGCGTCATCCGCGCTTTGTAAATGTCGGACTGGCAGGGCAAACGCCCCTGTTTCGGCAGCCGTAGCAGCAGCACACCGAAGCCGCGGAATCGGCGTCACGAAAGAAACATGTGACCCCGGGCCGCTTGCCTGTCCCCCCAAGCAATGACTCGCTCGGTGAAATTAGCAAGTCTGCGCGAAGGGCGGCAACCGAACTTCAAACTTGACTCTGAGGAATCCCGAAAAGAATCTCTCGGCTCAATATGAAGCGATTACAAACGACAAAGGCGCCACATATTGTGGCGCCTTCATCATATACATATTCTTGAAGCTGTGTCTTTTCAGCCAAGCGCCTTCACGCGCGACGCCAGTCGCGAGACCTTCCGCGAGGCGGTGTTCTTGTGGAACACACCCTTGGTCACGCCGCGCATCAGCTCGGGCTGAGCGGCGCGCAGGGCAGCTTGTGCGGCTTCCTTGTCACCCGATGCGATGGCCTCTTCGACCTTGCGCAGGTAGGTGCGGATGCGCGAACGGCGGGCTTTGTTGACGGCAAAGCGCTTCTCGTTCTGACGTGCGCGCTTCTTGGCCTGGGGCGTATTTGCCATGATGATCAGTCCTGTGTGTCTGTGACGTATCGTCGGTATCCGGGGGCGCAATGACGCTCAGACCCGGATTCCTGTCGCCGGACCGATTCTTGCCTGAGCGGGCATCACGCGCATGTAGCGGTGCCCTATAAATGGAAAGCGGCCCGATGCAAAGCCCCAAACCGGACGACCCAAGGCAGGTGGTCGAAATTCCGCCGGGAAAAGGCTATATAAGACGTCCTGCCAAGGCAGGAGAGTTCATCCTGAAGGGAGGAATCAGACATGGACGCCATCAAGATCACGGAATACGCGCAGGCCCTTTATCGCGCACATGGCGACCGGGCCGAGGCCGAGGCCGCCCGCAAGGCCCGCGGCTGCGAGGAAAAGGGCGACGCCGCCCAGGCCGAGGATTGGCGCGCCGTCCAGGCAGCCGTTCGCAGCCAGAGAGGCGCGCTGCAGAAATAGGCGGTCCTACCGCCAAAATGCAAAACGGCCCGCCGGTGGGCGGGCCGTCGCTATCCTTGGTCAGCGTCGCCGGCTCAGCGGTCGCGGAACTGCGCGGTGCGCTTTTCCTGGAAGGCCGCCATGCCTTCCTTCTGATCTTCCGTCGCGAAGAGCGAATGGAACAGGCGGCGCTCGAACAGCAGACCCTCGGTCAGGGTCGTCTCATACGAGCGGTTCACGGCCTGCTTCGCGGCGATGGTCGCGACCATCGACTTCTCGGCGATCTTGTCGGCGGCCTGGCGCGCCTCTTCCATGAGCTTCTTGGCCGGCACGACGCGGCTCACGAGCCCCGAGCGCTCGGCTTCCTCGGCATCCATGAACCGACCGGTCAGGTGCATGTCCATCGCCTTGGACTTGCCCACGTAGCGGGTCAGGCGCTGGGTGCCGCCCATGCCGGCAATCACGCCAAGGTTGATCTCAGGCTGACCGAACTTCGCGGTCTCGGTGGCGATGATGAAGTCGCACATCATGGCCAGCTCACATCCGCCGCCCAGCGCGTAGCCCGATACGGCGGCGATCACCGGCTTGCGGACCCGCCCGACGGCCTCGATCGCGGGCTCGAAGAAATCGCCGAGGAACATCTCGACGAAGCTCTTTTCCGACATCTCCTTGATGTCGGCCCCTGCGGCAAAGGCCTTGGCCGAGCCCGTCAGGATGATGCAGCGCACCTTGTCATTCGCATCCGCCTCGATCAGCGCCTTCGAAAGCTCGGCAAGAAGCTGCGCGTTGAGCGCGTTCAAGGCATCCGGGCGATTGAGTGTGATGGTGGCGACGTGGTCCTCTACTTCGACGATGATCGTCTCATAGGCCATGACTGCGGGCTCCCGTCCGTTAGCGTCAAAACGCAGCCTTACCAGCTTGCGCACCCCGATCAAGTTATCTTTGGCACCTCGGACAGTAGAAGGTCGACCGCCCGGATTGCACGACCCGCTGCACCGTCCGGTCGCAGTCGGGCGTCCGGCAGGGCGCGCCCTCGCGCCCGTAGACATCGAAGTTGTGCTGAAAATATCCAAGCTCCCCATCGGCTTGGCGGAAATCGCGCAGGCTCGATCCGCCGGCGGCAATGGCCTCGTCGAGGACCTCCCGGATGATAGGAACCAGTGCAGCGATCCGCTTCGCGGCGATACGGCTGACGCGGCGTCTCGGGTCGATGCCTGCCCGGTAAAGCGCCTCGCAGACATAGATATTGCCCAGCCCCGCGACGATCTTCTGGTCGAGAAGCGCGCTCTTGATGGGCATCGACCGGCCCGCCAGAGCGGCCACGAGGTGGGATTCGCTGAAGCTGTTTCCAAGCGGCTCGGGCCCGAGCGCCGCGAGCAGCGGGTGCTCTTCTGCCTGCGCGGTCGGCATCAGGTCCATCGCTCCGAACCGCCGCGGATCGTTGAAGGTGATGCGCGCGCCGCCCGCCATGTCGAGCACCACGTGGTCGTGCTTTTCCGGCGCGGGATGATCGTGAACGAAATGGCCCAGCGCATCGCCCGAAACCAGCATCCGCCCGCTCATCCCGAGGTGCACGAGCAATGTCTCCCCGGTGTCGAGGTCGGCGAGGATGTACTTCGAGCGTCGGCGCAGCTGGTTCACCCGCGCCCCGGTGAGACGTTCCGCCATACGCTCGGGAAACGGCCAACGCAGGTCCGGCCGGTTCACCGCCGCCCGCGCGATGACCTGGTTTTCCATCACCGGCGCAAGCCCGCGACGGACGGTTTCGACTTCAGGCAATTCGGGCATGTGCGGTCTCCGGTTCGGAACGGCGCCGGGAGGAAACCCCCGGCGCCGGATAAGAAGTGTCAGCGTTCAAGCTCTGTCCGGGCGCGATATAGCACGGCTTCGACATCGTCGAAGTGATCCCAGACCTTTGCGGTCCGTCCGTCGCGAAAGCTCATCACCCATTTTTCGTTAGCCCGCGAGAGCGACACGAGATCCTCCCACCGGTGACGGCTGAACAAGGGAACATAGGTCATCACC
This sequence comes from Salipiger sp. D13, assembly GCF_003703915.1. NCBI lineage: Bacteria > Pseudomonadati > Pseudomonadota > Alphaproteobacteria > Rhodobacterales > Roseobacteraceae > Salipiger > Salipiger sp. D13. The sequence goes on from NZ_RAPJ01000008.1 coordinate 173,101, forward strand.
CAGAGTTCTTCGGCACTCCAGCGCAGCCGGAGGAACCACGGGCTCGCGAAGAACCACGCCATGCCGAGGCACAGAGGAAGAATCGCGACCCGCGACCCCAGGTCGAACCAGGTGACCGGCGGAGCGGTCGGAAAAATGATCTTCGCCACCACGAAGAGAAAGAGCGCCGCAAGCGGAGTCGCCATGATCCGCAGGCCAAGCGAGATACGGCTTTCCCGCCATCCGTCCGGAAGAGCGCGCGACGCGGCTTTGCCCGAACGCGCAAATCGCGACAGGATGAGTACGACCGGGACCCCGACCAGCACTCCGATGCCAAGTCTGGCCAAGACCTCGAGCATGCTTCGGGCCCCTTCCAACGCAGTGTCCAGGGGGCCTCGGAACCGCGTCAGGCGGTCACGGACGCGTTGCCCGTCATTGCAGCGGGGCCCCCGCGCCCTATAAGGAGATGCAGACACAGAACGGCAAGGCCCATGAGCGACGACACCCAGAAAACAACGCATTTCGGCTTCACCGACATTCCCGAGACCGAGAAGGCCGGACGCGTGCAGGGCGTGTTCAACTCGGTCGCATCGAAATACGACGTGATGAACGACGCCATGTCGCTCGGCATCCACCGCGTGTGGAAGGATGCCATGATGGACTGGCTCGCCCCCCGACCCGGGCAGCGGCTTCTTGACGTGGCCGGCGGCACCGGCGACATTTCCTTTCGCTTCCTCAAGCGCGCGGGCCATGGCCATGCGACGGTGCTCGACCTGACGGAACCGATGCTTGTGGCTGGCCGCCAGCGTGCCGAGGCCGGGGCCATGTCCGACCAGCTCGACTGGGTCGTCGGCGACGCGATGTCCCTGCCCTTTCCGGCGAACAGCTTCGACGTCTACACGATTTCCTTCGGCATCCGGAATGTCACCCGCCCACAGGAAGCCCTGAACGAGGCGTTTCGCGTGCTGAAACCCGGTGGCCGGCTGATGGTCCTCGAGTTCTCGCAGATTCCGAACGACATGATGCAGAAGGTCTACGATCTCTATTCCTTCAACATCATTCCGCGCATGGGCCAGATGATCGCGAACGATCGCGACAGCTACCAGTATCTCGTCGAGTCGATCCGCAAGTTCCCCGACCAGGAGACGTTCCTTGGCATGGTGCGCGCGGCGGGATTCGAGAACGCCAAGTACCGCAACCTGAGCATGGGAATCGCCTGCCTGCACTCCGGCTGGAAGATCTGAATGCCCACACCCCACCGCCGCTCCTTCGCCTTGCGTGCCGCGCCGGCCGCATCGACATCCCCGGCCACGGAGAGGTCCTGACATGCGCGGTCCGCACAATCTCTGGCGCCTGATCCGCACCGGCGCAACGCTCGAGCGCACCGGCGCCATGGGTGTCGTTCTCGACGCCTTCGACGCGCCGCGCCCGATCCGCATTGCCTTCCGAACGCTGGTGTGGCCGTTCAAGCGGCTCGGCATCGAGGGCGATGCCTCGATGCCGCCCGCCACGCGCGCGCTCTCCGCGCTGGGGCCGGCCTACATCAAGTTCGGGCAGATCCTTTCGACCCGGCCCGACGTGGTCGGGGTCGACATCGCGAACCAGCTGCGTGTGCTTCAGGACAAGCTGCCGCCCTTCGGCGTCGAGCAGGCCCGTGCCCAGATCGAGGCCGAGCTTGGCGTGCCGCTCGACGAGTGCTTCTCGGAGTTCAGCGAACCCGTCGCAGCAGCGTCCATCGCGCAGGTGCACAAGGCCCGGCGCGCGGATACCGGCGAGACGGTTGCGGTCAAGGTCCTGCGCCCGGGGATCGAACGGGCCTTCCGCACCGACATCGACGCCTTTTACTTCGCCGCCGACGTGATCGAGACGCTTTCGCCGGCGTCGCGTCGCCTGCGCCCGCGCGACGTCATCACCCATTTCGAAAGCGTCGTCATGGGGGAGCTCGACCTCCGGCTCGAATCCGCATCGGCAAGCCAGTACGCCGCGAACACCGAGGACGACGAGGGCTTCCAGCTGCCGCGCATCGTTTGGGGGCTTTCGGGCCGTCGCGTGATGACGATGAGCTGGGCCGAGGGCGCCCCGCTGGGCGACAACGATGCCATCGACGCAGCTGGCCATGACAGGGTCCTGCTCAGCGAGCGGGTGCTGCAGCTGTTCCTGAACCATGCGCTGCGCGACGGCTTCTTCCACGCCGATATGCACCAGGGCAATCTCAAGGTCGCGCCGAACGGCGACATCATCGCGTATGATTTTGGCATCATGGGCCATATCGACGAATACACGCGCCGCGTTTACGCCGAGATTCTCTATGGATTCATTCGTCGTGACTACAAGCGCGTCGCAGAGGTGCATTTCGAGGCAGGCTACGTCCCGGCCGACCGAGACGTCGACGAGTTCGCGCGGGCCCTGCGCGCCGTCGGCGAACCGATCTTCGGCATGGATGCGACGCGGATCTCGATGGCACGGCTGTTGTCCTACCTCTTCGAGGTGACGGAACGCTTCGGGATGCAGACGCGGACCGAGTTGATCCTGCTGCAACGCACCATGGTGGTCGTCGAGGGCGTCGCGCGCTCTCTCAATCCGCACATGAACATCTGGAACGTCGCCAAGCCCGTGGTGGAAGATTACATCAAGACCTCGATCGGGCCGCGCGCGGCGATCCGCGACCTCGTCCAGACCGCACAGGTGCTCGGTCGCTTTGGCCCCCGACTGCCCGGCCTCGTCGAAGCCGCCCTGATCCAGCAATCGGACGGGGTGTTCAATTTCAAGCCAAGCCCTTGGCCCACAAGGATTCTCTGGGGAAGCCTCGGGGCGCTTGTCGGCGTGGCGATCACAGTGGCGTGGCACCTCTGGAGCTGAAAGGCCATCGGATGCGCGGGTGAAGGGGCCATGTGCCCTTTTTCATTCTCTCGTCCGCACGTTCGACTATAGCGATACGCTGGGATAGCACTCACTCTGTCGAGCCAGAGCGCAGAGCTGTCACGTCGAGCGAGTTGACCTCGGTGCCGTCGGACAAGGTCAGCAGGATCGCGTCGCCTTGTTGACGGACTTCGAGGATCGGGTTGTAGGCCTGCACGTTGTCAGTACCTGAAAGTTCGCCGCCGATATAACTCTCGACGGTGAAAGCATAGATACCATCCGGGACGGTTGCTCCATCGCCATCCGTGCCAGCCCAAGAGACGACCGTCTGCGACATGTCCAACGGCATCGTTCGCACGACATTGCCCTCGGCGTCACGCACGACCAGCTTGGCGCTCTCGGCACCGTCTGCAAACGCTGGCCTGAGCGTGATCGGCGCGCCATTAAACCGGACGGGCGCCTCGGCGAGCGCCTCGTTTCCGATCCAGGACGCCATCGCCTGAAACGCATTGTCCGTAATCTTTGTCGTCATGTCCTTGAGCAGATCATTGGTCAGCACCTGTTGCTCCACAGAAGAGAACATCGCGAGCTGGGACGCGTATTCGCCCGCGTCCACGGGGTTGAGAGGATCCTGATTTTCCATCTGAGTGGTCAGCATCTTGAGAAATGTCTCGAAATCCGCGCTGATGATCGAACCACTTCGGGTTTCGGTGTCATTGCCCGCCCCCTGCGCCGAAGGCTGGCCGGTTGACTGTGGTGGAATTGATCCGGTTTCCATTAAGGTTCTCCCTAGATTCGGATATCGAGACCGGGCGCCGAGACACCAAGCGGTTCCAAGGATGCGCTCGGCGGCTCCTGCGAAATATCCCCGCCATCGTCCCGCAGGTTTGCAGCGCTGCCACTGTCTCGCTGCTCGGTCGGGCTGTCGTCGAAACTGAAACTAGACGATTCATATCCGAGATCGCTCAGTGTCCGGGCAAGTTGGTCGATATTGCGCCGCAAAAGGTCGAGCGTTTCGGTCCGCTCTGCCGAGATGTTGAGAATAAGCCCGTGCTCACCATGCGTCATGCGGAACCGCAGATGGCCGAGCTCTTCCGGTCTGAGCTTCAACTCAACGACCTCTTCTTCGCCTCTATCCACCTGCGGCAGTACCTCGGACAACTGGCGAATAAGGGAGGCACTCTGACCACTGCGCACTTGAGACGAAGACGTTTGATTCGCCATGGATCCCGCGGAGGGTGACGGTAAATCGCCTTGAACTGGAGTGCCCTGGACTCGGAAGTCGGTTTCCTCTTCCATCGAGAGCCCAAGAGATGAAAGAGCGGATGCTCCCGCTTCAGCCGAAGCCAGACCACCTTGACTACTTCCAGCGGACTTGGGGTTTGCCGAATATTGCGAAGAAGATGCCATCGGCTCCGTAGCGTCTTTCGCCTGAGCTCGGGGCTCCTGCCTTTCCGAACCATCGTTCTGGACGGACCTAGGTGACCTGGCCGCTCGTCCTTCGTACCCGATGTTGCCACTCAACAATCTAGGCCCATCCTCCGCCTGACCTGCAACACCTTCATCGGCCCGAACTGCTTTTCGGTACTGATCCGAAACGGGTCTGGAATAATCCTCTCCCGCTCGACCCTCGCTCTGTTGTGAATAGCGCACGGATTCTTCAGTATCGGCTGATGGAAACTTGGGGAGCGCGCGCCGAACCTCGACGGCGAAGCCCGCGCCCTTCGTATTCCCGAAGAATTGGATATCGGTGACCGCACCTTTCGTATCCTGCGCGCTTCCATCTGAACGCATGATCCTGTTGAAACTCTCGCCACCATGCTCATTGCTCAGGTTTCGTGAGAGTTCGCGGTCAGGTATGGCTTTCTGCTCGTCCGCTCGCAGAGGTTTAACGAATGTCGAGAGCTCTGGCTCTGGGGCTTCTTTGGCCGGAAAACCGGTTCCCACGAGCCGCTCTCGTAGCTTGACCTCGACATTCTCCGACCCTCTCCCTTCGCGCACCAAAACCGACTGCCCGATCTCGTTGTCAATGATACCGGTATGCTCCTTTAGGTCGGCGCTTCGAGTGTCACTGCCCAAGCCTACGGGCCACAAGGATCCTTTGCCCATCGCGGGCTTCTCGACTACCTGAGGCATTGCCGAACTATCGAGTTGAAGCGACCGGGAGAATTCCAGTGTATCACTCGATTGAGGGAATATGAGCGGTTTTTTTGGGGATCTGGCCGCATATGTCATGCCTACAAAATCTGGCTGTTCGGGAAGTATTGGGGACCTCCTCGCCTTGGGTCCAGTAGTAGCGAAGATGTAGTTATTTTCTGCTCCAATTGACCCAGACGCAAAATTCACACGCCCTTCATTTTCTGAAATGGATGCAGGATTATGCAGTTGAGATGGGTTTGCAGAGTTGTAGTATTTCTGCGTCTTCTCACTGACCTTCGCGATCAGCTCTTCTTGAGTTTTTGACTCAATGTAATCACCCTTACCCTGTGCCATATATGGTGAAGAAGCTATGTCATAACCTCCTTCCTGCGGCCTTACCTGAACAGCAGCTTCTACTGTCTGGGACGTCAATGACTGGACTGAATTAGGCGGTCTCCTCTTGGTAGAAAACTCACCCGGATTATTCCCATACTTTATTTCTGGACCCACTGAATTCATTTCAAAATTAATAGTTCTATTTCTGACTCTTGATCGCAGCGTTCCTCGCAACTGACTGTGTTCCTCAGTGGAAAAATCAGGATTCGGAGTAGGCTCCGCTCTGCCTGAGGGGAGGGCGTGTTCCTTAAATTTCATTTCTTGCGGGTTCGTTGCGTTCAGCCTCTTTATCGAGACCAAAGGCTCCGTTCTCTCGGAGGCACGTGTTTCAAAGCCGGCGCGCGTAATGGCATCAGCGGTTGACTTATACATTTTTGCTTCAGAATGAACGGGGTAACGATGTTCGATGGGCTTCAGTTCGTGAATACTTTCCCTCGCTTGGTCGTGCGGTGGATTCCTCAAAGTCCGGTGCTCCAAATGATGCCCAGACAGAGGCGTCCGAGGTCCTGCGTTTCCTTCGGGCACTATCAGCCGTCGGCGGGATGAGCGCTCGACTTCGTCCCTAGGAACGTTGCCACTTGCCATCGAGTCGGCAGCGCTCGTCGCCCGCTCCTCCCCTCCAAGTGTCATGTCGCGATCGGATCCGACCGCGAGCGAGACGGAAAATTTCCGAGCCGCATCTTCCGTCAAAGCAGTGTCATGGGCGCGGTATTCGCGAAACGTTCCAAGGTAAGGGTTACCAGAAAAAGGAATCGAAACCGGAGACCTCTCGCCAGACCAGTTTTCGGCAGTCGCAGCTACAGCGCCCCCGCCAGTAGCGGTAACATGCATCACCGTAGCTGCCGGGGAATAACGCATGTCAGTCTTCGAGCCGACTGACCGTTTTGCGCTGGCGGCAATGTCTGTGCCACGGCTCGATATCGCTTTCGATGGTATAGCTGCCTTCCCTGCAAAGGTCTGAGTGGCAGCCTGCATATCGTCGGATTGGCCGACAAATGTTCTTGAAACATCGTCACGTAGCATTTTCCCTGGTCGTGTCGGCAACTCTTCCAGTCGAATCTTCAAGGCGCTTTGATCCGATAAGACACCCTTAGCAACGCTATCGCCCTGAGAGGGCGCGTTGCGAGATTCTATCCTTCCCCCTCGCGGCGCATCCAGCGAAACAAGCGTCGAAACTTGCTCAAGTTCCTTGCTGGTTCCGTCAGACGCCGACGAAACTTCTCCGTCTTTGGGAGCCGATTCCAAAGCACCCCCGGTGGCGTTGATTTCGTCTTCACCCGCAAGGGGCTCTTGGGCGCTGATCGTCCGAGACCGATCCGACACATTTTCCGCGCTCCATCCGGACATTACTTCGTCGTCCGCTTCAAGCAGTTCCTTGCTCGTCAGTCCTGATGCGGCATCGGCTTCCGAGGTCTCAGGCAGCTGGTCAATGACATCATTCTGACCTGAAACGGAATTTTCCTCGGACAGCTCATCAAACACATCGCCGAACGTGATCGTCAATGCTTCTGTTTGGGTATCTCCGTCCTTGTCCCTCGCAAGAAACGAGCTGCCGAGAAATTCGCTCAGTTGGCTAAGCATGATGACTCCGGAATTCTTCCTTTGATCGCAACTTAGACCCAACTTCCTTACCGGTTCTTTACACAGCTACGCTTCAATCGACCTGGATAGATCGAATTGGAGACACTCGAATGAAGATTGCAGCTACTCCACCGCCGGGCCACACGAGCCCCCTGCAGAAGGCGGCGATTCAACTTGAAGCGGCCTTCCTCGCAGAACTTCTCAAATCCGCCGGCGTTGGAGAAAGCCGGGACAGTTTCGGTGGCGGTATCGGTGAAGATCAATTCGCCTCTTTTCTGCGACAGCAACACGCCGGGTCACTTGCCCAAGCCGGCGGGATCGGACTTGCCGAATCGATCTTCAACGCGCTGAAGGAGCGCCCCGATGGTTGATGCGCCGCCAAGTCCGAACGAACTGCTCCAAACCTTGAGCGTGCTACTGGATCGGGAGCGCGAGGCCCTTCTAGAAGGAGAGCTCGCCACGATTCCAGAAATCATGGCCGAAAAGTCTAGGCTCATAGATAGCCTGGCCGGGGTCGAGATCGATCGGATCGAAGCGGTGCGTCCGCTTCATCTCAAGCTTCGCCGCAACCAGGCGCTTTTCGATCAGTCCCTTGCCGGTATTCGCAGCGTCGCCAAGCGGCTCGGTGGTCTGCGCGATGCCGGCAAGCTGATGGAAGTCTATGACGTAACCGGTCGACGGGCCCGGATCGGTTCCGCGGAAAAGGGACGCCTGGAGCGCAGGGCATGAAAGGATTTGAACCAAATCAGCCCAAACCCGGCCAGTCGACTTAGCGCGACGTTAGGATTTCTGGGGGCATGTTCTGCCATGCACCCGGACAGGGTGGCGCAGGGGTCAACACCCGATCTGCATTCGTCAGAAAGACGTTCAGTACGCCGGTTCCGGCAAACGAAACGCGGCGCAAAGCGCCGACCGACTTCAAGGACGAATTCCATGTCAAGCATCCTGACGAACAACGGCGCCATGGTGGCGCTTCAGACCCTCAAATCCATCAACGGAAACCTCGCAACTACGCAGAGCGAGATCTCGACCGGCAAATCGGTGTCCAGCGCCAAGGACAACGCCGCCGTCTGGGCCATCGCCAAAACGATGGAAGCCGACGTGAAGGGCTTCACCGGCATCACCGACAGCCTCAACCTCGGACAGTCGACCGTCGCCGTCGCACGCTCCGCAGCAGAAACGGTGACGGAGCTGCTGACCGACATCAAGGGCAAGATCGTCAGCGCCCAGGAAGAGAACGTCGACCGCGCCAAGATCCAGACCGACATCGACGCCCTTCGCGACCAGATCGGTGCCGTCGTGGGTGCTGCCCAGTTCAATGGCCTGAATCTCCTTTCGAACACCGATACGACCGAGGGTTCCGGGGGCATCAACGTTCTTGCTTCGCTCGACCGTTCGTCCAGCGGCGTGACCGCAAGCGACATCCGCGTTGCCAAACAAGATCTTGGCACGGGGGCAGAAGACTGGTCGGTGGGCACCGAACTCGCGGCCGGCAACGTTGCAGCTACGGCAATCAGCGGCGGTATCGACAACGCGACCGCGGTCAATCTCGTGAACAACACCACAACCCTGGTGATCGACACGGCCACTGCTGGCACCGGCGTCCACATCGAGATCGCAGCTGGCACCGCCACCAACGGTCTCGACGGCATGAATGGCACGGACTACGAGCTCGGCTACATCGCGCGCGATGGTGACACCCAGGAAGACGTCGCAAATGCCATCGCAACGGCCTTCAACGACAAGGTCCAGGGCCTCAAGGATGCCGGGACGCTTGCAAGCACATCGACGCTCGGGGCCGCCGTGACGACCGCTGCAGATGGCGTCGCGACGATCACCTTCACGTCGCACAGCACGTCGACCGGCGCGGACGATACGATCTCGCTTCAGGCATTCCAGACCAACGGCGCGCAAATCGGGGGACGCCTGGAGGCACTGAACGACATCGACGTGACCACGCAAAGTGGTGTCGATACCGCTCTGACCGACATTGAGGGCCTGCTGCAGACGGCCGTCGACTCGGCCTCCGCCTTCGGTTCGGTTCAAGGTCGGATCGAGACCCAGACCGACTTCATTACGAGCCTCACCGACTCGCTGAAGTCCGGCATCGGCACCCTCGTCGATGCCGACATGGAAGAAGCCTCGGCCCGCCTTCAGGCTCTTCAGGTCCAGCAGCAGCTGGGTGTTCAGGCCCTTTCGATCGCCAACCAGGCACCGCAGCAGCTTCTGTCGCTGTTCCGCTAAAGGCAGAACGTCGGAGGTCGGCTCGTCCGGCCTCCGGTACCCTGATCCGTTACCCCCTAGAAACAGAGTCAGAAGGTTCTGCCGTGAACGCCCAGACCTTGGCGCAGCGCGCCTACGCAGGAAACGCTCTCAGCACACGCACCGATCGGTCCATAGAGTACGAACTCTTCGCGCGTGTGACACATCGCATCAAGGCCGCCGCCGAGGCTGGCCCCAATGCCTACCCAAGGCTTGTCGAAGCCCTGCACGAAAATCGCAAGCTTTGGACCATGCTTGCAATCGACGTAGCTGATTCAGGCAACAAGCTTCCGCCTGAACTTCGTGCCCAGATCTTCTACTTGGCCGAGTTCACACAAGAGCACACCGGCAAGTTGCTTGCCCGCAAGGCACGCCTCGCGCCACTGCTCGAAATCAACGCTGCCGTCATGCGTGGCCTCAGCGGTGGAAGGGCCAAGAGATGAGCGGCCTCGTCCTCAAGCTCGGGCCCCGCGAAAGGGTTCTCATCAACGGAGCCGTCATCGAAAATGGTGATCGGCGGACCCGTCTTTCGATCACGACTCCGGACGTGAACATCTTGCGGCTCCGAGACGCGATCCACCCAGACGAGGCCAACACCCCCGTGAGACGGCTGTGCTATGCGGTCCAACTTGTCCTAACGGGTGACCGTGCGGCAGCCGAGACGAGGCGCCAATTGCTGCGCAATATCGAAGAACTGAGCCGCATCCTCACGGATCACGACAGTCGCAGGCTACTTGCGGAAGCGACGGGTGCCCTGCTCGATAGTCAGTTCTATCAATGCCTCAAGGCGCTCCGCGCCCTAATCCCACGAGAGGATCGGCTTCTTGCCGCGTCACGATCATGAGCGTCACTCCTATGATCGCCGGTACCGGAATGGTTGGCTGGCAAATGTTGCAGAACACGCTCGCGAACCAGCAGCGCGCCTTTGAAAGCAGCGCGGAAATTCGTCGCGAAGGCCACTACTTTCGCGAGAACGTCGGCTCGGTCGAGACTCCGGAAGACCTTGTAAGCGACCGGCGCTTGCTACGGGTGGCGCTCGCTGCCTTCGGGATGGAAGAGGAAACAGACAACAAGCGCCTGATCCAAAAGGTCCTCGAAGAAGGGACGGGAGACAGCACGTCATTGGCCAACCGGCTGAATGACAGCCGCTATGTTGCATTCGCAGACGTGTTCAATTTCGAGGTTTCCGTCGAGAGCCGCACACAGGAGGAGGGATTCGCAGCCCCCATTTTGGACGCATATGAAACCCGGGTACGGTCTGAGCTGCAGAAAACGCTGGCCGAGCCACAGTATGCGAACGATCCGGTTTATGCGGCTCTGTTCAAGGCAGAGGTCGAAGAGAACATTGGCACCGCGCGAACCTATTTCGAGGGGACGATCGGGACTATTACGTCGGCCGATGAACTTCTCGAAGACACCGATCTTCTTAACGTAGTACTAAAAGCCTTCGACATCGAAGATCGCCGTGACAGTCATACACTTCTGCGCCGCGTTCTGGAGGAGGGAACGGAACGCCCCGAAGCGCTCGCCAACGTGCTCGGCGACAGCAGGCTCATCAAGCTGTCCGAGGCGTTCGGCTTCGACCAAACAAGAACCTCGACCGCGCTGCAAAGAGAGCCCTTCGCTTCGAACATCGTCGATCAATATCACCGCCAGGCGTTCGAGGACGCGGTCGCGAAGGTCGATCCAGCCATCGGTACAGCTCTACGGTTTCAAGGGGCGCTTCCCGAACTCGCGGAAAGTGATATTTCTGAAAACGCCAAGTGGTACAATGTTCTTGGAAGTACCACGATGAGAACGGTGTTCGAGAGAGCCCTGAATTTGCCGGACGGCTTCAGCCAGATCGACATCGACAAGCAAGTCGACGTTCTTCGGGACAAGCTCGACCGACGTTTCGGGGTCAAGACATTCTCTGAACTGCAATCCGAGGATACACTAAACCGTATCATCCACGGCTTCCTCTTGCAGGATCAAATCGCAAACAGCGCCGGGATCGGATCCAGTCAAGTCGCCCTGACCCTGATCGGCAATATAAGACAGTCCAGCCTTTCTGCCTGAGCTGTCCGGGATGGGTTCAGGGTCATCTTGCCTTCGAAAGTCGTGTTCTCTGCGGGCTTGCCGATTTGGCCGCTGCCCCGGACCGGCGCAGGATCAACCGAAGCCGATTGAACGCGGCATCGACCCCGTTCGGAGAAGCCTCTCCAACGAAGGCATCAAGGTCAGGCCAGGCCTGGATCGCCTGGTCCAGGATCGGGTCCTCTCCCTCTCGATACAGGCCCGCACGGATCATCGTTTCGGAGCGCGCATAGGCTCCAAGCAGGTGACGGGCCTGCAGCAATATCTCGTTCTCCTCCGGGCTAGCTGCTTCGGGCAGGCTGCGAGACACCGAGCGCAGCACATCGATCGCCGGGAAGCGGCCCCGCTCGGCGATTTCACGACCGAGGACGACGTGACCATCGAGAACGCCGCGGAGAATGTCGGCGATGGGCTCGTCCATATCCGAGCCTGCAACGAGAACGCTGAAAAGAGCTGTGATATCGCCCCCGCCAGGTAACCCCGGCCCGGCACGTTCTGCAAGGCGCATGATCTGATGTGCTGTCGAAGCCGGAAAGCCTCGCAGAGCTGGCAACTCCCCGGCTGCGACAGCTACCTCACGATGCGCCTCGGCAAATCGCGTGATCGAGTCCGCGAGAAGCAGCACGTGGCGCCCCTGATCCCTGAAGTGCTCTGCAATGGTCATGGCCGAAAGCGGACAGCGCCTGCGCTCGAGCGGCGATCTGTCCGAAGTCGCCGCGACGACCACGCTGCGCGCCATCCCTTCGGGCCCGAGGACTGAATGCACGAAATCATGCACCTCCCGCCCTCGCTCCCCGACGAGCGCAAGCACGACAACATCGGCAGACATGCCGCGCGCGAGGGCCGCCAGAAGTCGCGATTTGCCCACGCCGGACCCGGCGAAAAGGCCCACCCGCTGGCCCCGCACAACCGGCAGCAGCGTATCGAACGCCGCGAGGCCGGTCTGCAGCCGCCCCCCGAGGCCGCGCCGCTGCGCTGCGGGAGGCGGGCTGGCGCGGAAGGGGCGCCGTCTTGGCCCGGGATTGAGCGGATGCGCATCCAGAGGTTGACCGTAGGGGTCGATGACCCGACCGATCCAGCTATCGGAGGGCGCCAGGGTCGGCGCGCCCAGCACCGCCACGCGATCCCCTTGAGACACGCCATCAGCACCCTCGTCGGGTAGCATAGCGACGAGGTCTTCTCGAATGCGAAGCACTTCGCCCTCGAGAACCTCGCCCGCACGGTAGAGCTTCATGCGGTCGCCGATGCACGCCTCATGGGCGAGGCCGCTCACCCAGATGACGGTGCCGTCAACGGAGCGTACGCGTCCAACTGCACGAACCGGCTGAATGCGCGCGATGCGCGACCGCAAGCCGGCGATCTCTTCGTTGTCCATACGTGCGCATCCTTCATCACCTTCAAACCATTTCTAAAGGAATCACCGTTAAGCCTTGATTGAAGCCAATCGAGGGAGAAGCCCCGATGTTCGAAAATCTCGACGTCTTCCGCACCGCGATGCAACTGGCCCGCCACGCCGGACTGCAACAGGCCATAAGTGCACAGAATATCGCGAATGCCGACACCCCCGGATATCGCGCACTGGAGATTCCCAGATTCGCGGACACGTTGAACCAGGCGATGACCACGCAAAGGGCCACCCGGCCGGAGCACCTGAACGGGCAGCGGGAAGCGACCCTGCCCGAACCCGGTGAAAGACGCGGCAGCATCGACCCGAATGGAAATACCGTGTCGCTCGAATCCGAGATGGTGACCGCGTCCGGTGCCGCGCGCGCTCAGAACCGTGCCCTGTCGATCTACCGGTCAAACCTCAATATCCTGCGCGCCAGCCTTGGCCGCTGATCAGCGGAGATCCAGCCATGAGTGCCTTTTCAGATGCCCTTTCAGTTTCTTCCAGCGGCTTGCGCGCCCAAGCGACACGCCTGCGGGTCGTTTCCGAGAACATCGCAAATGTCGATACGCCCGGATACCACCGCAAGACGCTGTCGTTCGAGCCGACCGGACACTCTCGGGATGCCGTGCAGCAGGTCGAAGTCGGCCACGTAAGACTCGACCGAAGCGACCTCGAACAAGTCTACGACCCGAACCATCCGCTCGCCAACGAGTCAGGCTTCTACGATGGCACGAATGTCGACCTGATCATCGAGCTCGCCGATGCCCGAGAGGCCCAGCGCAGCTACGAAGCCAATCTCAAAATGTTCGAACAGACCCGGCAGATGTCCAGCAACCTCATGGATCTTCTGCGCCGATAACCTTCCCCCGCGACAATGGAGACCAGAATGGACGTCCGATCGCTTTTCGCCGCTCAGAAATACGCGGCCCAGCGCCCCGCCATGCAGCCGCAGCCCGAGGCCGGCGGCATCCGTGCCACCTTTACCGAGGCGGCGCACTCTTTCACCGATACGCTCGCCGAAGCCGAGACCACGGCCACCGAAGCGATGACGGGCGATGCCGATCCCCATGCGCTCGTACAGGCGCTCGCCCAGTCAGAGCTTGCCGTGGAGACGGTGGTCGCCGTGCGCAACAAGGTCGTCGAGGCCTATCAGGAAATCCTGAGGATGCCGGTCTAGGCTGATGCTTACCGAAACCGTCTTCTATGACACGCTGCGTCAGGGGCTGTGGATCGCAACCGTCACGTCGGTCCCGATCCTGACTGCGGCACTGGTCGCCGGCGTGGGTGTGGGGCTTTTCCAGGCCCTTACCTCCATCCAGGAAATGACGCTGACCTTCGTGCCGAAGCTCATGGCCATCATCGTGGTCTTCTGGCTCTCGATGAGCTTCATGACCGAGACGCTCGTCAGCTTCTTCCAGGGCCGTGTCATCCCGATGATTACCGGAGGTTGAAATGGGGCTTACCGACTATACCACGCTTTCACGCCAGCAGGGGCTGATGCGCGAAATGCGAATGATCGCGAACAACATCGCCAACCAGGCCACCACCGGCTATCGGCAGCAGGGTGTGATCTTTTCCGAGTATGTCCGAAGGACCGATGAGGCGGGCATCGTATCGATGTCCGCGGCACAGGTGCGGGACAGCTCCTTTGCCCAGGGCGGACTGACCCGAACCGGCGGACAGCTCGACCTTGCCATCGAGGGCGACGGCTTCTTCCTCGTCCAGACGCCGCAGGGCGAACGGCTGACGCGAAACGGCGCCTTCGCAACCAGCTCGGCCGGAGATCTCGTGACCCAGGACGGCCACCCGGTGCTTGATTCAGGCGGGGCTCCCGTCTTCATTCCGCCCGACGCCACCGATCTTGCCATTGCCCAGGATGGCACGCTCAGCAGCAACGGTGCCCCGATCGGCCAGATCGGCGTCGTTTCTCCGCTCGACCGTGGGGCCATGATCCGCGAGGGCGGCGTCCTGTTCCGTGCCGACCAGGGGTATGAGCCCACGCAGGCGCCGAGGGTCATGCAGGGGTTCGTCGAGAGCTCGAACGCCGATCCGATCCTGCAGATCGCCCGCATGATCGAGGTCCAGCGCGCCTACGAGATGGGCCAGAACTTCCTGCAGCGCGAAGACGAGCGCCTGCGCGGCGCCATCAAGGCAATCATCACCTGAGGAAGGAGAGCGACCATGCGCGCCCTGAAAATCGCCGCAACCGGCATGAGTGCCCAGCAGATGCGGGTCGAAGTCATCTCGAACAACCTGTCGAACATGAGCACCACCGGCTACAACGCGCGCCGCGCCGAGTTCGCCGACCTGCATTACCAGCAGCAGGCACGGGCCGGCACGATCAGTGCCGCTGACGGCACCATGCTGCCCACCGGAGTACAGCTGGGGCTAGGCGTGCGGCCGGCCGCCGTGACGATGAAACTCGCGCAGGGGGCGGTCTCCGCGACCGGAGGCGACCTCGACATCGCGATCGAGGGCAAGGGATACCTCGAAGTCACGCTGCCAACGGGCATCCCGGGCTACACCCGCGACGGCGCCCTCAAGCGCGATGGCGACGGGCTGATCGTGACCTCGGACGGGCTGCCCGTCTCACCTGAAATCGTCATCCCCGAGGATGCAACGAGCATCTCGATCAACGCCGAAGGCGAGGTCTACGCTTACTTCCAGGACGCGGTCGAAGCGCAGCGGCTTGGCCAGTTCACCATGGTCGGTTTCACCAACCCCAAGGGGCTCGAAGCGATCGGGAGCAACATGTTCACCGAAACCGAAGCATCGGGGCCGCCGATCCAGACCACCGCGGGCCAGGACGGTCTGGGCACCTTCCGGCAAGGCTATCTCGAGGACAGTTCGGTGGACCCCGTGTACGAGATCACCGAACTGATCGAGGCACAGCGTGGTTACGAGCTCAACTCCAAGGTGATTTCTGCGGCGGACCAGATGCTTGGCACGACCGTGCAGGTGCGCTGATGCGATTGCTGCTCCTTCTGCTCGCCGCACTGCCGGCGCAGGCCGAAACGGTCGTCACCACCCGCACGATCCGCGCGCTCGAGGTGGTCGCGCCGGACGCGGTGCGCCTCGATCCCGCGCAGATCGACGGCGCGCATGGCGCGCTCGCGCAGGTGGTCGGGCAGGAGGCGCGCGTCACGCTCTATCCCGGGCGCCCGGTAATGCGCGGCTCGGTCGGAGAACCAGCGCTGATCGAACGCAACCAGGTCGTCGAACTCATCTTCTCGCGCGGGCCGGTGCACATCGTGACCGAGGGTCGCGCGCTTGCGCGGGGCGGCGCCGGTGAACGGATCCGCGTGATGAACCTGTCCTCCCGGACCACGCTTTTCGGCCGGGTGACGCCCGATGGCGCCATCGCCGTCAACAACGAGTGAGCCATGACCTTCCGACCAGTCCTGATCTGCCTCATGCTCCCGGCGCTTGCCTGCGCCCGGCTCGATCATCTCGGCAAGCCTCCGAGCTTCACGCCTCAGACCGAAAGCGTCGAACGTGTGGCCATGGCCTACTCCGGTCCGCCCGCCATCGCAGTGCCTGATCGGCCCGCAGACCGGGCATCGCTCTGGAGCGGAACAAAAAGCTCGCTGCTCGGTGACCGGCGCGCCATGAAGACCGGGGACATCCTGACCGTCGTCATCGAGATCAACGACCAGGCGAGCATCTCGAACAGCACCGCGCGATCGCGCTCCGGGTCGGAGTCCCTGGCCATTCCGCAGCTCTTCGGGATTCCCCAGCGGCAGGATCCACGCCTGCCCGCCGGCGCCAGCCTCGCGAATGCGGTGGATCTCAACAGCCAGGCGGCCTCGGGCGGCGATGGATCGGTCCGCCGAAGCGAACAGCTGACCCTCCGGGTCGCCGCGACGATCACAGACGTGATGCCGAACGGCGTTCTCGCTATCCAGGGCGCCCAGGAAGTCCGGGTGAATTTCGAGCTCCGTGAGCTTCTGGTGTCGGGCTACGTCCGCCCCGAGGACATCACGCGCCAGAACGAGATCACCTACGACAAGATTGCCTCCGCGCGGGTGTCCTACGGCGGACGCGGGCAGATCACCGATGTGCAGCAACCCCGCCTCGGCCAGCAGGTGCTGGACGCGATCCTGCCTTTCTGACGAGGAACTGATGAGGAAACTGCTCCCGATCCTGCTTGCCCTGCTCGGTACCGGCGCCGGCATCGGTGCCGGCATCCTTCTTGCGCCTGCCCATGAAACGCCCGCAGAAGACACCGTCGGCCATGCCTCCGACGATCAGGGGGATGACCATGACGCCCCGGCTGCGGACCACGCGGGCGCGGATGCCCATGAAGCCTCGGACGAGGCACGCCGTAATGCGGAGTACGTGAAGCTCAACAACCAGTTCGTCGTTCCGGTCGTGAACGGTGAACGGGTCCAGTCCCTCGTCGTGATGTCGTTGAGCCTCGAAACCACCCCCGGCGGCACGGAACAGGTCTACGCACGCGAGCCCAAGCTGCGGGATCTTTTTCTTCGGGTATTGTTCGATCATGCGAATATCGGCGGGTTCGAGGGCAATTTCACCGACGTCCAACGGCTCGACATCCTGCGGCGGTCGCTCCTCGAAGCCGCTCGGAACGTGATGGGTGGCGAGGTTCTCGACGTCCTGATCACGGAAATCGCCCGGCAGGACTCTTGAGTTTTGAGTCCGCTCCGATCAAGCCTCCAGCGCTAGTCAGGCAACCGCGCCGACAGACGCGACAGCGCCTCCAGACTGGCTTCATCGGCCGCGAGGCGCGCGCGTGCACGCGCGACTGCCTTGCGATGCGCCAGGTCCTTCGCTGCCTCGTCCCGTGAAAAGGCCGCCTGCGCTGCATTCATGCTGTGCGCCTGCCTGGCCCGCGCCATGGCAATCTCCTGGTTCAACTGCCCCCTCCGTCCGGCCAGCCAGCCCTGCCAGAGCGTGTCCGCACCGGTGAGCCGCCGCGCGCTTAGATCCTGTTCCGCAGTGAACACCTGCATCCGCAGCGCATCGATCCGATCCTTCTCCGCCTGCAGGCGCGCTTCTTCATCAAGATCCCGACGATACTGCTCCAGCGCTCGTTCGCGCAGGAGCGTCGTGACCCGAAGCAAGCCGTCGATCTCGTCGGTCATCGCGTGAAACCTTTGTTCTTGCGCATCTTCCTGCGCATCGTCTCGGAGAAACGGATGGCGGCGGCGACCGGCCTGTAGTGGTCTGGTGTGATCTGGTTTCCGATCTCCGTCGTGGCGTAGAGGGCGCGGGCGGTGGGTGGATCGGAATGGATCGGCACGCCGGCGTCTTCCGCGACCTCCCGGATCTTGCGCGCCACCTCGTCCACGCCCTTGGCGACGCAGACCGGTGCCTCACCTGTAAGGCGGTCCCATTTAAGCGCCACCGCGTAGTGGGTCGGGTTCACGATCACAACATCCGCGCCGGGCACATCGGACATCATCTGGTTGAGGGCAATCTCCTGCGCACGGGCCCTGCGATGCTGCTTGAACATCGGATCGCCCTCGGCCTCCTTGTACTCGTCCCGCAGCTCCTTTTGCGACATGCGGTTGCGGCGGAGATGCTCGGCCCTCTGCCAGAGGAAATCGATCGCCCCGAGCGCCACCGCCACGAGGGCCGCGATACCGAGCAGCCTCAGGATCAGGGTCACGAGCAGAAGGCTGGCTTCGCGCGGCGAGGCCCGGGCGGCTCCCACGATTTCGTCGAGCCGGGACGCAAGGAACACGCCAAGCAGAACCGAGTAGAGCAGGAGCTTGGTCAGGCTCTTGGCAAACTCGAACAATCCACGGCGTCCGAACTTGTTCTTCGCATTCTCTATCGGTGACAGGCGGCTGGCTTTCGGCGAAAGTTTCGAGCCCGTGAACACGAGGGTCCGGGTCGCGAAAAGCGTCAGCAGAACCGCAACCGCAGGCGCCGCGAGCCATGGCAGGATCGGTTCGAGAACCGCCGCCAGAATGCTGCCATGCGGGGCTGCCGCAGCGCCGTTGAAGAACAGAGGAGTCAACCGCTCCGGGCGCTCAATCAGGGGCAGAAGCGCCTCGCCGAACTGCAGAATCGTGTTTCCACCCACCGCCAGCCCGGTCAGCAGCATCCCGAGATAGGCCGCGGCAGTCAGCATGTCCGGCGACCGCGGTATCTCGCCCTTTTTGCGGGCATCGTCGAGCTTGCGCTGCGATGGTTCGTGGGACTTTTCTGCGCCGTCGTCTTCCGCCATGCCGGGTTACCGGAACGGTTGGCCGAGGAAGGTCTGAACCGCCCCGAGCCAGACCGAGAGCATCACGGGCGCCGTCAGAAGCAGCAAGGCCACCGATCCCAGTGTGATGACCGGCGCGCCGACGAAGGCGACCATGAGCTGCGGCATCGCCTTGTTTATGAAACCCAACGTCAGGTTGTAGAGCGCCGAGAGGATAACGAAGGGAGCGGCAAGCGCGAAGGCCAGAGAAAAGCAAGACGCGACCTGCCCGAGACCTGCCTGGGCGATCTCGGCCGGGTCTGGAAACGATAGCGGCGGCAGAATATCGAATGACATCAAGACGTAGGCGACGATCCTCACATGAAAGCCGGTCGTGACGAGCAGGGCGAGCGCCGCGACCATGAGGATATGGCCCAGGGCCGGCATCGGGTCGGCAGCACTGTTGCCGAGCAGTTGCGCAAGAGACGTGGACTGCGCGGCGATGCTTCCCGCCGTCTGCAGCGCATGGACGAAGAGGCGCAGCCAGAGCCCCATCACCAGCCCGTTCACGCTTTCGGTCAGTATCGCGCGGAGCACCAGAGCCGGGCTAAGGTCCGGTATCTCTGCCAGATGGACCGCTGCCGGGACCACCGCCGTGGTCAGGACAAGCGCCAGCACGATCCGCACCCGTATGGAAAGCCACGCCTCGCCCAGCACCGGCACCACCGCGAGCATCGCCGCGATCCGCAGGAACACGATCAGGACAATCCCGGCAAGCCCCCCCGCAAGGTCGAACATTTCCAGGGGGAGCCCGATCATGCTGCCACCACGCCGACCAGGGCGGGACGCGCCTCGATTCCGATTTCCTCGAATGAGAGAACCGGATTGGCGATCCCCTTCGCGGACAGGATCGTGCGCAGGAACCTCCGCCGCCGTGCGCTTGTCACGAGTGCAGGAAACAACCCCCGGTTGCCGGCTTCGCCGATCTCTTCGGCGACGCCCTTGCTGAGACTTTCGAACATCTCGGGAGGCAACGCAACATCGAGCCCACCGCGTGCGCCTTCCACCTGGTAGGTCGAGAACGTGTCCTCCCATTCCGGAGCCAGCTGGATCAGTGGAATGGTACCATCGGTCCGACGCAACCCGGCGACCAGTTGGAACCCGAGCCGCTGGCGCACATGCTCGCATATCGTTTCCGGCTGGACCTGCTGGCCCCTCATCTCCGCGATCGCTTCAAGGATCAACGGCAGGTTGCGGATGCTGACCTGTTCCTCGAGCAGAAGGCGAAGCACCTGATGCAGGACATCGATCTGAACCTTGTCCGGAATGAGCTCGTCGAGGAGCTTGCGGTTCGCCTCGGCCCTTGCGGCATTGCTGAGCGAGACCATTTCGTCGAGCAGCCGACGCAGTGCCTTGAGAGTCAGCAAGCGGCCAAAATTGCGTTTGATCACCTCGAGAAGATGGGTTGCAAGCACTTCGGTCGGGGTGACGATGGTCGCACCGGTGATCGCCGCGCGGTCCTGATCCTCGGGCCGGATCCAGCGCGCGGGCGCACCGTAGACCGGCTCGGTCACGTCGCGACCGGGCGGAAGGCTCGTGCGATCCTCCGGCATCAGCGCAAGCACGAGGTCGGGGTTCAGTTCACCGCGTGCGACCTCGACCCCATGTATCCGGATGACGTATGTGCCCGGCTCGAGCGCCGCGGCGTCGGTCAGGCGTATCTCGGGGAGGATGATGCCGAAACTGGACGCCACATGCCGGCGCATGTTGGAAATCCGGACATCCAGGCCCGTCCCGGGATCGAGGACCATGTTCACGAGGTCCGGCGCGAACTCGACGTGGGTCTCATCCACGTCGAGAACATCCCCGATCGGACGCTCGCGCGGGGTCTCTTCTGGAGGCGAGGTGTTTTCGGGTTCGGAAGGTTGCGCCTGTTTGCGCGCCATGAAGACCGCGAGACCACCCAGAACGCCCGCACCCAGAATAAAGGGAAGGAAGGGCAGACCCGGCACGAGTGCAAACAGCGCCATCAGCACGCCCACCGTGCCAAGCGCCGCCGGATGTCGGGCAAGCTGCCCCGCGACTGCTGCGTCGGTGGCCCCGATG
The DNA here is from genome assembly GCF_003703915.1 of Salipiger sp. D13. Classification (NCBI taxonomy): domain Bacteria; kingdom Pseudomonadati; phylum Pseudomonadota; class Alphaproteobacteria; order Rhodobacterales; family Roseobacteraceae; genus Salipiger; species Salipiger sp. D13. The sequence continues at coordinate 194,043 of NZ_RAPJ01000008.1, forward strand.
GCGCCACCACGGGCGAGCAGCAAACCCGAGGCAATCGAGATGATGACCGACGGAATCTGCGAGACGAGACCGTCGCCAACCGTTAAAATCGCATAGGTTTCAAAGGCATGCGACACGGCCATCCCGTGCCCGAAGATGCCCATGACCATGCCCATCACGAGGTTCAGAAGCGTGATCAGCAAGCCTGCGACCGCGTCCCCCTTCACGAATTTCGACGCACCGTCCAGTGACCCGAAAAAGGTCGTTTCCTGCTGTTCACGATCCCGCCGCGCCTTGGCTTCCGCGTGATCGATCGCCCCCGCCGACATGTCGCTGTCAATGGCGAGCTGCTTGCCGGGCATGCCGTCGAGCGCGAAGCGCGCGCCCACCTCCGCCATGCGCGCGGCACCTTTCGTGATCACGGCGAAATTCACGATCATCAACACGCCGAAAACCACGAGCCCGAGGAATACGCTGCCGCCCATGACGAAATTCGCAAATCCCTCGATCACATCGCCGGCCGCGCCGGTGCCCGTGTGGCCCTGGCCGATGATCAGCTTCGTCGAACTCACATTGAGGGACAGCCGAAGCATGAGCGATGCGAGAAGGATCGTCGGGAACGCCGAGAAATCGAGCGGCCTCTCGATGAACAGGGTCACCGTGAAGATGAGGATGGCAAGACCGAACGATGCCGCGAGTCCCACGTCGAGGATCCACGAGGGCATCGGCAGGATCATCATGACGATGACGGCCATGAGCGCCACGGCGAGGAGCACGGTCGGCTTGAAGAACGATGCTTTAATCATCGATCTGGCCCCCAGTCCGGGGCATGCCCGGCCTGCGACTCACCGAGCGGAAAGATGACTCGGTGCCCGGGCCCGGGATACGCCTCAAGGTGCTCTTGCCTTCCGGCTGGCTGCACATGGCCGCGTCAGGACGAAGAAAGACCATTCTGATCTCGCATTAATCGCAATATTCCGGTCTGACGCTAGAACGGAGTCCCTACTATTTCGTAAGTTCTTCAGGAATCACTCGTCACCGAGGTGCGTCTCGTCGAGCAGCTTGCGCAGGGTGTCTCGCGCTTCACTGCTGGCGCCGGCAAGGGCCTCGGCCATCGACAGGCTGGGCGCATCTCCCGGATCCGGCACACTCGTCTCGACGACGGCGGCCGTTCTTCCGATGGGATCGTTGCGCCCATCCAGCAGCGGCCAAGCCCCGGCCAACCAGGCCGCCTCTTCGGACTGTTGCTCTTCTCCGAGCGAGGCATATGCCGAGGTCGCATATTGGTAGTCTCCCATCAGTTCCCTGGCCCGTGCCCGCAACCTCAGGGCGTCCTCCCCCTGCAGTCCGACGATTGCGATTTCTGCCTGCTCCGGTTCCGAACGCGCGAGGTGAACCCGCGCCCTGAGGAGCCTTGCTTCGCGCGAAGCAGGGTCCACCCCACCAAAAGACAGCCAGCGCTCGGCCGGGTCCGGAAGCTTGAGGTCAAGTAGACGGCGCGCGATCGCCAGCGCTGCCTCGGGCCGTACAATTCCGTCGAACGTCTCTGTTCCGGCAACCACCTGCTTCAGAAAGTCCGTTTCAGAAGCCGCGTCTTCCACAATAAGCAACGCATCCGACGCCGCTTGCTCACGAAGATCCAGTGGGTGGTCGGTGTCGGTCCTGAGCACACGAAATGCATCGTCGTAGCGACCACTTGCGGCGAGCGCCCGGACTTGCGCGAGCCAGAGCCTGGATCCCTGATCCGTACCCCTCAATTCGGTCGCATAGGCCGCAGCGAGGTCCCCCATCTTTGGATCGATCCTCTCCCCCTCGCGCACAGCAATCTCGATGCTGTCGGCCACCGCATTGGCGGCATTGGAGCCGGTTCCGTCGGCAATTCGCTTCAGTTCTTGCCGTGCGGTTCCAACGGCACCCCCAAGCTTGTCCACTTGCGCGGCACTGAACGCCATCTGCTCATCGGACTTGCCAAGCGCTCGCGAAAGCCTGCCCAGCAGACTACGCGCGGCGTCCGGCGCGCCTTCTTCCGCGAGCCTGATTGCAAGCCGTGGCCCAAGCGATGTTCGTAGATGCAACGGAAGCGCTTCGAAACTTCGCAATACCGCGTTCGAATTGACCTCTGCTTCCTTTGGCAGCGTGGCTGACCCGAGAAGCGCCCAAAGGGCTGCGTGCCCCTCGCAGTTCGATTGTCCGGCAAACACGCCAACCCTATCGATCTCCCCATCGACGATGCCGGCGAGGGCAAACAATCCGGGGTCCGGCGGTTCGGGGAGGAGGTCGAGAAGCGCACGCGCCTCGGCGCCGAAGCCAAGATAGACGTAGGCCTTGGCAAGCGTCACCGCAATCTCGTCGTCGAGGCGATCGAATTCGCCGAACAGTTTGCCTCGAAGCTCCGGTATGCCTTTCCGCAAGGTGTCGTCGTCTCCCCAGGAAGCAAGATCCAACACAGAGGCCGGAATGCAGACGTCTCCGCCGATGCGGACACGCGTTTCACGATCATTGGAAGTTCGGGATGCAATCTTGGCATCGATGGTGACCGTCCTATTCTCCGACACCGGTAGCGGCGGCTCTTCGGAAACTGCTCCCTTGTCCGGAACGAGCGAGATCGAAATGGCGGGATCGAGCAGTCCGTCCGTGGCAGCGCGCGCCAATTGCTCCGCAAGCATCCGCTCGAAATCTCCCTCCTGAGAGCTCAATGGTACGTTCTGCACTGCCAAGGCCTGACTTTGGCCATTCGCCCGAAATCGCGGGACAAGCATCGACTGCTCGAGTCGTGGGCCGATTCCCGGATCGGGGCCAAGGCGAAGCTCGGATAGCACCTCGTGATCAAGATCCACGGTACTGGCGTTTCTGGCCTGCTCAGTCTCTGCCAGATCGCCTTCGAGCGGCTCGACAACACCGATGGCATCGCGAATATCGATGACCAACATGTCGTCTTGATGCAGAAAGCTGTCGGCGCTGCAGCGACAGGCCAACTCGATCGACACGCCATCTCCGTTGGGAAGGGGCGTGACCTCGGATATTCTTTCCGTATTGATGCGATCGAAGACGCTGGAGACATCGAGATCGAGCCCCCTCGCATCAAAGGTGACGGCAAGCTTTCGACGTTCCGGGCGATCAACCCGCCATCGCAGATCCGAGGGCATATCGAAAACGAGACGCGTGAAATCATCATGTTCGCCAGACCGGAGCACGACACTCTGGGCAAGGCCGACGCACGGTAGAAGAGCAAGAAGCATCGCCGCCAGCGTGATCCGTCTCATGCTGCTGCCTGCTTCACGCTTTTCAGAGCTTCCTCGAGATCTACAAAGCTTGGGCGAATGTGCGCCGGTGTATTCTGCCGCCCGACCTCGATGCAGATGTTGGTTGCATGGTTGTGCAGGTTCGCCACCAGAACCTCGCGGATAAGCTGGTAGAAATGCAGGTCGTCTTCGACCACGGTTTTCACCTTGTTCGCGAAGGGTCCGAAAAATCCGTATGCCATGAAGACGCCGAGAAAGGTGCCGACCAAGGCACCCCCGATCATCTTGCCCAGAACCTCGGGAGGTTGATCGATCGAGCCCATCGTCTTGATCACGCCTAGAACCGCTGCGACGATACCTAGTGCAGGCAAACCGTCGGCCATGCTCTGCAAGGCATGGCTGGAATGGAGGCGATGGTGCTCGAGTTCCTCGATGCGCTTGTCGAGAACCTCTTCCACCTGGTGAGGATCATCGTAGTTCATCGACATTGACCGCATGGTATCGCAGATGAGGTCGATGGCGATCTTGTCCCCCTGGATCTTCGAGTATTTCGAGAAGATCGCAGACTCTTGAGGGGACTCGACGTGCTCTTCGATCGCGACAGGACTTTGTCTTGCTAGCCGGATCAGTTCGAACAAAAGACAAAGCAGGTCGCGATAGTCACCGGGCTTCCACTTCGAGCCCTTGAAGACCTTTCCGATATCCTTGACCGTGTGCTTGACGACGCCGATGTCATTTCCGATCAGAAAGGTCCCAAGCGCGGCACCACCGATGATCATGAGTTCGAAGGGCAGCGCCTTGAGGATGATCGCCATCTTGCCCCCGGCAAGAATATATCCTCCGAAAACCATGACGAAGATGACGATGATCCCGACGATTCCCAGCATTGGGAGACTCCTTCACCAACCTTTGGTGCATCGTATGTGGCAGCAGTTAGGAAAAGCTTGTGCAGACTGCTGAAGCGCTCACATCACGAGGAATTCCGCGTGAAGCGCACCCGCCGCCTTGATGCTCTTGAGGATGTCGATCATGTCGCGGGGAGACACCCCGAGCGCATTCAACCCAGCGATAACCTCTGACAGCGATGTGCCGCCGGGAATTTCCGCCAGCCCGATTCCCGGCTCCTTGACGATGTCTGCGTTGGTCCTCGGGACAATGACCGTTTCCCCTGCCGCAAATGGATTTGGCTGCACGGTGATCGGGGCTTCTTCGATGCGGAGGGTCAGGTTTCCTTGGGAGACCGCGACGCGCGAGAGTCTCACGTCTTCCCCCATCACAATCGTTCCGGACCGCTGATCGACGACCACACGGGCCCGACGCTCCGGTTCGACCGCAAGGTTCTCGATAGCGACTACGGCCCTGGCAGGAGACGAGGCCCCGGTTCGGCGCAGGTTCACGGAGACCGTTCCGGCATCGAGCATCTCGGCAGCGCCGGAACCGACGCGTCGGTTGATCGCAGCCTCGATCCTTGCCGCTGTCGTGAAATCCGGTTCGCGCAGCGCAAGACGAAGCGAAGAGAGCTCACTGAACTCGAAATCGACCTCGCGTTCGATCCGCGCACCGGACGGAATGACACCGGCAGTCGGGACCCCTTGGACAACCCTCGCCGCGTCTCCCTCGGCGCCGACCCCGCCAGCGATTACCGTGCCCTGCGCCACGGCATAGATCTGTCCGTCCGCCGCATTCAGCGGCGTCATGATCAACGTCCCGCCAAGAAGGCTCTGCGCGTCACCAATTGCTGAAACGGTAACATCGATCTGGCTTCCGGTGCGTCCGAAAGCGGGCAGCCGGGCGGTCACGAATACAGCCGCCACGTTTCGAGGGCGAAACTGTTCGCCGGTGACGTTGACGCCAAGTCGTTCCAGAATGTTCTGCATGATCTCTTCGGTGAAGGGCGCGTTTCGCAGACCATCGCCCGTTCCATTGAGACCGACGACGAGCCCGTAGCCGACCAGGTCGTTGGCACGCACGCCATCCACCTCTACAAGATCCTTGATGCGCACCGCCTGTGCCGCAGCATGTGACGGCCAGTGGATCAGGCCGAGACAGAGCGCGAAGAGGATGGTTCGGATCATCACATGTACTCCACCAACGACAGGCGCGACGAGCGGACCGTGATCGCATAGAGGCTTTCAAGTTGCGCCCGCGTGTTTTCGTACCGGGTCGCCGTTTCGAATTGGTCCGCGCCGACCAGCTCGAGGCGCGCCATGCTGGTGGCCGTTCGCTCTGCGGAGTTCCGTGCGGTCGCCTCTTCGATACGATTCTCGACCGCTCCAAGACCTGCGCGTGTTTCTACCATCCGCGCCTCTGCGCCCTGAAGTTCCAGGGCGGCGTGCGAAATCAGAGCCGTCTTCGTCTCCGCCGTGAGTGCCAGCGTTTCGTCGGCCGCCAAGGCGGCCTTCGCAACGGATTTCAGCGTCTCGCGAAACACCTGGTCGTCGGCACGAATATCGAGGCGGGCGCTCTCGTTTTCGCTCAGGCGCAGTGGCGCGAGCGAGGTCGTGGAACCGCGATAGGCAATGGTTTCGAAACCCCCGCCGGGAGTATCGAACCAGGTGTCCAGCTTCGTCTCGATACCGACGACCGTCGTTTCCCCCGCGAGCAAGGCCTGCAACTCTGAAAGCATCTCCTCGCTGTCGATCAGCGGTGGGGTATCCGTCGCGGTCCCCGAGAACAGAAATCGACCGCCGACCGATCTGTTCAGTCCGTTGATCATCTGGTCCAGCGCGCTTGCCGCGTTTTCCGAGAGCGTTCTGAACATCTCATCGTTCGGGGTCAGTTCGACCGATACCAGCACTTGCGACAAGGTCCCGCCACGGTCCTGGATTTCCTCGAGCGTGGTCTGCATCGTTCCTGCCAGATGCGACGCCTCGGACGTGTTCAAGCGGAAGGTTTCAAGCTTGGCGAGTGTCCGGTCGATTGCGATGAGCCCCGAGACATCACCGCCAAGATGAGCTGCGGGATCGCGGACGAAACCAGAGGCGATCTCGACCCCAAGCGTGTCCAAATCACGGTTGAGCCGGGTGTGGGCGGTGCGCAGAAGAAGTGCGCGCGCGAGGTCTCCGACGGTATCCATTTTCTTCTCCTCAGATGCTCAACAAGGTCTGCATCAGGTCATCGACCGTGCTCATGACCCGGGCATTCGCAGCGTAGTGCTGTTCGATCTGCATGAGATCCTGCAGCTCGGCATCGGTATCCACGCCTTTGGAGAGTTCGAGCTCTTTCAGGGCGGTGTGCCGGGCGCTGGTGAAGCTTTGCTCGCCGTCGGCACGAACGCGGGCCGCCGAGACTGCGGCAATGAAATCGGTGACGTGGCCTCCGAAGCTGGAGGCCCCGGATCCGAGGCTGGAAGACCCCGGTACATCCAGGTCCGACAAGGCGTCGGAATAGCCCAGCAAACGCGATGCGTCGCCCACAGCGCCCTGCGTCGCCGCCCCGAGACCATCCCGCAGCCGCCAGACTTCGGTGCCTTCGGGATCGACGAGGGCATTGAGGGAGATGCGGCCGGCAAGCCCAGGCTCGTTTGTCGGATCGAAGGCCAAACCGCCATCCGTGAAGAGCCCCGGGTCGCCGGTGCTAAGGGTTCCGTCGGGTCCGCCGGGTCCAAAACGTTCGACCAGATCCCGCGCTACGCCATCCAGCACGCCTTGCATGTCCACGGCGACGGTATCTCGAATCTGAAGCTGCGCCCCAAGCGTTCCGCCTCCGAGCAGTCCGCTGTTGCTGCTGTTGATCGCCTTCCCGTCGATGGTCAGCCCTGACAGGAAACCGTTCTCAAGCGTGGTGTAGGCCGTGACCGGGTCGTGCGGCTGAAACCCGATCTCGACCGGATCGCGGTGTATCGAAGGATCGAGCAAGACGGTTCCCGAGCCCGCGTAGAGCGCCAGAGCGCCGTTGTCACGGGCAACTGCGCGCAGGGGAACGATCGCGGACATCTCGTCGATCACGCGTTGCCGCTCGTCCATCAGCGACGACGGGTCGCCGCCGCGGGTCGCACCGTCGGCGATGGCGGTGTTGAGGTCGCGAACGCGCGCAAGCCCTGTATTGAGCGAAGAGACCTGCGCAGAGACGGAACGGTCGGCGTCGGTGCGCGCGGCCTGTATGCTGTCGCTGATCGTGTTCAGGGTCGTGGCGAAACCCTGCGCGGCATGAGCAACGGTTTTGAGCCTCTGGGTCGAAGAGGGGTCCGAGGCCGCCGCCGTCAGAGCGTTTTCAAAGGCGGCATACATGCTGTTCAGGGACCCCGGCGCATCGCTTTCGCCGAGCAGCGTCTCGATCCGTGTCGCAAAGGACTGCATGTCGTTCGCAAAACCGGATTGCGCATCCGAGAACCTCCGGTCCGCGATGACGGCGGCGTCGGTGTTGCGCACGACACCACCGATCATGACGCCTCCGGAGGTGCCCGCGGCACGAGAGGAAAGTTCGAGCGTACGCCGACCGTAGCTCTCGGTCGTCGCGTTGGCGATGTTCGAGGCAACCAGCGTCGCGGCGCGGCTGTTCGCGGTGAGGCCGCTCAATGCGTTGGACAGGGCTCCGGAGAGTGACATTCAGCGGCCTCCTTCAGGCGGCTGGTCCCGGGAAGGATCAGCGTTTGATGTTGGTGGTTTCCTGCAGCATCTCGTCGACGGTCTGGATGACCTTCGCGTTTGAGGAATAGGCCCGCTGCGTCTGGATCATGTCCGTCAGTTCCTGGGCCACGTCGGTGGCCGACTCTTCGCGCGCAAAGGACTTGATGTCGCCCGTCGGCCCGTCGCCCGCATCCCAGAGGAAGAACGGCCCGCTTTCCGGCGAGGGCCGGAAGGTCTGGTTGTCCATGGCGATCATGCCGTTCGGGTTCGGCAGGTCGGCCAGCGGGATCTGGTAGAGCACGCTGCTGACCCCCGTGTCATAGAGCGCGCTGACGTAGCCGTTCTCGTCGACCTCGACCGAGACCATGTTGCCGACCGGCGAGCCGTCCTTGGAGATAGAGATCGGTGCGAAGCTGTCGGAGAGCTGCGACAGGCCCGTGTTTTCGCCCACGGCACCGATATCGAATTCGATCGGCCCCCCGGCGACGTCGACCGACAGCAGGCCGGTGGTGTCGTCATAGGCGCCGCCGGTCACGGTCGTGACCGATGCGATGGTGCCCCCCGCAGTGCGGGAGTCGTCGAAGGTGATGACGTATTCGCCGATGACCGCATCGTCCTGCGCGGAGTCGGTCATCACGACCGTCCATTCGTTCGACATCCCGGTCGCCGGCACCGTCGGCGTGAAGGTCAGCGAAATGTTCTGCGAGACGCCGAGGTTGTCGAAATACTCCACGGACAGGTTGTAGGGGTCACCGCTCTGGCCGGTTTCGGTATCGGTTGCAGGAAGGTTCAGCGCCATGGACACCGCCGTGGTCGGATCCCCCGTGAGGCTCAGGCTGAACTGCACGGGCTCGAGGCCATCCGTCGTGTCACGCGGGTAGGAAGGGATGGACCCGTCGAGGTTCGCGGGCCAGCCCATCAGGTAATAGCCGGCCTCGTTCGCGAGGAAGCCGTTCTCGTCCAGGCGGAAGGAGCCGGTGGACGTCAGCAGCAGCTCGGCATCGCCGGTTGCCGCGAATTGCGAGGACGAGACGACCGGAATCATCCCGCGACCGCGCACCGCGAGATCGGTCGGGTTGCTCGTGGTGACCAGCGATCCACGCTCGTCGACGAGCCGGATGTTCTCGGCCTGGACGCCGCCCGCCGTGTAGCTGCGGCCGCCATTTGTCATAACCAGTGAATTGAACTCGGTCTCGGCACGGCGGTAACCGTAGGTCGACGCGTTCGCGATGTTGTCGGAGATCGCCGCGAGCCGGCTTGCGTTGGCCGCAAGGCCGGACACGCCTGCGTTAAGGGACGAAGAGATGGTCATGGACACGCCTTTCTGCTGTCTCGATCAGGTCTTTCTCGACAACGGATAGGGATCCGGGCTTAACACCGCGCTAACAGATAAAATGCGCATCATCCCGGCGCCGGTCAGCCCTTACGGAGGAACACGATCTCGAGCCGCGTGTTGCGAGGATCCATCGGATTGCGTTCGGCGGGCTCGCGGTCGGCATGAGCCGTCACGCGACTCACGCGAGTCTTCGGCAGGCCGTCCGCCAGAAGCAGCCGGCGGAAACTGTCCGCGTGATCGGAGGACACCTCCCACGACGGGTCACGCGCCAGGACCACGGGATAGGCGCTCACGTGTCCCTCGATCGCGAGCGGGTTCTTCACCATCCCGGACACACGCACGATGACGCCCGCAAGCGAGCGCAGAAGCTCGGTCGGGTCGCCATCGGGCGTGAACAGCCGCGCCTCGGCGGTCTCGAAAAGCTCGACGACGAGCCCCTCGTCGGTCACCCGCGTCACGATGTGGCGCAGCAGGCCGTCGTCGACCATGCTTTCGCCACCGCGCCCCATGAGCAGCTCCTCGACCTCGCGGAAGGCCTCGTCGTTTCCGGCACCGTCATCGCTTTCGGCGCTCGGCGTCATCGCACCGCTTGCGCGGTTCTGTGCCATCGGCCGCAGGCTGGTCGCGCCGGTGCCGACGCGGGGCAGGGTATTCTCGCTGAACACGCTGTCGCCGCCAAGCGATCCATCGCCACCGCCCGAGACACGGCTGATCGCCACGGTCGGACTGAAGTAATCCGCGAGCCCCTTGCGCTGCTTCTCGGTCGTCGCGTTGAGCAGCCACATCAAGAGAAAGAATGCCATCATCGCCGTCACGAAGTCGGCGTAGGCGACCTTCCAGGCACCGCCATGGTGCCCGTCCCCGCCCGAGACCTTCTTTCGCTTGATGATGATCGGCGCAACATTGCTGTCGACAGCCATCTCCACCACCTGTTTCTTACACCCCGGCAATGGTGCTAGCGCGGCAGCGGTTACGCTTGGCTTAACAATTCAAAATGTAGCCTTAACGGGCGTCCCGTGACGTGCCGTTTATCCCACAAATCCACCACCGCTGCCTCTCCGCGGCAACCGCGCGAATGGACAGGCGCGTGAAATCCGACTAGCCCTGTTCAGGAGGATCCTTTGCATCACGAGGTCATTTCATGCGCGCGGGGGCAGCACATCTGAAGCGACGCATCAGGCTCGGCACATTGGCCGCGCTCTTCGCCAGCGTCTCGGGGCCGGCACTGACCGAGGGGCTGCCGTCGTTCAACCTCTACGGCGCGCCGGGCCTGATCGACATGCCGAGCGCCGAGATGGCGCCCGATGCGACCCTGGGTTTCACCTACGGGCGGATCGGGGACAGCAACCGGGGCTCGATGATCTTCCAGATCACGCCGCGGCTGATCGGCACCTTCCGCTATTCCGGAATCCAGAACTTCGACCACCCCGACGCGGTGGACGGGGTCTATTACGACCGCAGCTTCGACCTGCGCTACCAGATCTTCACCGAAACCGACATCCGCCCCGCCATCGCCGTTGGCCTGCAGGACTTCATCGGCACCGGTCTCTACAGCGGCGAATACGTCGTCGCCACCAAGACCCTGTCGCCCGGCCTCAAGGTGAGCGCCGGCCTTGGCTGGGGGCGGCTCGCGAGCCACAACCCCGTGACCACCATCGGCACGCGTCCGGCCTACGATGTGTCGCAAGAGGGCGGCACGGTCAGCTACGATCGCTGGTTCCGGGGGGACATCGCGCCGTTCGGCGGCATCAGCTACGCGCCGAACGACAGGCTCAACTTCACGCTCGAGTATTCCTCGGACGGATACGACCTCGAGACCCGGCGTGGCGGGTTCGAGCACAGCTCGCCCTTCAATTTCGGGGTCGTCTACCGGTTCAAGAACGACACGCAACTTTCGCTCTACTACGCCCACGGCACCACGCTCGGCGCGCAGGTCACCGTTGCCCTGAACCCGAAGACGACCGGCATTCCAGCCGGCAACGAGACCGGGGGCCTGCCGGTCAAGCCGCGTCCGCAGGGATCGGCCAGTGATCTCGGTTGGACCACCCAGCTCGCGGCGGCCGAGGCGAGCGTGCAGCAGAGGCTTGTCAGCAGCCTCGACCGCGAGAAGCTTCTGGTCGCCGGTTTCGAGCTTCAGCCGCGCAGCGCGACGCTGCGCCTTGAGAACCCGACCTACGGCGCCCCGGCGCAGGCCATCGGCCGCGCCGCCCGGGTGATGACCCGGATCATGCCGGACTCGGTCGAGGAATTCACCATCGTTCCGGTCGAGAACGGGATGCCGATGTCGGCGATCACCCTTCAGCGGTCCGACCTCGAGGCGCTCGAGAACGATGCCGCCGTCGAGATGCTCGCCCGGACCCGGTTCCGCGATGCCGTCGGGCTCGCGCCAGCCCCAGACCTCTCGGAGCACCCGAAGTTCACTTGGGCGCTCACCCCCTATTACTCCTACTCCAGCTTCGATCCGGACAATCCGCTGCGCATCGACCTTGGCGCCGAGTTGAGCGGCAGCTACGAGATCACGCCGAACGTGGTGCTCTCGGGCTCTGTCCGGAAGAAGGTGGTCGGCAACCTCGACACGATCGAGCGGGTGGACGAATCCAAGCTCCCGCGCGTGCGGACCGACTACCGGCTCTATGCCGCCGAGGGCGATCCGCTGATCAACCGGCTGACGCTCGACCTCTACGGGCGTCCGGGCCGCAATCTCTACAGCCGCCTGTCGCTCGGCTATCTCGAACAGATGTATGCGGGCGCCTCGGCCGAGCTCCTGTGGAAGCCGGTTGCAAGCCGTCTCGCACTGGGGGCCGAGGTCAACTACGTGCGCCGTCGTGACTACGACGGGATGCTGGGCATCCAGGAAAACGTCACCATCGACCCGGTCTCGGGCATCCAGCGCGAGATCCCGGACGTGAACGGGCATGTCTCGGCCTATTACGCCTTTGGCAACGGGTTCCACGGGCAGGTCGACGTCGGCCGCTACCTTGCCGGAGACTACGGCGCGACGTTCACCGTGAGCCGCCAGTTCGCGAACGGCTGGCGGGTGGGCGCCTTCGCCACGCTGACAGATGTCTCGAGCGAGGAGTTCGGCGAAGGCTCGTTCGACAAGGGCATCATGCTGACGATCCCGCTGTCGGTCGGTATCGGCACGCCGACGCGCACGACCAACAGCACCACCATCCGTTCGGTGCAGCGTGACGGCGGCGCACGGCTCAACGTGTCGAACCGGCTCTACGAGCAGGTCCGCACATGGCACGAGCCCGACGTGGCAAACACCTGGGGAAGGTTCTGGCGATGACACTCCGCATGATCAAACCGCTCGCCCTGGTGCTCGGCCTTGGCGCGGCGCTTTCCGCCTGCAGCAACGAGCCGTATTTCACCAACCCGGTGACGAACCTCTACGACGTGCTCTTCAAGAGCGGCGAGGGCGCGCCGGCGCCGATCACGCAGCAGCAGATCGTCCAGACCCTGTCGGCGACCGAGCTCCCGGTGGCCTTTCTGAACATCGAGAAGCGGAAATCGCAGTCGCTTCTGGTGCGGATCGAGCAGAACCCGCCCTATGACACCTTCGCCACTTCGACCCGGCAGGCGGTGACCATGCGGCACGGCATGATCACCGGCACGCGCGGGCTGGGCGGCGACCTCATGTCGACCGACGAGGGCCCGCTGCTCGCGCAGGTTCGATCGCGCCAGACCGGTCATGTGACCCACATCCAGCGCTTCCTGACGCCCGAGGACGTGACCGAAGTCATCACCTATCGCTGCGGCGTCGAGGCCGACAAGCCGGTGAACGTCGAGATGGGGCTGGTGCGCGGCACGGCGGTCGAGGTCATCGCCGCCTGCGAAAGCCCCGAGGGTCCGCCGTTCGTCGACTACTATGTCGTGGGGCAGGGCGGAGACATCGTTGCCTCGCGCCAGTGGCTCGGCAGCGAGATCGGCTACGTCGCCATGCACATGCTGCGGCGCTGAGCCGCCGGACCGCTCAATGCAGCGAGATGCGGCGCAGCACGGTCGCCGCCATCAGCTTGAGATCGTAACACAGGCTGCGCCGCCGGGCGTAGATCAGGTCGAGATGCGCCTTGCGCGGCACGCAGCGGCGGCAATAGACCTCTTCGGTCTCGTCCTTGCTGGAGCACGGCGTCAGCAGCCGCTCCTCGGTGCGGTGAAACGCGAGAGTCGCAAGTCCGGTCACGCCGGGGCGCGATTTCAGCACCTGCCCGTAGAGCGCCGGAAACATCTCGGTGTAGCGCCGCAGCGGCGGGCGCGGCCCGACGAAACTGATGTCCCCGCGCAGGATGTTCCAAAGCTGGGGCAGCTCGTCGAGCCGATGGCGCCGCAGGAACCGCCCCGTGCGCGTGATCCGCGCGCTCTTGTCTCCACCCGACACGCCCCGATCCGACGCATCCGGCCGCATGGTGCGGAATTTCCAGAGCAGGAACCCCTCGTCCACCGTCTTCATCCGCTCCGACAGGTAGAAAACGGGCGCCCCGTCGAGGACCAGGATCGCCAGCGCGATGACGAGAATCACCGGGAAGAACACGACCGAAAGCGCGAGCGCGGCGAAGATGTCGAGAAGACGCTTTGCCGGTGTCATCGGCCACCGTCCCGTGGGCCGGAGAAATTGTTGGCGAGTTCCTGCCGGAGCCCCTCCGATTGCGGTGTTGGCGTCACGCGTTTTGGTCCATTTGTGTTTTCGGGCGACAACGGGCTGTCTATCATCGTCAACAAACGCTAAGAAAGCTCAATATGGCAGAACGAATTTCCGGGGGGATCTGAGTTGTTCCGGCTACAATCCATTTGGGGCGCGCTTGCCGTGGTCGCGCTGATTTCGGGATGCACCCTTCCGCGCGGCGCTGCCCTGCAATCCGAGGTGGTCAGCCAGTCCGCCTCCGAAAGTCCCACTTTCCAGGTCGTATCGGTTACACGCGCCAACATGCCCGCGATCTCGTCCTGGCCGCGCACCGGATGGGACAACGAATACGGCTGGCCGGCAACGTCCGAAGGCTCGAATTCGCACGTCATCCAGACCGGCGACAAGGTGGACATCACCATCTGGGACAGCCAGGAAAACTCTCTTCTGACCAACGCGACCGAGAAGTCGACGGTGATGAACGCGGTCGAGGTCGGCCCGAACGGCGCGGTCTTCGTGCCTTACGTGGACCAGGTATTCATCCGGGGTCTCACGCCGCAGATGGCGCGCGGCCGCATTCAGGACCGTCTCGCGCAGATCGCGCCCTCGGCGCAGGTGCAGCTGAGCCTCGTTCAGGGCCGCAGCAACTCGGTCGAGCTGGTCGGCGGCGTTCAGGCGCCCGGTGCCTACCCCATGCCCTCGCGCAACTACAAGGTGCTCGGCCTCATCGCCGATGGCGGTGGCATCTCGCCCAGCATTCGTAACCCGCGCGTGCGTCTGATCCGGGGCGGCACCACCTATGAAACCTCGGCCTCGCAACTTCTTGAGAGCGGGCGGCGCAACGCGCTGCTGCGCCCCGGCGACACCGTCATCATCGAACAGGACGACCACAGCTTCACCGCGCTCGGTGCCTCGGGGCAGGAAGATCTCATCTACTTCCCCAAGGACGACCTGAGCGCGCTCGAGGCGATTTCGCTCATGGGCGGCCTCGCGGACTCCCGCGCCGACCCGAAGGGCATTCTGGTGCTGCGCGAATACAGCGTCCGCCACCTGCGGTCCGACGGCAGCGCGCCGAAGATGCAGCAAGTGGTGTTTACCTTTGACCTGACCTCGGCCGACGGGCTCTTCGCCGCACGGAATTTCCGGATCAATCCGAACGATACCGTGCTTGCCACGGAGTCGCCGATCACCATGGCGCAGACGGTCTTCAGCCTCGTCGGAACTGCCTTCGGACTGACACGGCAGGCCACAACGCTGGCGAACTGATCGTCTAAGTTATTGTTTATAAAAGAAAGGGCGCATCTTCGGATGCGCCCTTTGTCGTCGTCATGGCCCTTCCCGATCTTGCCGGGTCCTAGTCCGAAAGCGATGCGAGATAGGCGTAGACGTCCGAAGCCCCCTCGCGCAGCTTGAAGGTCATGCCCGAGCGCGCGCCGCCATCGTCGAGATACTCCTTCAGGAAGGCGGTCGGGTCCTGCACGTAGGCCTCGAAGGTCTCTTCGTCCCAGGTCAGCCCCTTTTCGCCAGCCGCCACGATGTCATCGCGGTAGCGGAAATCCTCGACGCTGCCCGCCTGGCGCCCGATGATGCCGTAGAGGTTCGGACCGGTGCGGCCGCCCTTGACGATGACCTCGCCGGCATCATCGACGATCGAGTGGCAGGCCCGGCAACGCTTGCCGAACACCTCTTCACCCTCGTCGGCATCCTGGGCATGTGCTGCGCCCGCAAGCATCACTGCGGCGATCGCCGTGGCTATCCTGAAGTTCATGTGTCGTCTCCCGTGACAGATTGGTAGGGCGACGGTATCCCGCACCGGAAAGGCCGCCAAGCGCGACCCGGCGGGCTGCGACCAATTGCCAAGGCACGCTTGACGCCGTCGGGACATGAGGGGAGATAGGCGTCATGGACAGCATTCCCGCATGGATCGACGGTGTTCTCACACCGGTGGACAAGCTCGAGGCGCATCGGCGCGGACTGCGGCACAAGGCCGTGTCGGTCTTCGTTCTGCGCGGTGACAAGGTGCTTTTGCAGCGCCGGGCGCTGGGGAAATATCACACGCCCGGGCTGTGGGCGAACACCTGCTGCACGCATCCGCACTGGGACGAGAGCGGCTTGGACTGCGCGCGCCGGCGTCTTGTCGAGGAACTCGGGATCTCCGATCTCGACCTGCAGCCACGCGGCACAGTGGAATACCGGGCCGACGTCGGCAACGACATGATCGAGCACGAGGTCGTCGAGATCTTCGTGGCAAGGGCAGGGGACACGCTCGTGCCGCGCCCGAACCCCGACGAAGTGATGGACACCGCGTGGGTTTCCCTCGACGATCTGCACCGCCAGACCGGGGAGACGCCCGAGCGCTTCACTCCGTGGATGCGCATCTACCTTAAGGAGCATGCGCGGCAGATCCTCTCGGGGATCGAGCCGCGTTAACGACGCTTGCGCAGGTAGACGTAATAGGCGCCGGTTCCGCCATGCCGCTGGTGCGCCTCGGAGATCTGAAGCACCGCCTGTGAGACCCCGGGGAGCCGCAGCCATTGCGGCACCTGCGTCTTGAGAATGCCACGGCGCCGGGGCATCGGGTCGTGCGGGTCCTCCCGCGTGCCCTTGCCGGTGATCACCAGAACGAGCCGCAAACCCCGCATCTGCGAGGTGAGGATGAAACGCACCAGCGTCGGATGGGCCTGGTCAAGCGTCATGCCGTGCAGGTCGATCCGTGCTTCCGGAACCAGTTTGCCGCGCTTCATCCGGGTGAAGTTCTTGGAATCCATCCGCACCGGCTCGCCCGAAAGACGTTCGGCCGTGGTGCCCTTGTAGTCGCGCTTTTCGGGCGCGGGAGCCTTGGCGCTGCCGATGTCGAAGGAGGGCAGGGGATCACGCGGCGGAGGGCTCTTGCGCAGCGGGGCCTCGCGGTCTTTCGGCGGTGGCGCCGCGTTGCGGCCCGGCAGGCGTTCGGCGGTCTGCGCCACCTGCCGCCAGAGCTCGAGCTCGTCCGGTCGCAGGCGGCGTCGGCTCATAGAACCGATTCCGGCAGCAGCGCATAGGCGCGCTGGATCGGCAGCAGCACCACGAGGCGCCCTGCATCCTTGATCTTTCCCGCCTCGGAGCCGGCCTCAGCGCCGGTGCCAAAGAAGATGTCGGCACGCTGCGCGCCCTTGATGGCCGACCCGGTATCCTGCGCGATCATCAGCCGCCGCATCGGCTCGGCCCCGTCCTTTTCGATCCAGACCGGCGCACCAAGCGGCGTGAAAGCGGGGTCGACCGCGATCGAGCGCATCGCGGTGATCGACCGGTTCATCGCGCCGAGCGGACCACGCTCGGGCGGAACCTCGTTGACCTCGCGGAAGAACACGTAGGAGTCGTTGTGAAAGAGCAGCTCCTCGCCATCGAACGGGTTGCCGCGCACCCACGACTTGATGCCCTGCGCCGAAACCTCGTGCTCGGTCATCGTGCCGCGGCGGATCAGCTCCTTGCCGATCGAGCTGTAGGGATGGCCGTTCGCGCCGCCGTAGCCAACCCGGAGGTGGCTCCCGTCGGGCAATCGAACCCGCCCGGATCCCTGAATCTGCAAGAAGAAGAGCTCTACCGGATCGTCGACCCAGGCGATCTCGAGGTCGCGACCCTCCATCACGCCAGACGTCAGGATCTCGCGCCGGGTGAGCCACGGCCGCGTGACCTGCGCCTCGGGCGGCATCCGGTAGAGGGGGTAGCGATAGCGCGGAGAGGGTTCGAGCGCGCCGTCGAGTTCCGGCTCGAAGTAGCCGGTAAACAGCCCGTCGCCGCCGGATTTCATCATCACCGGACGGAAGAAAAGCTCAAAGAAATCACGGGCATCGGTTGTTTCACGTGCAACAGCACAAAGGCTCGACCAATCCGGGTCGCGCATGTCGCCGCAGGTCTCCAGGAAGACCGCAAGAGCCGCGGCATGGTCGTCATCTGCCCAGCCGTCGAGATCCTCGAAACCGAGGATCTCGTAAGTGGTATCCGTCTCCGCCGCGCTCATGCTGCCTGCCAGTACCATGCCGGCCACGCATGCGGCACGGACCCTGCGCCACATTATTCGTCGGTCGCGACCAGCTGCCAGTTCGGGTCGTCGCTGCCCATGCGGCGTGCATAGGTCCAGACGTCCTTCTGACGCTTGACCGCGGTCGCGCTGCCTTCGATCACTTCACCTTCGGAGTTCTTCACGACCGAAGTCA
The DNA here is from genome assembly GCF_003703915.1 of Salipiger sp. D13. Lineage (NCBI taxonomy): Bacteria > Pseudomonadati > Pseudomonadota > Alphaproteobacteria > Rhodobacterales > Roseobacteraceae > Salipiger > Salipiger sp. D13. The sequence continues at coordinate 211,988 of NZ_RAPJ01000008.1, forward strand.
GCTCGCCGACGTATTTCACGGTGATTTCGGCCAGCCGCTCGGTTTCGTCGAAGGTCGCGTCGACGAGGTTCATCTCGCGGACACCGACGAACTCGGCCTCGATCGTGAGACCCTGCTGGCGGCGCGCCTCGATCACCTCTTCGAAACTTTCGTAAAGCTCGTCCGAAAGAAAGCCCTTGAGATCCGAGATATCACCGTTGTCGAAGCTCATGAGGATCATCTCGTAGGCGCCTCGCGCGCCCGAGAGGAATTCGCTCACGCTGAAGGACGGCTCGGCCCGCTTCATCTTGGCAAGTGCTTCGGCAGCGGGGCTGTTTTCGGGGACATGGTCGATGATGTCCCGGTCCGGGCCGCCCTCGATCACCTCGAAATCGGGTTTCGCCGTGTCACGCTGACTTTGGGCGGGCGCCGGAGGTTTCTCGAAACCGTCCCGCGTTCCCAAAACGCTGCGCAGGCGCAGGATCAGGAAAATCGCGATCCCGGCAAGGACCAGAAGTTGGACGATCGGCGTGTTCATCGGCACCTCATGCGCGCAAACGTGGAATTTCTCGTGTTGCATTCCTATGTAGGTGCTGGGTTCCGGCAAGTCTACCGGCGCCCGGACGCAAGGGAGACCCATCATGTGGCTTTTTCTGGCATTTCTTCTGGTGCCACTCATCGAGATCGCGCTTTTCATCCAGGTCGGGGGGCTGATCGGCCTGTGGCCGACGCTGGCCATCGTCGTGATCACCGCGATCGTCGGCACCGCGCTTGTCCGCTCGCAGGGGCTGCGCGCGCTGGGGGAACTGCAGGGGTCGTTCTCGCGGCTCGAGGATCCGACGACGCCGCTCGCGCACGGTGCGATGATCCTGCTTGCCGGCGCGCTGCTGCTGACGCCGGGGTTCTTCACCGACGCCGTGGGCTTCGCGCTTTGCACCCCGCAGTTCCGCTCGGCCGTGCTGCGCTACCTGTCCTCGAAGGTGACCGTCCAGCGGTTCGAGATGGGCGGCCGCCCGCCGCCGCGCGCGGATATGGGCCGCGGCCCGTCGCGTGGCCCGCGTGCCCCCAAGGACGGTGACGTGATCGAAGGCGACTTCACCGAAGTCCCCGACGACAAACGCCCCAATCATCCCGGTTCCGGCTGGACGAAGCATTGAGACGCCGCCTGCCGCCTGCTATTGCAGGTCAAACCTGTTTCGAGGAGTGAGAGAACCCCATGGCAGAAAACCAGCAAGAGAACGGCGCGACGGAATCCGCAGGCGCGGCCGCACCGGTCAAGATGAACGTGCTCGCGCAATTCGTGCGTGACCTGTCCTTCGAGAATATTCTCGCCCAGAAGGGCAGCCAGGGCGAAGTGCAGCCCGACGTTCAGGTTCAGGTGAACCTCGATGCGAAGAAGCGCAGCGCCGATCACCAGTACGAAGTGGTGATGAAGCTCAAGATCGAGTCCAAGTCCAAGGGCACCGACACGACGCTTTTCATCCTCGAGATGGATTACGCCGGCGTCTTCCACGTCGAGAACGTTCCCGAAGAGCAGCTGCACCCTTTCCTGCTGATCGAATGCCCGCGGATGCTGTTCCCCTTCGCGCGCCGCATCGTGTCGGACATCACCCGCGACGGTGGCTTCCCGCCGCTGAACCTCGAGATGATCGACTTCGTGCAGCTCTATCGCAACGAGATCGCCCGCCGTCAGAAGCAGCAGGCGGCGACCGGCGGCGGCGAGCAGAAGCTCGACGCCTGATCGGCGTCAGCCGCGCGTCCAGAGCGCGTTTTCTCCGAGTTTTTCGACAAAGGCGGCGTGAGCCGCCTTTTCTTCGTCTGTGATCCGCGAGGGCAGCGGAGTCTCGCGCCGCGTGGGGCGCCAGTCGTCTCCCGCGCCTCCGGATCCGCTCGAATGGACCTGGTTCAGGACAAGGTCGGGCTGCTTGCCCCCGATCAGCTCGAGATACACTTCCGCGAGGATTTCGCTGTCGAGCAAAGCGCCGTGCAGCGTCCGCGACGAGTTGTCGATGCCGAACCGGCGGCACAGCGCATCCAGCGAGGCCGGAGAGCCGGGAAACTTGCGCCGCGCGATGTCGAGCGTGTCGATGGCGCAGTCGCGCGGCAGAAGCGGGCGCTTCGACCAGCCCAGCTCGGCGTTGAGGAATTTCACGTCGAAGGCCGCGTTGTGGATCACAAGCTTCGCGTCGCCGATGAATTCGAGAAATTCGTCGACGATCTTCACGAAGACCGGCTTGTCGCGCAGGAAATCGTCGCCCAGCCCGTGGACCTGGAACGCTTCCTGCGGCATCGACCGCTCGGGGTTGATATACTGGTGATAGGTCTTGCCCGTCGGCACGTGGTTGAAGAGCTCGACCGCGCCGATTTCGACGATGCGGTCGCCGGTTTCGGGCTCGAAGCCGGTGGTTTCGGTGTCGAGAACGATTTCACGCATGTCGCCGCCTTTCGATGTCTTCCAGCACGGCCCGCACCTGGGCCCGCGCGTGCTCTATCGTATCCGTTTCGATCACGAAATCCGACCGCGCGCACTTTTCCGCGTTCGGCATCTGCCGGGCGAGGATACGGTCGAGATCCTCGGCGTTCATCGTGCCGCGCGCGAGCACCCGCGACCGCTGTAGATCCGGCGGAATGTTCACGCAGGCCACGGCGTCCATTTCGGTCTCGGATCCGGTCTCGAACAGCAGGGGGATGTCGAACACGCAGATGGTGTCGGGGTGATTTTCCGAAAATCTGGCGCGATCTTCGCGCACGAGCGGATGCACCACGGCCTCGATCCGGCTCAGCGCCGCGCTGTCGCGGCCGATGATGTCGCGCAGACGGTCGCGCGAGACGGCGCCATCCTCGATTGCCTCCGGAAACAGCGACCCGATGGGCTCCACTGCCGCGCCACCCTGCGCATACAGGCGATGAACGGCGGCATCCGCGTCCCAGACAGCGCAGCCTTCCTCCGCGAAGAGCGCTGCGGTCGTCGATTTTCCCATGCCGATCGAGCCGGTCAGCCCAAGCCGGAAGATCATCGCAGAATCGCGGCGCGCGTGGCCTCGTCGACCTCGGGGCGCTGACCGAACCACCGCTCGAACCCGGGCACGGCCTGGTGGATGAGCATCCCCAGCCCGTCGACCGTCGTGCACCCCTGTTCTTCCGCCACGCGAAGAAGCCGCGTCTGCAACGGCGCGTAGACAAGGTCGGTCACCACCGCGCCCCGCCGCAACCCGTCGAGCGGCACCCGGAGTTCGGGTTTTCCGACCATCCCGAGAGACGTGGTGTTCACGACAAGCGCCGCATCTTCGAGAACGTTGCCCGCCTTGACCCATTCCACGACCGAAAGACGCGATCCGAAGTCCTCGCGAAGCTTCTCGGCCCGCAACTTCGTGCGGTTCGTGATGCGAATTTCCGGCACGCCGCTGTCGAGAAGCGCAGCAACGACCGCGCGCGCAGCTCCGCCCGCGCCAAGAACCACGGCCGGCCCGGCCTTGGGGTCCCAATCCGGCGCGCCCTGCCGCAGGTTTTCGAGAAACCCGTAGCCATCGGTGTTGTCGGCATGAATGCCGCCATCGGCGCGAAAGATGATCGTGTTCGCGGCCCCGATCAGCGTCGCGCGGTCCGAAACCTGGTCGGCGATCTCCATCACCCGCTCCTTGTGCGGGATGGTGACGTTCGCGCCGACGAAACCAAGCTTCGGAAGCATCCTGAGAGCGGATTCAAAGTCTTCGGGCGCGATGTCCATCGGGATGTAATGCCCGGGTAGCCCGTACTTGCGAAGCCAGTGCCCGTGCAGTTGCGGCGAGCGTGAGTGCGCCACCGGGTGCCCGATGACGCCGGCGAGCGGAATGCGTGTGTCAGTCATGCGGCAATGATCTCCCGGACGGACAGAAAGGCAAGAAGTTCAAGCAGGGGCAGGCCGAGAATGGTGAAGTGATCCCCCTCGATCCGCGCGAAAAGACGAACGCCTTCTTCCTCAAGCTTGTATCCGCCCACCGAATGGCGCGCGCTTTCCCAGTTACGCGCGAGATAGTCGTCGAGATAGGCTTCCGAGAACTCGCGCATCACCAGACGTGCGACCCCGACGTGGCGCCAGATCGGCTCTCCGTTCTCGTAGATCACCGCGCCGGAGTAGAGGTGATGACGCTCGCCGCGCAGACGCATGAGCTGGGCGCGGGCCTCTTCCGGGTCGCGCGGTTTGGAGAAGACCTCCTTTCCCAGCGCGAGGATCTGGTCACAGCCAAGAACGAAGGCGCCGGGGTTCTTCTGCGAGACGCGCCGCGCCTTATACTCGGCCAGCGCGTCGGCCATGTCGCGCGGCCCGGCCCCTTCCTGGGCAAGTGAGTCGCGGATCGCGGATTCGTCGATCCGCGCGACCTCGATTCGGTGCGGAACGCCCGCTGAAGTGAGCAAATCGGTCCGGATCTGCGAGCCGGAAGCGAGGATGAAGGGCGTGGACATGTGGAAAAACCTGTCGACATCTGCAGGGTCTTGTCAGGGGATGGTTCTGCGGAAAATCCCGATCACATGCAAGCCGGTGGAAAACCCGGCCCTCCCAGGTCGATTCGTGCCGATTCCAGCACATGTGGGAAAGAATAAGTCCGAGCTGCGGGGGACTCACCCCGCGTCTGACTTCTACCAAAGTTGTCCATAGGTGCGAGTTGATAGTTAACTTGCCATCAGACAACGAAAAATCTCGATTCATGTTTTGTTAAGAAATCTCTATCTACAAAGTTATCCACAAGATGATCAGGATGGGACAACTTCGGGGACAGACCGATAATCCACCGAAAATCGGCGCACAAACTCTTCATCATCCTTTCTATCTTTAAACTTGAGAGTGGCTCCGCCCGCTCATCTCGGGAAAATCACCGGCAAGATTGACTCAAGCTTCCCGGATGACTAATTCCCTTCTCCAACGCCCGTCCGGGTGTGTGTATTTCCCAGAGACAGCCAGTACGGGGCCGCCAGCTCGGCCCGGAAGGATCCATTATGAGCAACGAGACGCTCAACCTCTCCGATCTGAAGGCGAAGAGCCCGAAAGATCTGCTCGCGATGGCCGAAGAGCTCGAGATCGAGAACGCTTCGACCATGCGCAAAGGGGAGATGATGTTCCAAATTCTCCGCGAGCGCGCGGACGAAGGCTGGGAGGTCTCCGGCGACGGGGTGCTCGAGGTGCTTCAGGACGGCTTCGGCTTCCTGCGCTCGCCCGAGGCGAACTATCTGCCGGGCCCGGACGACATCTACGTATCGCCGGACATGATCCGGAAGTACTCGCTGCGCACTGGCGACTCCGTCGAAGGGGAAATCCGCGCACCTGATGGCGAAGAGCGCTACTTCGCGCTCGTCGACGTCGCGAAGATCAACTTCGAGGACCCCGACCGAGCGCGTCACAAGATCGCCTTCGACAACCTCACGCCGCTCTATCCCGACGAGCGGCTCAAGATGGAAATCGAAGACCCGACGATCAAGGACAAGTCCGCCCGGATCATCGACCTCGTCGCACCGATCGGGAAGGGGCAGCGCTCGCTCATCGTGGCGCCGCCGCGGACGGGTAAGACCGTCCTGCTGCAGAACATCGCCAGCTCGATCGAGAAGAACCACCCCGAGTGCTACCTGATCGTCCTGCTGATCGACGAGCGCCCGGAAGAGGTGACCGACATGCAGCGGTCGGTGAAGGGCGAGGTGATCTCCTCGACCTTCGACGAACCCGCCACACGGCACGTTGCCGTGTCCGAGATGGTCATCGAAAAGGCCAAGCGCCTGGTCGAACATAAACGAGATGTTGTTATCCTTCTCGATTCGATCACTAGACTTGGTCGTGCCTTCAACACCGTGGTGCCGTCGTCGGGCAAGGTTCTGACCGGTGGTGTCGACGCGAACGCCCTTCAGCGGCCGAAGCGTTTCTTCGGTGCCGCACGGAACATTGAAGAGGGCGGGTCTCTGACCATCATCGCGACCGCGCTGATCGACACTGGCTCGCGGATGGACGAGGTGATCTTCGAGGAGTTCAAGGGCACCGGCAACTCCGAGATCGTCCTCGACCGGAAGATCGCGGACAAGCGCGTGTTCCCGGCCATCGACATTCTCAAGTCGGGCACCCGGAAAGAGGACCTGCTCATCGACAAGAGCGACCTGCAGAAGACCTTTGTCCTGCGGCGTATTCTCAACCCGATGGGCACAACCGACGCGGTCGAATTCCTGCTGTCGAAGCTGAAGCAGACCAAGACCAACTCGGAATTCTTCGACTCGATGAACAGCTAGAGCCGGCCAGGAGGCAGGTTTGGACACCATCTTCGCCCTTGCGAGCGCGCCGGGTAAAGCCGGCGTCGCCGTCATTCGTGTTTCCGGGCCCGAGGCCTGGAGCGCGGCTGAACGGCTGGGCGGTCGTCTTCCGGGAGCCCGGCAAGCCGTAGTGCGGAAACTTCGAGACGAGACCGGGCAGGTGTTGGACGAAGCACTGCTTCTGCTTTTCGCGGAGGGTGCAAGCTTTACGGGCGAAGCCGTGGCAGAGTTTCATCTCCACGGCAGCCTTGCGATCCAACGCGCCGTTCTGCGTGTGCTCGGGGAAATGGACGGTTTGCGTCTTGCCGACCCGGGGGAGTTCACACGACGAGCGCTCGAGAATGACCGTCTCGATCTGACACAGGTCGAAGCGCTGTCCGATCTCATCGAGTCCGAGACCGAGAGCCAGCGTCTTCAGGCATTGAAGGTGTTTTCGGGTGCTTTGGCCGAGAAGGTCGACGATTGGCGAAGTGACCTGATCCAGGCGGCCTCTCTGCTCGAGGTGACTATCGACTTCGCCGATGAAGAGGTTCCGGTCGATGTCGCAGATCCGGTCTCGGAGTTGCTACGAAAGGTGTCCTCTGCGCTCCAACAAGAGTTGGCCGGCCTCGATGCCGCCGAACGTATCCGCACCGGTTTCGAAGTTGCCATCGTCGGTGCGCCGAACGTCGGCAAGTCGAGCTTGCTCAACGCGCTCGCCGGGCGGGATGCGGCCATCACATCGGAAATCGCGGGGACGACCCGCGACGTGATCGAAGTTCGGATGGAGATCGCCGGTCTGCCCGTCACCTTGCTCGATACGGCCGGCCTGCGCGAGACCCAGGACCCCGTCGAGAAAATCGGGATCGAGCGCGCGCGTGATCGCGCATCTGCCTCGGACTTGCGGGTCGTCCTGACCGACGAGCGGGGCACGCCCGATATCGTGATTGGACAGGATGATATCGTTCTGAGATCGAAGGCCGATATCGCCGGAGATCCGGATGGATTGTCTGCGAAGACAGGGCAGGGGATCGACCGGCTCATCGCGTCGATTGGGGACAAGCTGTCGGAGCGGGTTCAGTCAGCTGGGCTTGCGACACGGGAACGGCATCGTGTCGCCTTTCTCGAGGGTGCGTCGGCGATTTCGCGCGCTGAAGGTCTGCTCCTGCATGGTCAGGATTGCTATGATTTGGCCGCAGAGGAGTTGCGGGTTGCGATTCGCAGCCTTGAGCTTCTGATTGGGCGGGTGGATGTAGAAAATCTTCTAGACGAGATTTTCTCGAATTTCTGCCTCGGAAAGTAAGGAGTGTTTCACGTGAAACAACGCGACTTCGATGTCATCGTCGTTGGTGGCGGCCACGCCGGGACCGAGGCTGCTGCCGCTTCGGCGCGGATGGGCGCCCGCACCGCACTCGTTACCCTGACGGAAGCCGGGATCGGCGTCATGTCCTGCAACCCGGCGATTGGGGGGCTCGGCAAGGGCCATCTCGTTCGTGAAATCGACGCCATGGATGGTGTCATGGGGCGTGTCGCCGACCAGGCGAGTATTCAATATCGGCTTCTCAACCGTCGAAAGGGGCCTGCTGTGCAAGGGCCCCGCGCCCAAGCCGATCGTAAGCTTTATCGCAATGCCATGCTGAGCGAGATGAAAGCGACGCCGAATCTGACGATCGTCGCGGGCGAGGTCACAGACCTCATCATGAACGATCAATGCGTCGAAGGCGTTGTCTTGGCTGATGACACGAGACTTGTTGCCGGAGCCGTCGTTCTGACCACCGGTACATTTCTTCGTGGAGTCATCCATATCGGAGACAAGTCGCGACCTGGAGGCCGCATGGGCGACAAGCCCTCGGTGCGACTGGCGGAGCGGATTGACGCGCTCGGCCTGGAACTCGGTCGTCTGAAAACTGGAACTCCACCGCGGCTTGATGGAAGAACCATCGACTGGACCCAACTTGAGGAGCAGCCCGGTGATGAAGATCCGGTCCTGTTCTCTTTCCTTTCAAAGGCGCCTGCGGCTCGGCAGGTCAGCTGCGGTATCACCCACACCAACGAACGAACGCACGAGATCATTCGCGAGAACCTGGATCGGTCGGCGATGTATGGCGGACATATCGAGGGAATTGGGCCGAGGTACTGCCCGTCCATCGAGGACAAGGTGGTTCGCTTCGCTGAGAAGACGTCACACCAGATCTTTCTCGAGCCCGAGGGCCTGGACGATCACACCATCTACCCGAACGGCATTTCGACATCGCTTCCGGAAGACGTCCAGCTCGATTACGTCCGCTCGATTGCAGGGCTTGAGAAAGCGGAAATCCTGCAGCCGGGATACGCCATCGAGTATGACTTTGTCGATCCGCGGTCTCTTGACCTGCGCTTGGCCGTTCGATCTGTCGAGGGGCTTTATCTCGCCGGGCAGATCAACGGGACGACCGGATACGAAGAGGCCGCCGCTCAGGGCATGGTTGCGGGGCTTAACGCCGCGCGTGAGGCGTCTGGAGAAGATCCCGTCCACTTTACACGCGCAGAATCCTATATCGGCGTCATGATTGACGACCTGACATCGCGGGGGGTTTCCGAGCCCTATAGGATGTTCACCTCCCGTGCCGAATTCCGGCTGTCCTTACGTGCTGACAACGCCGATCAACGACTGACCCCGAAGGCGATTGAACTTGGTTGTCTTTCCGACCAACGGCGCGACGCGTTCCTTGAGAAGAGCGAGAAGCTCGAGAGCGGGCGCGCAACTTTGGAGGCAACGCAATTTGCGCCGCGGGATCTGATCGGCATGGGTATCCAGGTCTCGGCCGATGGTCAGAAGCGGAATGGCTTCCAGCTACTTGCGTTCCCGGACGTGGACATGAAAACGCTTCAAAAAGGGACCGAGGCGTTCGACGATATCAAGCCTGAGATTGCTCGACAGCTGGAGCGAGATGCGCTGTATGCGAATTACATCGCGCGTCAGCATCGCGATGTCGAGGCACTGCGCCGGGACGAAGCTATGACAATTCCGCGGGACTTTGATTTTAGCCTTATCGAAGGCCTGTCCAACGAGCTCAAGCATAAGCTTATGTTGGCGCGCCCGGACAACATGGCGCAGGCCGGCAAGGTTGATGGGATGACGCCTGCAGCGCTGTCGCTCGTCCTGCTTAGGTTGCGTCGCCATGGGCAGGCAAAGACTGCATGAGCGTTCTGGATGATCGGCTACCGACGCTTGATGTTTCACGTGAAACACTGGCGCGCCTTCGGAAACTTTCGGACCTCCTGAATAAATGGTCTCCGAAGATCAACCTTGTCGCAAAGGGAACGCTTGAGGCAAGTTGGGACAGGCATGTCCTGGATTCAGCTCAGGTCTTCGATATTCCCAAACAACGCGAGGGGCACTGGGTGGACCTCGGGGCAGGGGGCGGCTTTCCCGGTCTCGTGGTGGCAATTCTTGCGACCGAACTGGCGCCAAACCTTCGCGTTACGCTGGTCGAAAGTGACCGTCGGAAATCTGTGTTTTTGCGGACCGCGCTTCGGGAAACCGGTGTGAAGGCTGATGTCATTGCGGACAGGATCGAACGCATTGACCCGTTGAATGCGGATATTCTTAGTGCGCGTGCGTTGGCCGATCTTTCGACGCTTCTGTCATTCGCGGATCGTCATCTGGCCCCGAGTGGTGAGGCTGTGTTTCTCAAGGGAGCCAACTGGGAAAAAGAGGTCGCAGAGGCGCAGGAATCGTGGAACTTCAGCTTCACTAAGCGTAGAAGCATTACAGACCCCAACGCAGTCGTTCTGTCTATCGGAGCTCTCACTCATGTCTGACTCGTCGCGCCCCGGCGGCCCGAAGATTATTGCAATCGCAAACCAGAAGGGCGGCGTGGGAAAGACCACGACCACCATCAACCTCGGGGCCGCTCTGGCCGAGAAGAACCTGAATGTCCTGGTGGTCGATCTGGACCCGCAGGGCAACTCGTCTACGGGTCTTGGGATCGAGCCGACAGATCGCCAATACACGGCGTATGAGCTTCTGCTCGATGATGTTCCGATGGAGGATGTGATCCTCAGGACAGAGCAGCCGAACCTCGACCTGATCCCGGCGACCGTCGATCTAAGCTCGGCGGATATCGAGCTTGTGGCGAATGAAAAGCGGAGCTTCCTTCTGCGCGAGGCGTTGCGTCAGGCTGCGATGAACGCTCTGAATTACGATTACGTCCTGATCGATTGCCCCCCTTCTCTGAACCTCCTGACGGTGAACGCGATGGTTGCCGCGCACTCGATTCTGGTGCCGCTTCAGAGCGAGTTCTTCGCGCTCGAGGGTTTGTCGCAGCTCATGCTGACGGTTCGGGAAGTCCGCCAGAGCGCGAACCCGGACCTGCGGATCGAGGGGGTCGTTCTGACGATGTATGATGCGCGGAACAACCTGTCGCGTCAGGTCGAGGACGACGCCCGCGAAAACCTTGGAGACCTTGTGTTTTCGACGGTGATCCCGCGCAACGTGAGGGTGAGTGAGGCGCCGTCCTTCGCGATGCCCGTGCTGAGCTATGACGCGCAGTCCAAGGGTGCGCTTGCGTACCGGGCGCTGGCGGACGAGTTGCTGCAGAAGAACGCCAAGATCGCCGCCTGAAAGACAGAAAAGAAAGAGCAGAAATGGCAGAGAAAAAGGAACCTCGCCGGGGACTCGGCCGCGGCTTGTCGGCGCTGATGTCGGACGTCGACATCGCACCCGCACAAGACGCTGAAACCGAGACCGCCAAGAGCCCCGACAGAATGATTCCCATCGAGAAGATCGTCCCGAACAAGGACCAGCCGCGTCGTACGTTCACGGACGAGCAGCTCAAGGAGCTGTCGGATTCGATCCGCACCAAGGGGATCCTGCAGCCGATCATCGTGCGTCCGTCGCCGGGCGATCCGGGCATGTTCGAGATCGTCGCCGGCGAACGCCGCTGGCGCGCGGCGCAGCTGGCGAAGCAGCATGAGGTTCCCGTCCTCGTCCGCGATCTTGACGATCAGGAGATGCTCGAGGTCGCGATCATCGAGAACATCCAGCGCGCCGATCTGAACTCGATCGAAGAGGCGGCCGGCTACAAGCAGCTGATGTTCAAGTTCGGCCACACGCAGGAAAAGATCGCGGAAGCGCTCGGCAAGAGCCGCAGCCACATCGCAAACCTTCTTCGGCTTCTCAACCTTCCGGAGAGCGTGCAAGAGCATGTTCGAAACGGGGCGCTGAGTGCGGGGCACGCGAGAACTCTTGTGACCGCTCAAGACCCCGAAGCGATGGCGCAGCAGATCATCACCAAGAAGCTTTCCGTGCGCCAGGCAGAAGCGCTTCTGCGCTCCGAGGGAGACGCGTCGAAGCCCAAGATGCGCCCGGCGGCGGCATCCGCAGCGACTGCGGAAAAGGATGCGGACACGCGGGCGCTCGAGGGCGACCTGTCTGCCGCGCTTGGTATGAAGGTGACTGTAACGCACAAGCCGGGCGGCGAGTCGGGAAAGCTGACGATTGCCTACGAGAGCTTTGACGAGCTGGATTCCCTGTGCAGCGTCCTGAGCGCCGCGCGCTGAGCGTCACCTGACATCGAAACAAGACCTGAAAGCGGGGCCGAGCGTATCGGCCCCGCTTTTTCAGTCCGCGAGAAGCTCTGTCACGAGTGCGTTGAGAACCAGTCTCCCGCGCAGTGTCGCACCGAAACGGTCCTCCGTGCGCCAGATGAGGCCAAGGTCCTCGAAATCCGAAAGCGGCATGGCATCGGACCACGCGCCTCCGATACGGCGGGTTCGGTCGATATCTAGGCCCTCCGATAGCCGTAGCCCCATCATGAGGTATTCGCCCCAAATATCTTGTGGGGTTAGAATATCTCGGCTCTCTTCGCCGCTGCTACCCTCTGCATCCGCGATCCACGCGCCCGGCAAACGCTTTGCCACGGTGGCGTATCGCTGACCGTCGAGCGTGATCCTGCCGTGGGCGCCGGGGCCGATACCGACGTAGTCGCCCCCGCGCCAGTAGACGAGATTGTGCCGCGACATGGCGTCAGGGCGCGCGTAGTTCGAGACTTCGTAGGCCTCGAAGCCGGCCGCGCCGCAGATGTCGCGCGTGGCAAGGTAGAGGTCCGCGCCGAGATCCTCGTCTGGCAGTCCCTTGAGGCCGCCGGCCTGCGCACGGTCCCAGAAGGCGGTGCCTTCCTCGATGGTGAGCTGGTAGAGCGACAGGTGGTCGCCGGCGAGGTCCAGAGCCTCGCGAAGCTCGCTTTCCCAGTCCTGAAGGGTCTGACCCTGCCGCCCGTAGATCAGGTCGAAGCTGACCCGGTCAAAGGTCGCTCGCGCGATCTCGAGCGCTTTCAGCGCCTCGTCGACACCGTGCAGGCGACCGAGCTTGCGCAGATCGTCGGGCCGCAGCGCCTGCACCCCGAGCGACACCCGGTTCACGCCGGCCCTGGCGAAACCTTCGAACTTCTCCGCCTCGACCGAGCGGGGGTTCGCCTCGAGCGTGATCTCGATGTCATTGGCCCAGGCCCACTGCTCGCGGGAGGCACGCAGGATCGCGTCGACCGTGGAGGGCGCCATGAGCGAGGGCGTGCCGCCACCGAAGTAGATCGAGCCAAGCACGCGGCCCTCGGTTCCTTGGGCATAGCGCCGCAACTCGGAGACCATCGCCCTGGCCCAGCGATCCTGGTCGACATGGCTCACGACATGGCTGTTGAAGTCGCAATAGGGGCACTTGGCCTCGCAGAAAGGCCAATGCACGTAGAGGCCGAAGCCACCGTGGCGCCATTCCTCAGCCAAAGCAGCCCGTCACGAACTTCTTGAACGCATCGGCGCGGTGGCTGATGCGGTTCTTTTCCCAGCGATCCATCTCGCCGAAGGTGATGTCGTAGCCGTCGGGCTGGAAGATCGGGTCGTAACCGTGGCCCTGGTCGCCCCGCATGGGCCAGACCACGCGGCCGGGCATCTCGCCGGGGAAGACGTCATCGCTGCCGTCGGGATAGGCCAGCACCAGCGTGCAGCAGAAGCGCGCAGTCCAAGGCTCGGGCTTGCCGCTGTCGACCAGCGCCTTGTGGGCCTTTTCCATCGCCATGACGAAATCGCGACCCGAGCCGGTTTCGGCCCAGTCCGCGGTATAGACACCCGGCGCACCGTCCAGCGCGTCGATGGCGATGCCGCTGTCGTCGGAAAGGGCAGGGAGGCCGGTAGCCTTTGCGGCGGCATGGGCCTTGATCCGGGCGTTCTCGACGAAGGTGGTGCCGGTCTCTTCGGGCTCGGGCAGGCCCTTTTCGGCGGCACCGATGACGGTGATGCCGTAGGGCTTGAGAAGATCGGTGATCTCTTCGAGCTTGCCCTTGTTGTGGGTCGCGACAAGCAGCGTGTCGCCTTCGAACTTGCGGGTCATGCCACGGCTGCCTTCTGCGCTGCGACCAGCTCGGCGGTGCCGGCCTCGGCAAGGTCCATCAGGTTTGTCATCTGATCGCGCGAGAAGGTCGCGCCCTCGGCGGACATCTGCACCTCGATGAGCTGACCGTCGCCGCGCAGGATGAAGTTGCCATCGACACCGGCTTCGCTGTCCTCGGCATAGTCGAGGTCGAGCACCGGCTGCCCGGCGTAGATCCCGCAGGACACCGCGGCCACGGGCGAGACGAGCGGATCGCTCACCACGTCGCCGGCCTTCATCAGCTTGTTCACGGCAAGCCGCAGCGCGACCCAGCCACCGGTGATCGCGGCGCAGCGGGTGCCGCCGTCGGCCTGAAGCACGTCGCAGTCGACGGTGATCTGGCGTTCGCCGAGCGCGACGCGGTCGACACCGGCACGCAGGCTGCGGCCGATCAGGCGCTGGATCTCGACCGTGCGGCCGCCCTGCTTGCCCGAGGTGGCCTCGCGCCGCATGCGCGAGCCGGTGGAGCGCGGCAGCATGCCGTATTCCGCCGTCACCCAGCCCAGCCCCGAGCCCTTGATGAAGGGCGGCACGCGCGGCTCGAGCGAGGCGGTGCAGATCACGTGGGTGTCACCGACCTTGATCAGGCAGGAGCCTTCCGCGTGCTTGGTCACGCCCGTTTCGATTGAAACGCTGCGCATTTCGCTTAAATCTCGTCCTGACGGTCTCATCGGCGCCCCTTTCTCGCTTGCGGTCGGGATACTGATGCCTCGCCATTCCCGCAACCCCGATTGACGGCACGAGACGGGCGCCTTTAATGACCGGAGGTCGTGGAGATGCAGGAATGAAGGAAGGCAGACAGGTTCTCGAGGAAATGAACGATCGCTCGCGCGAGGTGTTCCGGAAAGTCGTCGAGAGCTACCTCGAATTCGGCGAGCCGGTCGGTTCGCGCACGCTGACCCGCTCGCTGAGCGAGAAGGTGTCGGCGGCGACCATCCGCAACGTGATGCAGGATCTCGAGTATCTCGGCCTGCTCGACAGTCCGCACGTCAGCGCCGGCCGTATCCCGACGCAGATGGGGCTGCGGATGTTCGTCGACGGGCTTCTCGAGGTGCGCGATCTCGACCTGTCCGACCGCGAGAAGCTGGACGCGACACTCGGGCCCGACAGCGACGACGTCGGCGGGGTGCTCGACCGCGTGGGGGCGGCGCTTTCTGGTGTGACGCAGGGCGCCTCTCTGGTGCTGACGCCGAAGCACGAGGCGCCGATCAAGCATATCGAGTTCGTGAGTCTCGGGCATGACCGCGCGCTGGTGGTGCTGGTGTTCGCCGACGGTCATGTCGAGAACCGCCTGTTCCGCCCGCCGCCCGGTCAGACGCCGAGCTCGATGCGCGAGGCGGCGAACTTCCTCAACGCGCTGATCGAGGGCCGCACGCTGAGCGAGCTGCGCTTCGTCATGGCCGAGGAGATCAAGCGCCGCCGTCGCGAGATCGACAGCCTGGCCGCCGACCTGATCGAGGCCGGTGTCGCCAGCTGGGAGACCGATGCCGACAACTCTGCCCGGCTGATCGTGCGCGGACGCGCGAATCTGCTGGGCGCGGAGTCGGAGGTCGAGGAGCTCGACCGGGTCCGGAGCCTGTTCGACGATCTCGAGCGCAAGCGGGACATCGCCGAGTTCCTCGAACTGGCCGAGACAGGCGACGGCGTGCGCATTTTTATCGGCTCGGAGAACAAACTTTTCTCACTTTCGGGTTCCTCTCTGGTGGTCTCTCCTTATATGAACGCGGATCGTAAGATCATCGGCGCGGTGGGCGTGATCGGACCCACCCGTCTCAACTATGGCCGTATCGTTCCGATCGTGGATTACACGGCACAGCTGGTCGGCAAGCTGATTGCCGAGCGGAGCTAGAGGTGAAGAATGGCAGACCAGAAAGACGACGAGTTTCTCGATGACATCGAATCCGCCGAGGCCGAGGCCTATGCGGACGACAGCGAGGACATGGACCCCGTCGAGGTCGAACTGGACGCGCTCCGCGCTGAGCGCGACGAGCTGAAGGACCGTTTCATGCGCGCGCTCGCGGATGCTGAGAACGCCCGCAAGCGTGCCGACAAGGACCGCCGCGAAGCGCAGCAGTACGGCGGCTCGAAGCTGGCGCGGGATCTTCTGCCCGTCTACGACAACCTGAACCGCGCGCTCACCGTCGCGCGCGAGGAAAACGGCGCCGACGCGCTGATCGAGGGTATCGAGCTGACCCTGCGGGAGCTGCTCAACACCTTCACCAAGCACGGCATGACGGCGATCTCGCCGCAAGTCGGTGAGAAGTTCGATCCGCAGCAGCACGAGGCGATGTTCGAGGCGCCTGTGCCCGGCACGAAGCACGGCGAGATCATCCAGGTCTCGGCCGAGGGCTTCATGCTCTACGACCGGCTGCTGCGTCCGGCGCAGGTGGGCGTGAGCTCGACCCCGGCAAGCTGATCGCGGTCGACTTTCGGGGATGAGGGGGCTCTGCCCCCGTCTGCCTGCGGCAGACTCCCCCGAGGGTATTTGCAAACCGGAGAAGACCGGGGCGGCGCACTCGTGGAGAGGCGCCGCCCTTTTTCTATTCGCCGAGCAGGGACTTCAGCTCGTAGAGCGCCTGCAGTGCCTCGCGCGGCGAGAGGTCGTCGGGCTGGAGCGCGGCAAGCCGTTCCTCGGCCGGGGAGGGGCCGGATTTCGCCGCGGGTTGCGGTGCCGGCTGGGCGGCGGCGGAGAAGAGCGGCAGGTCGTCGATGAGCGCCTTGGGCGCGGCGCGGTCGCGCTCGCCCTTTTCCAGCGCCTCGAGCACGGTGCGGGCACGCGTGATGACCGGCGCGGGCAGGCCCGCGAGTTGCGCCACCTGCACGCCGTAGGAGCGGTCGGCGGCGCCTTCGCGCACCTCGTGCAGGAAGATGACCTCGCCGTCCCATTCCTTGACCGCAACGGTCGCGTTGCGCACGCCGTCGAGCTTGCCCGCCAGCACGGTGAGTTCGTGGTAATGCGTGGCGAAGAGGCCGCGCACACGATTGACCCCGTGCAGGTGTTCGAGCGTGGCCCAGGCGATGGACAGCCCGTCGTAGGTGGCGGTGCCGCGGCCGATCTCGTCGAGGATCACCAGCGCGCGGTCGTCGGCCTGGTTGAGGATGGCGGCGGTCTCGACCATCTCGACCATGAAGGTCGAGCGCCCCCGGGCAAGGTCGTCGGAGGCGCCGACACGGCTGAAGATCTGGCTGACGAGGCCGAGGTGGGCGCGCCGGGCCGGAACGTAGCTGCCGATCTGCGCCAGCAGAGCGATCAGCGCGTTCTGCCGCAGGTAGGTCGATTTGCCGGCCATGTTCGGGCCGGTGAGCAGCGTCACCGCCGCGCCGTCGCCGGCCACCGTCAGCGCGCAGTCGTTGGCGATGAAGGGCCCGCCGCCCTGCGCCTGCAGCGCGCGTTCGACCACCGGGTGACGACCGCCGTCGATCTCGAAGGCGCGGCTTTCGTCGACTTGCGGGCGGCACCAGTCCTGCGCCCGCGCGAGATCGGCGAGGCCGATCGCGAGGTCGAATTCCGACAGTGCCAGCCCGGTCTCGGAAAGCGTCGGGGCCTCGGCGAGGATTGCGTCCCTCAGGCTGGAATAGAGCCGTTTCTCGATCTCCAGCGCCTCGTTGCCGGCGTTCAGGATACGGGTTTCCAGTTCGGTCAGTTCGACCGTGGTGAAGCGCACCTGGTTGGCGGTGGTCTGGCGGTGGATGAAGAGCTCGTTGAGCGGCGGCGACATCATTTTTTCGGCGTGGGTGGCCGTGGTTTCGACAAAGTAGCCGAGCACGTTGTTGTGCTTGATCTTCAGAGACGTGACGCCGGCCTTCTCGGCGTATTGCGCCTGCATCGCGGCAATCACGCCGCGCCCCTCGTCGCGCAGCTTGCGGGCCTCGTCGAGCCCGGCGTCGTAGCCGGGGGCGATGAAGCCGCCGTCGCGGGCGAGCAGGGGCGGTTCGGCGACGAGCGCGGCGTCGAGCAGGGCGAGCAGCTCGTCGTGGCCGCGCAGGGTGTCGCGGGCTTCGGAGAGCAGCGGCGGAAGCGAGAGACCCTCGAGCGTGTCGGCCAGTTCCTCGGCCTGGCCGAGGGCGTTGCGGACGGCGGCGAGATCGCGCGGGCCGCCCCGGTCGAGGCCGAGCCGGGACAGGGCGCGGTCGAGGTCGGGCACCTTGCGCAGCATGTCGCGCAGCGCCGCGACCGAGGCGGAGTCCATCGCCCAGTCGATGGCGTCGAGCCTGCGGGCGATCACCTCGGTCTCGCGCGAGGGCGAGGAGACGCGGCGTTCGAGCAGGCGCCCGCCGCCGGGGGTGACGGTGCGGTCGATCACCGACAGCAGGGAGCCCTGCCGGCCGCCGTTCATCGAGTGGGTAAGCTCGAGGTTGCGGCGGGTCGCGGCGTCGATCTGCAGAAGCCGCGAGACGGCGTCGCGCTGGGGCGCCCGCAGCAGCGGCAGTTTCCCCTTCTGGGTGATCTCGAGGTAATCGACGACCGCCCCCATCGCCGCGAGTTCGGGGCGGGTGAAGGTGCCGAAGCCGGCGAGCGTCTGCACGCCGTAGAGACTGCAGAGCCGGGTCTCGGCACCGCTGGAGTCGAAGGAGGCACGCCCCAAGACCGTGGGAAAAATTCCCAGATCAGAGAGAACAGCGCGCAGCTCTTCTTCGACCGAGTCCGAGACGAGCAGCTCCGACGGCGCCAGCCGGGCCAGTTCCGCGCCGATCCGCGACCGGCCGAGCGGCATCACGTGGAAGGCGCCGGTCGAGATGTCGCTCCAGGACAGCGCCCAGTCGTCGCGCACCCGGGACAGCGCCGCGAGGAAGTTGTGCCGTCGTGCTTCCAGCAGCGACTCCTCGGTCAGCGTGCCGGGGGTGACGAGCCGCACGACCTCGCGCTTCACCACCGATTTCGAGCCGCGCTTCTTTGCCTCGGCGGGGCTTTCCATCTGCTCGCAGACCGCCACGCGAAAGCCCTTGCGGATGAGCGTCAGCAGGTAGCCCTCGGCGGCGTGCACCGGCACACCGCACATCGGGATGTCGTCGCCGGCATGCTTGCCGCGCTTGGTGAGCGCGATGTCCAGCGCCTCGGCCGCGGCGACCGCGTCGTCGAAGAAGAGTTCGTAGAAATCGCCCATCCGGTAGAAGAGCAGCGCGTCGGGATGCTCTGCCTTGATCTCCAGATATTGCGCCATCATCGGCGTGACTGCGGTCATGTCTTTCCCCGTCTGCCCGTTCCGGCGAGACATACCAAAGCCCGCGCCGGAGACGAAAGGCGAAAACCGCGCTGTTGAGTGGTCGTTGACCCTGCGCTAAGAGCAACGACGCTGCAGCGCTGGAGAGGACGTCATGGCCAAGATCAAATTCACCCGGGAAGAGGCGCTTGCCTTCCACCTGGAACCCACCCCCGGCAAGTGGGAGGTGCAGGCCACCGTCCCGATGACCACGCAGCGCGACCTGTCGCTGGCCTATTCGCCGGGTGTCGCGGTGCCCTGCGAGGATATCGCCGAGAACCCCGAACTGGCCTACGACTACACCAACAAGGGCAACCTCGTGGCGGTGATCTCGAACGGCACGGCGGTGCTGGGTCTCGGCAACCTCGGGGCGCTCGGCTCGAAGCCGGTGATGGAGGGCAAGTCGGTGCTCTTCAAGCGCTTCGCCGACGTGAACTCGATCGACATCGAGCTCGACACCGAGGACCCGGACGAGTTCATCAAGGCGGTGAAGCTGATGGCGCCGACCTTTGGCGGCATCAACCTCGAGGACATCAAGGCGCCCGAGTGTTTCATCATCGAGCAGCAGCTCAAGGAGCTGTGCGACATCCCGGTCTTCCACGACGACCAGCACGGCACGGCGGTGATCTGCGCGGCGGGGCTCATCAACGCGCTCTACCTCTCGGACAAGAAGATCGAGGACGTGAAGATCGTGCTCAACGGCGCGGGCGCGGCGGGGATCGCCTGTCTCGAGCTGGTGAAGGCGATGGGTGCGACGCACGACAACTGCATCATGTGCGACACCAAGGGCGTGATCTACCAGGGCCGCACCGAGGGCATGAACCAGTGGAAGTCGGCGCATGCGGCGGTGACCGATGCGCGCACGCTCGAGGACGCGATGAAGGGGGCCGACGTGTTCCTCGGCGTGTCGGCCAAGGGCGCGGTGACGCAGGCGATGGTCGAGAGCATGGCCGAGAACCCGGTGATCTTCGCCATGGCGAACCCCGATCCCGAGATCACGCCGGAAGAGGCCCACGAGGTGCGCGCCGATGCCATCGTCGCCACCGGACGCTCGGACTATCCCAACCAGGTGAACAACGTCCTGGGCTTTCCCTATCTCTTCCGTGGGGCGCTCGACATCAACGCGCGGGCGATCAACGACGCGATGAAGATCGCCTGTGCCGAGGCGCTCGCGGCCATCGCTCGGGAAGATGTGCCCGACGAGGTCGGCCTCGCCTACGGCAAGCAGCTCAGCTTCGGCCGCGACTACATCATTCCCACGCCCTTCGATCCGCGTCTCATCCATCGCATCCCGCCGGCCGTGGCCAAGGCCGGAATGGACACCGGTGCAGCCCGGCGGCCGATCATCGACATGGAGGCCTACGAGGAGGCGCTGAAGGGCCGGATGGATTCCACCGCGCCGATGCTGCGGTCGATCAACAACCGCGCGCGCCAGGCGCAGGCCCGGATGATCTTCGCCGAGGGCGACGATCCGCGCGTGCTGCGGGCAGCGGTCATGTACCAGCGCAACGGGCTCGGGAAGGCGCTGGTCGTCGGGCGCGAGGACGACGTGCGCCAGAAGCTCGAGGCGACGGGTCTCGGGGATGCGGTGCGCGAGCTCGAGGTGATCAACGCCGCGAACACGCGTCATCTCGATACCTACAAGGACTTTCTCTACAAGCGCCTGCAACGCAAGGGCCGCGACCTGAAGGACATCCACCGGCTCGCCGCGCGCGACCGGCACGTCTTTGCCTCGCTGATGCTGGAGCATGGGCATGCCGATGGCCTGGTGACCGGCGCCACGCGCAAGTCGGCGCATGTGATGGAGCGGATCAACACGGTCTTCGATGCCGACGCGCAGCACGGCGCGGTGGGTGTCACGGCGCTGCTCCTGAACGGGCGGATCGTGCTGATCGCCGACACGCTGGTACACGAATGGCCCGACGAGAACGACCTTGCCACGATCGCCGAGCGGTCGGCGGGCGTGGCGCGGCATCTCGGGCTCGAACCTCGCGTGGCCTTCGTGTCGTTCTCGACCTTCGGCTACCCGGTCTCGGAGCGGGCACAGAAGATGCACAAGGCGCCCGAGATCCTCGACGCGCGCGGCGTGGACTTCGAGTACGAGGGCGAGATGACCGTCGATGTGGCGCTCAGCACCAAGGCGCAGGAGGCTTACCCGTTCCAGCGCCTGACCGGGCCCGCGAACATCCTCGTGGTGCCGGCGCGTCACTCGGCGTCGATTTCGGTGAAGCTGATGCAGGAGATGGCCGGTGCCACGGTGATCGGCCCGATCCTGTCCGGCGTCGACAAGTCGATCCAGATCTGCTCGACCAACATGACCGCGAACGACATTCTCAACATGGCGGTTCTGGCGGCCTGCAAGGTCGGGTAGGGTGGGCAATATTGCCCACCCTACGGGCGCGCCACGGTAGCAACAGGAAGGACGGACCGGCATGACGATCTTCAATCTCGGGTCGATCAACGCGGACCTGTTCTACGCGCTGCCCCACATGCCAAGCCCCGGCGAGACCATCGCCGCGGCCTCGCTCGAGCGTGGTCTCGGCGGCAAGGGCGCCAACATGTCCGTCGCCGCCGCCCGCGCGGCGTCCCGGGTCGTGCACATGGGGGCGGTCGGTGCCAACGGTGGCTGGGCGGTCGAGCGCCTGCTCGAATACGGCGTCGACACCCGCCACATCGTGCAGGTGGAGGCCGACACCGGCCACGCCATCATCCTCGTCGACCAGGCGGGCGAGAACACGATCATCATTCACCACGGCGCCAACCATGCCATCCCCGAGGACCTGTTGGGCCGGGCGCTGTCCGAATCCGAGACCGGCGACACGCTCCTGTTCCAGAACGAGACCCTGCTGCAGCCCGAAGCGGCTGCCATGGCGCGCAAGCTGGGCATGCGGGTCGCCTACGCCGCGGCCCCCTTCGATGCCGAGGCCGCGCGGGCGTTGCTGCCGCTGACCGACCTCCTCGTGCTCAACGAGATCGAGATGGAGCAGCTCAAGTCAGCCAGCGGTCAGGACCTGCGCGAGATGGCCGTGCCGACGGTGATCGTGACCGAAGGTGCGGCGGGCGGACGCCTGCACCGGGTCGAAACCGGGTGGGAGGCCGAGCGCTTTTCCTCGCCCGAGGTCAAGGCGGTGGACACGACCGGGGCAGGGGACACCTTCACCGGCTACCTCGTCGCCGGGCTCGACCGCGGGATGCCGCTGCGCCAGGCGGTCGCGCTTGCAAGCCAGGCGGCGGCGCTGATGGTCACCCGTCACGGCACCGCCGATGTCATCCCCGATCTGCGCGACGTGCAGGACGCGCGCTTCGGCTGATCCTCAGCCGCCGGCGAAGGGCGCATCGCCGCCCCAGAGCGCGCGCACCCGCTCGTCCCGGCCGCAGGCATCGCGATACCTCTTGTAGGCCTTCGCCATGCTGAGCGGCCCGAAACGGGTCAGCACAAGCGACGAGCTCTTGTAGTAATCCTGATGATAGTCCTCGGCCTTCCAGAATGGCCCGGCCTGCAGGATCGGGGTCACGATCCTTTGCCCGAGCGCCGCCTGCGCATTTGCCTTTGCCTTTTCTGCAGCGGCCTTTTCCGCAGGATCAGAGACGAAAATCGCCGTGCGGTAGCTCTCGCCCCGGTCGCAGAACTGGCCGCCCGCGTCGGTCGGGTCGACCGACCGGAAGAACATGGAATAGAGCTGGTCGCGGTTCACCCGGGCGCTGTCGTAGGTGATCTTCACCGCTTCGTAGTGGCCCGTCCCGCCACGGCTCACCTGCTTGTAGGTCGGGTTGTCGACACTGCCGCCGGTGTAGCCCAAGACCGCCTCGATGACCCCGGCGACCTTCTCGAAATCGGCTTCGACACACCAGAAGCAGCCACCGGCGACGACGATGTGGCGTCGTTCTCCGGCACTGGCGCGATGGCTCTGCGCGGCGAAGCCGGCAACGATGAGGACGGTCAACAACAGGCTGCGGAACATGGTCTTTCCTCCCTTTGATGAAAGGCTGCGCGAGATCCGCTGCCCGATCAATTGGCTGCAACGCCATTTCACCGCTTGGTGAGCGTGCGTTATCCCTTCCGTCCTGTGTGAAACGGTCCTAGCGTCAGGCGCATGGACAAGGTCACGACACATCAGGCGCAGGACGACGCCCGCAACGAAGAGATCCTCATCTGGGTCAATGGAACGCTCAAGCCCAAGGCCGAGGCGCTCGTCTCGGTCTACGATTCGGGCTTCATGCTGGGCGACGGCATCTGGGAGGGGCTGCGCCTCTACGACGGGCGCTGGTCCTTCATCGACGAGCACCTCGACCGGCTGTTCGAGGCGGCGCTTGCGGTCGCTCTCGACATCGGCATGGACCGGGCCGCGCTGAAGGCGGCGATCGCCGAGACGCAGGAAGCCAACGGCATGGTCACCGACGCCCATTGCCGGCTTATGGTGACGCGCGGGATCAAGACACGGCCCTTCCAGCATCCGGCGCTGTCGCGGCAGGGGCCGACGGTGGTGATCCTGATGGAGCATTCCACGCCGTCGATCCCCCGACCGATCCGGCTTGCCACGGTGCCGCACCAGCGCGGCCTGCCGATGACGCAGGACCCGAAGCTCAACTCGCACTCCAAGCTGAACTGCATCCTCGCCTGCATCGCCGCCGAGAAGGCTGGCGCGGACGAGGCGCTGATGCTCGACGTGCATGGCTTCGTGAACACCACCAACGCCTGCAACTTCTTCATCGTCCGCAAGGGCGAAGTCTGGACCAGCACCGGCGACTACTGCATGAACGGCATCACCCGGCAGAAGGTCATCGACATCTGCCGCGCGAACGACATTCCCGTGCACGAGCGCAACTATTCGCTGGTCGACACCTACGGCGCCGACGAGGCCTTTCTCACCGGAACCTTCGGCGCGCAGACCCCGGTGGGCGAGATCGACGGCCGGGTGATCGGCAGCGGCGAGATGGGGCCTGTCACCAGGCGCATCCGCGCGCTCTACAAGGAGCTCGTCGCCGCATGAGGAGCACGCCATGAAAATCGCCATGTGGTCCGGGCCGCGCAACCTGTCGACGGCGATGATGTATGCCTTCGGCAACCGCTCCGATTTTCACGTGATCGACGAGCCTTTCTACGGCCCCTACCTGCGCCTGACCGGCCTGCCGCACCCGATGGCAAAAGAGATCATGGAGAGCCGCCCGGAAAGCGCCGATCAGGTGGCCGAGGCACTGTCGGGGCCGGTCCCGGACGGCAAGCCGCACGCCTACCACAAGCACATGTGCCAGCACATGATCGACGGCATCCCGCGCGATTTCATGGCCGATTGCGTGAACGTCTTCCTGCTGCGCCACCCGGCGCGGGTGGTGGCGAGCTTCTCCAAGGGCTACGAGAATCCCACCGCCGCGGATATCGGCTTCGAGGCGCAGGCCGAGCTTTACGAGCACGTTCTGTCGCTGGGACAGACACCCTTGGTGATCGAAAGCGCGGACATCCGCCGCGCTCCGGAGCGCATGCTCCGTGCTCTCTGCGACGCGATCGGGCTGCCCTTCGACCCTGCCATGCTGGCCTGGCCGGCGGGCGGGCACCCGCAGGACGGTGTCTGGGCGTCGCATTGGTACGCTTCCGTTCACCGATCCACCGGCTTCGCCAGTGCCGAGGGACCGCTGCCGGAGCTGTCCGGAGCGGCCGCGCGGCTCGCGGAAGAGGCCATGCCGCACTATGAAAAACTGCGCTCAGGTTCGCTCATCGGACATTGAGATCGCAGCGCGTGAAACTCCTGTCCCACGACTTGCGTGGCTTCGTTCAGGTTGGGCGGCATGTCGCTGCCCGCACCTGCAACAGATAGGAGCGACACGATGAAATACATGATTGCCGCCGCCGCACTCTGCGCCGCAACCGGTGCCTACGCCGCATCCGACAGCATGACACCGATGGTCGAGGCGTCCGACCAGAGCGTCGCCAATGGCGTGGTCAGTGCCGACATGGTCAGCGCGCCCGAGAACGGCTGGCTTGTCGTGCATCGGACCGATTCCGACATGGCCCCGGGCCCGGTCGTGGGCCATGCGCCCCTGCGCGCCGGCGAGACGAGCGACGTGGCCGCGATCCTGACCGAAGATGTCGCCTCGGGCGACATGCTGATGCTCATGGTCCACAGCGAAGCCGGGGGTTCCGAGACCGGAATTTTCGAATACACCCTCGGGGCTTCCGAGGACGGGCCGATCAAGCCCGAGGGTGACCTCGTGATGACGGTCATCACCGCCGAGTAATATCGAGATTTCCCGCCGCCCCGGCCGCCGGGCAGGGGCGGTTTCAGGCGAGGGTGTCCCGGGTGACCGGGCACCGCTCACTTTCATAAAGATGGTCAAGCACCCGCCCGAACACGGGCGGCGCCCCCGACACGGACTCGAAGAGCGTCATGCAGGACCGCACCTTGAGCGCATCGACATGGCCGAGAATAGCCTCCGGTGTCTTGCCGTCATGGGTCAGCAGGATCTCGGAGACCTCGATCAGTCGCGGACCCAGCACGGGGTGCGCAAGATAGGATGCCGCCTCGTCCAGTCCCGACAAGCCGAAATGGCGCGCCATGCCCGAGCGGCCCAGCGTCTCGAGCTGTGGAAAGACGTACCAGATCCAGTGCGTCACCTTCCGGCCGTCGCGCAGCTCGGCGAAGATCTGCGGCCAGTGGCTGTCCTGCGCCTCAACGAATTCTTGCAGTTCTGCCATGTCTGCCTCCGGATGGTTCGGGGCGCTGCCCCGTCCGCGCGGCGCGCGGACTCCCCGGGATATTTTCAGCCAGAAGAAACCGGGGTGCAATTCAGCTCCCGGGATTTCTTCTGGCCAAAAATATCCCCGCCGGAGGCTGCTCCGACGGGGACGATGTCGCTTCGGTGCGGGGCCGGGCTCAGCCTTTCAGGCGGCGGGCCCGTGCGGCGAGAAGCTTGAGGCGCAGCGCGTTGAGCTGGATGAAGCCCTTGGCGTCTTCCTGGTTGTAGGCGCCGGCGTCGTCCTCGAAGGTCACATGCGCCTCGGAGTAGAGCGAATGCTCGGACCAGCGGGCGACCGTGCGGGCCGAGCCCTTGTAGAGCTTGAGGCGGACGGTTCCGGTGACATGCTCCTGGCTCTTGTCGATCAGCGCCTGCAGCATCTCTCGCTCGGGCGAGAACCAGAAGCCGTTGTAGATCAGCTCGGCGTAGCGCGGCATGATCGAGTCCTTGAGGTGGCCGGCGCCGCTGTCGAGCGTGATCTGCTCGATGCCGCGGTGCGCTTCCAGCAGGACGGCGCCGCCCGGGGTCTCGTAGATGCCGCGGGACTTCATGCCGACGAAGCGATTCTCGACGAGGTCGAGCACGCCGATGCCGTGCTTGCCGCCCAGCTCGTTGAGCTTCGTCAGGATCGTGGCGGGCGACATCGCCTCGCCGTCGATGGCCACGGCGTCACCCTTCTCGAAGGAGATCTCGATATACTCGGCTTCGTTCGGGGCCTCCTCGACCGGAACGGTGCGCTGCAGCACGTAATCGGGGGCCTGCTCGGCCGGATCTTCCAGCACCTTGCCCTCGGAGGAGGTGTGCAGCAGGTTCGCGTCGACCGAGAAGGGCGCTTCGCCGCGCTTGTCCTTGGCGATCGGGATCTGGTTCTTCTCGGCGAAGTCGATGAGCTTCGTGCGCGAGGTCAGGTCCCAGAGCCGCCACGGCGCGATGACCTTGATGTCGGGATTGAGGGCGTAGGCGGCGAGCTCGAAGCGCACTTGGTCGTTGCCCTTGCCGGTGGCACCGTGGGCGATGGCGTCGGCGCCGGTTTCCTCGGCGATCTCGACCAGCCGCTTCGAGATCAGCGGCCGCGCGATCGAGGTGCCCAGCAGGTAGAGCCCCTCGTAGACCGCGTTGGCGCGGAACATCGGGAAGACGAAGTCGCGCACGAATTCCTCGCGCAGGTCCTCGATGTAGACCTCCTTGGCCCCCATCATCTCGGCCTTGCTGCGGGCAGGCTCGAGCTCTTCGCCCTGGCCGAGGTCGGCGGTGAAGGTCACCACCTCGCAACCGTATTCGGTTTGCAGCCATTTCAGGATGATGGAGGTATCGAGGCCACCGGAATAGGCCAGGACTACTTTCTTGGGCGCCGACATGAGGGGTTTCCTTCCGTGAAATCTGGCAGGCGAGTTATAGCGTTTTGCCGTCAGGGGCAAGGATCGGGCGTTGACCGCCGGGCGCGCTGTGCTAGCCCTTCGCGCGAGGATGCAAAATTGATCAAGGGCGGGCAGGTCGATGGGCTGGAAGATGTTTCTGCACTCGGTGCGGATGGTGCTGGACAATCTGGGTGTCGCGCTGCGGCTGTCGCTGCTGCTCTACCTCGTCCAGGTGGTCTTCACGGTCTTCCTCTTCACCTCGCCCGGCGGCGGCGATCCGATGCAGCAGACCCCGGCCGGCGCGGGCGAGATGTTCCTGCTGTCGCTTTTCGCCGTGGTTTCGAGCCTGTGGATCGCGGTCGGCTGGCATCGGTTCGTGCTGACCGGTGAGACGCCCCCGGGCTTCGTGCCGCGCTGGCACGGCAGCGAGATGCTGTCCTATTTCGGACGGTCCCTGCTGATCGGGCTGCTGCTGATCGCCATCGCCTCGGTCATCGGCGGGCTGGCGCTGGGGCTCGCGGCACAGGTGCCGGCGCTGACGGGCATGGTCGTCTTCGGGCTTGTCGGCCTGTGCAGCTACGTCTTCTTCCGGCTCGGGCTGGTGCTGCCGGCGGCGGCGCTCGGCCAGTCGTTGAAGCTGCGCGAGAGCTGGGACGCGACCAAGCGCGACACCACCGCGCTGGTGCAGCTGGCGGTCATCGTCATGGGCGGGCGTCTGCTGATCGAGATCCCGGGCATGATCGACGGCACCACCGGCGGCGTGGTCAGCCTGGTCTACAACGTGGTGCTGAACTGGTTCGTCACGATGATCGGCGTGTCGCTGCTGACCACCCTTTACGGGTATTTCGTCGAGGGGCGCCGGATCGACTAGGCTTGCCAAGCGCGGCGCGATGGCCCAACTCTCCGACATGGACAGCTTTCACGACAGGGCTCGCGCCGCGGCGGTGGCGATGCGCGATGTTTTCCCCGAGACACCGCTTTTGCGCAACGCTCATCTGAGCGAGCGCTTCGGCGCGGATATCTGGCTGAAGCGCGAGGATCTGAGCCCGGTCCGCAGCTACAAGCTGCGCGGCGCGTTCAACGCCATGCGCAAGCGGCCCGACGCGGATCTCTTCGTGGCGGCGAGTGCCGGCAACCATGCGCAGGGCGTGGCCTTCATGTGCCGCCAGTTCGGCAAGAAGGGCGTGATCTTCATGCCGGTGACGACGCCGGACCAGAAGATCCAGAAGACCAGGATGTTCGGCGGTGACGCGGTCGAGGTCGTTATGACCGGCGACTACTTCGACGACACGCTGGCGGCGGCGCAGGCGTTCTGCGCCGAGAAGGGCGGGCATTTCCTGTCGCCCTTCGACGACCCGGACGTGATCGAGGGGCAGGCCAGCGTCGCGGTCGAGATCGAGACCCAGCTCGGGCGGCTGCCCGACCAGGTGGTGATCCCGGTCGGCGGCGGCGGGCTGGGCTCGGGGATGCTCAGCTACTTCGGGAACGATACGCAGTATACCTTTGTCGAGCCCACGGGCGGCGCCTGCCTGCGCGCGGCGCTTCAGGCCGGCAAGCCGGTGACGCTGCCCAGCGTGAACACCTTCGCCGACGGCGCGGCGGTGGCGCGGATCGGGGCGCAGACCTTCGAGTGCCTCAAGGGCGTGGGGCTCGCGAACACGCTGACCGTGGACGAGGACCGGGTCTGCACGACGATGCTCGAGATGCTGAACGTCGAGGGCATCGTGCTCGAGCCCGCCGGTGCCCTGTCGGTGGACGCGCTGCGCGACATGGGGCAGGCCATTCGCGGCCGGACCGTGGTCTGCGTCACCTCGGGCGGGAACTTCGATTTCGAGCGGCTGCCCGAGGTCAAGGAGCGCGCGCAACGCTACTCGGGCGTGAAGAAATACTTCATCCTGCGCCTGCCGCAGCGGCCGGGTGCGTTGAAGGATTTCCTCGACCTTCTGGGCCCCGAGGACGATATCGCGCGGTTCGAATATCTGAAGAAATCCGCGCGCAACTTCGGGTCGGTCCTGATCGGTATCGAGACGTCGGACCATGCGAATTTCGATGTGTTCTTCGGCAAGCTCGACGAGAGGGGCTACACCTACCGCGACATCACCGACGACGAGATCCTCGCCCAGTTCCTGATCTGAGCGCTGGTCAGGCGGCGAGCCTTTCGGGCTGTTCGCTCAGGAACGTGCCGCGCGAGCGGGCGTAGAGTGACAGGATGGCATCGACGTCGATCGGGGCGGTGGAGCCGCTTCGGGCGGCAATCTCGCCCGACTGGCAGCAGTCGGCGAGCGCCGAGAAGCCGAGGTTGAGCGCGCTGCCCTTCAGGAAGTGCAGCTTCTCTTCCATCTCGGCGGGCTGAGCCATGGCGCCGGGCAGATCGGCGAGTGTGGTTTCGACCTCTTTCAGGAAGAGATCGACCACTTCGTGAAAATTCTCTGCGCCGATTTCATCCCGCAGTTCCGCGATCCGGGTCCAGTCGATCATGGCGCACCTCCTGATCGTCAGGGGTAGGCGGGAAAGATGAAGAAAGTCTTTTCTCCCGACGAGATCCGGTTTGCGCGGCGAAAGCCCGCGTTAACCTGCGCGCGCTAGACCTGCCCCGGAACAGGCTGTCGATCAGGAGCGCGCTTGCACCCGGACCCATTGGATATTCGCGCTGCCGCCCCCTCGGCAGATGTGCTTCGCCGCGTTCTGGTGGTCGATGACAGCCCCGCGCAGCTCAAGATCCTCGTGGCGATGATGCGGCACTGGGGGTTCGAGGTCTGGCAGGCAGACAATGCCTCCGACGCCCTGGAACTCTGCCACCGGATTGCCCCCGACGCCGTGCTGTCCGACTGGATGATGCCCGGCATGGACGGGCTTGAATTCTGTCGCAGGTTCCGCGCGCTCGACCGTGACAACTATGGCTATTTCATCCTTCTGACATCGAAGAACGAGAAAGGCGCCATCGCGCGCGGGCTCGACGCCGGGGCCGACGACTTTCTTACAAAACCGGTCCACGCCGACGAACTGCGCGCCCGCATCAACGCCGGCGCCCGCATCCTCACGATGGAGCGGCAGCTGGGCGACACGCTTGGTCGGCTGCAGTCGGCCTACGACGCGATCGACCGCGACTTGCGGCAGGCGCGGCACATCCAGCAGGCGCTCGTGCCCGTGCGCAGCCGCGATTTCGGCGCGGCGCGGGTGAGCCTGCTACTCAAGCCCTGCGGCCACGTGGGTGGCGATCTCGTCGGTATGTTCGGCCCGAACGGGGGCAGCGTCGGGGTCTACGGTTTCGACGTCTCGGGCCATGGCATCACCTCGGCCCTGATGACGGCGCGGGTGGCGGGGCATCTCGGCAACGATTTCCCGGCGCTCAACATCGCGCTGACCCCCGGGGGCACCGCTCTGCGCCCGCCGGAGGACGTGGCGAGGCAGCTCAACGACCGGCTCGCCGCCGATCCGGGCGTGCTCGAATACCTGACCATGGCCTATCTGACGCTCGAGCTGGCCTCGGGGCGGATCGGTCTGGTTCAGGCAGGGCATCCGCCACCGTTGCTCATCCGGGCCGATGGCGGGCTGTCCTTCGTGGGAACCGGGGGGCTGCCCATCGGCCTGATCGGCGGCGCGCGCTATGACAGGATCGGCCTTAGCCTGAAGCCGGGCGACCGGATCCTGCTCTATTCCGACGGCCTGACCGAGGCCGAGCTGACCACCGGCGGCCTTCTCGATCAGTCGGGGCTTGCGTCGCTGGTCGCGCAATGTCGCGGGTCCGAGGGGACCGAGTTTCTCGACGATCTCTACTGGCGACTGAGCCAGGTCACCCGCCGGGGCACACGGCTGGCCGACGACGTGTCGGCGGCGCTGGTGGAATACGCCGGCCCCGAGGGCTCAGCGTAGCAGGTCGCGGACAAAGGCGCGGTCGCCGGGGTTGCCGAGCAGGTCCGCCGCAAGATCGGGGGCCATCCAGTGGGCGCTGTGACCGTCCTCCGACGGCGGGCCGAGCGGACGGACCGGATGCGCGACGTAGATGATGCAGAGCTTCTCGGCCCAGAGGTCGTATTCCGGCATGAAGGTGAAGCGCCGGAACGCCCCGAGCCGCCTTGGGCGCGCGATGCGCCAGCCGGTCTCTTCGAAGACCTCGCGGTGCAGCGCCGCCAGCGGCGATTCTCCCGGATCGATGCCGCCGCCCGGAAGCTGGAACTCGGGCCATGGCTCGTCCTGGTGGGTGACGAGCAGCGCGCCGTCGCGCGGAAGCACGGCGTAGGCCCCGGTGCGCTGCGTGTAGCGACGCCCGGCCTCGGGCGGTTCTCCGTAACGAGCGATCATCAGGCCCCCTTGGTTCAAGCCTTGTCCTGCCTATATGGTGCCGGTATGCCAACGCGCGGCAGATAAGGAAACCCCATGACCATCGGCAGCAAACTCGCCTGGGATGACACTGTCCTCCCGTTCCAGCTCGATCTTTCCGACATCCGGGGCCGGGTGGCGCGGCTTGACGGGGTGTTGAATGGCATCCTGAGCCAACACGACTACCCCGAGCAGGTGGAAACGCTCGTGGCCGAGATGGCGCTGCTCACGGCGCTCATCGGCCAGACCGTGAAACTGCGCTGGAAGCTCTCGCTCCAGGTGCAGACGCGCGGCGCCCTGAGGATGATCGCGACCGACTACTTCGCACCCTCGGAAGAGGGGGAGCCGGCGCGAATCCGCGGCTACGCCAGTTTCGACCGCGAGAAGATCTCGGACATCGCCGCCTTCGATCAGCTCGAAGACGGCTATTTCGCCATTCTCATCGACCAGGGCGAAGGCACCACGCCTTACCAGGGCATCACACCGCTCGCGGGAGGGTCGCTCGCGGCCTGCGCAGAGTCCTACTTTGCCCAGTCCGAGCAGATCCCGACGCGCTTCGCGCTGAACTACGGCAAGGTGATCGGCGCCGACGGCAATGGCGAATGGCGCGCCGGTGGCATGATGATCCAGTCCATGCCCAAGGCCTCGCCCTTCGCGCAGGGCGGCGGTTCGGGCGAGGGCGGTCTCCTGCGGCCCGAGGACGTGGTCAACGGCGAGGACGAGGAAGAGAACTGGCGTCGCGTCAACTTCCACGTCGACACCGTGGACGAGCTCGAGCTGATCGGGCCCGACATTTCACCGACGACGCTGCTCGTGCGCCTGTTCCACGAGGAACAGCCGCGGGTCTTCGACGCCCAGCCGGTGCGCTTCGGCTGCACCTGCTCGGAGGATCGCGTGCGAAATTCGCTGTCGATCTACTCGAAGCGCGACATCGAGAAGATGACCACGGACGACGGGCTCGTCACCGCCGACTGCCAGTTCTGCGGTGCGCATTACGAGCTCGATCCGGCGACGGTCGGTTTCGAGGCCGACGAGTGAGCCGCTCGGGGGAGCAGATCGAGGCCCTGCGCCGGGCAATGGCGCGCGAGGTGGCGCCCTCCTCGGATTTCGATCTGAACCCCGAAACCATTCTTCCGGCGGGCCGCAAGCTGCGGCCCGCCGGTGTTCTGGCCGCCTTCATTCCCGGTGATGACGGGCTCGAGCTGCTGCTGACCAAGCGATCCTCGCGGTTGAAGCATCACCCGGGGCAGATCGCCTTTCCCGGCGGCAAGGTCGATCCGGTCGATGACGGCCCGACGGATGCCGCCCTGCGCGAAGCGCGGGAAGAGGTCGGCCTGCCCGGCAGCGCGGTCGAGATCATCGGCACCACGGCCCCGCACGAGACGGTCACGGGTTTCCTCGTGACCCCGGTTTTCGGCATAGTCAGAGACACATTCACCCCGATCCCCGAGCCGGGCGAGGTGGCCGAGATCTTCCGCGTGCCCTTCGACCATGTCACCGACCCGGCGCGCTACAGCATCCAGGGACGGCGCTGGCGCGGGCAGCGGCGGCTCTATTACACCGTGCCCTATGGACCCTACTACATCTGGGGGGCGACGGCGCGGATGCTGCGCTCGTTGACGCAACGGCTGATGGAATGACGCGCGTCCGGGGGGAGTGGATCAGCTGCGCCTCGACGCAAGAGGTGCTGGCCATGCTCGAGGGCGGTGGCCATCTGGCCTATGTCGTCGGCGGCTGCGTGCGCAACGCGCTGATGGGCGTGCCGGTGAGTGATGTGGACATCGCCACCGATGCCCGCCCCGAGCGGGTCATGGCGCTGGCCGAGGCGGCGGGACTGAAGCCGGTGCCCACCGGCATAGACCACGGCACCGTGACAGTCGTCGCCGAGGGCATCGGCCACGAGGTCACCACCTTTCGTGCCGATGTCGAGACCGACGGACGGCGCGCGGTGGTGCGCTATTCGGACGACATCTCCGAAGATGCCGCGCGGCGCGATTTCACCATGAACGCGCTCTACGCCGATGCGCGGGGCGATGTGCTCGATCCGCTGGGTGGGTTGCCCGACCTCGAAGCGCGGCGGGTGCGCTTCATCCGCGACGCTGGCGAGCGCATCCGCGAAGATTACCTTCGCATCCTGCGCTTCTTCCGCTTCAACGCCTGGTATGGCGACCCCGAGCAGGGCGTCGACCCCGAGGCGCTGGCAGGCATCGCCGCCAATCTCGACGGGCTCTCGACGCTCTCGGCCGAGCGGGTTGGGCACGAGATCACCCGGCTTCTGTCGGCGAACGACCCCGCGCCCTCGGTCGGCGTTATGGAACAGGTCGGTGTCCTGCCGCAGGTGCTGCCGGGGGCGACGGCCCGTGCGCTCGGGCCGCTCGTCGCCCATGAGGCGGCGCTGGGCCTTGCCCCCGATCCGATGCGCCGGCTAGCCGGCCTGGGCTTTTCCGATGGCCGCAGCCTGCGGCTGTCGAAGGCGCAACAGAAGCAACT
The DNA here is from genome assembly GCF_003703915.1 of Salipiger sp. D13. NCBI lineage: Bacteria > Pseudomonadati > Pseudomonadota > Alphaproteobacteria > Rhodobacterales > Roseobacteraceae > Salipiger > Salipiger sp. D13. Next base: position 245,719 of record NZ_RAPJ01000008.1, read on the forward strand.
CGAGGCGTATCAGAGCCTCATTTCCGCCACCGCAGGCCCCGCCGAGATCGCCTGGCGCAAGGGGGCAGAGATGGCGCGCGGCGTGGTCGCCCTGCGTGCGGCAAGCTTCGGCGCGCCGGTTTCTCCCGATGCCGCCACCGAGATCGAAACCGGCGCGGCGGCGGTGTTTCCCGTGAAACCCCGCGACCTCATGCCCGACTACGAAGGGCCGGCACTGGGCCGGAAGCTCGAGGAGCTGCAGCGCCGCTGGATCGACTCCGGCTTTGCCCTGACCCGCGAGGACCTGCTGTCGTGATGCTCGATCCGCTCTACGGCTTCGTGTTCTTCGGCCTGTTCTCGCCGGGGCCGAACGTCATCCTGCTGACCTCCTCCGGTGCACGGTTCGGCGTGCGTCGGACCCTGCCGCATCTCTTCGGGGTCGTGCTTGGGGTGGGCATCACCGCGGGCCTCACCGGTCTTGGCATCGCGGCGCTGCTGCGGCAGGCGCCGATGCTGGAACTGGCGTTGAAGATCGCGGCGAGCCTGTGGATGCTCTACATGGCGTGGGGCCTCTGGACCGCCGATCGCCGTCGCGGCAAGGCCGATCGCGACCGGCCCATGACCCTGATCGAGGCGGCGCTTTTCCAGTGGGTGAACCCCAAGGTCTGGGCGGTGGCGCTGGCGGCGGCCTCGGCCTATCCCGGGCTCTCCGGTCCGTGGGGCGAGGCGCTGCGGCTTGGCAGCGCCTTTTCGGGCATCAACCTCGGGGTCTGCCTGTTCTGGACTTCGGCCGGGGCGCTGCTGACCTTCCTGCTCACGACGCCGGCGGCCTGGCGGGTGTTCACGCGGATCATGGCCGTCGCGCTGGCCAGCTTTTCCGTCATGGTCTTCCTGTAGGGAATCGAGGACACTCCGCGCTCGCGAGACAGGAGGCTCCGTTTGTTCCGCTACTTCGAAAACCTCGTCGATCCCTACACCGATTACCCGCCGACGGACCGTCCGCCGACGCGGCTGCTGCCGTTCCTGATGGACTACGCGCGGCCGTTCCGCCGGGTCTTCGTCTGGGCGGCGCTTCTGTCGGTGGTCGTGGCCGGGGTCGAGGTCGGGCTGATCTGGGCGATGGGCTGGGTGGTCGACATCCTGTCCGGCGACCCGGCGCAGGTGTGGGACACCCACGGCACCACGCTGATCCTGCTGGGGCTTTTCGTGCTGCTCGTCCGTCCGGTGATACAGGCGCTCGACGTGCTGGTGCTGAACAACGCGATCATGCCGAACTTCGGCACCCTGATCCGCTGGCGGGCCCATGCGCAGGTGTTGCGGCAGTCCATCGGCTGGTTCGAGAACGATTTCGCCGGGCGCATCGCCAACCGCATCATGCAGACGCCCCCCGCGGCGGGCGAGGCCGTGTTTCAGGTCTTCGACGCGCTGACCTTCTCGCTGGCCTATGTCGTCGGTGCGGCGGTGCTGCTGTTCGATGCCGACCCGCGGCTGCTTCTGCCGCTGGCGCTCTGGTTTGGCGGCTACGTGCTGCTCATGCGCTGGACGATCCGGCGGGTGGGGCCGGCGTCCAAGGCCGCCTCGGACGCGCGCAGCTTCGTCAACGGCCGGGTGGTGGACGCCTATACCAACATCCACTCGGTGAAGATGTTCGCGCAGGACCGGCAGGAGCTCGACTACGCGAAAGAGGCGATCGACCGGGCGCGCGACACCTTCCAGGGCGAAATGCGGCTCTACACAGTGATGGACGTGGCGCTCGTGGTGCTGAACGGTCTGCTGATCGTCGGCGTGGTCGGCTGGGGCCTGCTGCTGTGGATGCAGGGCGCGGCCTCGGTGGGCGTGGTCGCCGCGGCGACGGCGCTTACGCTGCGGCTCAACGCGATGACCGGCTGGATCATGTGGGCCACCACGACCTTCTTCCGGCAGCTCGGGGTGGTGTCCGAGGGCATGGAGACCATAGCCCAGCCGATCACCCTGACCGACGACCGCGATGCCGAGGATCTGGTGCTCGACCGGGGCGAAATCCGCCTCGACGGGCTGAGCCACCACTACGGGCGTGACAGCGGCGGCCTCGACGACATCACGCTGACCATCCGACCGGGTGAGAAAGTCGGGCTCATCGGGCGCTCCGGCACCGGGAAATCGACCCTCGTGAAGCTGCTTTTGCGGTTCTACGATGCCGAGAAGGGCCGCATCCTGATCGACGGGCAGGACATCTCGCACGTCCGGCAGGACAGCCTGCGGAAGCAGATCGGCATGGTCCAGCAGGACAGCACGCTGCTGCACCGCTCGGTCCGCGAGAACCTGCTCTACGGCCGTCCCGACGCGACCGAGGAACAGATGGTCGCCGCCGCGAAACAGGCGCAGGCGCATCACTTCATCCTCGACCTGCAGGACCCGCAGGGTCGCACCGGCTATGACGCGCATGTCGGTGAACGGGGCGTGAAGCTGTCGGGCGGGCAGCGGCAACGGGTGGCGCTGGCGCGGGTGATCCTCAAGGATGCGCCGATCCTGCTGCTGGACGAGGCGACAAGCGCGCTGGATTCCGAGGTCGAGGCCGCCATCCAGGACACGCTCTACGGCATGATGGAAGGCAAGACGGTGATCGCCATTGCACACCGTCTCTCCACCATCGCGCATATGGATCGCATTCTCGTGATGGATGGCGGGCGCATCGTTGAACAAGGCAGCCATGACGTGCTTTTGAGGTCCCAAGGCCTATATGCGCAGTTCTGGGCCCGCCAGTCCGGCGGGTTCATGGATCCGGACACCGAGGCAGCCGAATGACGCTTTCCGATATCATCGACCCCTTCGCCCGCGCCCAGACCCCGCCGCCGCGGACGCTTGGCCGCTTCATGGGCTGGGCGTTGCGCGGCGCATGGCCTGTGCTGATCCCGGCGGCGCTGTTCTCGATCCTCGGCGGCATCACCGAGGTGATCGCCGCGAAGCTGCTCGGCGACGCCATCGACCGCGCGCTCGGCAGCGAGGCGTCGCAGATCTTTGGCGAACACGGGCTGTTCCTGATCCTCTGCGTGGCCTTCTTCATCCTGCTGCGGCCGGCGATCCTCGGGCTTTCGGCCTATGCGCAGTCGGTGATGATGCAGCCGAACGTGTTCAACCTGATCCTGAGCCGCGTGCACCGCTACACGCTTGGCCATTCCGTGACCTTCTTCGACAACGACTTCGCCGGGCGGATCTCGCAGAAGGAGATGCAGACCGCGCGGGCAATGAACGACGTTGTGACCGAGCTCGTGCACTCGGTGCTCTTCGCGCTGGCCTCGGTGGTGGGCTCGGTGATGCTTCTGGGCGCGGTCGACTGGCGCATCGCCGGCGGTCTGGTGGTCTGGATCGTGGCCTACGCGCTGCTGATCCGGCATTTCATGCCGAAGATCCGGTCGCGCTCCAAGGCGCGGGCGGCGGCGCGGGCGATGGTGACCGGGCAGCTCGTCGACACGGTGACCAACATCAAGACCGTGAAGCTCTTTGCCCATGACGAGTTCGAGGACCAGGCCGCGCTGGGGGCCATGGGCACCTACCGCGACCGCTTCATCGCCTTCGGGCATGTCTCGGCCGCGTTCCGCTTCTGGCTGATGGCGCTGGCCGGCACGCTGCCGGTGCTGCTGATCGGTGGCGCGCTGTTCTACTGGTCGGTCGGGCTGGTGAGCGCGGGCGACATCGCCGCCACCGGCGCGGTGGCCCTGCGGCTGGCGCAGATGACCGGCTGGGTCAGCTTCACGCTCATGGGCATGTATGCCAACGTCGGCGAGATCGAGGACGGCATCCGCACCATCACGCCGGCGCACACGCTGCTCGATGCGCAGGACGCCGCGCCGCTCGAGGTGACCGATGGCCGGATCGAGTTCCGCGACGTGGGCTTTGCCTATGGCCGCGAGACCGGGGGCGTCGAGCATATCGCGCTCGACATCGCGCCGGGCGAGAAGGTCGGCGTGGTCGGTGCCTCGGGGGCGGGGAAATCGACGATGGTGGCCCTGCTGCTGCGGCTCTACGACACCGAGAAGGGCGGCATCTACATCGACGGTCAGAACATCTCTGACGTGACGCAGGAGAGCCTGCGCAAGCAGATCGGCATGGTCACGCAGGAAACGGCCATGTTCAACCGCTCGGCGCTGGACAACATCCGCTACGGTCGCCCCGGTGCCACGATGGACGAGGTCATCGCCGCCGCCGAAAAGGCCGAGGCGCATGAGTTCATCCTCGAGCTCGAGGACCACATGGGACGGCAGGGATACGACGCGCACCTTGGCGAACGCGGCGTGAAGCTGTCGGGCGGACAGCGTCAGCGCATCGCGCTGGCGCGTGCCATCCTCAAGGACGCGCCGATCCTCGTGCTCGACGAGGCGACGTCGGCGCTTGATTCCGAGGTCGAGGCCTCGATCCAGTCGGCGCTGGAGCGGGTGATGGAGGGAAAGACCGTGATGGCCATCGCGCACCGCCTGTCGACCCTGTCCGAGATGGACCGGATCATCGTGCTGGATCAGGGTCACATCGCCGAGCAGGGCACCCATGATGCGCTGCTGGCGCAGAACGGGCTCTACGCGCGCTACTGGTCGCACCAGTCCGGCGGCTTCATGTCGCCCGAGAGCGAGGCCGCAGAGTAGCGGCAGAGTAGGGCTTGCCAGAATGTGCCCATGCAGGGCATGAGCGGCGCATGAAACAGGTCACGATCGAACGGCTGGGGCACCAGGGGGACGGCATCGCGCCGGGCCCCGTCTTCGTCCCCGGCGCCCTTCCCGGCGAAACCGTCGAGGGCGAGGTTGAAAGCGGCGTCATGCAGGCGCCGCGCATCGTCACGCCGTCGGAGATGCGGGTGCGCGCGCCCTGCCGTCACGCGAAAAGCTGCGGCGGTTGCCAGTTGCAGCACGCGCGCGACGATTTCGTCGTGGACTGGAAGCAGGACGTCGTCCGGCAGGCGCTGGCCGCGCACGGGCTCTCCTGCGACTTCCGGCCCTGCGCCACGTCGAAGCCGCAGAGCCGTCGTCGCGCCGCCTTTTCCGCGCGGCGCACCAAGAAAGGCGCGCTGGCGGGCTTCCACATGAAAGGCTCGGACGTGGTGGTCTCGGTCCCGGACTGCCTGCTCGTCGATCCGAAGCTCGCCGCGGCGCTGCCGCTGGTCGAGGCGCTCGCCGTGCTTGGCGCAAGCCGCAAGGGCGAATTGTCGGTGCTGGTCACGGTGAGCCTCTCGGGGCTCGACGTGTCGGTGAAGGGCGGCAAGCCGCTCGACGCGCAGTTGCAGGCCGACCTTGCCGATCTTGCCCGCGAGCATGGCGTCGCACGCGTGGCCTGGGGCGAGGACGTGGCACTGACCCGGCTGCCGCCGCTGCAACGCATGGGCCGTGCCGACGTGGTGCCGCCGCCCGGAGCGTTCCTCCAGGCCACCCCCGAGGGCGAGGCGGCGCTGCTCGCCGACGTGCGCGAGGCCGTGGCCGGTGCGGCGCGCATCGTCGATCTCTTCGCCGGGTGCGGCACCTTCGCGCTGCCGCTGGCCGAGGACGCGCGGGTGCACGCGGTCGAGGGCGACCGGGCGATGACCGCCGCGCTCGACAAGGGCTGGCGCATGGCCGAGGGGCTGAAGCAGGTGACCAGCGAGTCGCGCGATCTCTTCCGCAATCCGCTGCTGCCCGACGAGCTCGAGCGGTTCGACGCCGCGGTCATCGACCCGCCGCGCGCCGGGGCCGAGGCGCAGGTTTCCGAGCTGGCCCGCGCCGGTGTCGAACGCATCGCCTATGTCTCGTGCAACCCGGTGAGCTTTGCCCGCGATGCGGCAACGCTCGAGGCGTCGGGTTACACGCTCGAATGGCTGCGGGTGGTGGACCAGTTCCGCTGGTCGACCCACATCGAGCTGGTGGCCTTCCTGCGCCGCGTCGACCGGTAAAATCTCGCGCGGGAGGCTTATCCCTCGCTATTCCGATGCCGCGAAATGGGCTATGATGAAGCCGCAGAAAAAAACCGACAAGAACAACGAGCGGACAGATGCGGTTTCTCAGGCTGATTCTCATCCTCGCCCTGGCGAGCGGTGTCGCTGCGTGCAGCAGCAAGTTCAAGACATACCACGGCCCCGAGGTCACCCATGTGGTGGTGCAGAAGAGCGCGCGGCGGCTCTACCTGCTGCACCACGACAAGGTGCTCGAAGCCTACGATATCGGGCTTGGTTTCTCGCCCGCGGGCGACAAGAAGATCGAGGGGGACGGCAAGACGCCGGAGGGGATGTATTTCATCGACCGGCGCAACCCGAACTCGAACTTCCACCTGAGCGTCGGGATTTCCTATCCGAACCCGGTGGATCGGGCCGAAGCGGCGGACCTGGGGAAAAGCCCCGGCGGCGACATCTTCATTCACGGGCGTCCGTGGAAGAACCGCAAGGGCGGGCGCGACTGGACGGCGGGATGTATCGCCGTGACCAACCGCGAGATGGAAGACATCTACGCCATGGTGCGCGACGGGACGCCGATCACGATCCGTCCGTGACCGGCGTCGGGCGCGTCGATCAGGATGCGCCCGCGCTTGTCGAGCCGGCCGAGGCGATCGGGCCGCTTCCGGGCGTCGGCGCTAGACCTGGTGCGCCGGTCACTAGCGTCCACCAGATCTTGCCGTTGTTCTCCTGGTACCAGGCAAAGCCCATCTCGCGCGCGGCCGGGTCGAGGATCACGTCGCGGGTGGGGGCATCCTCCATCCACGCGGCCAGCGTCTCGAGCTCTGTCTCGTAGGTCTCGGAGATGTTCTCGCCGACGAGCCGGCCCGAATAGCCGACGCGGCGCACCCGGTCGATCGGCGAGGAGCCGTCCGAGCCGAAGTGCCAAGGGCGGTTCTGAACGGACATGTCGCGCGAATGGGTCGCGGCGGCGGCGTTCAACTTGGCGTTGAGTGTCAGCGGCGACACGCCACGCGCCTGGCGCAGGGCGTTGACCGAATCGAGCATGCTGTACTCGATCTCGGCGCTCGATCCCGACGGGATGCGGTATGCGCGGGGCAGCGGCTTGCCATCCGGGCCGAGAGCGGGCGGCGCGGTGGTCGCCCCGCATGAGGCAACGACAAGCGCTGCGGCAACCGTAAGGAACGAACGTCTGAGCATTTTCCTGACTGTATCCTGATATGTCGTTGCGATTTCGACTGAAGTACCTTGCCGCACGTGTCTGTTCAAACCCACAACCCCGTGAGGCAGCGCTCTCACCGGTGTTTGACTTGTGACTGATGCTTTACGGCCATATGCTGAAAACGGTATTTCCGCCAGAAACTGGACTCCCTGACCGGGAGAATTCGCTGGATCTCAGAGGAACATGAACCATGGCCAAGACAGGTTTTGATCGCCGCGCCTTTCTTGCAGGGGGCGCCGCGCTTCTCGGAACGCCCGCGCTCGCGCAGGGAATGAACGCAAACGAAACCGTCGAGATCGAGCGGAACGTCTCGTCGGTGATACGCCGCAACGTGTCGAGCTTCCGCACGATGGACTGGCAGCCGTACTTCGACTCGCTCAACAATGGCGCGATCCTGGTCGACATCGACTCGCGTGCGCTGCACTTCTGGGAGCAGAACGGCGCCTACCATCTCTACCCGTGCTCGGTGCCGCTGACCGAGGATCTTACACGCCGTGGCCGCACCCGTGTCGTGCTCAAGGATCCCGAGCCCGACTGGCGGCCGACGCCCTCGATGAAAGAGCGCAACCCGGAGTGGCCCGACTACGTCGGCCCCGGCCCGGACAACCCGCTTGGCACCCGCGCCATGCACCTCAGCTGGACCTACTACCGGATCCACGGCACCCACGACACGCGCAAGATCGGGCGCCGCTCTTCGAACGGGTGCATCGGTCTCTACAACGAGCACATAGAGGCACTTTACGACATGTCGAAAGTCGGCACGCAGGTGTTGCTTATTTGACGAAAGCGTTGTGGCGGCGCGACACCCCAAGGCGAGTCTCGTTGCAATCGGGGCAAATTGTTGCTTAGACAGACTCACGAGGTAAGTCTTGGGTGCTTGACACGGAAAATCTCTCCGCGTCAGGCGATTATCTGGAGGATAACATGAAAAAACTCGCTCTCGCCGCCGTGCTCGCCGCCACCGCTTCGACCGCAATGGCCGGTTCCTACGCGAAGGACGACGTGGTCATGGAGCCCGTCGTTGTCGTGGAAGAAGCTCAGCAAAGCTCGTCGTCCGCCGGCATCCTGATCCCGCTGCTGCTCATCGCAGTGGTGGCAGCTGCCGCTTCGGCCGACTAAGCTTCGCGCTTCGGACTGAACAGGAAAAGGCGGTGCCTCGGCACCGCCTTTTTCTTTTGCCCGTTGATGTCTCGGGCTGACAGGCGGCCCTCGGGGGCCGCCTGATGGGGTGGTATCAGACCCAGCCGCCGAGGTTTTCCTCGATCACGGTGGTCAGCGCATCCACATGCGCGGGCTCGTCGTTGAGGCAGGGGATATAGGTGAACTGCTCGCCGCCGGCATGCTCGAAGGCTTCCTTGATTTCCTCGTTGATCTCTTCGAGCGTCTCGATGCAGTCGGCCGAGAAGGCCGGCGCGATCACCGAGATCTTCTTCTTTCCCTGTTTCGCCAGCTCGGCGACGTGCTCGACCGTGTAGGGCTTGAGCCATTCCTCGGGGCCGAAAACCGACTGGAAAGTGGTGGTGATCTGCGTCTCGTCCCAGCCGAGCCGCTCGCGCAGAAGGCGAGTCGTCTTCTGGCACTGGCAGTGATACGGATCGCCCTGCCGCAGGTAGCGCTGGGGCATGCCGTGGTAGCTGACCACGAGGATGTCGGGCTTGTCCTCGATCCCGGCGTAGCCCCGTTCGACCGACTGGGCGAGCGCCTCGATGTATTTCGGGTGCTCGAAATAGGGGTCCACCACGCGCGCCGTGGGCTGCCAGGTCTCTTCCATCAGGGCGCGGAAGAACTGGTCGTTCGCCGTGGCCGAGGTCGCCCCCGCGTATTGCGGATAGAGCGGGAAGAACAGGATCTTGCGGCAACCGGCCTTCACCATCGTCTCGACCTTGGACTTCGTCGAGGGGTTGCCGTAGCGCATGCAGAAATCGACCATCACCGCGTCGCCGTGGCGCTCTTTCACCTTGGCGGCGATGGCGGCGGTCTGCTGCTTGGTGATCGTCATCAGGGGGCTTTCGTTCAGCTCCTCGTTCCAGATCGACTTGTAGGCCTCGCCCGAGGCGAACGGCCGCTTGGTCAGGATGATGCCCTGCAGGATCGGCTGCCATTTCCACTTGGGGTAGTCGATGACGCGCGCGTCCGAGAGGAACTCGTTCAGGTAGCGCCGCATCGGCCAATAGGAATAATGGTCAGGCGTGCCGAGGTTGGCCAGCAGGACGCCCACCTTGGGCGCGGCGATCTTGGGGTGGTCCTCGGGCGCGTGTGCCGGCCGCTGGGCAGAGTTGGTGGCGTCGAGCATGGTCCTGTCGTCCTGTCCTGAACTGTATCCCTGATTGATTTACCTAGGTATCGCGTCCTTGGAATGATTCAATCGTCCAAAGACGTTTCCCGTGTATTCAGGGCGTCGGCGAGACGTTGCGCCGCAGACCCGGGGCGCAGCGGCTTCTGCTGGCTCTCGTCGGGGCTCCAGCCGGTGAGCGTGACGATCTCGAAAGACGCGGGCACCCGGCCATCGTCGCCGCCGTAGGTCTCGGCGTAGAGCTCGGCAGCACGCAGGATCACCGCGCGCCGCGTCGGGTGACGCAGCCGGCCCGTGAGCGCGTTGGTCTCGCCCATGGCGCGCAGGTCGCGCATCAGGTGCAGCGCCGAGGTGTAGCTTGCATTGATCGGGAAAGAATCGGCCACCGGCAGCGCCAGTCCCGCGCGCTGCAGCAGCGCGCCGAGGTCGCGGATTTCGCCCATCGGAACGATGCGCGGCGACAGGCCCCCGGTCACCTCGATCTCGGCCTGCCCGAGGGCGGCGCGGAGCTCCTGCAGGGTCTGACCGCCGAAGCACATGCCGAGGAACAGGCCGTCGGAGCGCAGGGCGCGGCGGCTTTGCACGATCTGCCCCACCGGATCGTTCGCCCAGTGCAGCGCCATCGCGTGAATGACAAGGTCATGCGCACCCTCGTCCAGCGCGAGGGTCTCGTCGTCGGCCACGATCGTGGCGTCGGGGAAGACCGGCTCCCAGACCTGAGGAAAGGGTGTGATGACGGCCGGCGCCGTAAAGCTTCTGTTAACCACCATGAGCCGATCCTGCACCTCGTCGCGGGCGGCTTCATGCAGGAAGAGCGCTGGGTCGCGGCTGGCGCGGGCGCGGTGGCGCAGCAGCGCCGGGCGGTCGGTGAGGGGGGCAGGGCTCGACATGGCGGATGATTAGAATGCTGCGGACGAGTTTGCAAACCTTGCTCCGCGTCGTCTACCCGCCACGCTGCCTGCTCTGCGGCGGATTGGTGGAAAGCGACTTCGGCCTGTGCGGGACCTGCTGGCGCGACACGCCCTTCCTGTCGGGTCTGGGCTGCGCCACCTGCGGCACGCCGCTGCCCGGCCAGTCGGACGAGGCCGAGTTCTGCGACGCCTGCCTTGCGATGCCGCCGCCGTGGAGCCAGGGCGCTGCGGCGCTGCTCTACCGCGACAACGGCCGCAAGCTGGTGCTGCTGCTCAAGCACGCCGACCGTCACGACATCGCGGCGGCGGCCTCGGTCTGGATGGCGCGGCAGGCCCGGCCGATGCTGCGCGAGGGCATGGTCGCGGTGCCGGTGCCGCTGCATCTGCGGCGGCATTTTTCCCGGCGCTTCAACCAGGCCGCGCTGCTCGCCTCGGGTCTGGCGCGGGCGCTGGAGATCGGGCACTGCCCCGACGCGCTGCTGCGGGCCCGGCACACGCCCCCGCTCGACGGCAAGAGTCGCGAAGAGCGCTTCGCCATGCTCGGCGAGGCGATCCGGCTGTCGCCCGCACGCGCCGCACTGATCCGCGACCGGCCGGTGCTTCTGGTCGATGACGTGATGACCTCGGGCGCGACGCTTTCGGCGGCGGCGGATGCCTGTCTTGCCGGTGGCGCGAGCGAAGTTTGCGTCTGCGTGCTGGCGCGCGTTGCAAAGGATGCCTAGATCCCCTGTGATACCTCGAACGTTCAGAAGGGATTGCCGATGCAACCGATCGAAATCTACACCACGCCCTACTGCGGTTTCTGCCATGCCGCCAAGCGGCTGCTGAATTCGAAGGGCGCCGCGTTCACCGAGATCGACGTGGCGGAAGAGCCTTCGCGCCGGCCCGAGATGGTGCAGCGCGCCAACGGCGGCCGGACGGTGCCGCAGATCTTCGTGGGGGAAACGCATGTCGGCGGCTGCGACGAGCTTTACGCGCTCGAGCGCGCGGGCAAGCTCGACACGCTGCTGGCCGGCTGACCGACCACCTCCGATCATGGTAACGGTTGACCTCGCGGGGTCTGCCGTTCAGAAAACCCGAACCCCGCTTTACCCCAGCAAACAGACCGAAGATTTCGCGGCCCCGAATGACTGACACACAAGATGCGCTTGCCATTTCGCTCTTCAGCGAGTTGCTGATGGCCGATCAGCTTCTGCGCAACCGTCTGACACGGGTGCTGCCGAACCGGATGGAAATCTCGCATTTCTCGGTGCTGAACCACCTTGCGCGGGTGCAGGAAGAACGGACGCCGGCGCAGCTCGCGCGGAGTTTCCACGTCACGCGCGGGGCAATGACCAACACGCTCGCGAAGCTCGAGGTGGCGGGATACATCCACATCCGGCCCGACTGGGACGATGCGCGCCGCAAGATGGTGGCGATCAGCCCCGCCGGTGTCCGCGCGCGGGAAGCGGCGCTTGCCGCCATGGCGCCGGTGATCTCCGAGACGGTGCGCGAGCTGGGCTCGGACAAGGTGCGCGCGGCACTGCCGGTGCTGCGCGACCTGCGGCTGAAGCTTGAGGTGAAGTAGCCGGGGCGGGCGCCGTGCGCGCCAAGGCGCTTTGGGTCGGGCTCAGCGTCAGGCCAGCGCCGGGTGCCGGTTGGACGCCGAGAAGGGCGTGATCGTTACCGTCACCACCCCGGCCTCGACGAAGGGATCGCGGGCCATCAGCGCCTCGATCTCGTCGCGCGACGGGCCGGTCGCGATGACGATGCCGCCGGTGCGGGGGTCTTTCGGGCCAGAGACGAGGAAACGACCCTCGGCGTAGCACTGCTTCACGAAGTCCATGTGCGGTGCCAGGACCGGCTCGATCTGCTCGAAGGGGACGGTGTACTCAATGTCGATCACGAACAGGCCGTGGCCCTCTGGGATAAGGCTCATGCCGCGGTCCCGGGGTTCAGCGCGGCCGTCACGTAGTTCACCGACAGGTCACGGTCCGAGATGTGCCACGACCAGCTCACCGGGTTGAAAACGTAGCCCTTGCGGTCGACCGGCTCGAGCCCAGCCCTGCGCATGAGGTCGTAGAGCTCGTCGGGCGTGATGAACTTCGACCATTCGTGCGTGCCCTTCGGCAGCCAGCGCATCACCCACTCGGCCCCGACGATCGCCATCGCGAAGCTCTTGGAATTGCGGTTGATGGTCGAGCACAGGTGCAGCCCGCCGGGCTTCAGCAGCGCGCGGCAGGCGGTGAGATAGGCGAGCGGATCGGCGACGTGCTCGACCACCTCCATGTTCAGCACCACGTCGAAGCGCTCTCCGGTCTCGGCCAGCGCCTCGGCGGTGGTGTGGCGGTAGTCGATCTCCAGCCCCGACTGCTCGGCGTGCAGCTGCGCCACGGGAATGTTGCGCTCGGCCGCGTCGACCCCCACGACCTCGGCGCCGAGCCGTGCCATCGGCTCGCAAAGAAGTCCGCCGCCGCAGCCGATGTCGACGATGCGCAGCCCCTCGAAGGGACGCTCGGACGACAGGTCACGCCCGAACTCGCCCGCCACCTGCCGGGTGATGTAATCGAGCCGCACCGGGTTCATCATGTGCAGCGGCTTGAACTTGCCGGTGGGGTCCCACCACTCGGCGGCCATCGCTTCGAACTTGGCGATCTCGGACGGGTCGACGGTTACGGTCATCGGTCACTTTTCCCCATGGTCATTCGGGTGCCCCTGAACATATAGATGGGACATGGACAAAATCCCGGGCCAGAAGCGCGCAGTGCAATATCTCTACCCAGCCCTGGACCCGTTCGATCAACGCATGATCGACATGGGCGATGGGCACAAGATCTATATGGAGCAGTGCGGCAACCCGCGCGGGATCCCCGTGATCGTGCTCCATGGCGGCCCGGGCGGCGGCTGTTCGCCCGCCATGCGCCGCTATTTCGACCCGCGCGTGTTCCGCGTGGTGCTGTTCGACCAGCGCGGGTGCGGCCGGTCGCGGCCCCACGCCAGCGTCACCGACAACACCACCTGGCATCTCGTCTCGGATATCGAGCGCATCCGCGAGATCCTCGAGATCGACCGGTTCATCGTCTTCGGCGGCAGCTGGGGCGCGACGCTGGCGCTGATCTATGCGGTCAGCCATCCCGAGCGCGTGCGACATCTCGTGCTGCGCGGCGTCTTCATGATGACCCGCACGGAGCTCGACTGGTTCTACGGCGGCGGCGCCGGGCAGTTCTGGCCCGAAGCCTGGGCACGGTTCAGCGAGCTGATCCCGGAGGACGAGCGCGGTGACCTGATCGGCGCCTATCACCGGCGGCTGTTCTCGGGCGACATGCAGGAAGAGACCCGCCACGCCCGGGCCTGGTCGGGCTGGGAGAACGCGCTGGCCTCGGTCTACTCGAACGGGCAGGGCGGCGAGGCCCCCGGCGACTACGCCCGGGCCTTCGCCCGGCTCGAGAACCACTACTTCGTGAACGAGGGCTTCCTCGAGGAAGACGGCTGGATCCTGAACAACGCCGACCGCCTCCACGGCATCCCCGGCGTGATCGTGCAGGGCCGCTACGACATGATCTGCCCGCCGCGCCGCGCCTGGGAGCTGGCGCAGGCCTGGCCCGACGCGAACCTGCGGATGATCCGCAACGCCGGCCACGCGCTCTCCGAGCCCGGCATCAGCGCCGAGCTGGTGCGCACCATGGACCAGATCGCCGAGGCCGAGGGTTTACAGGACGGGACCGGCCTCTAGTCTGGACCGGCTGCCGGATCGCGCCGGCACGGAGGAGGACGCGCCGCGATGAACGCCGAGACCGGATGCGATGCGCAGCAGGCACGGCTGTTCACGGTCTCGCCGCTGCGCACGTCCCTGAACTTCTACAGCCTTGGCAGGACCCAGGAAGAGTCCGCGCGGCTCGTCTCGGCGATGCGCCGGATCGACGCGGTCACCGAGATGTTCGATGTCGAGTATCCCGACTGGTCCTTCGGCTACGGGACCGTGCAGCACGACGCGCTGCCGGTGTTCTTCCAGCCGGTCGCGATCCTGCGCATGAGGCTGGGCTCCGGCCTGCCGGTGGTGCGCGACGACCGCAGCTTCACCGCCATCGGCGCCGAGATCCACCTATACGACGATTGCGTGGCCATTCTGTTCGTCGAGTGGGCGACCGACGTCGATGCCTGCCCGCGCGAGGATTTCGACAGCGCCTTGACCGGGGCCACCAAGAGCCTGTTCCGGCGCCACGTGCTGGGCTGTCTCGAGACAATGCAGGAGGCGTTGTCCCGCGACGACACGGCGCTGAAGGTGCTGCGGGCGCGCGACGAGTTTTCCGTCTTCACCCCGCTGCACGCGCTGCCCGACGCCCCCGACTGGACGGCGCGTTCGGTCCTCGTGACCGGCGGTCCGGAAACCGCCGTCATGCTGTCGGGCAAGCTGGGCGGCCTGCCGCCCGTGCCCGAGGAGTTCGACGGTGCCCGTGCCTGGGTCGGATCGGGCAACAGCCTCTTCGCGGTGACCTCCGGCCGGCTTGAGGCCTTCACGCAGGACTGGATGCGCTGCATGAGCCTCTGCCAGTTCTACGCGACGCTGCTCTCGCGCTACCAGGCCATGCTTCTGGGCGACCTGCGGCTGATGGAGAACGCCGGGGACCGCGAGATCAAGAAGACGATCCTGCGCACGCTGGAACGCAAGCTCGATCACCTCGATTTCATACGGCTGCAGCACGAACGGGCGCTCTACGGCTTGCAGGGCATCCGGCGCCCGCTCTGCCGCTACATCCACGAGGCGTGGGAAAGCGCGCTGCAGTTCGGCAATGTCGAGGGCTGGGCGGCCTTCCTGCGCAAGCAGATCGACCGCTACTACCGCCGCCGTCAGCTGGCGCAGACCCGCATTCTCAAGAGCATCGTTGCCGCCATCGGGAGCTTTTCGCTCTTCGATCTCTTCCTCGTGCTGCGCCATGAAAGCGACGAGCAGGAGGACGGAGGCCTGCCGGGCATTCTCGACATCTTCGCCGGCCATTCCGCCGATACGGTGCTTTACGGGGCGCTCGCGATCCTGCTCTTCCTCATGCTCATCACCTACCTGAACGAGAAGTAAATGACTGCAGACCAGACCCTCCCGGCCCGGCGCTGCCGGATCATCGTGCTCATGGGCAGCGCGTCGGACCGGCTGGAAGAGGCCGTCCCGCGCATCGCCCGCACGGTCTCGGAACGCTACGGGGGGCTCACCACGAGCTTTGCCACCGGTCACTGGACCCCGGACGGCGAGAACGCCAGCGGCCCCTACGACGTGTCCGCGCTGATGACCGAGCGGGTCCTGCGGCTCGACCTTCTTGTGATGCCCGAGCAGAAGGCAGAAGCGCTCGATCTGCTGCAGGAGGCCTGCCGCGAGGTGAACAGAACTCTTGCTTTGGGCTGTGTCCATCTTCACATAGAATGTCTGGAGGCCGAGGCGCATCATCGTCTCATCGCCTGACCCGGCGCGCGCCGCGTCGCCACACGGACCACGATCCGGCGGGCCACCGCCCGCCGCGCAAGACAGGGACACCACGCTGCCATGACGGCCTTTCGCCGCCGCCGCCTGATCCAATCCGCCCTCGCCGCCGCGGTGCTGGGGGCGTCGGGTCTTGCCGCCGCTCCGGCGCGGTCCGGCGGCACGTTGCGCGCGGGTCTCGGCGGGGCGCATCGCTCCGACAGCTGGGATTCGCGCACCCATTCCGATTTCTTCATGATCGCCGCCGCGCAGGGCGCGGTCTTCGACACGCTGACCGAGGTCGCCGCCGACGGCAGCCTGCGCGGCGAGCTCGCCACCGGCTGGGAGGCCAGCCCCGACGCCCGCGTCTGGACGGTGACCCTGCGCGAGGGCGTCCGATTCCACAACGGCAAGCCCTTCGTGGCCGAGGACGTGCTTGCCTCGCTCAAGCTCCATCTCGATCCGGCCGCCGCCTCGGGCGCGCGCCCGCTGGTCGAGTCCATCGCGACGATGGAGCGGCTCTCGGATCACCGCGTCCGCTTCACGCTGGAAGCCGGAAACGCCGATTTCCCCTACCTGCTCGCCGACTATCACCTGCTGATCTACCCCGCCGGCCAGATCGCCGAGGCGATGGCCCGTGGCATTGGCACCGGCCTCTACCGGGTCGAACATTTCGAACCGGGCGTGCGCTTCCTCGGCCGCCGGGTCGCCGGACACTACAAGGACGGGCAGGCGGGCTGGTTCGACGAACTTGTCTTCACCGCGATGAACGACGGCGCGGCGCGGGTCGCGGCGCTGCGCTCCGGGCAGGTGGACGCCATCAACCGGGTCGCCCCGCAGCGCGCGGCGCGGCTTCAGGGCGTCGCCGGTGTGCAACTGCAGGACATTCCCGGCAACCAGTATTACGGCTTCGCCATGCAGACCGGGGCGGCGCCCTTCGACGCGGTGCACGTGCGGCAGGCGATGAAGCATGCCATCGACCGGCAGGCGATCCTCGACCGGGTGTTGCTCGGCCACGGCCGCATCGGTGCCGACAGTCCGCTGGGACCGGCGAACCAGTTCGCCGCCGATCTCGATGCGCCGGGCTACGACCCCGACCGCGCCCGCTACCATCTGCGGCAGGCCGGGCTCGCCTCGCTGACCGTGCCGCTGTCGGTCTCCGACACCGCCTTCGAGGGGGCGCCGCAGGCCGCCGGGCTGTTCCGCGACACCGCCGCCGCAGCGGGGCTCGACATCCAGCCGGTGACAGAGCAGTCCGAGGGCTACTGGTCCGAGGTCTGGCGCAACCGACCCTTTTGCGCCTGCGCCTGGTCGGGCCGCGTGACCGAGGACTGGATGTTCTCGACCGCGCTGCAGCACGGTGCGCCGTGGAATGACACGCAGTGGGGCATGGAGCAGAGCCCGCGCTTCCAGTCGCTTCTGACCGAGGCCCGCTCCGAGCTCGACAGCGCCCGCCGCCGCGCGTTCTACGGCGAGATGCAGCAGATCCTGCGCGACGAGGGCGGGCTGCTCATCCCGGTCTTCGCGAACCACCTTCAGGCGGTCGGAGAGGGCATCGCGACGCCCGCCACGGTGGGCAATCTCTGGGCGATGGACAACGCGCGCTTCGCCGAGCGCTGGTGGCGCGCCTGAGCCCACCCGGTCGGGACCGATGATCCGGGATCGCCGCCGCAAGGGGCAACCCACCACCCGTCAGAGCTTGTCGTCGTAATCCGAGACCAGCAGGTGCAGCGGCGGCTCGTCCTCCTCGACGGTCGAGAACCGCCCGATGTCCATCTCGAAGATATTGTCGGTATGGTCGTCGTTGACCGTCGAGACCTCGCCGATCAGCACGTCGCTGCCCTCGCCCCAGAACGCATGCCACGTGGTCGGGAAAAGCGTCACCGACTCGCCGGGATCGAGCCTCAGGTGCCCCCCCGCCGGCAGAGTCCGGTCGATGCCGTCGCACATCACCGTCACCGGCGCCTTGCGGTCGATGTCGCCCTCGGGCGTGGCCGCGAACAGCTCGAGCACCAGCGTGCCTCCGCCGCGGTTGATGATGTCCTCGACCTTTAGGTCATGGCGATGGTTCGGGCTGAGCTGATCGCGCCGCGAGATCATGATCTTCTCGGCGTAGAGCATGGCGCTGCGCTTGCCGAGATCGGCATTCAGCCCGTTCCGTGTGGTGAACAGGAACAGGCCCATCCGGTCGAAATCGCCGCCGCCGTAGTCGGTGATGTCCCAGCCCATGCCGCGCCGCTTGATCTCGGCGTGATCGGCCGCGCGCAGCTCGTCGGGGCTCAGGTAGGCGAAGGGCGGCAGGCAGACGCCGTGGCCGCGGATGAAGGCATCGCCTTCGCGGATGATCTCGTTGATGCGCGAGCGTTTCATGGCATTTCCTCCCGTGGCCGGTCGCGGCGACGTTAGCGGGAGGTCTGCGCCGGTGGTAGGGGCCGGATGCCTCCGGCGGGGATATTTATGGCCAGAAGATGCCCCCGGGTGTGCCCGGCATGGGCATCTTCTGGCCTCAAGTATCCCGGGGAGCGCGAGGGGCTGGCCCCTCGCTGTCGTCCCGGCTCAGAGCACGTAGCGGCTGAGGTCGGCGCTGCGGGTCAGCTCGCCGAGGTAGGTTTCGACGAAGGCCTCGTCGACGGTGATCGTCTCCCCGGTCCGGTCGGGCGCGTTGAAGGAGAGCTCCTCGAACACCCGTTCCATCACCGTGTAGAGCCGCCGTGCACCGATGTTCTCGACGCTCTCGTTCACCTGCGCCGCGATCTTCGCGAGCGCGTGGATGCCCTCCTCGGTGAACTCGACGGTGACTTCCTCGGTCGCCATGAGCGCCGTGTACTGGCGGGTCAGCGCGTTGTCGGTCTCGGTCAGGATGCGCACGAAGTCCTCTTCGGTGAGCGCCCGGAGGTTCACCCGGATCGGCAGGCGGCCCTGAAGTTCGGGCAGCAGGTCCGACGGCTTTGCGATGTGGAAGGCGCCCGAGGCGATGAACAGGATGTGGTCGGTCTTCACCGGGCCGTGCTTGGTGCTGACGGTGGTGCCCTCGATCAGTGGCAGCAGGTCGCGCTGCACGCCCTCGCGGCTGACGTCGCCGCCGCGGGCTTCCTGCCGCGCGGTGACCTTGTCGATCTCGTCGAGGAAGACGATGCCGTTCTGCTCCACCGATTCCAGCGCCGCGGCCTTGACCAACTCGTCGTCGAGAAGCTTGTCGGCCTCTTCCTGGATCAGCACATCGTAGCTTTCGGAGACTCTCATCTTCTTGCGCGTGGTGCGGCCGCCGAAGGCTTTCCCGAACATCTCGGAGAGGTTCATCATCCCCATGTTCTGGCCCGGCTGGCCGGGCATTTCCATCATCGGGAAGGGGCTTTGCGTCTCGGCCACGTCGAGCTCGATCTCGGTGTCGTCCAGCTCGCCGTTGCGCAGCTTCTTGCGGAACATCTCGCGGGTCGATTCGCGCGCGTCGCTGCCGGCGATGGCCTCGATCACACGTTCCTCGGCGGCCTTGTGGGCGGCGGCCTTGACGTCTTCGCGCATGTGCTCGCGGGTCATGGCGATGGCACTGTCGATCAGGTCACGGATGATCTGCTCGACGTCGCGACCGACGTAGCCGACCTCGGTGAACTTGGTGGCCTCGACCTTGATGAAGGGCGCGCGGGCGAGCTTCGCCAAACGGCGCGAAATCTCGGTCTTGCCGACGCCGGTGGGCCCGATCATCAGGATGTTCTTGGGGTAGACTTCGTCGCGCAGGTCCTCGGAGAGCTGCTTGCGGCGCCAGCGGTTGCGCAGTGCCACGGCCACGGCGCGCTTGGCGTCCTTCTGGCCGATGATGAAGCGGTCGAGTTCCGAGACGATCTCGCGGGGGGTCAGGTCGGTCATGGTGGTCCTTTCGCGGCGGCTCAGGCCGAAATGCTCTCAACCGTGAGGTTGCCGTTCGTGTAGACGCAGATGTCGGCGGCGATGGCCATGGCGCGGCGGGCGATCTCCTCGGCGGAGTGGTCGCTCTCGTAGAGGCCGCGCGCGGCGGCCAGCGCGAAGTTGCCGCCCGAGCCGATCGCGGCGATGTCGTGCTCGGGTTCGAGCACGTCGCCGGCGCCGGTGATGACGTAGAGATCACGCCCGTCGGTGACGATCAGCATCGCCTCGAGCTTCTGTAGGTACTTGTCGGTGCGCCAGTCCTTGGCGAGCTCGACGCAGGCGCGCTGGAGCTGACCGGGGGTCTTTTCCAGCTTCCCCTCGAGCCGTTCCAGCAGGGTGAAGGCGTCGGCGGTGGATCCCGCGAAGCCGCAGACCACGTCCGAGCCGCCGGGCGAGAGGCGCCGCACCTTGCGGGCGGTGCCCTTGATGACGGTCTGGCCGAGGCTCACCTGCCCGTCGCCCGCGACGACCACCTGGCCGCCCTTGCGGACGCCGATGATCGTGGTGCCGTGCCAGCCGGGGAATTCCTGATCGGCCATGTCTGTCATCTCCTTTTCCGTGCTTGCCGCCATATGGGGGCTGGACATTGCCGCGACAAGGCGATGCCCTTTGGAGGTGGACATAGGGCACCGCGCGGCGGATGGAAATGCGTCGGCCGGGGCCCTTGCAGGCAACGGAGGGCGCCACATGGACGACACCGAACTCACGCGGTTGCATGACGCGGCGGCAGGTCTTCCGGCCGGGGAATTCCACCTGCCCGAGCTCTACGGCCCGGACTGGGACAGGCTCTGGATCGGCGACAAGGTGAAGACCGGGCGGGCCTTCCTGCAGGCGGTGCGCGCCGGCCGGCTTCCGGGGATCGAGGACACGGGCCGCAAGGCCGGCGGCGGTCGGATCTACCGCAAGCTCTGAGCCCGCCGCGCCGGGGGCTGGCGGTCAGGCAGGGGCGCAAACTAGGGCGCAAAGAAAAATGCGCCCCCGGATGGAGGCGCATTTCTGTCCGAAAGATCGGGCGTGGTTCAGATGGATTCCTTGATCCAGCTTTCCAGCGAGGCCTTGGGGGCGGCGCCGGTGCGGTTCGAGATCACTTCGCCGTCCTTGAAGATGAACAGCGCCGGGATGCCGCGCACGCCGAGCTGTGCCGCCATCGCCTGATCCTTGTCGACGTCGACCTTGGCGACCTTGATCTTGCCGTCATACTGTTCGGCCAGCTCTTCGAGCGCCGGGCCGATCTGCTTGCAGGGGCCGCACCATTCGGCCCAGAAATCGACCACGACGGGAACGTCGGAGTTCTTGACTTCCTCGTCGAAAGTCGCGTCGGTCACGTGAACGGTGGCCATGATACTCTCCTTGCGGGTTTGGCAGCTGAAAACTTGAGGGCCGAACGTAGGTAGGGGCCGCAGAATCGTCAAGCCGTTGTAGCGCGCGCCAGCGCGGCAGACACAAGATCGTGTGGCAGGGCCATGTAACTGCTGCGCTCGGTCCACAGGATGCCCGTCTCGATGGCACGGCCCGGCCAGATCTTTGCCAGCGCGGCGGCATAGGCGCCCATCTGCCGCAACAGCCCCTCGGGCACGTCCTCGGGGCGCTCGGGCACGGTGCGGTTGGTCTTGAAATCCACCGCCACGACCCGCTCAGGGGTGACCTGAAGCCGGTCGATGATGCCGTGGATGCGGCCAAGGCCGTCGATCTCGGCGGTCACCGGGACCTCGGCCAGCGTCTCGGGCGCGAAGATCGGGCGCAGCGCCTCGGCCGAGAGCACGTCGAGCGCGCTCTGCACCAGAGATTCCGTTTCCTCGGGCAGCTCCTCGGCGATGGCGAGCACATGCGGCGCGGCGGCGGCGCGGGCCTCCTGCGGCAGCGCCGAGAGATGTTCGAGCAGCAGGTGCAGCACCGTGCCGCGCAGCATCGCCTCGTCCTGGTCGAGCCCGTCCTCGCCGCCAAGCGCCTTCGCGCCACCAAGGTCCGAGGGGCTGACCGCGCCGGGCAGAGCCTCGGGCGGCGTGGCGGGGGTCTTGTAGACCTCGGGCAGCACCGGGGCGCTGCGGGCGTCTTCGGAGACGGTTTCGAGCGGCAGAGCCGACCAGTCGGCATCGCCGAGCCGCAGGCCTTCGTCGGCGCCCCAGCCGCCGAAATCGAAGCGGGCGGTCTCGGCACCCGAGCGCTCCATCCCGGCCTTCACCTGTTCGTACCAGGACAGCCCGTCCTTGCCGAGCTCGCCGGCGGCGGCGACCACGAGCCATTTCTCGGCCCGGGTCAGCGCGACGTAGAGCAGCCGGTCGCGCTCGCGGGCATCTGCGTCCTTGGCGGCCTGCAGGGCCTCGGCCTGAACCCTCGGTTGGGCCTCGGCGCCGGTCTTCCAGACTGTGCCGGTCTCGCCGTCGAGCAGCTGGTCGCGGATGTCGGTGCGGGGCTGGGCGCAATCGGGCAGGATCACGATGGGCGCCTCGAGGCCCTTGGCGCCATGCACCGTCATCACGCGGATGCGCTGCCCGGCGCTGTCCGGGGCGCGCTTGATCTCGAGATCGTCGGTCTGCATCCACTCGAGGAACCCGGTGAGCGAGGGCACCTCGGTCTGCTCGTAGGCCAGTGCCTGCCCGAGCAGCGCGTTGATGCCGTCCTCGGCCTCTTCCCCGAGCCGGCCCAGAAGCCGCGCCCGGCCGCCGTGCCGGGTCAGGATGCGCTCGATCAGGTCGTAGGGCCGCAGGAAGTCGGTCTGGCTGCGCAGGTCGTCGAGCACCGCCATCGCCTGCGGGAATGCGTCCCTGTTTCCGCGCAACGCGGCCCAGAGATAGCCCTTGCGCGGATGCGCGAGGGTGAAGAGATCCTGCTGCGACAGGCCGAACAGCGGCGAGCGCAGCGCCGTGGCAAGCGACAGGTCGTCCTCGGGCGTGGCGAGAAAGGCCAGCAGGGCGCCGATGTCCTTCACCGCGAGCTCGGACATCACCTTGAGTCGGTCGGCGCCCGCGATGGGCAGGCCGCGCTGCTTGCAGGCGCGGATGATCTCGGTGAAGAGCGTGCCGCGTCCGCGCACGAGGATCAGGAAGTCTCCGGCATGGGCGGGGCGCGCCCGGTAGGTGCCGCTGTGGCCGATCTCCTCGGGCAGCGGGGTGCCGATGGTGTCGTCGATGAAGCCGGCGATGCGGTTGGCAAGGATCACCGAATGATGCTGCGCACCGACCCGGTCCACCGGCTCGAACCAGTCGCCCTCTTCGCCTTCGTCCTTGGTCCGGTCCACGTGTGGCCAGAGGTCGACGCGCCCCGGCATCTCGCTCTTGAACGCCCGGTGGGTCTGGTCCGGCGAAAATCCGGCGGCCTCGCGGCCCTCGAAGGTGTTGTCCACGACCCGCAGGATCGGCGCGGCCGAGCGGAAGCTGTATTCCAGCATCATCCGCGACAGCGGCGCCTCGGTGCGCTTCAGCCGTTCCGAGAACTCGTCGCACATGCGGTCGAACTCGCGCGGGTCGGCGCCCTGGAAGCTGTAGATCGACTGCTTCTTGTCGCCCACCACGAAGATCGTGCGCCGCACGTCGGCGCGCGCGCCCTCGCCGCTGGTGAACTCGTGTGCCAGCCGCTCGATCACCTGCCATTGCACTGGCGAGGTGTCCTGCGCCTCGTCCACGAGGATGTGGTCGATGCCGCCGTCGAGCCGGTAGAGCACCCATTCCGCGACCCGGTCGTCCGACAGCAGGTCGCGCGCCCGCGTCACGAGGTCGTCGAAGTCGAGCCAGCCCCGGCGCTGTTTCTCGTCCTCGTAGGCGGGCAGGAAGACCTGCGCGAAGCGGTGCAGCGCCAGCTCGCGCCGGGCCGAGACCAGTGCGAGACGGGTTTCCCGCGCGGCTTCGACCCGCCGCATGAAGTCTTCGAGCCGGGGCATGAGCGGTTCGAGCGCGCCGGTGCGCAGGCCCTTGGTGGGGAAACTGCCCAGCTTCGCGGTGAACGGCTCCTTGGCGGACTTGCCGGTCAGGAACACCGACTCGAGGATCTCGAGCGCGGCGAAAGACGGCTCTGTCACGGCGGAAAGCGCGGCGCCGGCCTTGGAATCGTTGGCCCCGGAGCCCCGCAGGTGTGGCACGATTTCCGCGATGAACTCGATTTCGCCCCCAAGGAAGACCCGGTCGAGCAGGGTTTCGGCGTCGTCTTCGGGAGCAAGGCCGTAGAGCGCCAGCACCTCCTCGGGCGCGCGGGGCGGCAGGAACGCTTCGCGGGTGGCGCAGAGCTCGGCCAGCAGCGGATCGGGGTCGGCGGTGAGCCAGGTCGACAACTCCGCGACAAGGTGCCCGTGCGGACCCTCGGACAGCCGGTCGAGCACGTCGGCCCGCAGAAGCTGCGCGGCGCGGTCCTCCATCTCGTGGAACTGCGGCGACACGCCGGCCTCGAGCGGGAAGCGCCGCAACAGGCTCGCGCAAAACGAGTGGATCGTCTGGATGCGCAGCCCGCCCGGCGTCTCGATGGCGCGGGCGAAGAGCGTGCGCGCGTCGGCCAGCCGTTCCGGCGGCAGCGGACCGTCGAGGCCAAGCGTGCGCAGTTCGTCGCGCAGTGCCTCGTCGTCGCGCATGGCCCAGTCGCCAAGCCGCCGGAACAGGCGGTTCTGCATCTCGGTCGCCGCCGCCTTGGTGTAGGTCAGGCAGAGGATGTGCTCGGGCAGCACCCCGTCGAGCAGCAGCCGTGCCACCCGGTCGGTCAGCACACGCGTCTTGCCCGAGCCCGCGTTGGCCGACAGCCAAGTCGAGCTGTCGGGCCGGGCCGCGCGGACCTGCGCTTCGCTCGCCTCGTCGCGTTTCATTCCAGTTCCTCGCGGTCGGCCGGGTCGATCACGTCCCACTCTCCGAAACGGGCAAGGTGATCGTAGTCGGACACGTCCTTTTCCTTCAGCAGCGCGGCGCGGGCGGTGTAGCCCCGGTCGCGCTCGAACCAGCGGGTGATGAGCGTCTCGAACTCGGCCCAGACCTGCGCCGCCGGCACCTCGTCGAGCGGCGCGGGCACCTCTTTCGGGGTGCTGCCGAGCGCGACGAAGACCGCCCGTTCGGTGTGCCGAGGCTGCAACTCGCGGAAGGCGCCGCGTTCGACCATGGCGGCCTCGAGCAGAAGCTGCTTGTCGAAGTGCCGCTGTTCCTTGGCGCTGGGCGCGTTGCCGGTCTTGTAGTCGTAGAGATGCGCGTTGCCCCGCTCGTCGATGTCGATCCGGTCGGCCTTGCCGCGCAACGTGAAGCCAAGCGCCGGAATCTCGCCGTATCCCATCTGTTCGAAATGGGTCGGGTGCGCGATGGCCTGCCGCGCGCGCTCGGTCTCTACGAACCACTCGGCAACCCGGCCGATCCGCGAGGTCCACAGGTGGCGCGTGGTCGGGTAGGGCACGATCGCGGGATCGCCGAGGATCTCGCCGGCCATGCGCATCAGCTCCGAGACCTCGAGCCGGGCCGGATCAGAGACGCTTTCCTTGACGAACTGCTCCAGCACCTCGTGGATCAGCGTGCCGCGCAGCAGCGCGTCGGGGGCGCGTTGCAGCGGGTTCAGCTGCCGCAGCCGCAGCACCCTCTTGGCGTAGATGTGGAAGGGATCGCGGATCAGTGTCTTGATCTCGGTCACCGAGAGGCTGCGCGGCCGTGCCTCGACCGGCGGGGCGGGCGAGGGGCGCGTGGCGGGCGGGCTCGGTTCCGGTGTCTCGAGCGCGCGCACCAGCCCCAGCCAGTCGGCGCCACGGGTTTGCATCGCCCTGAGGGCCTGCGGGCCGTTCTGTCCGGGCAGACCGTTCATCAGGTTCATCAGCCGGTTCACCCAGCGCGAGGGGACGGTCTCGGCATCGTCCGACTTGAGCGCGCGGGTCAGCCAGACCTCGGGGGCGGCCACTGCCTGCTGGAAGTCATGCGCGGCCAGACCGATGCGGCGCTCGGGCACGAGCAGACCCGCCTTGTGCCGCATCCGCCGGTTGAGCCACGGATCGGCGCCGGGCAGCTCGGGCCACGAGCCTTCGTTGAGCCCGCCGAGGATCAGCAGGTCTGCGCCCATCACGCGCGCCTCGAGCGTGCCCCAGATGAGGATCTTCGGGTGCGGCGCATCGCGGTCGCGCAGCTCTTCGCGTGACAGGACCGCGTTGAACAGGTCGGCGTAGTCGCGGGCATCGAGATCGGTGCCGAAGCCCGCCTCGGCCTGCAGCCCCTCGACCACGGCGCGGGTCTTGCGTCCGGCGCGTTCCTTCCACAGCTCCGAGTCGGTGCCCTCCGGACCTGTGGCGATGGACTCGGCGCGGGCGACATGGGTGTCGAGCCAGTCGGACAGGGAGCGCGTGCCCGGCACCGGCGGCTGGCAGAAACAGTCGGCGACCCAGTCGGCCCAGGCACCCATCTCGTTGGCATTGCCCCATTCGCGCAGCTTCTCGGGCTGCGGATAGGGCCATGACTTGTCGCGGATGTGCAGCTCGAGCTCGCGTGTGGCGCGCAGGTGTGCGCCGCGATCGTGGCCGGAGTGGGTGAGCGGATGCTTGAGCAGGGTGAGCAGCGCCTCGGCGGAAAGATCCTGCTGGAACAGGCTCGCAACATGGCGCAGGAAGCGGCCCGGCGGGGTCAGCTGCAACGGCGTGCCGGCGCTGTCGTCGGGCAGGATGTTCCACCGGTCGAGCGCCGCCGTGACCTGCCGTGTCAGCATCCGGTCGGGTGTGATCAGCGCGGCGGTCACACCCTCTTCGGCGGCCTTGCGCAGGCGCATGGCGATGGCCGTGGCCTCGTCGCGCTGGGTCGGCGCCTCGAGCAGCGTCAGGTCATCGGTGGCGGCCACGAGATCGGGCAGTTTCGGTCCCTCGTCGCGCCACTGGTCAGTGACCGGCGCGGGCCGCAGCGCCAGCGAGACCAGCCGGTTGCGCCCCGGGTTCGGTTCGGGCGTGTCGGACCAGCGCGGAAGCGTGTCCGCGGTGAAGCCGAGATCGTGCATCAGCCGGGCAAAGCGGAACTGCGGGTGATCCTCGCCCGAGAGCGCGTCGGTCAGCCCGTCCCAGACCGCTTGCGGCGTGTCGAAGTCGAAGCCCGGCAGCACCAGCGCGCCCTGCGGCAGCTTCGAGACCGCCTGCATCAGCCGGTTGGTCATCCCCCGCGATCCGGTCGAGCCGGCAAGGATCACCGGGTGCTCGGGCGGCTGCTCTTCCCAGTCCCTCAGTCTCTGTTCCAGCGCAAGACGCCGAAAGGCGTTCACGTCGGGCGCCTCGGGCGTATCGCCGAAATACTGCTGCACGATGTTGAAAAACGTGAGCGCGCGCTGCCAGTGGCCGGATTCGTCGCTCACGTCGAGCGCGGCGATATCGTCGGGAAAGACGCCTTCGTCCTGCATCTCGTCCATCAGCGTGGCGAGACTGTCGGCCAGATCGAACAGCGCCGTGCGCGGGGCGAGGTCCGGCTGCGCGTCGAGCAGTTTCGACACCAGTCCCGTCAGCTCGAGCCGCCGGCGCAGCGGTGAGACCGGTGGCGGCAGGTGCGACAGCGAGATCGGGTCGGCGACATTGCCGAGCATCCGCATCCGCGGCATCAGGGTCGCCGGGCCCTCGTCGAAGATCTGCCGGATGCGCCGTGCCATGCGGGTGGTGTTCACGATCAGCTCGACGCGGGCCATTGCCTCGGGCGGCTGCCCGGCCATGCGGGCCCGCAAGCCCTCGACCAGCGCGGCGGGGAAGTCGACGCCGGGGGCAAGCGCGAAGACGCGGGGGCGGTCGGACGGCTCAAACATCGGCGCGGAGCATGTCTTCGGCCAGCGTGATCCCCTCGGGGTGGCCCACGTCGCACCATTGGCCGGGGTAGGGCAGGCCGTAGAGCCGGTTCTCGGTCGCCATGGCGTTCCACAGAAGGTTGAGCGAGAAGACCGGCTCCGGGACGCTGGCAAGCCCGTCGGTCCTGATGATCTGCGCCCCGGTGTAGACCGCATCGCCGCCCCGGCTGAGCCGGCCATCGGTGCCGACGGTGAAATCGCCGCCACCCTTGCGGCCGATGGCGCGGGCGACCGGCACGCAGAGGAGCAGCGCGTCCATGCGCTCGGGATCCCATGCCTCGGCCAGCAGCCGCAGCGGATTGGGGCCGGACCAGACGGCATCTGTGTTGAGCGCGAAGACCGGGTCGGGGCCGAGCAGGGGCAAAGCGGCGCGAAGGCCACCGCCGGTATCGAGGATCTCGGGCTCCTCACGCGAGAGGGCCACGTCGCGGCCGTCGAGATGGGCGGCAAGCTGGTCGGCGCGGTAATGCGCGTTGGCGACCCGGCGCAGCGGCCCGACCCCCTCGGCAAGGTCGAGCGCGTGGTCGATGAGCGGCTTGCCAGCGACCTCGACCAACGGCTTGGGCCGGTCGGCGGTGAGCGCGCCCATGCGGGTGCCGAAGCCGGCGGCGAAGAGCATCAGCGCGTCGGGCATGGAGATTTCAGCCTTTGCAGAACGTCAGGAGTTGGGGCGGGCAGGGCGCCGCGCAGCAGGCCGGCGACCTCGGAGAGTGCCGGGTGCTGCAGGTCCGTTTGCAGGTGCCGCCATACACGGGGGACCAAGTCGATGTAGCCGGGTTTGCCACGCGCGGCGGCCAGCCGCGCGAACACGCCCAGGATGCGCAGGTTGCGCTGGGCGCCGAGCACCGCAAGCGCGGCGCGGAACGGTGCCTCGGGCAGGCCGGTTGCGGCGAGATAGTGTCGAATGGCCGCCTCGGCGGTCTCGGGCGACACATCGCGGCGGGCGTCCTCGACCAGTGACACGAGATCGTAGGCGCGGTGCCCCTGAAGCGCGTCCTGGAAGTCGAGCAGGCCGGCGCGGGCGGCGCCCTCGCGGTCGGGCAGCCAGAGAATGTTCTCGGCGTGATAGTCGCGCAGGATCATCACGTCGGTTTCGGGGGCATGGGCGAGCAGCGCCCGCTCGAAGGCGGCGGCGCATTCGTGCATGATCTCCGGCGCGATGGGCGTGCCGGCATTGGCCGCGTAGACCGAGAAGGCGAGGTCGGTCATCGCCGCCAGCCGTGCCGGGTCGGCGACCGGAAGATCGGAGGGCGGCGGGTGGCGGTGCAAGGCGACAAGCGCGTCTGTTGCGCAGAGATAGAGCCGCTTTTCGCTCTCGGCATCCGTGGCAAGACGCGCGATCAGCCCGTCACCGAGGTCTTCCAGAAGCAGCAGCCCCGGCGCCTCGGCAAGGATCTCCGGCGCGCTGAGACCGAGCCCGCGGAGGTGCCGCGCCAGCCGGGCAAAGAGGCCGGTGTCACCCTCGGGGTCGTCCATCAGGATGGCGGTGTCATTCCCATGGTGCAGCCGGCTGTAGCGCCGGGCCGAGGCATCCCCGGCAAGTGGCGTGAGGGCGGCATCGCCCCAGCCCGCCGTCTTCAGGAAATCGTCGATCATGCCGCGAGCGACCCGGCGCGCGTGTCCCAGCGCGGATCGGTCCAGCGCATGGCAAGGTGGCGCACGGTCTCGCGCTCGTCCGTCGTGAAGTCGAGCGAGAGCGCGTTTCCGGGCGCCAGATCCTCGAGTCGGTCGGGCCATTCGACAAGGCAGATCGCGTCTTCGAAGGCGTCGGTCAGGCCGAGTTCGACGCATTGGTCCGGGTCCGAGAGGCGGTAGAGGTCGGCGTGCCAGAGCTCGCCCGCCCCCGTGTCGTAGACCTGCACCAGCGTGAAGGTGGGCGAGGGCACGTCTTCGGGAGCCTCCTGCAGCGCGTGGATCAGGCACCGGGCGAAATGGGTCTTGCCCGCGCCGATTCCACCGGACAGCAGCAGCACATCCCCCGGCCGCAGGCTGGCCGAGAGCCTTTCGGCCAGGGCGCAGGTCTCTTCGGGCGAGTGCAGGGTAAGCTGGGCGCGCGGCGACGTCATGGCCGCAAGATACCTTGCGACTGCGGCGGCGCAAGCGGGTTCAGGCGTGGGATTGCAGGACGTTCCTGCACTGGCGGACGATGCCGCAGGGCATCGGGCTGAAGCGCACCAGCGTCGCACCGCCGGCCAGCGGTTCGGCCCGGCAGAACAGGCGCTCTCCGGCGATCGTGTGGATCTCGGCGTCCCAGCCGGCGCGGTCGCGCAGCGTCAGCACGAATTCGCGCAGGTCGCCCCAGATCGGGCTCGGATGGCAGGACGATTGCCACGAGCGCGTCGCCTCGGCGATGTCGGTGGCGGAGATGGTGGCCTCGGTCTCGTCGCCCCAGAGCGCACGGTAGGCCGCGTTGCAGAAGGTCAGGTGCCCGAGCTGCGAGAAGACCACCACCGCATCCTCGAGCGTTTCGAGGACCGACTGGGTGATCTCGATTTCCTGCCGGTAGCCACGGGTCAGCGAAATCTCGGCCGAGATGTCCTCGATCAGGAAGGCGATGCCGGCGTCGGGATGCGGTCGCCCGGTGATCCGGTAGGTCAGCCCCGAGGGCAGGTTCCAGGTCTCGACATAGTGGTCGCTGCTGGCCGCGTTGATGACGTCCTGCAGGTGCTCGCGCCAGCTTCCGTAGTCCTTGGGCTCGGGCATCATGTGCTGTTCGCGCAGCATGTCGAAGAAGGTGAGCAGGTTGGGCCGCCCGCTCAGGAACTCTGCGGAGAGCCGGGTCAGGTCGATGAGCGCGGGGTTGAACAGGACCAGCCGGTGCTTGCGGTCGAACACGGCGAGCGCGATGGGCAGATGGGCGAAGATCTTGGTCAGCGTCTGAAGGAAGGTTCGCTGTGCGGTCTCCGCCTCGATCGCGGCGTCGATGTTCTGGGCGAAATGCAGGCGACCGTCCGGAATGCGGCAGGACTGGATCTCGTACCAGCTGAGCGCCGTGCCCTCCTGCGTCGGGATGCTGGCGCGGGTGACCCTGTCCTCGAGGTCGTCGCCGGGCAGAAGGGTGAAGGGCGGCGTGGCTGGGTCCGCGCCCTGTTGCGTGCAGAGGTCGGTATAGGCGGCATTGCTCCAGATGACCCGGTTTTCGTCATCCGAAAGCCAGGCGGGCGCAGGGGTGCGCGTCATCACCTGACGTAGCAG
This sequence comes from Salipiger sp. D13, assembly GCF_003703915.1. Classification (NCBI taxonomy): domain Bacteria; kingdom Pseudomonadati; phylum Pseudomonadota; class Alphaproteobacteria; order Rhodobacterales; family Roseobacteraceae; genus Salipiger; species Salipiger sp. D13. Next base: position 276,289 of record NZ_RAPJ01000008.1, read on the forward strand.
TGCAAGCTCGCGCGCCCCGACGCGCCAGCGCAGCCGGTCCCCGGCGCCGACCGGTGGCGCGGAAATCGAAAGATGCCGGCGCCCGCCCCCGCTGGTGATCTCGAGCCGCGTTTCGGGGTCGTCTGGCGCAGGAAGAATCATCTGCGAAGAGTCGGGATCTGCTGGAATAGGGCCGAAGAACGGCCTGAGCGCCGCGCGGACCTCTTCCCAGGCAAGGGTTTCATGCGGGCCGATGTCGAGCAGCGCTCGTGCCTGCGTGGTGGTGTCGACCAGCACACCATCCCGCAGGACCATTTCCGTCGGAGCCGCAGCCTGTGCCACGGGATCTGGAGATCGCCGCTCACTGCGCTGGCTCATGCGAAAGAGATATCCGCTCACAACTCCGGCGATCGCGGCACCGAGGCCGATCGCAAGTGCAGTTACATGGTCCACTCGTCCAACCAGTCTTCCGTCATTCCGACGTTCGTAGTTATGAGCAGATAGTTAATTATTCGTTAACACATGTCTTGTGACATATCCGGTAGATGGCGGAGGGCGTGAAAATATATTGGTTTCAGGCCTCGATACGGGGGTTCTCGCCGACGGGATCGCCCGGAGCACGCCGCGGCGGTTCGATGGCCGCGCGAGGCCAGGTGACCTCGACGATGGCGCCGCGCCGCTCGCCCTTTTCGGACCCGACGAACGGGTCGGCGCCATTGGCAAAGCTCAGCTCGGCGCCGCTGCGTTCCAGCAGCGTCTTCGCGATGAACAGGCCCAGCCCCATGCCCTCGTACTCGGGTCGGCTGCGCCGCTCGCTCTCGCTGCGCCGACGCCGCATGAGCGGGTCGCCGAGCCGTCCGATGAGATGTGGCGGAAAGCCCTGCCCGTCGTCGAGGATGCGCACGGTGATGCGTGCCTCGGTCCAGATGACCTCGACCCAGACCTGGCTGCGGGCGAAATCCACCGCGTTCTGAATGAGGTTGCGCAACCCGTGGATGACCTCCGGGCGGCGCAGGATCTGCGGGTGGGGCGCCGAGGCGGGTTCGGGGCGTTCCTCTATGGTGATCTGCTTGCCGCGGTTCTCGTGCGGCTCGGCGGCTTCCCGGATGACCTCGGCCAGCGGTGCCTGGTGCATGTGCAGGTCGTCCTTTCCGGCGCGCCCCATGCTGCGGAGGATGTCGCGGCAGCGGTCGGCCTGCTCGCGAATGAGCCGCGCGTCGTCCTGCAGGTCGGGATGGTCGTCGAGATCCTCGATCAGCTCGGCCGAGGTCAGCTTGATGGTGGCCAGCGGCGTGCCCAGTTCGTGCGCGGCCGCCGCAACGACCCCGCCGAGATCGTTGAGCTTCTGCGCGCGCGCCAGCGCCATCTGCGTGGCGATGAGCGCGTCGGACATGGTGTTCATCTCGGTGGTGATCCGCCGCGCGTAGACCGAGATGAAGACCAGCGCGATGGTGATGGCGACCCACTGTCCGAAGATGAACACGCGCGGAAGTTCGAGCGTCAGGCCGTCGTCTGTCTGCAGCGGCACGTGCAGGAAGGCCATGAGCGAGATGAAGACGAAGGCGGTGACGTTCAGCAGCACGGTCGAGCGCCGGGACAGTACCGCCGCCGACACCGTGACCGGCGCGATGACCAGCAGCGAGAAGGGGTTGTTCAGCCCGCCCGTCAGGAACAGCAGGAAGCACAGCTGCAACAGGTCGAACATGACCATCAGGAAGTTCTCGGTTTCCGAGAGCCGCTTGTTCTCGGGAAAGACGAACATCGCCACGAGGTTGCCGGCCACCGCGATGCCCACGGCAAGATAGCACATGCCGAGGTCGAGCTGCAGGTCGTAGAGCTGGCGCGCGACCGAGATCGCGATGAGCTGGCCGGCGATGGCCACCCACCGCAGGAGAATCATGGTGCGCAACCGGATGAAGTTGCTGCGCTGGCCCTCGTCCAGCAGTCCGAGGTCGGTCTGGCTCATCTGCGCGCTTTCGTCACTTGTGATGGTGGCGCCCCAATTGATAGGTCTGCGCCGTCGCTTTCGCAATCGCATCTCCCGGAGTCAGCTCATGCGCTGGATCATCGCCGTCGCCGCCACCCTCGTTCTCGCCGTCGCGGTGGGGGGCGTCTGGCTCTATACCCGCGCGGCCAGCACCGCGACCGATCCGTTCGAGCCCTGCCGGGCGAGCACCATCGCCGGCGGTGCCGACCAGATCGGCGGCCCGTTCGAGCTGCTGAACGCCGAGGGCAAGACGGTCACCGACGAGGACGTGATCACCGAGCCGACGCTGCTCTACTTCGGCTACACCTTCTGCCCCGACGTCTGCCCGCTCGACACGGTGCGCAACGCCGACGCGGTCGATGTGCTGAAGGGGCGCGGCTACGACGCGCAGACGGTCTTCATCTCGATCGACCCCGAGCGGGATACGCCCGAGGTGGTGGGCGATTTCGCCGCCAACATCAGCGAGGACATGATCGGTCTCACCGGCTCGCCCGAGCAGGTGAGGGCGGCGAGCCAGACCTACCGGACCTACTTCAAGAAGCAGCCCGCCGACGACGAGTACTACCTGGTCGATCATTCGACCTTCACCTACCTCGTGCTGCCCGGTCATGGCTTCGTCGAGTACTTCCGCCGGGACATGCCGCCAGAGCAGCTGGCCGAGCGCGCCGCCTGCTACATCGACCGTATGTGAACGCGTCCGCGCCATTGCAGGTTTGACCGCTAGGCGCCCGCGGGATAATAGAAACATCCAGTGCGGCGAACAGGATTTGGGGATCTCTCAGTGGCGGAACAGACGTATGAAGAGCTTGGCGACGACCGGTCGCTGCTTCTGGTCGACGACGACGAGCCCTTTCTGCGCCGGCTTGCAAAGGCCATGGAAAAACGTGGTTTCGAGGTCGAGACGGCGGACTCGGTCGCCGGGGGCACCGCCATCGCGACAGCGCGCCCGCCCGCCTACGCCGTGGTCGACCTGCGGCTCGAGGACGGCAACGGGCTCGACGTGGTCGAGGTGCTTCGTGAGCGGCGGCCGGATTCCCGGATCGTCGTGCTGACGGGTTACGGTGCCATCGCCACCGCCGTCGCCGCGGTCAAGATCGGCGCGACCGACTACCTGTCGAAGCCCGCGGATGCCACCGACATCACCAACGCGTTGCTCGCACGGGGCGATGACCTGCCGCCGCCGCCCGAGAACCCGATGAGCGCCGACCGTGTCCGCTGGGAGCACATCCAGAGGGTCTACGAACTGTGCGACCGGAATGTGTCCGAGACCGCGCGGCGGCTCAACATGCACCGCCGCACCCTTCAGCGCATTCTCGCGAAACGCTCGCCGCGCTGACGCCGGCGCGCCGTTCGGAGCCTGCCCCGAACTACAGGTCGTAGCGTTTCAGCACCTTGTCCACGACCTGCCCGTTGGCCATCAGCTGGCCCTCGACACGCCCGTAATCCTCGAAGCCGCGGCTCTGGTAGTAGATCAGGCCACCCTCGTTGTCGGCGCGGATCTCGGCGTTGATCCAGGCGTAACCGGCCACGCGGGCGGCTTCCTTCGTCGCCTCGAAAAGCTTCGTCCCGATCCCGAGCCCGGTCTTGCCGTGCTTCGCGAAGGTCGCGATCTGGCCGACCTGCGCGCCGTGGTCCCGATGCGGCGCGATCCACTGGAAGCCGAGGATCTCGCCCGCCGGGTCTTCGGCGACATGCCAGATACTGCGCGGGTCGGCCTCCATCCAGCGCATCAGGTCCTCGCGGCTGACCGGCTCGGTCATCGCGGTGGTGCCGCCGACCTCGATGATCTCGTTGAGCAGCTCGGCCATGGGGCGCGCATCGAGCGGTCCGGCGCGGCGGGTGGTGACGGTCATGGCAATTGCTCCAGCAGTTCCTGATGGCGGGCGGTGAAGGCGCGGCGGACCTCGACCGGCGGGCGGAGGTGGATGTCGAGCCCCTCCATGTGTTCGGGCGCGGGACGTCCGAAGAAGCGGCGCGCCTCCTCGACACGGAAGCCGGCGATCTGCGTCGCCTCCATGAAGGCGGAGACCATATCGGCCTTCTTGATCCGTTTCTTCAGCGCCGGGGGCGTGATCGCGGGCAGGCCGAAGCGGATGTGGATCGCCGCCTCGAGCCGCTTGTCGAGTTCCTTGTATTCCGGTCCCACCGCCGCCTTCACCGGAGAGATCATGTCGCCGATGACGTATTCCGGCGCGTCGTGCAGCAGCGCGGTCAGTTGCTGCGCCGGGCTGGCGCCGGGATACATGCGCGAGAAGAGCGCCTCGACCAGCAGCGAGTGTTCGGCCACGGAATACGGAAAGTCGCCCTCGGTCTGGCCGTTCCAGCGCGCCACGAAGGCGAGCCCGTGGGCAATGTCCTCGATCTCTATGTCGACCGGCGTCGGGTCGAGAAGATCGAGCCGGCGGCCGGAGAGCATGCGTTGCCATGCGCGGGTCTGACGTGCCATGCGGATCGCCTCAGGTCTGGGGAAGGAAGAAGGCGTTGCGTTCCATCGCGCCGCAGAGCCGGTAGCCCTTGTCGGGGAACTGCTCGGCGAGGAAATCGGCGTACATCTGCCGCTGCCATGGCCGGCCGGCCTCGAGCACGATCATCGGGGCGCAGTGCTCGACGATGCGGCGGGCCCCAAGCAGCGCCGGGCGCTCGTGCCCCTCGACGTCGAGATGCAGGATCGAGACGCGCCGACCGGCGGGCACCAGCGTGTCGAGCGTCGTCACCTCGACCGGCAGGGTATCGCCCTCTGCCTCGGGCGAGACGATCCGGGCGCGGGCGGCCATGGGGTCGCCGCCGGGGCGGGCCAGCTGCAGTTGCAGGGTGCCCGGGGTCTCTCCGACCGCCACGGGGGCGAGCGTGACATTGGCCAGATCGTTGAGCGCGATGGTCTCGCAGGCGGCCGAGAAGCTCAGGGGATTGGGTTCGAAGCTGAAGATTTGAGCGCCCGGAGAAAGCGCACGGGACAGCGCCGGCAGGAAATCTCCGATGAAGGCGCCGCCTGTCACGATGTCGCCGCCTCCGGTGCGCCGCTGCATGAGCCGCAGCGTATTGGGTTCGTAAACCTCACCGTTCGCTAGGATTTTCGGAATTTCGCGCTTCACGTAGTCGGCCGGGACGCAGTAGAACCCGTATTCGTTTACCGAGATGCGATGTTCGAAATCCATGGAGCCCTTCCTGCCCGGCGGTACGGAATTGCACAAGGCATCCCTGTTGTTGTCGTTCATGGCAAGCTTTAAGACGAGAGCATCCCGCAGGAGCCCCAACAGGAGTGCAGGCATATGACAAACGACTATATCGTCAAGGACATCTCGCTGGCGGAGTTCGGCCGCAAGGAGCTGGACATCGCGGAAACCGAGATGCCGGGCCTGATGGCCTGCCGCGCCGAGTTCGGTGAGGAGAAACCCCTGAAGGGCGCGCGCATCGTGGGCTCGCTTCACATGACGATCCAGACCGCCTGTCTCATCGAGACGCTGGTCGCGCTGGGCGCCGAGGTGCGCTGGGCGTCGTGCAACATCTTCTCGACACAGGACCACGCCGCCGCCGCCATCGCTGCGGGTGGCACGCCGGTCTTCGCGGTCAAGGGCCAGACGCTCGAGGAGCACTGGGACTATCTCGACAAGTCGTTCCAGTTCGAGGACGGCCCGAACATGATCCTCGACGATGGCGGCGACGCCACGCTCTACGTGCTGCTCGGGGCCCGTGCCGAGGCCGGTGAAGACGTCATCCCGGTGCCGCAGTCCGAGGAAGAGTCGGTCATCAAGGCGCAGATCAAGAAGCGGATGGAGGCTTCCCCCGGCTGGTTCACCAAGGTGCGCGACCAGATCAAGGGCGTGTCCGAGGAAACCACCACCGGCGTGCACCGGCTCTATGAGCTGCACAAGAACGGTCAGCTGCCGTTCCCGGCAATCAACGTGAACGACAGCGTCACCAAGTCGAAGTTCGACAACAAGTACGGCTGCCGCGAGTCGCTGGTCGACGGCATCCGCCGCGCGACCGACGTGATGATGGCGGGCAAGGTCGCCGTAGTCTGCGGTTACGGCGACGTGGGCAAGGGCTCTGCCGCGTCGCTCGCCGGCGCGGGCGCCCGCGTCAAGGTGACCGAGGCCGACCCGATCTGCGCCCTGCAGGCCGCCATGGACGGCTTCGAGGTGGTGCTGCTGGAAGACGTGATCGCGGATGCCGACATCTTCATCACCACCACCGGCAACAAGGACGTGATCCGCATCGAGCACATGCGCGAGATGAAGGACATGGCGATCGTTGGCAACATCGGCCACTTCGACAACGAGATCCAGGTCGCCGCGCTGAAGAACCACAAGTGGACCAACATCAAGGACCAGGTCGACATGATCGAGATGCCCTCGGGCTCGCGCATCATCCTGCTGTCCGAGGGGCGCCTGCTGAACCTCGGCAACGCCACCGGCCACCCGTCCTTTGTCATGTCGGCATCCTTCACCAACCAGGTGCTGGCACAGATCGAGCTCTGGAAGAACGGCGACGACTACGAGAACAAGGTCTACATCCTGCCCAAGCACCTCGACGAGAAAGTCGCGCGGCTGCATCTCGACCGCATCGGCGTGAAGCTGACGCAGCTGTCGACCGAGCAGGCGGCCTATATCGGCGTGACGCCCGAGGGCCCGTTCAAGCCCGAGCACTACCGCTACTGATCGCGGTAGGGTGGGCAATATTGCCCACCCCACGAGCCGACACGCCGCAACGAGAAAACGCCCCGCCCGCAAAGGCGGGGCATTTTTTTGTCGGCCCCGGGGGTTGCACTTCGGCTCTGGCTGGGGCCGCTTGGGGCGAAGCTGAACAGGGGATAGCGACATGCGGATCATCATTCACGGCGTGGGCGCCATCGGCGGCGTGGTCGGCGCGGCACTGGCCGAGAGCGGGCAGGAGGTCATCGGCATCGCACGCGGCCGGATGCTGGAGGCAATCCGCGCCGACGGCATCCGCCTGGTCAGCCCGAAGGGCCGCGCGCAGGTGGATCTGCCTTGCGTCGCGCATCCGTCCGAGATCACCTTCCGCCCCGACGACGTCGTGCTGCTCTGCGTGAAGGGGCAGGACACCGAGCCGGCGCTGCGCGACCTGCGCGCCGCCGGCATGACCGATCAGCCGCTGGTCTGCCTGCAGAACGGCGTGGCCAACGAGCGTGCCGCGCTGCGCTACTTTCCCAACGTGCACGGGGCGATGGTCGCCATGCCCGCCACCTACCTCGAGCCCGGCGAGGTCATCACCCACGGCGCGCCCTGCTACGGGCTGCTTGTCCTCGGGCGCTATCCGGGGGGCACCGACGCGGCGGACACCGCGCTGAAAGAGACGCTCGACCGGGCCAACATCGCTACCATCCTCTCGGATCGGGTGATGGACTCGAAATACGGCAAGCTCCTGATGAACCTCGGCAACATCGTCGACGCCCTGCTGCCGCTCGATGCTGACCGCGCCCGGTTCACCGAGCGTCTCAAGGACGAGGCGCGCGCGGTCTTTGCGGCGGCGGGGATCGGATACGAGGATGTCGGGCTCGACGATCCGCAGCGCAAGCAGTTCATGCAGATCACCGAGATCGAGGGCGTGCCGCGCTCGGGAAGTTCGACCCGCCAGAGCATCGCCCGGGGCGCGGGCAGTGTCGAGACCGACTACCTCAACGGCGAGATCGCGCTGCTGGGCCGGCTGCATGACACGCCGGCGCCGCTGAACGCGCGGCTGACCGGCCTTTCGGCGCGGCTCGTCGCAGACGGCAACGGCGCCGGTGGCATGAGCGAGGCGGAGCTCGAGGCGGTGTTCGCGAACGGCTGAGGACAGGGGGCGGCAGTCACGAAAGCGATACCGTTTGGTGATCGCCCCGTTACCTTGCCACGTTAGCGACGGGTCATTCCGAAATCCGACAGGGATGACCACGATGCGTCTTTCTATTTCCGTTTTCGCGCTCGCCGGCATGCTGGCAGCGCCCGCCGTCGCCGAAGAGACCTTTCCGGCCACGCTCGCCGGCCACGCCTACCTCCCCGCGCTCTCGCTGGTCGAGCCTCCGGCCGACGCGCCGCGCGACGCCTGGATCTCGGGCAAGTTCACGCAAGGGGCGCGCAACGAGCAGCCCATGTCGGTCATGGGCAACACCGGCGGCAACTACGGCGCGCATGACACCGGCATCGCGCTGCCGTTCATCGGTCAGCCCGTGCAGGGCATGTCCGGCTTCGCCATGAACCGGGCCGAGGACGGGGCCTACTACGTGCTGACCGACAACGGCTTCGGCTCGAAGCGCAACTCGCCCGACGCGATGCTGTTCTTCCACAAGATGATGCCCGACTTCGAGACCGGCACGGTCGCGCGGCGTGACACGATCTTCCTCAGCGATCCCGATCGCAAGGTGCCGTTCCGCATTGCCTACGAGGGCACCGAGAGCCGCTACCTGACCGGCGCCGACTTCGACACCGAGTCGATCCAGGTGATCGACGACGAGGTGTTCATCGGCGACGAGTTCGGTCCCTACATCATCCGCGCCGGTCTCGATGGCGTGGTGCGCGAGGTCTACGCCACCGAGCTCGACGGCAAGGAGCTGCACGGGCCCGACACCTACAGCGTCTACGTGCCCGCCTCGGCCGGCAGCGACTATCAGGTGCAGCGCTCGGGCGGCTACGAGGGCATGGCGCTCCAGCCCGGGACCGGCCTGCTCTGGGCGATGCTCGAGAAGCCGATCCTGCTCGAGGGCGGCGAGACCGAGGGACCGTTCCTGCGCGTCATCGCCTTCGATCCGGAGGCCGGGGAGTGGACCGGCGAGAGCGGGAAGTTCCAGCTTGCCGACGGTGCGACGGCCATCGGCGACTTCAACTTCATCGACGAGACCCGCGCGCTGGTCATCGAGCGTGACAACGGCGAGGGCGACGCCGCGCAGGCCTGTGCCGAAGACGCCACCGATACCTCGGACTGCTACCCCAACCCGGCCCGCGTGAAGAACATCGTGCTGGTCGACATGTCGGACGTCTCCGAGGACGGCTTCGTGCGCCGCCTGGGCCATGTCGACCTGCTGGACATCGCCGATCCCGACGGCGTCGCGCTCGATGGCATGGCCCCCGCAGAGGGCCCCTTTACCTTCCCGTTCTTCACCATCGAGGACGTGGTTCGGGTGGACGAGACCCACATCCTCGTGGCCAACGACAACAACCTGCCGTTCTCGGGCGGGCGCGTGCCGGGGCAGGCCGCGCACAACGAGTTCATCCTGCTGTCGGTGCCCGAGCTGCTCTCGGCCGAGTGACCTGACAGGCTGCGGAACGAGAAAGGGCGCCCTCGCGGGGCGCCCTTTCCACCTTTCCTGAAGCGATGGATCAGTTCTTGAATTTCCGGATCTCGCCGGACTTCAGCCGCGCGATGTAGCTGTTGAGCTCGCGTTTCACGATGGGCATCAGCAGGTAGAGCGCGATCACGTTCACCACCGCCATCGAGAACAGCATGGCGTCGGAGAAGTCGATCACCGGCCCGAGATTGGCCGCCGACCCGATGACGATAAAGACGCAGAAGATCACCTTGAAGACGATCTCGCGCGACTTGCCCTCGCCGAAGAGGTAGGTCCAGGCCTTCAGCCCGTAGTAGCTCCAGGAGATCATCGTCGAGAAGGCGAAGAGCACCACCGCGATGGCGAGCATCGCCGGGAACCACGAGAAGGCATGCGCGTAGGCCGCCGAGGTCAGCTCGACTCCGGCAACCTCGCCCTCGGTCGAGATGCGGCCGGCCTCGGCGTTCCAGACGTACATGCCAGTGTCGGGGTCGACGTTCAGCACCCCGGTGATGACGATCACCAGCGCGGTCATGGTGCAGATCACTACCGTGTCGATGAACGGTTCGAGCAGCGCCACGTAGCCCTCGGTGACCGGTTCCTTGGTGCGCACAGCCGAGTGGGCGATGGCCGCCGAGCCGATGCCGGCCTCGTTCGAGAAGGCGGCGCGGCGGAAGCCCTGGATCAGCGCGCCGGTGAAGCCGCCGAGCACGCCGAGGCCGGTGAAGGCGCCCTCGAAGATGCGGCCGAAGGCCCAGCCGATCTCGTCGTAGTTCATCAGCAGGATGATGACCGAAACGATGACGTAGAACACGCCCATGAAGGGCACGACCTTCTCGGTCACCTGCGCGATCGACTTGATGCCACCGACGATCACCGCGAAGGTCACGCCCGCGAGCAGGATCCCGGTGATCCAGCCCGGGTATTCGCCGAGCACGCCGGACAGCTGCGCGTGCGCCTGGTTGGCCTGGAACATGTTGCCGCCGCCGAGGGCGCCGAGGATCGTGAAGATGCAGAACACCACGGCGAAGATCTTGCCGGCCGGCAGACCGCGTTCGGCGAAGCCCTTGGTCATGTAGTACATCGGGCCGCCGGAGACGGTGCCATCGGGATACTCGTTGCGGTATTTCACGCCGAGCGTGCATTCTGTGAACTTCGTGGCCATGCCGAACAGGCCGGCGACGATCATCCAGAAGGTCGCGCCCGGCCCGCCGATGCCCACGGCGACCGCGACGCCCGCGATGTTGCCAAGACCCACGGTGCCCGACAGCGCGGTGGCGAGGGCCTGGAAATGGCTGACCTCGCCGGCGTCGTCCGGGTCGGAGTAGTCGCCCTTGACCAGCGCGATCGAGTGGCCGAAGCCGCGCAGCTGGATGGCGCCGAAGTAGACCGTGAACACCAGCGCGGCGACGACCAGCCAGAGCGCGATCCACGAGAAGTTGGTGCCCGGCAGGTCGGCGAAGATCAGCGAGACATACCAGCCTGTATAATCGGCAAAGAGCGTGTTGATGGTTTCATCGATACCCTGCGCCGCCGCCCGGTGGGGCAGGAGCATGGCGGCGAGTGCAAACAGCGAGAATAGGCGGAATGGCATGAGGGACTCCTGGGCTCAGGGCACGATTACGGTAGGGACGGGAGCGACCTGGGCAAGTCCCAGCGGCACCGAGCCGAAGACGCGGGCCGCCATCGACTGCGAGCCGGAGCGTCCGACGAAGATGACCGTTCCGCCGGCCTTGGCGGTTTCCTCGACGACGAGTTCGACCACCTGCCCGTAGCGGATGATGCCCGAGGCCTCGACACCGGAGGCCCGTGCCTTTTCGAGCGCCGGAGCCAGGACGATCTCATGCGCGCGGGCAAGCTCCTGCTTGCGGCGGCCGTGGCGTTCCTCGACCTCCTGTGGCGTGAGGAACGAATAGGGCGACCACTCCAGAACATGGACGAGCAGCAATCGCGCGTCCTCGGCCTTGGCGCGCTTGATGGCGTATTCCAGGACGCTCGGGGCGTCGGGCCGGCCTTCGTAGGCGACCACGAATGTTTCTGAACTCATGTCGGCTGTCCCTGTCTGGTCTCGTGGTCCGCAGGTCGCGATCGTGACGCGCGGATGACATGATGCTCTGCGAGCAGCGGGCCATCTGTCACGGTTTTTCTTTCATTCAACTAAAAATTGTCGGGTTCTCGCCCGTTCGCGTTGGTTTCGCGCAAAATATGTGAGGATTTTCTTCTTTTTATTCGGCATGCGGAGACTAAGCTGCCCCTGCGCAGCCGCCGCTTCTGGTTTTCGAAAGACGGCGGGGCCGTCAGCACAGGGAGAAGGGATCATGGGCAAGAGAGACGATCTGATCGAGAAATATGCCGAGGACCTGCGCGAGAAGTGCGGGATGCAGCCTGACATGGACCTGCTGACCAAGGTCACCATCGGCTGCGGTCCGGCGATCTACAACGCCGACAGCGCCACCGTCGCCGCCACGCAGGAGGGCGAGCTCGAAACCGTCAAGGCGAACTTCCTTGTGAAGAAGCTGGGACTTTCGGACGGGCCAGAGCTGATGGACGCCATCGAGTCGGTGATCGAGACCTACGGGCGCTCCGAGCGCAACAAGTACCGTGCCGTGGTCTACTACATGCTGGTGAAGCACTTCGGCAAGGAAGCGGTCTACAGCTGAGACCGGAACCGGCCGCAGAGGAAACCTCCGAATCCTAAGCGGAGGTTTCCTTTTCATGCCAGCATTTTAGACACTCGGGTTTTGCCCCGGCGGGCCATGCAGGCTACACAGGGGGCAGGGCCAGAAGGCCGAAAACCGTATCACTCGATCCGTGCTGTGGGAGTATGCATGGGGTGGGGACGGGGTTCGGCTTCGGGCCGGGCCCCGTCTTTTAGAAAGCGGTGGGGCCGGTGGTGCCTTACGGGTCGAGCCCGGCCATCGCGCAGACGATCTGCCATTCGTCCTCAGTCACCGGCTGCACCGACAGGCGCGAGTTCTTTACCAGCACCATCTCGGCCAGGCGCGGATCGCCCTTGATGTCGTCAAGCGTCACGGGAGTCTTGGCGGATTGCACCGCCTTGATGTCGACGCACTCCCAGCGCTCGTCGTCGGTGGTGCTGTCGGGATGGACGGGCGCGATCACCTCGACGGTGCCCACGACGGCCTTTTCCTTCTGCGAATGGTAGAAGAAGCCGCGGTCACCCACGGCCATCTCGCGCATGAAGTTGCGGGCCTGGTAGTTGCGCACGCCGTCCCATTCCTCGCCCACGTCGCCCTTGGCGACCTGGTCGTCCCACGACCACGTCGACGGCTCGGACTTGAACAGCCAGTGGTTCATCCGATGACTTTCTTCCACGCGGTCAGCTCGACGCTGTCGAAGAGACCGGCCTTGGCGTAGGGGTCGCCGTCGGCCCATGCCCGGGCCGCGTCCATGTCGGCCACGTCGAGGATCACGAGGCTGCCTGCCATCTCGCCCGCGTCGTCGAGCAGCGGGCCGGCCTGCGCCACCACGCCGGTCTCCTCGATGTAGGCGAGATGCGCCTCGCGGTTGTCCTTGCGGGTCTGCAGCGCGCCGGGCTTGTCCTTGGCGATCAGGGCAACGAGCATGTCATTCTTCCTTCAGTGGACGGTTGAGCAGGTAACGGATGGCCTCGGCGACGCTGGTGTCGCGGGCGCCGACCTCGTGCACCATGGCACAGATCGGCAGGTCGATCTCCAGCCTTTCCGCCAGCCGGCGGACGGCCTCGGCGGTCTTCACGCCCTCGACGGTGAGCGAGGCATCAAAGACCTCGCCGCGCCCGAGCGCCAGCCCGAAGCGGTAGTTGCGCGACAGCTCCGAGGTGCAGGTCAGCGCGAGGTCGCCGAGCCCCGACAGCCCGGCGAGCGTTTCGGGCTTCGCGCCGAGCTTCGCGGCAAGGCGGGTCATCTCGGCGAACCCCCGGGTCATCAGTGCGGCGCGGGCGCTGTCGCCAAGCCCCTCGCCGATGCAGGCCCCGCAGGCGATGGCGATCACGTTCTTCAGCGCGCCGCCCAGTTCGGCGCCGATGGTGTCGGTGGTGCGGTAGAGCCGCAGCGCGCCGGTCGAAAGCTGGTGCTGCAGAGCCTTGCCGGCCGCGTCGTCGGCACAGGCGAGCGTGAGCGCCGTCGGCAGGTCGCGCGCGATGTCGTCCGCAAAGCTCGGGCCGGTGAGAATCGCCGGGATCGCCTCGGGCTTGGCATGGGCGATGACGCCGGTCGGGCCGGTCAGCTCGGTAAGGTCGACGCCCTTGCAGCAGGCCACCAGCCGCTGTCCGGTAAGCGGCGCCTCGACGCGGGCAAGCGTCGCGTGCAGGGCCTGCATCGGCACGGCGAGCAGCAGCGTTCCGGCCTGTGCCACGTCGTCGATGTCCGTGCTCGCGGTGATGCTGTCGGGCAGCGCGATGTCGGGCAGGCGCGGGGCGCGGTGCGCCTCGTTGATGCTGGCGACGGTCTCGGGGTCGCGCGCCCAGATGCGCACCGCGTGCCCTTCGCGGCTGAGGCTCAGGGCAAGGGCGGTGCCGAAGGCGCCGGCGCCGAGGACCGCGATGCTCATGCCTTGGCTCCCTTCTTGCCGGACCCGATGAGCGGGGCGGCGTTGCGGTCGAGCGGCCAGCGGGGACGGGCGGCAAGCGTCATGTCGGCGGTCTCGCCCGCCGCGAAGAGCTCGCCCCCGGCGTAGGCGATCATCGCCGCGTTGTCGGTGCAGAGCCGCAGCGGCGGGGCGGTGAAGCGCACGCCGCGTTCGGCACAGAGTGTCTCGAGCGCCGCCCGGATCGCGCCGTTCGCGGCGACGCCACCGGCGATGGCAAAGGCGGGCTCGGCGGGCGCCTCGTCGAGATAGAGCGCCAGCGCGCGCCGGGTCTTCTCGGCCAGCACGTCGCGCACCGCCGCCTGGAAACCCGCACAAAGGTCGGCGCGGTCCTGCGCGTGCAGCCCGCCCTGCTCGGCGACCAGTGCGTCGCGCATCCGCAGCAGCGCGGTCTTCAGCCCCGAGAAGCTCAGGTCGCAGCCCTCGCGGTCGAGCAGCGGGCGCGGGAAGCGGAAGCGACGCTCATCGCCGGATTTTGCCTCGGCCTCGACCGAGGGGCCGCCCGGTTGCGGCAGGCCGAGCAGGCGGGCGGTCTTGTCGAAGGCCTCGCCCGGGGCGTCGTCGATGGTGCCGCCGAGCCGGGTGAAGTCCTGCGGGCCGCGCACGGTGAGGAACTGGCAATGCCCGCCCGAGACCAGCAGCATCAGGTAGGGATAGGCCAGCCCGTCGGTGAGCCGGGGCGTCAGCGCGTGACCGGCAAGGTGGTTCACCCCGATCAGCGGCTTGCCAAGGCCCGCCGCCAGCCCCTTGGCCAGCATCACGCCCGACAGCACGCCGCCGATCAGTCCGGGCCCGGCGGTGACCGCCACGGCGTCGACCTCGCGCAGCGTTACGCCGGCCTGCGACAGGGCCTCTTCGACGGCAAGGTCGAGTTTCTCGGCATGGGCGCGGGCGGCGATCTCGGGCACCACGCCGCCGAAGGCCGCGTGCAGCTCGGTCTGGCCCATGACCACCGACGAGAGGATCTCGCGACCGCGCAGAACGGCGGCGGCGGTGTCGTCGCAGCTGCTTTCCAGCCCAAGGATGATCGGATCCGGCATCGGTGCGTCCATTGCAAAGCCTTGTCCTTGCAGCTACCACCTGCACAACCGCCCCACAATCCCGGAGCGCAGATGCCCGCAGTGCCGCCCGTTCTTCTGCTGACCCGCCCCGAGGCGGGGTCGCGGCGGTTTCTGGAGGATCTGGCGGCCGAGGGGGTCACCGGCTTCACTGCCATCATCAGCCCGCTTCTCGGGATCGAGGTCACCGGGCCGCTGCCGGATCTCGACGGGGCAGGCGGGGCGATCTTCACATCGGCGAACGCGGTGCGGGCCTACACGGCGCTCGGCGGCAGGCCGCTGCCGCTTTGCTACACGGTGGGCGACGCCACGGCGCAGGCCGCGCGCGAGGCAGGATTCGCGCCGCGCAGTGCCGGCGGCAATGCCGATGCGCTGGTCGCGATGATCCGGGCCGAGGCGCCCGGGGAACGGCTCGTGCATTTTCGCGGGACACATGCCCGGGGCGACGTGGCGGCGCGACTCGCGGCGGCGGGGCTTCATGCGGGCGACGCGGTGATCTACGATCAGCCTGCACAGGAATTGAGCGCGGCGGCGAAAGCCGCGCTCGATGGCGATGTGCCCGTGATCGTGCCCCTTTTCTCTCCGCGCAGCGCGGCGCAGTTTGCCGGGGTGCCGCGCGGACGCGCGCCGCTTATCGTCGCAGCGATGAGCAGGGATGTGGCCGCGGCGCTTGGGGCGCTATATGTGACTCGACTGGAGATTCCGGCGCAACCCGACGCTGTTGATATGCGTAGGGTTGTGATTGGTTTACTGAAGGACTTCGGGGCGCTTGTGAAAGGTCACGGGTCTGTGAAAGGTTAAGCGGGCACCTGACCGTGCCTGAACATGAATTCGAAAGGGTGGAGCGTGGCCGACGAGAAAAAGCCAGTGGACGGCACCGAGGAGAACGCCGAGGGTGAAGCGGCGAAGACTCCTGAGACCGAACTGACGCCGGAGGCGGTCCCCGACGCGGTCGTCACCGAAGAGGATGACGCCGAGAAGGCCGCCGAGGAAACGCCCGAGGGAGAAGATACCCCCGAGGCCGGCGGCGACGACTCCGCCGATGATACGTTGGCCGAAGGTGCCGACACGCTGTCCGGAACCGAGGACGAGGCGACCGACAGCGCGATGATCGACGGCACCGTCGGCGAGGACACGCTTGGCGAAGACACGCTCGAGGCGATGTCGACCGGCGAGGATACCATCGGAGAGGACACCTCGGGCGACGAGTCGCTCGAGACCTCCGGTGACCAGATCCATTCCGTCGGCGAGGCGGTCGATCTCGACAGGAACTCCGACACGGTCCACTCTCACGACAGCGACACGACGTCGTCAGCCTCGGCGTGGGGTGCAGGCGCGGGGGCTGCCGGCGCGACCGCGACCAGCGGCACGACGACCGGCGCCACGCCGGAACCGGCAGTGCGCGAAAAGGTCGTTGAAAGAAAGGGTGGCTTCGTCCCGATGCTGCTCGGCGGCGTGATCGCCGCGGCGCTGGGCTACGGGGCCTCGGCCTACCAGTCCGGCAGCTGGCCCTTCAACGAGGCCGTCGCGCCCGACACCTTCCGCGAGGATACGCAGACGGCGCTCGAGGATCAGACCGCGCGGATCGACGCGCTCGCGCAGGAAGTGCAGACCGCGACCGACACCGCGAACGGGATCGACCTGAGCGGTCTCGAGTCCTCGGTCGAGGAGTTGCGCGGCAGCATCGACGCCGCTGCCGGCAACTACGACGCGCTGGCGCAGCGGATCGAGGCCATCGAGAAGCGCCCCGTCGAGGAATCGGTCTCGCCCGAGGCGATGGCCGCCTACGAGGACGAGCTGAACAAGCTGCGCGAGGCGATCGTGCAGCAGCGCACCGAGGTCGAGGAAATGACCCAGCAGGCGCTTGCCGCCGAGGCCAACGCCGAGGAAACCGCGGCGCTCTCCAAGGCGCGCGCGGCCCTGTCCGAGGTGATGACGGCGCTCAACAGCGGCGATCCCTACGGGGAGGCGGTCACCACGATCCAGGAAAACGGCGTGACCGTGCCCGACCCGCTCTCTGCCCCGGCAGAGGAAGGCGTGCCGACGCTCGCCGAGCTCACCGAGGAATATCCGCCGCTGGCGCGCGAGGCGCTCACGGCGGCCCGCCAGAGCGCATCCGAGGACCAGAGCGGCACCGACCGGTTCGCGACCTTCCTGACCGATCAGGTCGGGCTGCGCTCGGTTACTCCGCGGTCGGGCGACAGCCCCGACGCGATCCTGTCGCGTGCCGAGGCGGCGCTGCGCAGCGGTGACCTGCCGCAGACGCTGACCGAGCTCGGCAGCCTCCCGGAGGCGGCGCAGGCGCCGTTGTCGGACTGGATGGACCGGGCGCGCACCCGCGCCGATGCTGTTGCGGCGGCCGACGGCCTCGCGCAGGAAATGAACAAGGAATAAGGGTCGCACAATGCTCTGGTCACTTCTCAAGATCGTCCTGTTCGTCGCCGTCGTGGCGGCCCTGACCGTCGGCGCCGGCTACATCATGGAAAGCCAGGGCGGCATCCAGATCACCGCCGGCGGCTACGAGTTCAACCTCGGGCCGCTGCAGTCTGTGATTGCCGTCATCCTGCTGGTCATCGCGCTATACGTGATCTTCAAGCTGGTCTCGCTGCTGATCGCGGTGCTGAAGTTCATCAACGGCGACAGCACGGCGCTGTCGCGCTATTTCGACCGCAACCGCGAGCGCAAGGGCTACCAGGCGCTGTCCGAGGGCCTGCTGGCGCTGGCCTCGGGCGAGGGCAAGCTCGCTATGGCCAAGGCCCAGAAGGCCGACCGCTACCTGCACAAGCCCGGCCTCACCAACCTGCTGACCGCGCAGGCCGCCGAGATGACCGGCGACACGCGCAAGGCGGAAGAGGTCTACAAGAAGCTCATCACCAACGACGAGACGCGGTTCGTCGGCATTCGCGGGATGATGAAGCAGAAGCTTGCGCGCGGCGATACCGATACCGCGCTGAAGCTGGCGGAGCGCGCCTTTGCCATCAAGCCCAAGCACCCCGAGATCCAGGACACGCTTCTGATGCTCCAGGCGCAGAAGCACGACTGGCGCGGTGCGCGGGCGACGCTGTCGGCCAAGCTCAAGCACGGGTCCATGCCGCGTGACGTCTACAAGCGCCGCGACGCGGTGCTGGCGCTGTCCGAGGCCAAGGACATCTTCGCCGAGGACAAGCCCATCGAGGCGCGCGAGGCGGCGATCGCCTCGGCCAAGGGCTCGCCCGATCTCATCCCGGGGGCCTGCATGGCGGCCCGGTCCTACATCGCGAAGAACGAGCCGAAGAAGGCCGTGCGCGTGCTCAAGAAGGCGTGGAGCGTTCAGCCGCATCCCGACCTCGCGGCCGCCTTCGCCGAGATCAAGCCCGAGGAAACGCCGGCCGAGCGCATGAAGCGCTTCCGCACGCTCACCACGATCAAGCCCGAGCACCGCGAGACGCGCCTGCTGCGCGCCGAACTGGCGCTGGCGGCCGAGGACTTCCCGGAGGCGCGCCGCGCCATGGGTGATCTCGTCGAGCGTGAACCGGATGCGCGCGTGCTGACGGTGATGGCGGCCATCGCCCGTGGCGAGGGGGCCGGTGACGCCGAGGTGCGCGGCTGGCTGGCCAAGGCACTGTCGGCGCCGCGCGGTCCGCAGTGGGTCTGCGACAGCTGTCACCAGATCCATGGCGAGTGGACTCCGGTCTGCGAGAACTGCGGTGGCTTCGACACGCTGAGCTGGACCACGCCGCCGCAGACCGATGCCGCGCGCCCCGGCGCGGAAATGCTGCCGCTGATCGTCGGCGGCTCGGACGAGGCGCCCGCCGCGGCCCCGGCCGACACCGGCGAGACGCACGAGATCCTGACGCCGAATCCGCCCACCGGGCCGGGCCGCGAGGCCGCCGAGGAGGCGTCGGAAACCCCGGTCGAGGATGCCGAGGAAGTCTCGGGCGAAGGCGATGCCGAGCGCGAGAAGGAAGAGGCAAAATAGGTCTTTCCTACGGGCGGCCCCGGTGTTAAGAGGCCGCCCACCAGTGCCGGTGTAGCTCAGCTGGTAGAGCACGTCATTCGTAATGATGGGGTCGTAGGTTCGAGTCCTATCACCGGCACCAGTTGAAAAGCGCCCCGCGTCTGATCTGACGCGGGGCGCTTTTTTCTTTCGGGGGCTGGTGCGGTGGTCGAGGCGGCAGGCGGCGCCGGGGGGCCGACGTTCCGCCTGCGAGCGGGACCCGAACTCAGGCGAAGAGATCGTCCAGCAGGTCGGTCCGGCCCTTGGTCAGGTCGTCGATACCACGCAGCCCGTGCAGGAGATGCCCGAGCTTCGAGACCGGCACCATGTTCGGCCCGTCCGAGGGGGCAGTATCGGGGTCCTCGTGGGTCTCGATGAAGACCGCCGCCGCGCCGACGGCCAGCGCCGCACGTGCGAGCGGTTCGACGAACTGCCGCTGTCCGCCCGAAGAGCTGCCCTGTCCGCCCGGAAGCTGCACCGAGTGCGTGGCATCGAAGACCACCGGGTAGCCGGTCTGGGCCATGATCGGCAGCGACCGCATGTCGCTGACCAGCATGTTGTAGCCGAAGCTGGCGCCGCGCTCGCAGAGCATGATCCGCTCGTTGCCGGTCGAGGCGATCTTGTCGGCGACGTTCGCCATGTCCCAGGGCGCGAGGAACTGGCCCTTCTTGACGTTGATTGCCGCCCCGGTCTCGCCGGCGGCAAGCAGCAGGTCGGTCTGGCGCGACAGGAAGGCCGGGATCTGCAGCACGTCCACCGCCTCGGCCACCGGCGCGCATTGCTCGGGCCCGTGGACGTCGGTCAGCACCGGAACGCCGAACTCCTTGCCGATGGTCGACAGGATGTGCAGCCCGTCCTCCATGCCGATGCCGCGCTTGCCCGACAGCGACGACCGGTTCGCCTTGTCGAAGCTGCCCTTGAAGATCCAGTGGGTCTCGGCGGCCTCGGCGGCGGCGGCGATCTTCTCGGCCAGCATCCGCGCGTGGTCGAGGCTCTCGAGCTGGCAGGGGCCGGCGATGAGCGTGAAGGGCGACGTGTTGGACACGGTGATGTCGCGAATGCGAACGTCGGTCATGCGATGTTCTCCTTTTTCAGCACCGCTTCGATGCGGGCCACGTCGACGGGGTTGTTGAGCTCCCAGAACACGCGGCCGCGCGCCTCGACGGGCACGCAGGTCACGGGCACGCCGTTCTCGAGGAAGCGGAGCTGTTCGAGCCCCTCGGCGCGCTCCAGCGGCCCCTCGGCCCATTCGGCATAGCGGCGCAGCGCGGCGGGGCGATAGCCGTAGACGCCGACATGGTGCCAGACCTCGGGCGGCGCTTCGAGGTCGCCGACATAGGGCAGCACCTCTTTCGAGAAGTAGAGCGCCGTGCCGTCGCCGCGCATGACGGCGGTGGTGCCGCCGACGCGGCCCTCGCGCCGGTCGGTGACGAAATGCACCAGCGTGTCGCGGTCGGTGCGCAGGACCGGGGTCGCCATCTCGACGGCCGGGTCGCGCATCCGCTCGATCAGCGCCTCGACGAACCACGGAGGCGTCAGCGGTGCGTCGCCCTGCAGGTTGATGACCGTCTCGGGTTCGGAGGGCAGCTGGGCCACGCCCTCGGCGCAGCGCTCGGTGCCGTTGCGGGCCTCGGACGAGGTCATCAGCACGTCGGCGCCGAAGCCGCGCGCCGCTTCGGCGATGCGGTCGTCGTCGGTCAGCACGTAGACCGCGTCGGCGCCCTTGACCGTGCGGGCAGCGTCCCACGCCCGCCGGATCAGCGAGCGGCGTTCGCCGGTGGCGCCGGTCAGCTCGACCAGCGGCTTTCCCGGGTAGCGGGTCGAGGCGTAGCGAGCGGGAATGAAGATGACGGCGCTCATGCGACACCTGCCCGCAGCGCGTCGTGGATGTGGACGAGCCCGACGAGCGTGCCGTCGTCCTCGACCGCGAACAGCGCCGAGATCTTCGAGGCGTTCATCACCCCGAGTGCCTCGGTCAGCAGGGCATCGGGAGCGATGCTGCGGGGATTGCGCGTGGCGACTTCGCCGGCGGTGCGGTCCATGAGTCCCTCCAGGTTGCGGCGCAGGTCGCCGTCGGTGATGACGCCCGCGAGCTTGCCGTCCTCGACCAGCGCCGCGACGCCGAAGCCCTTCTGCGACATGACGACGAGCGTCTCGCCCATGTCCGTGTCGGGCATGACCACGGGCAGCTCGTCGCCCCGGTGCATGACGGCGGACACCCGCAGAAGCTGCGCGCCCAGCGAGCCGCCGGGGTGGAAGGCGAGGAAGTTCTCGCGGTCGAAGCCGCGCTGGTCCATCAGCGCCACGGCCAGCGCGTCTCCGAGCGCCATGGTCATCGTGGTCGAGGTGGTCGGCGCCATGCCGATGGCGCAGGCCTCGGGGGCGTCGGGCAGCAGCAGGACGTGGGTGGCGGAGCGCGCCAGCGTGCTGTCGGCACGGCGGGTCATGGCGATCATCGGGATCGCGAAGCGCGCGCAATGGGCGATGATGTCGGCCAGTTCGCGGGTCTCGCCCGAGTTCGAGATCAGCAGCACCGCGTCGTCGGGGGTGATCATGCCGAGGTCGCCGTGGCTGGCCTCGCCGGGATGCACCGCCTGCGCCGGCGCGCCGGTCGAGGCGAGCGTGGCGGCGATCTTGCCGGCGACATGGCCGGACTTGCCCATGCCCGAGACGATGATCCGCCCGCCGATGTGCAGCAGCAGCGCGATCACGTCCTCGAAGGCCGGGGGCAGCTCGTCTCCGAGCCGGGTCAGCGCCGCGGCCTCGGTGTGCAGCACCGCGCGGGCGATTTCTGAAGGCGTCTGGGACATGTGCGCACCCGTGTTGAACCTTTGGCCTGTTACCGCGCTCCGCGCCCGGTGTCCAATGGCGTGCCCGGCGGGGCGGCGTGTCTACTCGCGGGTTTCGTCCGGAGCCACGCCCCAGTAGGCGGTCTTTGCGGCCCAGCCGTCGTAGCCGCCCGCCGAAAGCTCGCACCAGTCGACGGTGCATTCGCCGAGCCGCGCGATCACCCCGAGCGCCAGCTTGGCGTTCACCGGCGTATCGGCGCCGGGGCGGGCATGAAGCTCGAGCATGTCCTGCTGCACCAGCACGGTGCGCACCCCGGACAGCAGCGAGTAATGCACCCAGCCGCCGGCGCCGTCGGCGTCGCGCACCCGGCGCCAGTGGCCGTGCTCGGCGGTGATCTCGAGCGGCATGTCGCGGCGCTTGTAGACCCAGTCGATGCGATGGGTCAGCGACGGGCCGCGCCGCACGTTGGCCTCGGAGGTCTTGAGCGACACGTATCTCGGGATCGGCAGGTTGGTGACCGGTCCACGGTCGTCGCTTGCGGCAGCCACGCTGCCCGCAACGACGGAAGCGACCAGCCCGGCGATCAAAGCTGCCTTGCGCATTTCTCTGTCCTGCCCGCGTTTTTTCGGCGGGGTTCTTGTGCCCCGCACGCTCATGGGACACTGTGCCATCGAGCGCGAGCCATGGAAAGGGAGGGGAGGCGGCCATGCCTCAGAAACGCCTGAGTGTTGTCGTGACGCGACGCCTGCCGGAAGCGGTCGAGACCCGTCTGAGCGAGCTGTTCGACGTGACCCTGCGCGAGGATGACGCGCCGATGACGCGCGCCGAGCTGACGGAGGCGGTCCGCCACGCAGACGTGCTCGTGCCCACCATCACCGACCAGATCGACGCCGGGCTGATCGGGCAGGCGGGCGAGAACCTGCGGCTCATCGCCAACTACGGTGCCGGTATCGACCACATCGACGTCGAGACGGCGCGGCGCAACGGCATTCTCGTGTCGAACACCCCCGGCGTGATGACCGACGATACCGCCGACATGGTGATGGCGCTGATGCTCGCTGTGACCCGACGCATGCAGGAGGGCCAGCTGCTCATGCAGCGCGGCGAATGGGAGGGCTGGGCACCGACCGCCTTCCTCGGGACGCGGCTGGGCGGAAAGCGGCTGGGCATCCTCGGCATGGGCCGCATCGGTCAGGCGGTGGCACGGCGGGCGCGGGCCTTCGGGATGCAGATCCACTACCACAACCGCCGGCGCCTGCGCGCCGAGACCGAGGCCGATCTCGAGGCGACCTACTGGGAAAGCATCGACCAGATGGTCGCGCGGATGGACGTGATCTCGGTGAACTGTCCGCACACGCCCTCGACCTACCACCTTCTGAACGCACGGCGGCTGAAGCTGATGAAGCCCACGGCGGTGATCGTGAACACCTCGCGCGGCGAGGTGATCGACGAAAGCGCGCTGACGCGGATGCTCAAGGCGGGCGAGCTCGCCGGCGCCGGGCTCGACGTCTACCAGCACGGCATCCGGGGCAACCCGGAGCTCGTGAACATGTCGAACGTGGTGATGCTGCCGCACATGGGCTCGGCGACGATCGAGGGGCGCATCGAAATGGGCGAAAAGGTGCTGCTGAACGTCAAGACCTTCGCCGACGGGCACCGGCCCCCGGATCAGGTCGTGCCGTCGATGCTCTGAATGCCGCCGCCCCGCAGTCCGCTGCGGGGCGTTTTGCTTCGCCCGTCCACTCGCGCCACGGGTACGCCCCGACGTTGCCCGAATTCGGGTAAAACGTTCTAATGGCCTGAATGACTTAGAGAATAAGTCGAGGCAAGCGCCTTACTTTCGCCGCAATCCTGCGCCGGCAGAGGCCGTGCCTGCCCGTCACCTTCTTCCTGTCCGACGTTTCAAGGACTGATGGAAGAGTAAGATGGTGATATTTCATACGATCGGCAGGTTCCCGGGTGGAGCCGCGGGAACGATAACTGACTGGCCCGAGCCGGGTGCCCTCTCGGCGTCACATATCCTCGAGTACGATCTGGCGGCCCTCGATATGGGTCTTCGCCTGACGGGCGGCGGTCTGCTGCGCGAGGTTCCGGGCGCGTCGTGGCGCGCGTCGGTCCTGGCAGAAATCGACAGGTCGGCGCGCGAGGATGACGCGGTGCGTAACAACCACGACGAAGACGGGCACGATGACCACCACCCGGGCCGCCGCGCCGGGGCCGGGTCTGCACTGAAGATCGAGACCGACGGCAGCGTTCGCAATCTGTGCAACGCGGCGGTCAGCCTCGGCTACATGGTGGCGCTCGAATCCGTCGAGGAGATCGAGGAGGGGGCGCTGACGGACGTTGGCGCGCCAGGCGGTGGCGCTGGGACGGGTCCGGTGGGGGGCTTTTTTGCCAGTGCCGATGCCTTCGGCCTTGACGACATCCACGGGGCCGCTGTCGGTGCGCCCGATTTTCACGATCCGCGAACGGAGGCGTTGGATCACCTCTCGATGACCGCGACGGATGTTCTGGCGCACGCGCATGGCTTGGCGGGTGGCATGCTCGGGCATGACCGGCCCGAGCCAAACCACGCCTCGCATGCGGGCTTTCGCGAAGACGCGCAGCGCGCCGCAGCTCAGGACTGGCTCGAGGAGGCCCGGGATGGACGGTCGCACTCCACTGACAGCGCCGTTCAACTGCACATGGAAGACATGCCGCGCTCGGCGCACGTCATCCGTTGGGTGGATGACGCCGGCCCGCGCTCCGGAGCGCGGGGGGATCCTCAGGATCTCTCGGACCAGCGCTACGACGAATGGGTGGACACGGAGGGCGAAGCCGAAGTCTTCATCTTCACGGAGCAGAATGACGCCGATGACACTGCCGTTTTCGACGACAGCCCCGCCCTTCAGGATGCCGAGGTGATGGCGATCGTGATGGAGGAAATCCTGCGAGACTATTCGGAGGGGGCGGAGCCCCCGCTCTTCGCGTCTGGCGAAGCCGCTACGCCCGGGCCTGATTTCACGGATCTTTCGGCCGGAGCCTTGGTCACGGACATCGCATATGGCGCGGTCGATGATCTCTGAGATATCGCCTTTGTCCTTCCCTGCATGCGAAAACGCCCGCCCCGGAAGGAGGCGGGCGTTTGAATGTCGGGATCAGCTGACGTCCTTGTAGCTGATTTCCTTCACGTCGCTGCCGGTCTTGCTGCGGCGCACGTGCAGCCGGTTGAGCGCGTTCACGTAGGCCTTGGCCGAGGCATAGACGGTATCGGTGTCGGCCGACTGGCCGGTCGCGATCTTGCCGTCCTCCTCGAGGCGGACCGAAACCGTGGCCTGCGCGTCGGTGCCCTCGGTCACGGCGTGCACCTGGTAGAGCTGAAGCCGGGCCTTGTTCGGGTAGAGCGCCCGCACCGCCTTGAAGGTGGCGTCGACGGGGCCGTCGCCATGCTCGGTCGCGCTCATTTCCTCGCCACCGACTTCCATCTCGAGCGTCGCTTCGGCGGGGCCGCCGGTGCCGCAGGTGACCTTGAGCGAGACGATCTCGAGATGCTCGGCCCCGTCGGTCATGGCGTCGGTCACGAGCGCGAGGATGTCCTCGTCGTAGACCTCCTTCTTGCGGTCGGCGAGATCCTTGAACCGCACGAAGATGTCCTTGAGCTGGTTGTCGCCCACCTCGGTGCCGAGCTGCCGGAGCTTGTCGCGCAGGGCGGCGCGGCCCGAGTGCTTGCCGAGCGGAAGCGAGTTGGTGGCAAGGCCCACGTCCTCGGGTTTCATGATCTCGAAGGTCTCGGCGTTCTTGAGCACGCCGTCCTGGTGGATGCCGGATTCATGCGCAAAGGCGTTCTTGCCGACGATGGCCTTGTTGTACTGCACCGCGAACCCCGAAACCGTCGAGACACGGCGCGAGATGTGCATGATCTTCTTCGAGTCGATGCCGGTCTCGAAGGGCATGATGTCGCCGCGGGTCTTGAGCGCCATGACCACTTCTTCAAGCGCGGTGTTGCCGGCGCGCTCGCCGAGGCCGTTGATCGTGCATTCGATCTGGCGGGCACCACCCTCGACCGCCGCGAGCGCGTTCGCCGTCGCCATGCCGAGGTCGTTGTGGCAGTGGGTCGAGAAGATTACCTCGTCGGCGCCGGGCACCGTCTGGATCAGGCGGCGGATGAGCTCCGCCGATTCGACCGGCGCGGTGTAACCGACGGTGTCGGGAATGTTGATCGTGGTGGCCCCGGCCTTGATCGCGATCTCGACGACGCGGCAGAGGTAATCCCACTCGGTGCGGGTCGCGTCCATCGGCGACCACTGGACGTTGTCGCAGAGGTTGCGGGCGTGGCTCACCGTCTCGAAGATCCGGTCGGCCATCTCGTCCTGCGAGAGGTTCGGAATGGCGCGGTGCAGCGGCGAGGTGCCGATGAAGGTGTGGATGCGCGGGCGGGGTGCGCCCTTGATCGCTTCCCAGCAGCGTTCGAGATCGGGGACCTGGGCGCGGGCGAGTCCGCAGATCACGGCGTTCTTGCTGCGGTTCGCGATGTCGCGCACGGCGGCGAAATCGCCCTCGGACGCGATGGGGAACCCGGCCTCGATGATGTCGACGCCCATGTCCTCGAGCAGCTCGGCGATCTCGAGCTTCTCGTCGTGGGTCATGGTGGCGCCGGGCGATTGCTCGCCGTCACGGAGAGTCGTGTCGAAAATGTACACGCGGTCTTTGGCTTGGTCGGTCATGTCTCTGAATCTCTGTAAGGTCTTCGTCCTGGATGTCTCGCCGGCGCGAAACGGGTTCCCCTCTGAGCGATCGCGCCGGGAGTGCGCGCTCAGAGGCGGATTAGGAGAAGACGCAGGCCGAGCGCAAGCGGCGCGCTGAAAGCGCGTGCAACGGGTGCGATATGGCCAAGGGTCATCATGGGGCGAAATATACGTGCAAACCGGAAGAATTAAACCCGCAAAATGCTTCGGTTTCGGGGAAATGCGATGCCGCGCCGCAGCATCGCGCGCGAGGGGTTGAGTGGCGCGGAAAGCCGTCCATACTCGCAAGGGGGCGTCTGGGACAGGGAGACCAGATTTGATCGGACGACTTTGCCGTGCGGCGGTGCTTGCTGCCTGTGTGCCTCTTGCCGCCCTTGCTGCCCCCCGTGACGAGGCCGATGTCTACGTGTTCGGCAACAGCCTCGTGAATCACATTGGCGAACAGGCCCATTCCAACGTGCCGCACTGGATGGCCGAGATGGCCCGTGCCGACGGGCGTGGCTTTACCCTGGATGGGCAGTTCGGGTTCCTGCGCAACTTCGTGCAGGATCTGCCGCCGCGGCCCGGCTGGTCGTTCCCGGGCGTCGACAGCCTCTGGGATCCGGGGCGGGGGCCCTTTGCCGAGGCGGGCTACGACGCGGTGCTCGTGACGCCCGCCAACTTCATCCAGTACCAGCCGCCGGACCGGCCCTACGACGGCGACAACCCCGGCAAGGAAAGCCCGCTCGGGGCCACCGCCACGCTGGTCGAGTGGCTGCACACGCGCGCTCCGGGAACGCCGGTCTACATCTACGAGGGCTGGGCCGAGATGGCCGGGGTGGCGCGCGGCTTCCCGCCGTCGCGGCGGGGCCTGCGCCGATACCACGCTTTCAACACCGGCGATTACCACGACTGGTACGAGACCCTGCGCGACGACCTGCGCGCGGAGCAGCCCGAGGCCGACGTGCGCCTGATCCCGGTGGCGCGCATCCTTGGCGTCCTGCTGGGCCGGGGCGGTCCGCTCGAGGACATGCCGGCCGAGGCGCTCTACGTCGATGACGCTCCGCACGGAACGCCGTCGCTCTACTTTCTCGCGGCGATGATAACCTATGCCGCGATCTACGAGGCGCCGCCGCCCGCAGGATACGAGCCGCCGGAGAGCCTCCACCCCGACGTCGTGGCGGCCTATCCGGCGCTGGCCTCCGCGATCTGGGACGCAGTCTCCGGCGCGGGGATATTCGAGGAAGCCGCCGCCCGGCCTTCGGCGCCGGACGATACCCGGACCGCCGAGGCCGACGCTGCGGACGACGCGGCGCCTGCCGCCGAAGATCCCCTGCCACCGCGCGGCCGGGTGGCACTGCCCGAGGGTGGGGCGCGACCGGAGGGGCTGCCGGCGCTGGCGATGAACATCAACGGCATCTCGGACTGGTCGACGCAGCATCCCTTCATCGACCGCATGAAGAGCGCCCGGCAGTGGGTGGGCCACCTGCCGGGGCAGTGGGGCGGCGTCACCATCGAGGAATTGCGGGCGGAGGGCGTGCTCGACCCGGACGGCTGGCCGCTGCGCATCCCCGAGCGGGTCGAGCGGCTGGAATCGCTGCTGCTGACCGACCAGCCCGAGGAGGCGACGCATCTGCGCGGCACCTACATCGTGACCTGGAAGGGCGAGGGCGATCTGAAGCTCACCGGCCGCGCGCAGCGTGTGCGCTACGGCGATCACGAGGCCGAGTTCGACTACAGCCCCGGCGAGGGCGCGGTGGGCATCGCGCTCGGGGCGACCGATCCCGACGATCCGATCCGCGACATCCACGTCATCCGCGAGGACCAGCGCGATCTCCACGAGGCCGGGGTGATCTTCAACCCGGCGTGGATCGAGACCGTGCACGACCTGCGCAGCATCCGTTTCATGGACTGGATGGTGACCAACGGCTCTCCGGTGCAAGGCTGGGACGACCGTCCGCGCACGTCGGATTTCAGCTACACCTCCTGGGGCGTTCCGCTCGAGGTGATGCTGGCGCTTGCCAACCAGATCGGTGTCGACCCGTGGTTCACCATGCCGCACCAGGCCGACGACGCCTACATCCGCCGCTTCGCCGAGGCGGTGCGCGACGGGCTCGACCCCCGGCTGAAGGCCCATGTCGAGTATTCCAACGAGGTCTGGAACTTCATCTTTCCGCAGGCGGAATGGGCGCAGGCGCAGGCCGATGCGCTCTGGGGCCGGTCCGAGGCCGGCTGGATGCAATACTACGGCCTGCGGGCGGCGCAGGTGATGACGATCTGGAGCGACGTCTTCGGTGACGAGGTCGCCGACCGGCTGGTGCGCGTCGTGGCGACCCACACCGGCTGGCCGGGGCTCGAAGAGAACATCCTCGTGGCGCCTCTGGCCTACCTGCAGCTCGGATACGCCCCGGCCGAGGTCTTCGACGCCTACGCGGTGACCGGCTACTTCGGCTACGAGATGGGCGGCGAGGAGATGGCGCCGCAGATGGACGACTGGCTCGAACGGTCCGAGGCGCAGGCCCGCGCCGAGGGCGAGCGGCAGGGGCTGCGCCGCGTCGCGCTGCGCGAATACGTCCGCGCGCACCGTTACGAGGCGGCGGTGGCGCCGGTCGCCCTGGCGCTGCTCGAGGGCTCGCTGCGCGAGCTCACCGACGAGATCTTTCCCTACCAGGCGGCGGTGGCCGAGGCCTCGGACCTGCGGCTGGTGATGTACGAGGGCGGCACGCATCTGACCGCGCAGCTGCCGCGCGTGAATGACGAGCGGCTCACGGGGTTCTTCGAGTATTTCAACTACACGCCGGAAATGGCCAAGCTCTACGAGACGCTGCTGACCGGCTACGTCGCCGCCGGGGGCACGCTGTTCAACGGCTTCGTCGACGTGGCGCAGCCGTCGAAATGGGGCAGCTGGGGCGCGCTGCGCCACCTGCAGGACGACAACCCGCGCTGGGACATGCTGGCGAACTACAACGCCACCGGCCCCTCGGACTGGGCGCCGCGCGACCCCGAGGCCTTTGCCGACGGCGTGCTGACACGGGGCGGCGGCGGCGGCGAGACGTTGCAGGGCACCGCGCAGGAAGACATCCTGCTGGGCGGCGGCGGCAACGACGTGCTGGTCTCGGGTGGTGGCGACGACCATCTGCACGGCGGTGCGGGCACCGACCGCGCGGTTCTGCCCGGGCACCGGACCGACTACGTGTTTTCGCACGAGGACGGACGGCTGGTGGCCGACGGTCCGGCGGGGCGGGTGCTGCTGTTCTCGGTCGAGCGGCTGGGATTTGCAGGGGCCCCCGGCGACGACATCGCGACGGCGGGGCTCTAGCTCAACCGTTGTCCCGCGTCGCGAGGATTTCCGACACCAGCGTCTCGGCCCCGAGGCTCGCGCGGAAGCGGGTCTCGACCTGAATGCGCCCGGCATCGCTGAAGCGCTGGGCGCTGTCGGGGTTCTGTGCGAGATCGCGGATCGCACGGGCCAGCGCGGTCGGGTCCTTCGGCGGGACGAGCTTGCCGTTGTGGCCGTCGTCGATCAGCTCGCGCACCCCGCCCGCGTCGGTGCCGATCACCGGCACGCCGCAGGCCATCGCCTCCATGTAGGCCACGCCCAGGGGTTCATGCCACGAGGCGAGCACGAAGACATGCGCATCGAGCAGCTTTTGCTTTACCGCGCCCGCGTCGATGGCGCCCAGCAGCTTCACGTGGTCCTGCAGTCGCAGCTTGCGCAGGTGCGCCTCGAGGTCCTTGCGGAAGCCCTCGCCTCCGGCGTCGTCCTCGCCGGCGATCTCGAGCCGCACGTCGACCCCCTGGTCGAGCAGCTGCCGCATCGCCGACATCAGGTCCTGGTGGCCCTTCACCACGTTGAGCCGGCCGCAGCTGAAGAGCCTGAGCGGCCGCCCCTTCTCGGGCGGCTGGTAGGGCGCGTCGCGGCGCAGCTCGTCGGTGTCGACGCCCATGGGGCGGACCACCAGCCGCGGCGGCAGGTCGTCGGGCATCGCCTCCTGCATCTCGTTCAGCAGCTTGTGGGTGATGATCGTGGCAAAGGCGGCGTGGCGCCACTTGAAGCGCTGGCCCGGCCCGTAGTCCGACAGCGGGCCATGCAGCGTGAGCGAGTAGGTCGGTCCACCCATCTGCCGCGCCAGCGCCGCGATCAGCGCCGCGCGGGCGCAGGAATGCACGTGCACGTGGTCGAGCCCGCGCTCGCGCGCCAGCGTCACGAGCGCGCGCGCGGCAGAGAGCGTCACGGCGACGTCCTTCGCGAAGCCCGGCCCCTCGCGCAGGATGGCGCGGGGCAGCCCGCGCGGCAGCAGCGCCCATAGTGCCTGCAGCGCGGCGACGGGCTCGACTTGACCGAGGTAGGTGGTCCGCGCGATCGCGTCCTGAGACCAGTCGTGCGAAATCAGCCCGGAGTGCGGCATCCGGGTCGACAGGAGATGCACCTCGTGCCCCATCGACTCGAGCACCTGCACCTCGCGCCAGAAGAAGATATGTGTCTGCCCCGGAAACTGGGGCACAAGATACCCGATCCGCAATTTCTGCGACACGCGTCCCCCCGGATTTCAGGATTCCCGGGCGATCTGTCCGGGATTTGTGACAACTTCCATGTGATTTCTTTTTTTGGCCACAGTTTGCTGTCAGGTCATCGGCGAGCGGGAGAGGAAAATCGTCCATGTGTGGCGGCTATGGTACGGATCATGTCGGCTGAGCACCAAACGGCCGGGATGCCTGCGGTGTCGGTCGTCCTTCCGGCGAGCAACGAGGCATCCCTGATCGGGCCCTGCCTGCGCGCGCTCTGCGCGTCGCGCCTGCCGGGGGTTCTGCGGGCCGAGGTCATCGTCGTCGCAAACGGCTGCCGGGACGACACCGCCGATCGGGCCCGCGCCGAGATACCCACATTCGAGGCGCGCGGCTGGGACGTGCGGGTGATCGAGCAGGCCCATGGCAACAAGCTCGCCGCGCTCAACGCCGGAGACGCGGTCGCGCGGCACGATCTTCGGGTCTATCTCGACGCCGACGTCACCGTGAGCCCCGATCTTCTTGCCCAGCTGGTCGACGTGCTTGAACGTCCCGGCCCCCGCTACGCCAGCGGACGGGTGGTGATCACCGCCCGCAGCGTCCTGTCACGGGCCTATGCGCGATTCTGGCAAACGGTGCCGTTCATGCGGCAGGGCGTGCCCGGCTGCGGCCTCTTCGCGGTCAACGGCGAGGGTCGGGCCCGCTGGGGGAGGTTTCCCGAGATCATCTCGGACGATACCTTCGTCCGCCTGAGTTTTGCTCCCGGCGAGCGCGCGGGCGTTGCCGCAACATATGACTGGCCCATCGCCGAGGGCTTCGGCAATCTCGTGCGCGTGAGGCGGCGGCAGAACGCCGGGGTCGCCGAGATCGAACAGAGGTATCCCGAACTGCTCGCCAACGACGACAAGCCGACCCCGACCCGGGGCGAGACCCTGGCGATGGCGCTGCGCGATCCACCGGGCTTTGCGGTCTACGCGGCGGTTGCGCTCGCGGTGAAGCTGCGCCCGCAGGCGGCGGAGTGGAGTCGCGGTCGATGAGCCAGGCCATCCTCACCCGGTTCCGGGGCGCGTCTCTCTCGGCCCGCGCGGTGCGCTCGTCGCTGCTGACGGTGGGCGGCTTCGGTTTCGGGCAGGCGATAAGGCTTGCGTCGAACCTCATTCTGACGCGGCTGCTCTTCCCCGAAGCCTTTGGCCTCATGGCGCTGGTGTCGGTCTTCATGATGGGGCTTCAGCAGTTCTCGGACGTGGGGGTGACGCCGGCGATCCTGCAGAGCCGCCGTGGCGATGACCGCGATTTCCTCAACACGGCGTGGACGATACAGGTTCTGCGCGGGGCAGGGCTGTGGCTCGCGGGATGCGCGCTGGCGTGGCCCATGTCGCTGTTCTACGACGAGCCGCAGCTACTGCACATCCTGCCGGTGGCAAGCCTCGCGCTGCTGATCGTCGGGTTCAAGCCGACCCGGATGGACACCGCCAACCGGCACCTCCTGCTCGGGCGCGTCACGCTTCTCGACGTCATCACCCAGACCAGCGGCGTCCTCGGGGCCATCGTGCTCGCGTGGTGGACCGGGTCGGTCTGGGCGCTGGTGATCAGCGGTCTCATCGCGAGCGCGGTCGAGGTCATCATCAACTGGCTCTTCCTGCCGGGTGAGCATAACCGCTTCCGCTGGGAGCCTGCCGCGGCGCAGGAGCTCATCACCTTCGGCAAGTGGATCTTCCTGTCGACGGTCTGCGGGTTCTTCTTCAGCCAGAGCGACAAGATCCTGATGGGGAAATATCTCACGCTCGACGTGCTGGGGATCTACAACATCGGCTATTTCCTCGCCGCCTTCCCGATGCTGCTCGGGGGGATGGTGACGCGCCGTATCCTGATCCCGATCTACCGCGAGACGCCGCCGACCGAAAGCCGCGAGAACTTCCAGCGGTTGCGCAAGATGCGGTGCGTGGTGACCGGTGCGCTGATAGGACTCGTCGGCGTCTTCGCGATCACCGGGCACTGGCTGGTCGATCTGCTCTACGATGACCGCTACGTCGCCGCCGGCGCGGTGACGGTCATCATCGCCTGCGTGCAGATGCCCCAGATCATCGTGCAGACCTACGACCAGGCGGCGCTTGCGGCGGGCGACAGCCGGACGTTCTTCGTGCTGGCGCTCGCGCGGGCGGTGCTGATGGTGGTCTGCCTTCTGGCCGGGCTCGAGATCGCAGGGTTCCTCGGCGCGCTGCTCGGCATCGGCGCCGCCTACCTGCTGGCCTACCCGGTGGTCGTCTGGCTGGCGCGCCGCATGGGGGCATGGGATCCGCTGCACGATGCGGTCTTCACGTTGGCCGCCGGGGGATTCGCCGCGCTGGCGGTGGCCCTGAACTGGCCGCACATCGTGGCGCTGGCTGCCTTGGGTTGATCAACCCGAACGGTCGCCTTGCGGCGACAATTCCCAGATATCCCGAGACTGTTTTTCGTGGCACAACAGTTACTCTGAGTCTTTGGCATTCCGGGGGCGAGGCCGGTGGGGATAGCTCAAACTCGCCGCATTTCCTCCCCATTTATCCTTTACAGAACCCTAGTGTCACATGTGACGGGGTAACGGGTCATGAGCAATGCAGCACAGCACGTCGCCGGCGAAAACGACATCGCCATCGTCGGCATGGCCGCGCATCTGCCGGGCGCCGAGAGCATCCTGCAATACTGGGAGAACCTGCGCGCGGGCCGCTCCTCGATCCGGCGCCTGTCCGAGGACGAGCTGCTCGAGGCGGGTGAGTCCCCCGGCCTGATCCGCCACAAGGACTACGTGCCCTTCGCCGCGCCGCTCGACGATTTCGAGATGTTCGACGCCGAGTTCTTCGGGTTCTCGCCCAAGGAAGCGGCGATCATGGACCCGCAGCACCGCCAGTTCCTCGAGGCCGCCTGGGAGGCCTTCGAGAACGCCGGCCACGTTCCCGAAAGCTTCGACGGCCAGGTCGGCGTCTTCGCCGGCTGCGGGATGGGCTCGTATTTCTACTTCAACGTCTGCTCGAACCCGGACCTGGTCGAGAACACGGGCATGTTCCTGCTGCGCCATACCGGCAACGACAAGGACTTCATGACCACGCGGGCGAGTCATGTCTTCGACCTGCACGGGCCGTCGATCAACCTCCAGACCGCCTGCTCGACCTCGCTCGTGGCGGCGCATTACGCCTGCCAGGCGCTGCTCAACGGCGAGTGCGACATGGCACTGGCGGGCGGCGCTACCATCGAGCTGCCGCAGCGGCGCGGCTACCTCTACAAGGAAAACGAGATCCTCTCGCCCGACGGCGCATGCCATGCCTTCGATCACCGCGCGCAGGGCACGGTCTTCGGATCGGGCGCGGGCGTCGTGGTGCTGCGCCGGCTTGCCGATGCGCTGGCCGACGGCGACCACATCTGGGCCGTCATCAAGGGCACCGCCGTCAACAACGACGGCGCGCAGAAGGCGGGTTATCTCGCGCCGTCGGTCGACGGCCAGGCGCAGGCGGTGGCCGAGGCGCAGGCCATCGCGGGCATCCGGTCGGATACCGTGGACTACGTCGAATGCCACGGCACCGGCACCTACCTTGGCGACCCGATCGAGGTCGCCGCCATGACGCAGGCCTTCCGCGAGACCTCGACCGCCGTGGGGCATTGCCGCATCGGCTCGGTCAAGACCAACATCGGGCATCTCGACACGGCGGCGGGGGTGGCGAGCCTCATCAAGACCTCGCTGGCGCTGCACAACGCCGAAATGCCGCCCTCGCTGGGCTTCGAGGCGCCGAACCCGGCGATCGACTTCGACAATTCGCCGTTTCTCGTGAATGACCGGCTGACGCCCTGGCCGCGCGCGCATCATCCGCGCCGGGCCGGGGTCAACTCGCTGGGCGTCGGGGGCACGAATGCCCACGCCGTGCTCGAGGAGGCGCCCGAGATGGCACCCTCCGAGGACAGCGACTGGCCGTTCCAGATCCTGACGCTCTCGGCGCGCAGCAAGGCGGCGCTCGACGAGGGCGCGAAGCGGCTTGCGGCGCATTTGCGCGCCCACCCCGAGCAACCGTTGGCCGACGTGGCCTTCACCCTTAAGGAGGGCCGCCACGGCTTCGAGAAGCGCCGTATCGTCGTGGCCGAGACCCACGAGGAGGCCGCCCGCCTGCTCGAGGAGGACAACCCGCGCCGGGTGCATTCCCACAGCGCCGTCGAGCGCCCCGAGGTGGTCTTCACCTTTCCCGGCGGCGGCGCGCAATACGCCGGCATGGCGCGGGATCTCTACGAGACCGAGCCGGTCTTCGCCGAATGGATGGATCGCGGGCTCGACGCGCTGGCCGGGATCACCGACGCCGACATCCGCGCGCTCTGGCTGCCCGAGGGTGACACCGCCGAAGCCGACGCCGCGCTGAAGCGTCCGTCGCTGCAGCTGCCGCTGATCATGATCACCGAGTACGCGCTGGCGCAGCTCTGGATGAGCTGGGGCATCGCGCCGGTCGCGCTGGCCGGTCATTCGATGGGCGAGAACACCGCCGCCTGCCTTGCCGGCGTGATGAGCTTCGAGGACTGCATCGGGCTCGTGCACTTGCGCGGGCGGCTGTTCGACACGGTGCCCGCCGGCGGGATGCTGTCGGTCAACCTGCCGGCCGACGCGCTTGCACCGCGTCTGGGCGATGACCTTGACCTTGGCGTCATCAACGCGCCCGAACTGTCGGTCGCCTCGGGGCCGGTGGCCGCGCTTCAGGCGCTCGAGACCGCGCTGAAGGCCGAGGGCATCGAATGCCACCGCATCGCCATCGACATCGCCGCGCACAGCCGGATGCTCGAGCCGATTCTTGCGGACTTCCGGGCGTACCTGGCCTCCATCGACCTGCTCCCGCCGCAGATCCCGCTGACCTCGAACCGCACCGGCGCGCTGATGACCGAGGCTCAGGCGACCTCGCCCGACTACTGGGTCGAGCATCTGCGCGGCACCGTGCATTTTGCCGACTGCATCGAGGCGGTGGCGCGGCCCAACCGCATCTTCCTTGAGGTCGGGCCGGGCAAGGCGCTGTCGGCACTGGCGCGGCAGCATCCGCAGGTGAACGGCCAGCAGGTGCTGTCCTCGCTGCGGCACCGCGACGAGACCATCGCCGACGACAAGCACATGTTCGAGGTGCTGGGCCGGCTCTGGGCGCTGGGCGCCGCGTTCGACTGGGGGCAGGTCTGGGGCGATACGCGCCGCCGGCGCGTCGTGCTGCCCTCCTACGCCTTCCAGCGGGCGCCCTATTTCATCGCGCCGGGCAAGGCGCAGGCCGACACCGCGCCGCAATACCTGATGCGCACCGACGACCTGTCGCAATGGGGCTGGAAACCGGTCTGGCGCCCCCGCGCTGCCGCGGTCGAGGTCGATGTCGAGGCCGGTCTTGCCGATGCCGAGCCGCAGACATGGCTGATGTTCATGGACGAGGCCGGGCTGGCGGCGCGCGCCGCCGCGCGGCTCTCCGGCGCCGGGCATACGGTCGTCGAGGTGCGCCCCGGCGACAGCTTCACGCGGCTTTCCGACACCTCCTGCCTGCTGGCCCCAGAGCGCGGCCGCGAGGGCTACGACCTGCTGTTGCAGGATCTCGCGTTGCGCGGTCATGTCCCCACCCGCATCGGGCACTTCTGGCTGGTGACCGAGGGCGAGACGCATCGCCCCGGCTCGAGCTTCTTCCACCGCCTGCAGGAGCAGGGCTTCTACTCGCTGCTCTTTCTCGCGCAGGCGTTGGCCGACGAGAACGTGCCGCGCCCGCTGCACCTGACCGTGGCGACCAACGGCGCTGCCCGGCTGCGCGACGAGGCGCTGAGCTCTCCGGCCAAGGCGACCATCGCCGGGCCGGCGCGGGTGATCCCGCGCGAGTTGCCGGGGGTGACGGTCTCGACCCTCGACCTCGTGCTGCCCGCCGCCGCGGAAGAGGGGTTGCTGAGGCACCGCAAGTCCGTGGCCGAGCGGAGTTCCGCGCTCGACCGTGTGGCGGACCAGCTTCTCGAAGAGCTGCTTTCCGCGCCCGCCAACGCCATCGCGGCGCTGCGCGGGGCGCGCCGCTTCGAATGCGCCATGAAGCCGGTGACGCTGCCGGCCGAACCGCCTGAGCCAGAGGCCGGCGGCACCTATCTTGTCACCGGCGGTTTCGGCGGCATCGGCCTGACGCTGGCGCAGGATTTCGCCGTCCGTGGCGCAAACCTCGTGCTGGTCTCGCGCGAGGCGCTGCCCGAGCGTGGGCAATGGGACGACTACCTTGGTCGTCATGCCCCGCAGGATCGGATCGCCCGCCGCATCCGCGCGGTCCGGGCGCTGGAAGAGGCCGGGGCCGATGTCATGGTCGCCGCCGCCGACGTCTGCAACCTCGGCCAGATGCAGGCGGTGCGCCGCGCCGCCGAAGACCGCTTCGGACGCATCAC
Source organism: Salipiger sp. D13 (assembly GCF_003703915.1). NCBI lineage: Bacteria > Pseudomonadati > Pseudomonadota > Alphaproteobacteria > Rhodobacterales > Roseobacteraceae > Salipiger > Salipiger sp. D13. Next base: position 313,526 of record NZ_RAPJ01000008.1, read on the forward strand.
CGGCGTGATCCACGGCGCGGGCGTCATCGCCGATGCGCCTCTGCTGACGAAAAGCCCGGCCTCGGTCGAGGACGTGTTCACGCCGAAGATCCACGGCACACAGGTGCTGGGCGAGGTCTTTCCCGACGGCAGCACCGACTGGATGGCGCTGTTCTCGTCGTCTTCGACGGTCACTGCTCCGCCGGGCCAGGTGGATTACGTCGCCGCCAACGAATACCTCAACGCCTTTGCCCAGGCGCGGGCCGGGGGCCGCACGCGGGTCGTGGCGATCAGCTGGGGCATCTGGAACGAGGTCGGCATGGCCGCCGAGGCGGTCGCCGCGCGCCGGGGCGAGGTGCCCAAGGCGCCGGTCGAGCCCGCCGGTGTGCCGATGCTGGACGAAAAGACCTTTGACGGGCAGGGCAACCGGCTGTTCACCGCGCGCTATTCCTCGGACGACTGGTTCATCGACGAGCACCGCACGAAAGCGGGTGACGCGCTGCTGCCGGGCACCGGATACCTCGCGCTCGCCGCCGAGGCGTTGCGGGCGCAGGCCGAGACGGGTCCGTTCGAGATCCGCGACCTGACCTTCCTGCGGCCGCTGCGTGTGGCCGACGGCGGCTCGCGCGAGCTGCGTTTGCGGCTGTCGCGCCGCGACGAGGGCTACGGGTTCGACGTGCTGGCCGACGCCACGCTGGGGGGCCGGCGCGGGCACGCGCTGACCGCGCAGGGCACGCTGGCGTTGCTGCCGATGCAACGGCCCGAGCCGCTCGACCTTGCCGCGATCCGTGCCCGTTGCGGCAAGCCCGTGGTTGCCGCGCCCGGCGGCAAGCTTGCCACCGCGCAGGAGGTGCAGCTTGCCTTCGGTCCGCGCTGGAAGGTGCTCGACAGCCGCGCGCTGGGCGAGGGCGAGGGCATCGCCGAGTTGTCGCTGGCCGACAGTGCCCGTGGCGACGGTTGCCTGCTGCATCCCGCGCTGATGGACATTGCCACCGGCTGGGCGATGGAGCTGATCAAGGGCTACCAGCCGACGCACCTCTGGGTGCCGGTGAGCTACGCCCGCGTTCGTGTGCACGCGCCGCTGACCGGAAAGATCGTCAGCTGGGTGCGCAACGCCGCGGAGAACCGCGCCGATGCCGAGACCGCGAGCTTCGACATCACTCTCTGCGCGCCCGACGGCGCGGTGCTTGTCGAGATCGCGGGCTTCACCATCCACAAGCTGGCGCAGGCGGACGTGCTGCAGGCCGCGCCGCGCCTGACCGCCGCCGAGCTCGAGGTCGACGGCCCGCAGGACGCCGCGCAGCCGCTCTCTCCGGCCGAGGAACGGCTGGCCCACAACCTGAGCCAGGGCATCCTGCCCGCCGAGGGGGTGGCCGCCTTTGCCCGCGCATTGGCGCTGGGTGCGCCGCAGGTGGTGGTCTCGTCGATGGATCTCGACGCGCTCACCCGGCAGACCGCCGCCGCGACCGCCGAGCAGGCCAGCCCGCAGAAATTCGACCGCCCGCAGCTCGACGGCGATTACGTCGCGCCGGAGAACGACATCGAGCGTACGCTCGTCGGCTTCTGGGAGGATCTTCTGGGCGTGCAGACCGTCGGTGTCGAGGACAGCTTCTTCGATCTCGGCGGGCACAGTCTCATTGCGGTGCGGCTGTTCTCGATGGTCAAGAAGACATGGCGCATCGACTTCCCGATCTCGGTGCTGTTCGAAGCCCCGACGATCCGCAAGTGCGCCGTGCTCATCGCCGAGCAGGCGGGCATCGCCGCCGAGGATGCACCCGAGGGGGCCGCGCCCAAGGCCCCGGAGCGCCGGTTTACCCACATCGTGCCGATGCACGATGGCGAGGGCGGTCCGAAGACGCCGTTCTTCCTCGTGGCGGGGATGTTCGGCAACGTGCTGAACCTGCGCCACCTCGCGCATCTTCTGGGCGCCGACCGGCCCTTCTACGGGCTTCAGGCGCGCGGGCTCTACGGGGGCGAGGCACCGCATCACGACATCGTCGAGATGGCCCGGGACTACATTGCCGAGATGCGGCAGGTGCAGCCCGAGGGCCCCTACATGGTCGGCGGTTTCTCGGGGGGCGGCATCACAGCCTTCGAGATCGCCCGGCAGCTCGAGACGGCGGGCGAGGAGGTGTCGCTCTGCGTCCTGCTCGACACGCCGTTGCCGGTGCGCCGCCCGCTTGCGCCGCGCGACCGGCTGCTGATCCAGCTGCAGGAGGCGCGCGCCAAGGGGCCGTTCTACCCGCTGCTCTGGGCGCGCAACCGCATCCGCTGGGAAATCGCGAAGCGCCGCACCGGTGCAGAGACCGGGGCCGAGCACAGCTTCCACAACGCCGAGATCGAGGCCGCCTTCCTCGCGGCGGTGGCCCGTTACGAGGTCACACCGTGGGACGGTCGGCTGGTGCTCTACCGGCCGCCGCTGGTGGGCAAGTGGCAGGTCTCGGGGGGTCGCATCGTGAACTCCGAACGGGCCTACGTCCTGAACGACAACGACTGGTCGCGGTTCGTGCCGCATGTCGAGGCGCATGAGGTGCCCGGCGACCACGACTCGATGGTGCTTGAGCCCAACGTCCGCGTGCTTGCCGCGCTGATGCGCGAGGCCATCGCCGGCGCCGAGGCCCGGCGGCACGGCTCCGAGGTGGTGGATTTCCCCAACCACCGGGCGGCGGAGTAGCGCAGATGGGACCGAAGCTGCTGGTCATATCGCTGAACTACCGGACGGCCGCCATGACCCTGCGCTCGGTCCGCGCCGCGCTGCGCGAGATGCAGGGGCTCAACGCCGAACTGATCGTGGTGGACAACGACAGCGGCGACGGCTCCTTCGAGACGATGCAGGCAGCGCTTGCCGCGGAGCCCTGGGCACGGGGCGCGCCGGTGCGGCTGATCCAGGCGGGGCGCAACGGCGGCTTCGGCGCCGGCAACAACGTCGGAATCCGGGCCGGCTGGTCCGACGGCAGCCGCCCCGATTACGTCTACATCCTGAATTCCGACGCCTTTCCCGACCCCGGGGCGCTGTCGGCGCTTCTGGATCACCTTGAAAGCCATCCGGCCACGGGCTTCGCCGGCAGCTACATCCACGGCGAGGACGGCACACCGCACCTCACCGCCTTCCGCTTCCCCTCGGTCTGGTCCGAGTTCGAGGGCGCGGCGCGTTTCGGGCCGTTCTCGCGGATGCTGAAGCGCAAGATCGTGCCCATCGGCATTCCGCAGACCCGCGAGCGGGTCGACTGGCTTGCCGGGGCGTCGATGATGATGCGGCAGAGCGTGCTCGACGAGATCGGGCTCTTCGACGAGACCTTCTTTCTCTACTTCGAGGAAACCGACCTTTGCCTGCGCGCGGCGCGGGCCGGACACGAGGTGCATTACATCCGCGACAGCGAGGTCACGCACATCGGCTCGGTCTCGACGGGGATGAAGACCTGGGCGCGCGTGCCGGGCTTCTGGCTCGACAGCCGCTGGCATTATTTCACCAAGAGCCACGGTCGCGCCTATGCGGCCATGGCGACCCTCGCGCATGTGGCGGGCGGGCTGACGTGGCGGCTGCGCCGGCTGGTGCAGCGCAAGCCTCCGGCCGATCCGCCGCGCTTCCTGCGCGATTTGTTGTTTCACGATCTCAAGGCGCTGCTTCGGCCCCTGCCGGCGCAACGCGAGGCGCGCTCCGGGCACACCGGCGCGCTCGGGACCCAAGCGGAGTAATCAGGATGGCGCAGTTTTCCAGCGTGGTGATCGGCAATGAATCCCTGCTCGTGCAGTGCAGCGAGAAGCTGCTCGCGGCGGGCCACGCCATCCGGGCGGTGGTGACCCGAAACCCCGACATCGCGGCATGGGCCGAGGGCCGCGCGTTGCCGGTCGTGGCGCCGGGCGCGGGGCTTTCGGCACGGCTCGCGCCGATGGGCGGCTTTGACTGGCTGCTGTCGATCTCGAACCTCGACATGATCCAGCGCGACGTGCTCGCAATGCCCGCGCAGGGCGCGGTCAACTTCCACGACGGCCCGCTGCCCCGGCACGCCGGGCTCAACGCCCCGGTTTGGGCGCTGATCGAGGGCGAAAGCCGCCACGGCATCACCTGGCACATGATCGAAGGCGGTGTCGACGAGGGCGACATCCTTGTCACGCGCGGGTTCGACATTGCCGCGACCGATACCGCGCTGACGCTCAACACCAAGGCCTACGAGGCCGCCATCGACAGCTTCGGAGACCTGCTCGACCAACTCGAACACGGGCTGCGCCGCGTGCCGCAGGACCTGTCGCAGCGCAGCTATCACGCACTGGCCGACCGTCCCTCGGCGCATGGTCTGCTTGATTTCACCCGGCCGGCGCATGAGCTCGCGCGGCTGGTGCGGGCGCTTGACCATGGAGGCTATGCCAACCCGCTCTCCGCGCCGAAGCTGCGCGCGCACGGCAGGCTCTGGCTTGTCGGCAGCGCAAGGGCGGTGGAGGGCGCCGGCACGCCCGGCGCGGTGGTCGAGGCGACCGACGACCATCTCACCGTGGCCTGCGGCGAGGGCGCGCTGAAAATGGCGCATTTCACCCATCTCTGCGGCGCGCTGGCGCTGGTGGCGCAGGTCGGCAAGCCCGGTGACGTGCTCGATGTGCCCTCGGTCGAGGAACGCGCCGCCATCTCCGCGCGTGTCGCCGAGGTCGCGCCCCACGAGCGCCACTGGCGCGCACGGCACGCCGATCTCGCGCCGGTCGAGCTTCAGGGCCTCGGCAAAGGCGGCGGTGCGCTGGTCTCGCGGCCGCTTGTGCTGGGCGAGGCCGTCGCGCCGGAAGCCCTTGTCGCCGCATGGGCGGCGCGGCTTGATGGGCATGACCTCTGCGATATCGCCTGTGCCGACGCCGCGCTCGCGGACCTCTCCGGCGGTGGGTTCATCGCGCCCTGGGTGCCGCTGCGCATAGACGCCGGGGGCAGCCTCGGCGGGCTGGCCGAGGCGCTGGAGACCGCGCTGAACGAGACCCGCAAGCGCAAGGGCTTCCTGACGGACCTGCCCGCCCGCGATCCCGACCTGAGCGGCCCGCCGCAGGTGCCGCATATCGGGCTCAGCTTCGGCGCGGGGCACATCCCCGGCACCGCCGTCACGGTCGAGCTGACCGACGGCATGGCCACGTTTCACACCGACACCGGGCGGATGCCGCCGGCGCAGGCCGAGCTGCTCGCCGCGCGCCTGGAACTGCTGGCCCGCGAGGCCGATGCCGGAGCAACGGTCGCCGCGCTGCCGGTGCTGCCCGAGGCCGAGCGCGACATGGTTCTCAATCGATGGAACGCCACCGGGCAGGCGCATGACTGTGGCCTCACCATGCAGGCGGCCTTCGAGGCGCAGGCGGCCAGGACGCCGGAGGCCATCGCGCTGGTCTTCGAGGACCGCGCGCTGACCTATGCCCAGCTCGACGCGCGTGCCAACCAGGTGGCGCATGTGCTGCGCGGCATGGGGGTGACGGCGGGCACGGTCGTCGGGCTGCACACCCGTCGCTCGGTCGACCTGATGGTGGCGGCGCTGGGGATCCTCAAGGCCGGAGGCGCCTACCTGCCGCTCGACCCGGCCTACCCGGCGGACCGGCTGAGGCACTACATCGCCGACAGCGGCGCGCCGGTGATCGTGACTCAGGCGGCGCTGCAGGGCGAACTGCCGCCGCACGAGGCCGCGCTTCTGGTCATCGACGCCGATCCGCGTCTTGCGCAGGCGTCCACGACGGTGCCCGAAGCGGCCAGCAACCCCGACGATCTTGCCTACCTGATCTACACCAGCGGTTCGACCGGCACCCCCAAGGGGGTGATGATCGAGCATCGCAACGTGCTGAACTTCTACCTCGGCATGGATGCCGTGGTGCCGCACGATCCGCCGGGCATCTGGCTTGCCGTGACCAGTCTCAGCTTCGACATCTCGGTGCTTGAGCTGTTCTACACGACCGCGCGCGGCTTCAAGGTGGTGCTGACCTCGGACGAGGATCGCGGCCTGATCTCGAAGGGGCCGATGCCGCTGTCGGATCACGGCATGGAGTTCTCGATCTACTACTGGGGCAACGATGACGGCACCGGACGCGACAAGTATGCCATGCTGCTCGAAGGCGCGAAATTCGCCGACGCCAACGGCTTCTCGGCGGTCTGGACGCCCGAGCGGCACTTCCATGCCTTCGGCGGCCCCTACCCGAACCCCTCGGTGACCGGCGCCGCCGTCGCCGCCGTGACCCGCAACATCGGCGTGCGGTCGGGCTCGGTGGTGGCGCCGCTGCATCATCCGGCGCGCATCGCCGAGGAATGGGCGGTGATCGACAACCTGACCAACGGTCGCGCGGGGCTTGCCATCGCAAGCGGCTGGCAGCCCGACGACTTCGTATTGCGCCCCGAGAACACGCCGCCGGACAACAAGCCGGCCATGCTCGAGAGCATCGACCAGCTGCGCAGGCTCTGGCGCGGCGAGGCAGTGGCGTTTCCGCGCAAGGACGGCAGCCTGTTCGACGTGGTGACGCAGCCGCGCCCGGTGTCCGCGGAGCTGCCGGTCTGGGTGACGACCGCGGGCAACCCCGAAACGTGGAAGGAGGCTGGGCGGCTCGGCTGCAACGTGCTGACGCACCTGCTGGGCCAGTCCATCGACGAGGTCGCCGAGAAGATCCGCCTGTATCATGCCGCGCTGCGCGAGGCGGGGCATGACCCGGCCGAGTTCAGCGTCTCGCTGATGCTGCACACCTACATCGCCGACAGCCGCGACGCGGCTCGCGAGACGGCGCGCGGTCCGATGCGCGAGTATCTCCGCTCGGCGGCGGGGCTCATCAAGCAGTATGCCTGGAGCTTTCCGGCCTTCAAGCGACCCAAGGGGCTCAACAACCCGTTCGAGCTGGATCTCGAGATCCTCACCGACGACGACCTCGAGGCGATCCTCGACTTCGCCTTCGAGCGGTATTTCAACGAAAGCGGCCTGTTCGGCACGGTCGAGGACGCGCTTCAGCGGACCGAGCAGCTCAAGCGCATCGGCGTGACCGAGATCGCCTGCCTGATCGACTACGGCATACCGCGCGAGCAGGTGCTCGACGGGCTGAGACCGCTGGCGCAGGTGGTGAAGCAGGCCAATGTCGCGCCGGAACTGGCGGAAGACGATTTCTCGATCGCGGCGCAGATCCTGCGGCACGGCGTGACGCACATGCAGTGCACCCCGTCGATGGCCCGGATGATCGCCATGAACGACGAGGCCCGCTACGCGCTTTCCAAGGTGCAGCAGCTGTTCCTTGGCGGTGAGCCGCTGCCCGGATCGCTGGTCGAGGAATTCGGCCGGATCACCGAGGCGCGCGTCACCAACATGTATGGCCCCACCGAGACGACGATCTGGTCCTCGACCGAAGCGGCCTCGGCCGCCGAGGGCATCGTCAACATCGGTACACCGCTCGCAAACCAGCAGCTCTACGTGCTCGACGACGCGCAGCAGCCGGTGGGCGTGGGCCAGCCGGGCGAGCTCTGGATCGGCGGCGAAGGCGTGACCCGCGGCTACTGGGGCCGCGCTGACCTGACCGCCGAGCGCTTCGTTCCGAACCCGTTCCACGGCGGGCGGATGTATCGCACCGGCGATCTCGTGCGGCGGCGGATCGACGGCCGGATCGACTTCATCGGCCGCGTCGACCACCAGGTGAAGCTGCGCGGCTTCCGCATCGAGCTGGGTGAGATCGAGGCGGTGATGGAGGCGCAGCCGGGCATCACGCAGGCCGTCGTCGCCGCGCGCGAGGACCAGCCGGGCGACATCCGGCTCGTCGGCTACTACACCTCGGATGCGCCGCTGAACGAGGCCGACCTCAAGGCGGCGATGGGCGCGGATCTGCCCGGCTTCATGGTGCCGACGCACATGATGCGGCTCGACAGTTTCCCGCTGACGCCGAACAAGAAGGTCGACCGCAAGGCGTTGCCGAAGCCGGTGGCACGGACGGTGTCCGCGCCGAAACCGGCGGTGGCCGCGCCCGCGCTCGCGCCGGTCAGGCCGGCAGTCCCGCAGGGGCAGGGCGACGCGAAGCTGCAGGCGCAGATCGCCGAGATCTGGTCAACGGTGCTGGGCGTCTCCGAGATCGCCGGGCGCGACAGTTTCTTCGACCTCGGCGGGCACTCGCTGCTGGCGGTGCAGGCGCACCGGTCGATCCGTGACGAGCTGGGTGCGCGAGGACTGTCGATCACCGACATCTTCCGCTTCCCCGTGCTCGAGGACCTGACCGCCCGGGTGGCCGCACTGCTTCAGCCGGAGACATCGCCTGCGCCCGCCGCCGCGGAGCCTCGGCAGACGGCGTCCGCAGTGCAGGCCCCCGAGCCGGTCGCGTCGACGCCGGCCCCGGCCCCGGAACCTCTCGCGAACGACCGTGCGCAGGCACGGTCCGAGGCGATGGCCCGCCGCCGGGCGATGCGGGCGCGGCGCAGCGCCTGAGCCGATGGAGACCGTTGCGCGCATCGACACGCTTGGCTGCGTGGACCTGCCGGACGGGCTGGGCTGGGCCATGGCCCAGCCGCAGCCCGACACGGGCGCGCTGTTCCCCGAGGAGCGCGCGGCGATGGCGCGTGCCGTGCCCACCCGCGTGGCGGAGTTCACCGGGGGCCGGGTCGCGGCCCGCGCGGCGCTGGCCCGGATCGGTCTGCCGCCCGTGGCAATCCCGGTCGGTGACGACCGCGCGCCCGCCTGGCCCGAGGGTGTCGTGGGCAGCATCTCGCATGGCGGCGGGGTCTGCGTGGCGGTCGTGGGACGCGCGGCGGCATGGCGCGGCCTCGGGGTCGACCTCGAGCCCGACGCGCCGCTGCCGCCCGATCTGGTCGCAGAAATCGCCGTTGAGGCCGAGCTTGCCGCGCTCGCGCCCATGGGCCAAGGCCACGCGGCGACGCGGGTTTTCAGCGCCAAGGAAGCCGCCTACAAGGCGCAATACCCCGAGACGCGCGCGGTCTTCGGCTTCGACGCGATGCGGGCGGACCTGCCCACCGGCGTCATGCGCATGGTGCAGGACACCGGGCCGGGGCTGGGCGCCGTGCTTCCGATCCGGCAGCAGGTGCTCGGCGGGCTGATCCTGTCGCTGTGCCTTGTCCCGCAGCCGGCGAAATGAGGCAAAATCATGGCGCCGATTGACCGAATGGACACGCAGTGTTTCCCCGAACGTGGGCACGAATCGTGGAGAAAATGAGGCATGATGAGTAAACGTTTCATCAAAGACGGCACGTTTACCGTGCCGAGACCTGATTCCACGGACGGGCCCGGACAGCGCCGGGGCCGTTCGAACGCAGGGTGGGGGCCACACGTTGCGGGAGCAGTGACATGAACCAGTTCCAGTCGTTCGGAGAGGTGCTCGCGGCGTTGCGGCGGCGGATGTTCCTCATTCTCCTCGTGACGGTGCTCGGCTGCGGCCTGTCGCTGTGGGTCGCGCTGAACCAGACCAAGATCTACGAGGCCGGCGCCGTCGTGCAGATCGAGGAGGGGCAGGTGCCCGACTCGCTCGCCGGGGCGAGCGCGCAGAACCGCAACGCCTCGCGCAGCGTCCAGCTGATCGAGCAGCGGCTGATGTCGCGGGACAACCTCGTGCGGCTGATGAACAACAACGGGCTGTTCGCCGGCGATCCCACCATGACCGTGTCCGAGCGGGTCGGCCTCATGCGCGACGCCATCCGGATCGACGAGATCCGCGCGGAAACCAGCGGCTACCAGGCCATGCAGCAGGCGCCCTCGGGGCTGCTCATCACGGTGACCCTCGACGATCCCGAGAAGGCGGCGAACCTCGCCAACGAGCTGATGTACACGGTCATCGACCAGTCCCGCAATCGCAGCGCGAGCAGCGCCCGCGAGACGCTGAAGTTCTTCGAGGACGAGGCCGCCCGCGTCGAGGCCGAGATCGAGAAGGCCGAGGCCCGCATCGCGACCTACAAGCAGGACAACGCCGACGCGCTGCCATCGGGGATGACCGCCCTGCGTGCCCAGCTCAGCACGCTCGAGGACAGCCTGCTCGAACTCGACCGCGAGATCGTGACGATGCAGAGCAACTCCACCCGCCAGCGCGAGGAGGTGCTGTCACGGCAGATCGCCCTGTTGCAGGAGCAGAAGGCGCTGGTCGAGAGCCGCATCGCGTCGATCGAGGCGACCATCCTGAAGGCCCCCGAGATCGAGCGTGAGCTTTCCGCGCTCGAGCGGAACCTCGAGCGGCTCCAGGACCAGTACAGCGTCATCACCCGGCGCAAGGCCGATGCAGAGATGGGCCAGATGCTCGAGGATCGCCAGCAGATGGACCGCTTCGAGGCGCTCGAGACGGCGCTCGTGCCCGAGGTTCCGGCGTCGGGCAGCCGCAAGAAGGTGGCGATCATGGGCGGTGTGGCCAGCCTGCTGGCCGGGGTTGCGCTGGCCTTCATCGTGGAACTTGCCAACCCGGCCATCCGCAGCGCGATGCAGATGGAGCGTGCGCTGGGGGTGCAGCCCGTGGTGGCCATCCCCACGATCCGGACGCGACGGGACCGCCGCCGCCGGGGGCTTGGCATCGCGGCGGCGCTGGCCGCGCTGATCGCCGCGCTCTGGGGCGCCTTCGCCCTCTTCGGCGACCGAATTCCGTGGCAGACCTTGCTGGGAAAGTGGATGCCCCGGCTCGCGCGCTCCTGACGGAGCCGGGAGCGGGGGACGACACTCAGTAGCTGTATTTCTTGAGGCTGGTGCCCTCGGCGCGATTCAGGACCGTGCCGAGCAGGGGCGTGCTCTCGCCAAGCCGGCGCTCGACCTCGCGCACTTCCTTTTCCGTCGTCAGGCCGCCGCCGACGACCAGCAGCACCCCGTCGAACAACGGGCGAAAGGCGATGACGTCGTCGTAGTAAAGCGCCGGCGGCAGGTCGAAGAGCATCACGTCGGGCGCAAAGCGGTCTTCGATCCGTTGCAGGGTCCGGGCGGTCTCGGGGCTTTGCAGCAACTCCGAGGCATAGGGTTCGACCGCGCCGTTGAAACCGAAGGCGATGGTGTCGCCGGCATGGATGCGGTTCTCGGCGATGCGCTGGAAATGATCCTCGGGCGGGATCCCGCCGCGCAGCATGTCGCCCATCGAGCCCGGGTCGCGCAGCCCCATCACCTTGTGCAGCGATGGCCTCCGCATGTCGCAGTCAAGCAGCAGGGTCCGGCAGTTCTGCTGCCGTGACAGGCTGATCGCGAGGTTCGCCGCGGTGAAGGTCTTGCCGCAGTCCTTGGTGGGCGATGTGATCGCCACCCGCTTCCAGCCGTTGTCCGCCAGCGCCTGCAGCAGCCGCGTGCGCAGCACGTCAAAGGCCGCGTGGGCCGGGTCTTCGCGCAGCGCGGTCACGATGCGGTGGCGCTGGAGATGGGCCGGGTCGACCGGAAAGCTTCCGAGCCGGGCCCAGCGATCGTCGACGTCTGCGTCATCTGCGGGGGCGACCCGTCTGGCGGCGCGTTGCGCTCGCAGCGCCTGGCGGGCTTCGTCGATCTGGCGGGCCTCCGAGGCGGCGGCCTCGGCGTCGCGGTTGGCCTTCTCCGTCGCGCGGGCGATTTCCGCCTCGCGCGCGGCCTCGGCAAGACGCAGCTGCTCGGCCTTGCGAGCGGCCTCTGCGGCGCGCGCCTCGGCCTCGCGTTGCTCCTGCGCGCGGTGCTCGGCCTCCTGCTGGCGACGGGCTTCGTCGGCCAGACGGGCGCGTTCAGCGTCTTCGGCACGGCGGGCGGCTTCGGCCTCCTCGGCGGCACGGGTCTGTTCCAAGCGAAGGCGCTCGGCCTCGCGTTGCGCGGCGGCCTGACGTTGTTCCTCTGCCAAGCGGGCCTCTTCAGCCTTGCGCTGCGCCATGGCTTCGCGGGCCCGTTCCGCCCGGCGGGCGGCCGCGACGCGGGCGGCCTCCTGCGCGTCGCTCGCGCTTTCGGATCGTGTGCGTTCGGCCGTCACCGCCTCCGTTGGCGGCGTTTGCGCGGCATCCGTGCGGCGGCGCTTGCGCCGGTGCGTCGGGGCGGCGGCTGGTGGGGCAGCAGAGGTGACCTCGGCCGGCTCCGGGGCGTCGGTCTCGGCGGCGGGCCGCTTCTTCCTCTGGAACTTCCGTCGCTCGACCATATGCCTGATCCGCCCACTCCAAAACACTCCGCGAACATCCGCGCAGCGCGTTCATTAACCATATCCCCGCTTAGACCAGAGGATTCTGTCAAGATTAAGGACCGGCGGGGGCCACTCAGAACCCGAACAGGTTGGCGCGGGTGATCGCCTTTTCGATGAACGCCGCGCGGTCGGTCTCGGGGTGCCAGTCGAGCATCCGCTTGGGCTTGTCGTTCGCGAAGGGCGTGAAATGCGCGCGGCTCTTCCAGTCGGCGAGCGAGGGCCGCACGACGCCGCGCTTGCGCAGCGCGTATTTCTTCAGCCCGTATTTCACCGCGTCCGACAGGTAGAACGCCGTGAGGTTGCCGGGGCTCACCCGGATCCTCGCGCCAAGCGCTTCGTGGATGGCGTCGAAGTAGCCGCGCGCCGAGAGCATCGGCTCGCCGATCAGGTTGAAGCTCTCGCCGATGGCCGAGGGCCGCGCCGCCATGCGCACCAGCCCGTCGACCACGTCGTCGATCAGCACGAAGGGCAGGGTGTTGTTCCCCGGCCCCCAGATGCGCACCGCCCCGGCGCCGTGCCAGCGCCCGATGCCCCAATGCTGCAGCGGGCCGCCATGGCCGACCACGATGCCGGGTCGTGCGATGGTCAGCGGCAGGCCGCGTTCGCGGTGCAGCCGCATCAACTGGTGTTCGCATTCTGCCTTGGACCGGGCGTAGAGGTTGCGGTCGGTCATGTCCTCGGGAAAGCCGATGTCCTCGGTGATGGTCACGCCCGGGTCCGACATGTCGTAGGAGGCGATCGTGCCGGTGTAGACCAGCCGTTTCACCCCGGCCTTTTCGCAGGCCATGCCGATCCGGGTGGCGACGCCCACGTCGTTCACCAGCGCGTCGGTCCAGCTCGTGTCGAGCGATTTGGCAAGGTTGAAGACCACGTCGATGCCCGTCATCGCCTCGGTCAGCGCTTCGAGATCGTGCAGCGAGACGCCCACAGTCTCGACCTGGTCGGGCAGGTCGGGGAAGGGGCCGTGGCGGCCGCGCGACAGCACCCGCACGTCGTGCCCGTCGGCCACCAGCCGCCGCGTGAGCGCCCGGCCGATGAAGCCGGTGCCGCCGATGACCATCGCGGTCGGCGCGGGCGGGCGGGTCTGCACGGCCGGCGCTTTCGGCTCGAGCTGCTCGGGGGGCAGCAGGTCGAGCGCGTCGTCGATGGCCTGCATCACTGTCACCGCGCTCTGACCGCTGAAGCGGGCGTCCTGCGGACCGGTCAAGGTGCCGTAGACGGCGGCGTCCATGCCCCGGAAGCTGAGCCCGTAAGGGCCTTTCTGATTGAGCGAGCTGGCCTGGGTCCAGGCGTTCCGCAGACCTTCGCGCAGGTGCTGGCCCGACAGGTCGAGCTGCTTGCGCAGCGGGTTCACGACCAGGTCCGAGGTGTTCTCGCGCTCGACGGTGAGCACGTCCGAGGCGAAGTCGAGCCGCGCCCGCGCCGAGGAACCGCGCAGCGTGACCGAGCGGTCGTCCTGGGTTTCCACCATCGACAGGGTAAAGGTGATCTCGACATCGCCGGCCCGCGCGAGGATGCGCAACGCCTGCGGGCGCGGGTCGTCGCCGGGCAGCATCACGGGCTTGGTGGCCTCGGCAAAGACCACTTTCGGCGTGCCGAAGAGATCGACCGCGAAGGCCACCAGATGTGGCCCCAGCTCGAGCAGCAGGTTCCTCGGCTCGCGCAGCAGCCAGATATTGAACGGCCCCGAGCGCAGCGGCGAGAGCGGTAGCGCCCATGTGATCTCGGCCGCCAAGACCCGGCCGAGCGTGCCCTCCTGCATCATCCGCTTCATCCGCTCGTAGGACGGCAGGCCGAGGAAGTTGTGCCCGGCGTGGAAGCGCTTGCCTGCGGCTTCGGCGGCGGCGAGGATCTCGCGCGTGTCGTCGGCGCTGGTGGCGACGGGCTTCTCGACAAGCACGTGCAGCCCCGCCTCGAGGCATTGCAGCGCCAGCGGCTTGTGCATCTGCGGCGGCGTCAGGATGTGGACCGCGTCGCAGCAGCCGCTCTCGATCAGCGCCTCGACGCTGGTGAAGGGCTGCGCGCCACAGGCCTCGGCCAGGCCCCGCGCCGCCTGTTCCGAGACATCGCAGACCGCCGCCACGGTCACGCCCGGCGTCGCCTTCAGTGCGTCGGCGTGCCAGGTGGCGATGTAACCGGCCCCGATCAGGCCCACTCGGATCTCGGTCATGGCTGAAGCCTCACTTGTACTCGATGATGCGCATCTGCGCGTTGCGGCGGCGACGCCAGTGGTAGGTCGCCATGCCGATCATGTTGGGGATCTTGGACAGGGTGATGAGCAGGCTGTGCCGCCGCGCTTCGGACGCCGGCAGCCCGGCCCGCGACAGCCCCTGCGCGGTGCGCCACCAGTTGAGCGCATAGGCCGCGAGCACCAGCGCGCAGAGCGGCCACCAGAACAGCAGCCCGGCAAGCAGCAGCAGCGGCAGCGCCAGCCCGTAGACCAGCACGCGGCGGCGCTCGCGGGTGAAGTAGTCGGGATGCAGCGCGCCCACCTGCGCGAAGCCGTGACCGGTGCGCACCGCCCGGCGCCACCATTGCGAAAAGCGGTGGGTGTCGGCGTCGTGGCGGGTCATCTCCTGCGGGATGCGTTCGAGCCGCCATCCGGCCTTGCGCAGCCGCGTGCAGAACTCGTCGTCCTCGGCGGCGATCACCTCGGGGTCGAAGCCGCCCACGGCGTCGAAGGCCTCGGCCCGCACCATCATGTCGCCACCGCAGGCGAGGATCTCGCCCGCCGGGCGCCGCCATTCGAAGTCGGCAAGCTGGTTGTAGAGGCTGGCGTCGCGGTGGATCTCCGAGCGCCAGCCGGTCACGAGGCCAAGCTGCGGATGCGCTTCGAGATGCGCGCGCGCGGCGTCGAGGTAGCCCGGCACCAGCGTGCAGTCGCCGTCGATGAACTGCACGAAACGCGGATGGTCGAGCGCGGCATAGCCGGCGTTGCGGGCGCGCGCGGCGGTGAAGGGCTCTGCGGAGGACAGCGTGACCACCGTGGCGCCGGCCTTGCGCGCTTCGGCGATGCTGGCGTCGGTCGAGCCCGAATCGACGTAGATCACCTGCCGCGCCACCCCCGCGACCGAGGCCAGCGCCGCAACCAGCCGCGCGCCCTCGTTGCGGCCGATGAGGACCACGTCCACGGGGGTCATTCCAGCGCCTCGCGCTTCGGCGGCTGGCTGCCCTCGGCGTAGGCGGTGAAGAGATGCGACAGCCGCGCCGCCTCGATGTGGATGTTGAACTCGGCCTCGACGGTGGCACGGCCGACGGCCCCCATCACGCGCCGCTGGTCGGCGCTGGCAAGCATCTGCGAAATCGCCTCGGTCAGCGCCGGCACGTCTCCGGGCGGCACCAGCAGGCCGCTCTCCCAGTGCGAGACCAGCTCGGGGATGCCGGCAATCTGCGTGGCGATCACCGGCACGCCGGCGGCCATCGCCTCCATCAGCACGACGGGCACGCCCTCGGCGAAGCTCGGCAGCACGAAGACGTCGGATTGCGCCAGCGCCTCGGCCACGGCGTCCTGGCTCTGGTAGCCAAGGAAGACCACCGTGTCGCCCAGCGGTTTCGCCCGCTCCTCCAGCGCCGCGCGTTCCGGCCCGTCGCCGATCAGCGCAAGCCGCAGCCCGGGGAACCGCTCTTTCAGCGCCGCCACCGCGTCGAGCAGGATCGGCACGCCTTTCACCCCGGCGAGCCGCCCGACGAAAAGCAGCGTCTGGCCCCGGTGCGGTGCGGTGTCGTAACGGATCGGGTCGATGCCGCAATGGACGATGTGCAGCTTGTCCCAGTGCTCGGGCGCGGCGAAACACATGAGCTGCGCGCGGCAGTAGTCCGAGATGCAGGCCACGAAACGCGCCCGCGCGGTCTTTTCGTCGATCCGCCAGTGGCCCGGCTCGAAGAATATGTCGGGGCCGTGGATGGTGAAGCTGAACGGAATGCCCGACAGTTCCGAGGCCAGCATCGCCACCGTGCAGGACGCCTTGGCGATGTGGTTGTGCAGGTGCTCGACGCCCTCGGCGCGCAGCCTGTCGGCCAGCACGGCGGCCTCGGCGAAGTAGATCAGGTTGTAGAGCCGCCCCTTGAGCCCCTTCGGTGCGGTCGCCCATGCAAGCTTCAGCGCACGGGCATAGCGGGCGGGGCGCAGGGCAAAGCGCAGCTGCGCCCCGAGCAGGGTCAGCGGGTTCTTGGCGGCGCGCAGGACCATGAAGGTGCGGGCGTGCTCCGCGCGCTGCTCGGCCCCCACGAGATGTTCGGGGCCGGTGGTGCGGATCGAGCAGGTCAGCACCTCGTGGCCAAGATCGCGCAGCGCGGCGACCTCGCGCTGGATGAACGTATCCGAGGCACGCGGGTATTCCCCGGTGAGATAGGCGAGCTTCGGAAGCGTCATCGCCGCTCCTCCGCGAGACTGCGGGCGAGCATCTCCTCGAAGGGCGCGTCGTCGCTGCCGCCGAGTGTCTGGCGCAGCGCCGCGTTCGGCCAGGACAACGGCATGATCCGCGCACGCAGCACCGGTTCGCGCAGCAGCCCCGGACGGCGGGGGCCAAGCGGGGCCGAGAGCCGGGCCAGCCCGCGCCAGAGCGTCCACGGCAGCGGCAGGATCAGCCGGGGCCAGCCGGCGGCGCGCCTGTGGGCCCGGGCGAAGCGGCGGCGGGTGGGGCGGTCGTCGTCGATCACGTTGAGCGCGACGGTCCCCTCGGGATCGCGCAGCGCGGCGCTCACCAGCGCGCGCGCGACCGAGGTGACATGGACAAGCGGCAGCTCGCCGTCCGAGTCGAGCAGCACGTGGCAGGGGCCGACCCAGAAGCCGCTCAGGGCGTGCCACGTCCGGCCCGGCCCCCAGACCGCACCCGGCCGCATCAGCCAGAGCGGGTGCCCCGAGGCCCGGCAAAGCGCTTCCTGCGCGAGCTTCGCGCCGGAGTAGGGGTCTTGCGCCTGGCCCTCTGCGCTCAGGCGGGCGCGCTCGTCGAGCGTCTCGCCGGGCGCGCGCCGCATGGGGTCGTAGATCGCGATGGAGCTGACCAGCACCAGCCGCATGCCCTCGGGCAGGGCATCGAGCAGGTGGCGGGTGCCGCGCAGCGTGTCGGCCTCGATGGCGGCCGGATCGCCGCCGAGATGCGCCGCCGCGTGGATCACCGCGCCGCAACCGCGCAGGCCGCCTGCCAGCGCGTTGACCGAGGCCGGGTCGGAGAGATCCGCCGTCACCACCTCGATGCCCGCGTCCTCGGCCCAGTCCGAGGGCGCCGCGCGGCGCACCACCGCGACCACGCCGAGCCCGCGCGCGCGGGCCTCGGCCACGGTCGCGCGGCCGATGAAACCGCCCGCGCCGGTGACGAGGATTCGGCTCACCGCGCCCATGGCATCGGTTCCATCGGGTCGCAGCACGTGGTCATCGCCTGCGCGCCGGTGCTTTCGCCGGCGTTCTGGATCGCCAGCGTGACCTCGGTCATGTGCAGCGCGAAATCCGCCGACAGGCGGCTCGGCCGTTTGGTCGAAAGCGCGTCGAGCATCTCGGCGGGCCCGAGCATGAAGTTCATCGCCGCCGCGCCCCAGCGTTTCACCTTGGGGTGGGGCGGGCCGCTCAACTTCACGCGGCGGGGGAAGGGGTGTTCCATCAGGCGCCGGCGGAGGGTCATGCGCTTCGCGAAGCGGACTTTCGCGGCATTGTCCCAGGCGGCGTCGCAGCTCAGAACGCCCTTGTCACCGACGATGCGGATGGAATGGTCATGCGGCGCGACGATCGAGCAGGTCAGCCGGGCGACGGGGCCGGTCTCGAAGAACAGCGTGGCCACCGACAGGTCGGGCGCCATCGGGCCGGCGCCGGTCTTGTCGGGCACGGTCTCGGCGCTGGCGGCGACCACCGTGCGCACCGTGCCGAACCACGCGATCAGCCAGCCGAGGTAGTAGCCCGCGTGTTCCAGCGTGCAGCCGACGCGGAACTCGTCGTCGTAGGGCCACGGCGCGCCGGTCTCGCTCAGCCATTTGCGGTAGGCGGCCTGCGGCACGAAGCCGTCGTCTAGCTCGGCGTAGATCACCCGGGGCGTGCCGGCGATGTCGTGGCGCAGCGCGTGGCCAAGGGTCTGCGCCGCCTCGCCCAGCACCGAGCAGGGGGCCGAGGCCAGCATCAGCCCCTTGTCCCGCGCGAGTGTGTGCAGCGCCTTCGCGTCGTCGATCTCCATCGCCAGAGGTTTCTCGGAATAGACGTGGTGGCCGGCATCGAGACACGCCCGGTTAAGCTCGTAATGCGCCGAGGGGTTGGTGAGGTTCAGCACCAGCGTGCCCTCGGGCAGCGTCTCGAGGAACCCGGTCAGCGAGCCGGCCTTCGGGAGGCCCCAATGTGCGCAGAAACGGTCGAGCCGGGCCGCGTCGCGGTCGTAGACCGCCGCGACCTCGATCCCGGACATGGCCCGTAGCGAGCGCAGGTAGAGGTCGGCGACGAAGCCGCACCCGAGAAGCGCGATCCGGCCCATCAGTCGCCGCGCTCCGCGTCACGCGCAACACGAGGCCGCGCGAAAGGCGGCAGGATTGGCTGAACAGGCATGGCGCTCCCGGATGACGAGTCACGATACGTCGCGTTAACCGCTTTGAACCATATAAATCTGGCGAGATTTCGGCAGGAGAGTCTCTGTGCGGAAAGGTCGCGCCGGTCGGCAGCCGAGAGTCGGGCCGTTGATGCCCCGGAGACACGGTCGCCAGGAAATCGGCAACTCCCGGTCCTCCGGGCGGCCTCTTTTGCGCTACACTCCGCGCCGGGGCGCAAGGAGACGCGACGATTCATGGACTTCAGGATTTCCGGTGAGCGGATATCGGTGAACGTTCCGACATGGGCCGTGCTTCAGGCGCGAGTCGCTGAGCGACTGGCGCAGAGGCAGGGTTTTGCGCTTGCCACCCTCAATCTCGACCACCTCGTGAAGCTGCGGGCTTCTCCGCTCTTTCGCAGTGCCTATGCGGCGCAGGATCTCGTGACCGCGGACGGCAACCCCATCGTGTGGATGTCCTGGCTCGCCGGGCGCCCCGTCGAGCTGATCCCGGGCTCCGATGCGATCATGCCGCTCGCGCGGCTCGCGGCGCAACAGGGGGTGACGCTGGCGCTCGTCGGCAGCACGGACGCGGCGCTTTCAGCGGCGAAGAGCTACCTTGAGCGCGAGGTGCGCGATCTCGAGGTCGCCATCACCATCGCACCGCCGATGGGTTTCGATCCCAACGGGCCGGCGGCTGACGAGATATTCGCGCGGCTGACGGCCTCGGGCGCCGGGCTGTGCTTCGTGGCGCTGGGCGCGCCCAAGCAGGAGATCTTCGCGGCTGCCGGACGGCGCAAGGCACCGCAGATCGGCTTCGCCTCGATCGGGGCAGGGCTCGACTTCTTCGCCGGGCGCCAGAAACGGGCGCCGCGCTGGGTGCGGCGGTTCGCGATCGAATGGCTGTGGCGCGGTGCGATCAGCCCGCGCCGGCTGGCGCCGCGCTACGCGAAATGTCTCGCGATCCTGCCGGGCCAGGTTCTGCGCGCCATGCTGCAGCGTTTCCGCACGCCGCAGCACTAGGCCGGGTTCAGCCCAGCCGGCGCGGGCGGCGACGTCGCATCAGCAGCGCATCCTTCAGCTTGCCCTTGAGCCCGCGCGGCGGCAGCACCTCGGTGTCCATCTCGAAGACCGCGCCGGTCAACTCCGGGTCGGCGCGCAGCGCAAGCTCGGCGCCCCACTCCGCCGCCGCTTCGGGCGCGAGCCCGTCGGGAATGCCCATGGTGGTTTTCAGCATGCCCGGCATCCAGTCACCGATGACGATGCCGGGAAAGCGGTCGGCAAGATCGGCGATCAGCGCGCGGGTGAAGATCCGTGCCGCACCCTTCGAGATCGAATAGGCCGCGCTCGCGGGCAGCGGGTTCAGGTCGGCGAAGGTCGCCACGTTGAGGATGCGGCCCCGCCCTGTCTCGCACATGTCTTCCAGCGCGGCGCGGGCGCAGTTCACGGTGCCGCCGAGGTTGGTGGCGACGGTGTCCATGACGCTTTCGCCGCTTTCGTCGAGGATGTCCCGCCGGGGATAGACCGCCGCGTTGTTCACGAGCAGCGCGATCCGCCCATGCTCGGCGCGGATGCGCGCAAAGCCGTGCTGGACGGCAGCCCAGTCGCCCACGTCGAGCGGCAGCGCGTGGAACCGGTCCGGCGCAAGCGCCTGCGTTTCCGCCAGTGGCCCGGCACGCCGTCCGGTGCCGATCACCGTCAGGCCGTGCCGGGTGAGCGCCAGGCTCAGCGCGCGGCCCAGTCCGGACCCGGCACCGGTGACGACGGCCACGCCGTCCTGCGGGGTGATGCGGGTCATCTCTGCTCCTTCAGCATGGCGTCGGCCACGCGCAACGCGTTGGCGGCAATGGTCAGGCTCGGGTTCACCCCCATCGAGGTCGGCATGAAGGACGCGTCCGACACCCACAGGTTGCACAGCTCATGCGCGCGGCAGTCGGGCCGGAGCACCGAGCTCGCGGGATCGGTGCCGAAGCGCAGCGTGCCGCTAGGGTGGCCGAAGTTCAGCTCGGGGCCCATCCCGAGGAACACCCGCCGCTGCCCGCGAAAGGCGCGGGAAATGGCGCGGCGGAACTGGCGGCGGCGGGCCAGCAGCTCGGGGTGACAGGTGTAGTCTACCGCCAGCCGGTCGGGCTGCGCCGGGTCGTGCAGCACGCGGTTCTCGCGGTAGGGCAGATCCTCCATCAGGCCGACGAAGATCTGCGCGTGCCCGAAGAGCTTCGCGGCGATGGCGGCGGGAATGCGGGTCATCTGGCGCAGACCCGGCACGCGGGCGAGCGGCGAGCGCGCCAGCATCAGGTTCAGGTAGTGCACGATCTCGCCGTAGGAGGCGCGGATGCCCATGGCCTGAATCATCCCCAGCCGCGCGCCTTCGCGCAGGTAGAGGTCGCGCAGGGCGATGGCCTTGGTCGCGCCGGCGTCCGGCGTGCCGCGCGGCGGCCAGAGGGCGAACATCTCGTTGAGATGGAACATCAGGTTGCGTCCGACCAGCCCCGAGCCGTTGGCCGCGCCCTCGGGCCATGCCGCGCAGGCCGAGGCGAGCAGCAGCTTGGGCGAGCCGAGCGCGCCGCCGGCCAGCAAGTAGCGGGGCGCGGTGAAGACCTGTGTTTCGCCGTCGATGCGCACCTCGACACCGGTGACCCGGTCGCCGTCGCCTAGCAGCCGCACAACCCGGGCGCGGTCGATGACGCGGGCATTGCCGGTGGCAAGCGCCGGTTCGATCCCGACCGAGCGGGCGTCCATCTTGCAGCGCTTCGGGCATTTCGTACCAAGGCAGTTCAGGCAGCCCTCGACCCGGTCGATGGCGGTATGCGCGTGGTAGGGGTGCAGCCCGTGACGTTCGAGTGTCGTCATCAGCGCCTGCTCGGTGCCGTTCAGCGGCGGAGGCGGCGCCAACGCCATCGGAGGGTCGGTCGAGAGCGGGTCCGGCGTGCCGTGAACGTGGTAGAGCCGCGCGGCGCGGTCATACCAGGGGCGCATGGCATCGAAGCCCACCGGCCAGCCGCCGGTCGGATGCGGCCGGTCGGGCAGATCGTCGAGGTCGTGGCGCTCGGGTCTCTCGAGCGTTGCCGCGTAGAACACGGATGAGCCGCCGACCCCGGCCCCGAGCGGTGCGTAGAGCGCCGCCTGCTGCCCGTCGACGCGGGCGTGCAGCGGGGTGGGCCAGAGGCCGCGGGCCAGCCGGGCCTCGGGCACGAAGATCTCGGACAGGCCGTTGCGTTCGCTCCGGTGGCCAGCTGCGCCCTGTTCGAGGAACAGCACCTTTTGCCCGGCCTCGGCCAGCGCCCGGCCGGTCGTGGCCCCGCCGATGCCGGTGCCGATCACGATGACATCCCACTCCGACCCGGCGGCGGCGGTCACGATCCGGCCCCGTCGTCGAGGGTGAAGACCGGCACGAACAGGTCGCTCAGCGCCAGTGCCGCCGTGTTGGTGAGGTGGTTGTTGTCGAAGTAGTAGCCCTGGCCGTCGTGCAGGGCATGGCAGGCGGCGTCGTCGCAGAGGCGCGGCCATGGGTCGATCCAGCCGATCCGGCCCGCCTCGGCCAGCGCCCGCCAGGGCGCCTCCGCTGGGGCGATGCGCTGGGCCAGCGCGGCGCGGGGGATGCTTGTCTCGGTCACCGGGGGGCGGGCCAGCGGCCAGCCGGCGAGCGCTGCCTCGCGCGCGGCGACGCGGCTGGTGTATTGCGCGATCTCGGGCGGCTGTCGCATCACCACGACATCTCCGACACGCTCTCGCAGTTCGGCGACGGTGGCATCTATGGCCCGCGCGACGATCTCTGCCTGCGGTTCGCCGATGCGGGTCGGCGCCGCCACGGGGTGCACCGCAATGGTGTTCTGCGCGTCGATGCCGATTCCCGTGCCGTTGGCGTAGTAGCTCCAGCGCCCCACCAGCAGCACCCGCTCGAGGCTCGGCAGGGCGGAAAGCGCCTGCCGGATCTGCAGGTTGGCGTTGGTGCAGGCGGTGTCCTGCGCCTGCGTCGCGGCGCTTTCCACCTTGCGCACGCCGAAGAGCGGCGGGCATCCGGCGCGCCAGATGATCATGCCCGGCGTGTCGGCTTCGAGCGCGGCAAGTGCCAGCCCCTCGTGGTAGGCGCGCACGTGGCTGTCGCCCCAGACCAGCACCTTCGGTGGCCCGTCGGGACCGATCGGGCAGACCTCGAGCCCCATGAGCGGCCCCTCTGAGGGGGTGTGACAGCGGCTCCAGTCCTGCATGAAGTCGGCGGTGGCGGTGATATGCGGGCGCACCGCCGGGCCGAAGCGGTCGGGCAGCCCGTCGTTCACGTAGAGCCAGCCGCCAAGCGCAAGCATGGCCGAGGAGGCAACCGCGGTGCCGCCAAGGACGGTGAAGCCCGGCAGGCGTCTGCGCCGCACGGGGTCTTCGATGAAACGCCAGGACAGCCAGCCGAGCGCGACCGAAAGCAGCATCCATGCGATGGCCTCGGGCAGACCGGTGTAGCTTCCGCGCAGGTAGAGCGACAGCACGAGCACCGGCCAGTGCCAGAGATAGAGCGAATAGGAGATCTTGCCGAAGAACACCGCCTCGGGGGTCGACAGGGCACGGTTCACGTGGTTGCGGCCGCAGCCGTTGGCGAGCAGCAGCACTGCCCCGAGCACCGGGGCGAGCGCGAGGACGCCGGGAAAGGCAGGGCCTGCCGGTATGAACAGGATCGAGGCCAGCACCAGGGCGAATCCGAGCCAGCTCAGAACCGCGCGGCCCCGCCAGCGCCGTCCGGTCTCGCAGCCCCAGATTGCCAGCAGCACCCCGCTCAGCAGCTCCCATGCGCGGAACGGGAATAGGTAGAAGGTCGCCGTCTGGTAGGGCGCTGTCAGCATCACGCAGGCGGCGAGTGACAGGACCCAGCAGCCGACGAGCGCTGCGAGCAGGACGCGGCGGTTGCGCGACAGCAGCAGCATGAAGAGCGGCAGGAAGATGTAGAACTGTTCCTCGACCGCGAGCGACCACGTGTGCAGGAACGGCTTTTCCTCGGACGCGGTGTCGAAATAGCCGGCTTCGCGGAAGAACAGCACGTTCGACAGGTAGACCGTCGCCGCGATGAGTTGCTTGCCGAGCTCGCGGAACTCGAAGGGCAGGAACAGCGCCCAGCACAGCGCCGCGGTGACGAAGGCCATGGTGAAGAACGCAGGGGCGAGTCGCCGGAAGCGGCGGATGTAGAAATGCCGCAGCCAGATCCGCCCGGTCGAATCGTATTCGCGCCAGAGGATGCCGCCGATCAGGAAGCCGGAGATCACGAAGAAGATGTCGACGCCGACGAAGCCGCCCTGAAAGCCGGGGATGCCGAAATGGTAGAACACGACGGCAAGCACCGCGATGGCGCGGAGCCCGTCGATATCGCTGCGGTAGGGCAGCGACGTGACCGCCTGGTCCTGTCGCCTCGGTTCTGTCTGGGCCATCACTCGCAATCCGGATTCTCCGGGGGCACATCACCTTCGCGCGAAGGGAAGAGCCGCGATGCTCTGCCCGCCACGGGTGCCGAAAAGTATCGGCGAAGAGTCGGGCAATTCAAAGGCAGGCTCGCGGCGTCGCAGAGACTATTCCGCCCTTCCTTACCGATCCGTCAACGTCTGCCCTCTGGCGCGCTGCTGGGTCCATCTCGGGTCGGCGGTCAGAAGAAGACGGGCGGCGCGTCTGACCTGCCGCTGCGGAGCCACGCGTAAACCTCGGCGATTTGCCGGGCCTTCCGGGCCCAGGTGAAATGGCTTTGCACGCGGTCGCGCGCCGCGTGTGCCATTCCGGGCAGGCCCGAGGGGTCGTCTGCCAGCCGCGCGAGCGCATCGGCAAAGCCCGCGACGATCTGCTCGCGCGTGCCGCAGGGCACCTTGAGCCCCGTCCCGGACACCACCAGCTCGCCCGGTCCCGCGTAGTCGACGATCAGGGGCACCACGCCGAGGGCCATCGCCTCGAGCACGACACCGCCGCCGAACTCGCGGATCGAGGGGAAGGACAGGACATGACAGCCGGCCATGATGTCCTGCACCTCGCGGTGGTCCTTCCAGCCGTGGAAGGTGAGCCCCCGTTCGGCCCCGAGCTGCCGGGCCTGCCCCACGAGATCCGGCATCATCGGGCCGTCCCCGATCATGTCGAGCGTCATGCGCCCGTCGCGCAGCAGGGGGGCGGCGGCCTGAAGCAGCATGTCGGGCCCCTTGTAGGGCACCAGTCGCCCGACGAAGCAGGCACGCAGCGGGCCGGGTCCGGGGGCAGCGGTGCGGTTGAAACGCGCCGGGTCGATGGCGTTCTCGGGCAGGTAGATCGTCTTGTGGCGGTGGCGGGCGGGAATCTCGCCCTCGGTATGGCGCGAGCCGGTGAGGACCGCAGAGGCGTTGCGCAGCGTCGCCTCGCGGCCCGGCATCAGCTTGTAGGCCGACCGCAGGTAGCTCAGCCATTCCTTCTCGCGCCGGCGCTCGGCGTCGAACCCCTCGGGCCACGGCACGCCGCCGTTGAGCGGGCCGAGCACGAAAAGCGTGCCCGCCCGCGCGCAATGCCCCGCGAGCGAGGAGGAGACCGTCGGCGACAGCGGGGTGATGCGGTGCACGATGTCGAATTCGCCGGCCCGGATCGCACCGCCGAAACGTTGCCAGACCAGCCGCTCGAACCACGGATAGCTCAGGGCGTTGATCGCCTGCACCATGGTCCAGCCCTTGCCCGCGCCCATGCGGAGGCGCTCGGCGAGTTTCCACATGGGGCGGGCGAAGGTCTCGGAATCGATGGCGGTGAAGTCGCGCCCTTCCGCGAGACCGGCACGCAGAAAGGCGTCGCGGTTGCGCACCTGCGTGACGACATGCACGTCGGCCACCTCGCGCAGGGCGCTTGCGAGCGACCAGCCCACCAGCGGGACACTGACCCACTCGGGGTTCGCGGCCTCGGCGATGGCCAGCACGCGGGGGCGGGCGGAAACCGGAACTGCGGCGTCTTGCATCGTCACATCACCGAGCGCCATTTCAGCGGACGGCTCGCTGCGCCCGTGCGAACGGCCTGCTTCTTGCGGGCCGCCTTGAGCTGTTCGGCATAGCCGGTGAGCGCCCCGGCCAGCAGCCACGTGAGCGGTGTGAGCGTGGCATTGGGGATCATGTCGAAGACGTTGATCGCCAGCATCAGCGACAGCGGCGCGATGAAGGGCGAGATCGTCTCGCGCCGGGCCGAGACGGACTCGCGCCAGAGCAGGAACACCGGCAGCAGCAGCAGTCCGAACTCGGCGAGGAAGCCGACCCAGCCGTAGACGCCGATCACGATGATCCAGCGCCCGTCGGTGACGGTGGCGATCTCTCCGGTCACCGGGTCGAAGATCTGGTTGCGGCCCCAGCTGCCCCAGCCGAAGACCGGCTTGAGGTAGGCGCGGTCGAGCAGGATGTTCTCGTTCTCGAAGCGGAAATCGAGCGAATTGGCCCGCTCCGCGTCGATGCTGGCGGCGGCGGCGATGATCCTGTCCTCGGGGACGAGATGCGCGCCCTTCATGATCGGGTAGCCTATGGCCAGCGCCCCGATCAGCATCGCGACGCGGATCTGGCTCTTGCGGCCAAGCAGCATCGCGACCGGGATGAGCCCGACGGCGAAGATCAGCGCGCCCAGCGATTTCGCAAGGACGAGAATTGCCAGCAGGTAGGCCGCTGCTGCGAGCACCTTGAATTCGTGCAGGCGCTTGTCGTTCCGCCAGAGGGCAAAGGCCGCGAGCGTGGCGGTGAACATGAAGAAGGCGACCCACAGCCCGTGATACAGGAACACCACCGGCCGGTAGCCGTTGGCGCGGATCGATTGCCCGAAGAGGTGCTGGTAATAGCCGTAGATCCACCGGTTGAGCTGGGGCGACAGCCGCATCTCGATCAGCATGGGCACCGAGTAGACCAGCCCGGTGACCACAAGGGCCACGAGAAAGTAGCGCTGGGCGCCGCCGTTCGCGAGAAACCGGCGCGCGAGCAGGAACGGCATGATGACGATCATGTGCTGCACCACCAGCGCCAGCCCGTCCTTGGGGCTGAGGCCGGGCAGGCCGATCTGGCCGAAGAACACCGGCGCCGTGTTGGTGACCGTGGTCAACACCGGCGAGAACACGAACACCGCGAGCAGCAGCCGGGCCAGCGGCGACTGCGGCAGCAGCGCCCCGCCGGGGCCGTATTTCCACATGCAGAACGCGAAGGCCGTCAGTGCCGGGATGCTGTGCTTGTTCAGCGACGGCATCAGCGGCAGGTCGAAGGCGGTGGGCGGTTCCGGCAGGAAAAGGTAGCCCACGAGCAGCGACAGGATCAGCGCCCGCTCGACCGGCAGCCGGCGGAACAGGACGATGGTCACGATCGGCCACATGGCCAGGACAAGATAGGCGAGAGGGTTCGGCATCCTGGTGCTTCGCAAATGGGTTCGCGGCATCCCGCCGGCCCCCCACGAGCCCCGGCATGCCTGCAGACCTTAGCAGGCAGATCGCGGCCTGTCGCCCTCTAATGGTGCTGGCACCGCGCGAGATGGCAGATTTGGCACAGCGGCGGCGATCTTGACCTTGCGTAAGCGCTTCGGCCATCTTCTTGCCCGATTGGGCTGCAATGAACCGGTAAAGCGTAACGAAGGTCAGGGTAAATTCAGGTGACGGAGACGCGACTCAGGATCGCCTACCTGTGCGATTTCTCGCCGCTCGATCCCTACATGTATTCGGGTGGCAATGCGCGCATGTACCAGGCGTTGTGCGACCATGCCGGCGAGGTGAAAATCCTGCCGCAGTCCTGGGGCATGGCCGAGCCCGTGCGCCGGGCGATCCGCCGGATGCCGGACGCCGTGTCGCTGCGTCTTCGCTGGCGGGCGCATCTCGCGCTGTCTCCGCTGGCTGCACGGCGCATCAGGACGGAACTGGCGCGCGACCGATACGACGTCCTGTTCTGCGCCTATTCCTTTCAGTCGCTGTCGCGTCTCGAGGCACCCTATCCGCTGGTGCGCGCCTTCAGCTCCGATGCCACGCCGACGATCTACCGGACCTCCGAGATCGGGCAGGCCCATCCGCCTAAGTTTCCGGGGGGGCGGAAGCTCGACGGCTGGATCGAGTCCCGTGAACGCGAGGTCCTTCGCGGCACCGACGTTGCATTCTGGCCGTCGAACTGGCTCAAGCGCGAGGCCGATGCCCGCTATGGGCTCGACCCGGCGTCTTCGCTGATCGTGCCGTGGGGCGCGGGTCTGGCCGAACCGCCCCCTCCGCCCGGCGCGCGGCCGATCTCGCGCGACCGTCCGGTCGAGCTCTTGCTGATCGGGCGTGACTGGTTTGCCAAGGGTGGGCCGGTGGCCTTCGACACCATGACGCGGCTGCGCGCGCGGGGCATCGACGCGCGGCTGACGGTGATCGGCTGCGTGCCCCCCGATGCGCATCGCAACGGGCATGTCACCGTGCACCCGCAGATCGACAAGACCGTGCCCGAGCAGCTGGCACTGTTCGAGACGACGCTGGCGCAGGCGCATTTCCTCGTTCAGCCGTCGTTTGAAAGCTATGGGTTCGCCTTCTGCGAAGCCTCGGCCCACGGTTTGCCGTCGCTCTGTCTCGACGTGGGCGGGGTGCCGGTGCGCGATGGCGTCAACGGCCACGCCTTGCCGCCGGGCAGCGAGGTCGCGGATTTCGCCGACCGCATCATGGCCTATCTCGAGGCGCCCGACAGCTACGCCGCGCTTTCGCGCTCCGCCTACCGCGAGTTCGAGCAACGCCTCAGCTGGGATGCCTGGGGCCGCACGGTCGCCGCAGAGCTGCGATCCCGCGTCGGGCGCCTCGGTCTGGCCCGCGCGGCCTGAGCCATCCCGTCGCGCGGCGAACACGGCGACGTTGCGCCGGTCATGCGGATTGCGCGCGGAGGCACTGGTCAGACGCGCCGCGCCGGCCTAGCCTCTGAGGGACGGAGGCCCCATGACACCCGAGCCGCAGATCGAGCTATCCCCGAGGATCTCGGACGAGGTCCGCAAGACGACCTGCTACATGTGCGCCTGCCGCTGCGGCATCAACGTGCATCTGAAAGAGGGCCGCGTCACCTACATCGAGGGCAACCGCGACCACCCGGTCAACCGTGGCGTGCTCTGCGCCAAGGGTGCGGCGGGGCTGAAGCAGGTGACATCGCCCGCGCGTCTGCGGGCGCCGCTCAGGCGGGTCGGCCCGCGCGGATCCGGCGAGTTCGAGGAAATCGGCTGGGACGAGGCGCTCGAGACGGCGGTGTCGTGGCTGAAGCCCCTGCGCGAGACTGCACCCGAGAAGCTGGCCTTCTTCACCGGGCGGGACCAGTCGCAGAGCCTCACCGGGTGGTGGGCGGAGCAGTTCGGCACGCCCAATTTTGCCGCGCACGGCGGCTTCTGCTCGGTCAACATGGCCGCGGCGGGCATCTACACGCTGGGCGGCTCGTTCTGGGAGTTCGGATCGCCCGACTGGGAGCATGCGCGGGTCATGCTGCTGTTCGGCGTGGCCGAGGACCACGACAGCAACCCGATCAAGCTGGGGCTCGCGAAGCTGAAGGCGCGCGGCGCGAAGATCATCGGGGTGAACCCGGTGCGCTCGGGCTACAACGCCATCGCCGACGAATGGGTCGGGATCACGCCCGGAACCGACGGGCTGTTCATCCTTTCGCTGGTGCGCGAGCTGCTGCGGGCAGGGCGCATCGACCTCGATTACCTCGCACGGTTCACCAACGCGCCGGTGCTGCTGGATTGCGACCCGAAGTCCGCCGAACGGGGCTTGTTCCTGCGTGACGAGGAAGGGCGGCCGTTGGTCATCGACCGTCGCACCGGCAAGCCCGCGCCGTGGGACGGGGAGGGCGTCGAGCCCGACCTGCGCGGCCGCATCCGCCGCGCCGGCGTGACCCACCACGCGGTGATGTTCGAGCTTGCCGAGCGCTACCTCGACCCGGGCTATGCGCCGGAAAAGGTGGCAGAGCGCTGTGGCATTTCCCCCGACCAGATCCGCCACGTAGCGGCAGAGCTCGCCCGTGCGGCCTTTGACGACCCGCCCGCGCTGCCCCGGCGGTGGACGGATTTCCGCGGCAAGACGCATGAGACCATGCCGGGCCGAGCGGTGGCGGTGCATGCCATGCGGGGGATCTCGGCCCATGCCAACGGCTTCCAGACCGCCCGCGCGCTG
Organism: Salipiger sp. D13; assembly: GCF_003703915.1. Taxonomy (NCBI): domain Bacteria; kingdom Pseudomonadati; phylum Pseudomonadota; class Alphaproteobacteria; order Rhodobacterales; family Roseobacteraceae; genus Salipiger; species Salipiger sp. D13. The sequence goes on from NZ_RAPJ01000008.1 coordinate 343,175, forward strand.
CACCTGTTGCAGGCGCTGCTCGGCGCCGTCGAGACGCCCGGCAGCTTCCGTTTCAAGCCGCCCTATCCGAAGCCTGCGCGCGCCCATTCCAAACCGCATCACCGCAGCCGCCCCGGCAAGCCGCTCGACGGTCCGCCGCTGGGCTACCCGCAGGGGCCGGAAGACCTTGCGCTGAAGGACGATGGCAGCCCGGCGCGGATCGACAAGGCGTTCACCTGGGAAAACCCGCTGTCGGCGCATGGGCTGATGCAGATGGTGATCTCGAACGCCCATGCGGGCGACCCCTACCGGATCGACACGCTGTTCCTCTACATGGCGAACATGGCGTGGAATTCGTCGATGAACACGCGCGGCACCATCGAGATGCTGACCGACACCGACGAGACCGGCGCCTACCGCATTCCGCACATCATCTACTCCGACGCCTACAGCTCCGAGATGGTGGCCTATGCCGACCTGATCCTGCCCGACACGACCTATCTCGAACGGCATGACTGCATCTCTCTGCTCGACCGGCCGATCTCGGAGCCCGATGCCGCCGCCGACGCGATCCGCTGGCCGGTGATCGAACCCGATCGCGACGTGCGCGCCTTCCAGACGGTGCTGCTGGACCTTGGCGCGCGGCTTGGGCTTCCGGGCATGGTCGATGGGGCTGGGGCGCCGAAATATGCCGATTACGCCGACTACATCACCAACCACGAGCGCCAGCCCGGCATCGGGCCGCTTGCCGGATGGCGCACCGGGCCGCAGGGCATCGCGCATGGGCGCGGCGGGCCGAACGAGGCCCAGATCGAGAGCTACATCGGCAACGGCGGCTTCTTCACCGCCGAGATTCCGGCAGATGCCGCCTATTACAAGCCGTGGAACCGCGCCTACTGGGACTGGGCGGTGTCGCTCGGGCTTGTCGATGGGCCCAGGCCCGACCTGATCCAGCTCTGGTGCGAGCCGCTGCGCCGCTTCCAGCTTGCCGCCGAGGGCCATGGTCCCCGCCAGCCGCCCGACCATCTGCGCGGGCGCATCCGCACGACCCACGAGCCGCTGCCGGTCTGGCATGCGCCGTTGTCCGATGCCTTCGAGGATCCGGCGGCCTACCCGGTGCACGCGATCACCCAGCGGCCGATGGCGATGTATCACTCATGGGGCAGCCAGAACGCGTGGCTGCGGCAGATTCACGGGGTGAACCCGCTCTACCTGCCGACCCACTGGTGGGAAAAGCTCGGGCTGGCCGAGGGCGACTGGGTGCGCGTCACGTCGAGCCACGGCGAGATCACCGTGCCAGCAGCGCATATGGCGGCGCTCAACCGCGACACGGTGTGGACATGGAACGCCATCGGCAAGCGCAAGGGCACCTGGGCGCTCGACCCGAAGGCACCCGAGGCGACGAAGGGGTTCCTGCTCAACCACCTCATCCACGAGCTGCTGCCCGAGCGCGGCGACGGCCACCGCTGGGCCAATGCCGACGCGGTGACCGGGCAGGCGGCATGGTTCGACCTGCGGGTGCGACTCGAGAAATCCGCCGCGCCCGAGGAAAGCCAGCCGGTGTTCGAGGAAATCCGCTCGACGGTAGGAGACGCGAGGTGACGCCGGTGCCTGACCGAACGGGCCTGAGCCGCCGTGCGCATGCCTCACTCCTGCCCGAATGCTCCGGCATGGTGGTTTCGTTTCGGCAGGGAAGCGGTGGCCATGGCAGAGTTCGAGAAGATCCGGGTGACGCCCGGCTGGGCGGCGGCGCAGCGGTCCGGCGGGTATCGGGGCGAGGGGCTCTGGGTATACGCGCGGCAGACCCGCGTGGCCTTCGAGCAGCCGCTCTGCGCACACTTCCGCGCGGCGCGCCGCCATGCCTGCGCCGAGAACGATGCGATGTTGCCGGGGCTCTACCGCGACAGCGGGCTCTCCGAGAGTGGTGGCTGCTGGCAGCTCTTTCCCGAAGAGGGGCTCTTCAAGGTCACGACCGCGCAGGGCCGCAGCTGGTTCGCGCGCTACGGGCTGGTGGCCTCGTGGAACCACGACAGTCACAGCTGGCTCTGGGGCTGGGCGATCCCGCCGGACCGAGGCATGCCCGCACCACCGCTTGCGCCCGTCGCGCGGCTGCGCGAGCAGGGTGCGCTTCACGGCTGGCAGGCGCTGACCGAGCCCGCGCTGATGGTCAACGGCCGCGAGGGCTGGCGGTTGGCGCAGATGGCGGCGCGCAGCTGCCACATGCCGCTGGTCTACCGGGCCCGCGTCAACGAGGCCAACACGCATTACTTCGTCATCGACCAGCCCTGCTGGACGATGTGACCGCCGCGAGGGGGGGCGCATGACAGCGCTTCCCGACCGCACGGATCGCAAGCTCGGACTGGTGATCGACCTCGACACCTGCGTCGGCTGTCACGCCTGCGTCGTCGCCTGCAAGGGCTGGAACGATCAGGGCTACGGCGCGCCGCTGTCGGATCAGGAGCCCTACGGCGCCGACCCCTCGGGCACCTTTCTCAACCGCGTCCACAGCTACGAGATCAAGCCCGCGACCGGCGGGGCGCAGCACGTGCATTTCCCCAAGTCCTGCCTTCATTGCGAGGATGCCCCCTGCGTTCCGGTCTGCCCGACCGGGGCCAGCTACAAGCGGGCCGAGGATGGCATCGTGCTGGTCAACGAGGATGCCTGCATCGGCTGCGGGCTGTGCGCCTGGGCCTGTCCCTACGGCGCGCGCGAGCTCGACCTCGCCGCAGGGGTGATGAAGAAATGCACCCTCTGCGTCGACCGGATCTACAACGAGGCGCTGCCCGAAGAGGACCGCGAGCCCGCCTGCGTGCGCACCTGCCCGGCCAACGCGCGGCATTTCGGCGATCTCGGGGATCCTGACAGTGCGGTCTCGCAACTCGTGGCCGAACGTGGCGGCATCGACCTCATGCCCGAGCAGGGCGCGAAGCCGGTCAACAAGTACCTGCCGCCGCGCCCGCGCGATGCGTGGGAGGGCGAGGCCGACGTGCTCGCCCCCTACCTCGCGCTGGTGGCCGAAGAGCCGCAGGGGTTCCTCGGCTGGCTCGATCGCACGCTGGGGAAGATCTGACGATGCAGCCGGCGCGCTCGCTGATCCTCTTCACGACGCTCTCGGGGCTCGGCTTCGGCCTGCTCGTCTGGCTGGGAGTCGACCCGACACCGCCGACCGGCTGGGTCGCGCTGGTGTTCTTCGCGCTGGCCTTTCTGCTGGCGCTGGGCGGGCTCGCCGCCTCGAGCCGCCACCTTCATCGACCCGAGCGCGCGCTCAGGGCGTTCACGCAATGGCGCACGAGCTGGCTCTCGCGCGAGGCATGGGCCGCCGCGCTGGCGCTGGCGGTGATGGGGCTGCATGGCCTGCTGCTGGTCCTCGACATCGTGCTGCTGCCACTCGGATGGCTCGGCGCGCTGCTGTCGCTCGCCACGGTCACCACCACGGCGATGATCTACGCCAGTCTCAGGACGGTGCCACGCTGGCATCACTGGTCGACGCCGGCGCTGTTCCTTGGGTTGGCGCTCACCGGCGGCGCGCTGCTTTCGGGCCGGGTGCCGGTGGCAAGCGGGCTGCTGCTGGTGATCGGCGCGCTGCAACTCTGGGTCTGGTGGGACGGCGACCGCCGCTTTGCCCGCAGCGGCACCACGCTGGCCACCGCCACCGGCCTTGGCGAGGCCGGCACGCCGCGCGCGCTGTTTCCGCCACACACCGGCGACAACTACCTGCTGCACGAGATGGTCCACGTGGTCGGCCGCCGCCACGCCATGAAACTGCGGGTCATCGCGCTGCTGCTCATGGTGCTGGTCCCGCTGGGGATGCTGCAACTCCCCATGCCGCATGTTTTCGGCCTGCTGGCCCTTGTCTCGCATGTGGCCGGCGTGCTTGTCTCGCGATGGTTGTTCTTTGCCGAGGCCGAACATGTCGTGGGCCTCTACTACGGGAGACGTTGAGTGCCCTTTCTCGCCGGCTTCGATGCCCGCTGGCAGGATGCCACCGACTATCTCGAGACCCTGCGTCGCGACCTCTGCGAGGGCCGGCGGCTGGACCTCGTCCCGGACTATCTCGCCGAGGACATCATCCTTCACGATGGTGCGACCGCGCGCATCGGTCCCGAGGCCGTGGGCACCGCCATCGCGGCACGGCTCGCGGCGCTTCCCGGGCTCACCTGCGTCCGCGAAGACCTGCTCTGGGCTGCCTCCGACCGGAACGCCTTCGTGGCGGCGCAGCGCTTCCAGACCGCCGCGCGCCACGACGGGCCCGGGCTCTACGGCGCGCCGACCGGACGGGCGCTGCGCTACCTCGCGATGAGCAAGCAATGGTGCGTCTCGGGAAGGCTGCGCGCCGCATGGGAGCTGCGTGACGAGACCGCGATCCTGTCGCAGATCGGCGTCTCGCTCGAAGAGGGTGCGCGCTGGCGGCTGGCGCAGATGCCCGAGGCCCCTGACCCGGTGCCCTCGCCAGACCCGGGGCGCGGCAACGATGACGCCTGGGGTCATACCCTCGGCGATCTCGTGCACCGGATCATGGGCGGAGAGCTTTCGGTCATCGCGCGGCACTACGATCCCGCCGCCGAGCTCTTCCACCCGGGCGCGGTGGTCGGCAGCGGCCCGCGCGAGGCCGAGGCGTTCTGGCTGAGCCTGCGCTCGGCCTTCCCCTCGGCCCGCTTCGAGGTCTGCCACCTGCTCGGCGCCGAGGAGCCGCTGTCGCCGCCGCGCGCCGCGATCCGCTGGCAGCTTGTCGGCAGGCACGACGGCCATGGTGCGTTCGGGGCGCCCACCGGGGCCGAGGTCACCGTGCAGGGGCTCACCCAGGCCGAGTTCGGCCCAGACGGGTTGCGCCGGGAATGGACGCTCTACGACGCGCCGGGCGTGCTGGCGCAGATCCTGCGCCGGACCGGCGGCTGAGCCTCAGCGCTTGCGACGGAAGAAGCCGCGGATGCGCCCGCCGGCCTCGTCGAAATTGTCGCCCATCTCGTCCAGCATCGGGTCGATCCGGGCCTGCCGGAAACGCCGCCAGCGCACCCAGACCGCCCAGACGATGGCGACCAGAAGCGTCAGCAGGATGATGTTGGTCCACGGGATGATGCGCACGTCCGGACCCGCGACCGGCCGGATGCTGATCGCGTTGGGATAGATCGACAGGAACTCGTTGCGCCAGCCGTAGTGCTTGATCGCCACCCACTGCGGGTCGGCCGAGGTCGAGCGCAGGTCGGCGGCCTCGGCCTGCAGGTTCGAGGTGTCGAACTTGAAGTAGGGCGGCCAGCCCCAGCCGGTGTCCTCGTTGCGGTAGACCATGACGTCATCGTCGTTCAGCCGGGTCTGGATGAAGAACACGTCGCGGTTGCTCACCACGGTGCTCTCACCCGAGGCCGCGTTGGACCAGAACCAGCGATTCTCGCCGGGGTCGATGCGTTTCTCGTAGGTGTCGGTGATCCGCGCGATGTCATGCTGCGGCAGGGTGTAATGCAGGAAGGCCGCGACCAGCGCCCAGAAGGCGAGGATGACGAACCACTTCACGTAAGCCATGGCGGATCCCTAGTGGAAATTGGTCAGGTATACGATGAGCCCTATAAGACAAAGCGGCAGGAGATACACGCCCAGGATCAGCTTTCGGCGCAGCGAGTGATCGTAGGTCCTCAGACCCTCGGCGACAAAGGTGTCTCGGTCGCCCGGCCCCCGTGCCTCGTCCCAGTCGCGCTCCAGCCTGCGCCGCCGCACCCCGCGGGACCAGAGCGACAGTGCGACGTAGACGACGGTCAGCGCGACGAAGCAGATCGCGAGCAGTCGGAGCAGAGCCAGCATTCCTTTGCCCTCCCGGCGATGGGCCCAAGCCGACCCGGGCAGATCCTGCCGCGCCTGGCCGGTCGGGATCAAGCCGTGGTCGGGTTTCCCGCACCTTGCCCGATGAGCGCGCGTGCGGGCATCCTCGGCAGGATCATTTCAGACGCAGGAGCTTTCCCATGCCGCGCCATTTCCTTGTCTCGCTGCCGCTCGCCGCGATGTTGGCCCTTCCCGCCGCCGCCGACGAGATCACCGACACGCTGCAATCGGCCCTCGACGCATACGAGACCGGCGACGTGCAATACGCGCTCGAGGAACTCGACTACGCGCGCTCGAAGCTGCTCGAGATGAAGACCCGATCGCTGGCCGGTTTCCTGCCCGACGCGCCCGAGGGCTGGAGCCGCGAAGTGAGCACCGACGCAGGTGCCGGGATGGCGATGATGGGCGGTGGCGTCTCGGCCGAGGCCGACTACCATGCCCCAGACGGCGAAAGCTACAGCGTCCAGATGTTCGCCGACAACCCGATGGTCGCCAGCATGTCGGCGATGATCGCAAACGCCGGGGCCATGGGGCTGAAGACCGACCGCATCGGCCGCCAGAAATTCGCCGTGCAGGACGACCAGACGATGGGGCTGATCGCCAACCGCATCCTCGTGCAGGTCGACGGTCCCGACGCCGGGACCCGCAAGTCCCTGCTCGAGGCGATGGACTTCGACAGCATGGCGGACTTCGGCGGCTGAGCCGCTGTCCCAGAGGAGCGCCCGGCCGCGCGGTCCGGCCTGCCTCCGGCGGGGATATTTGCAGCCAGAAGAAACCCGGGCGCGACGCCCGTCCTTCTTCTCTTTGCAAATACCCTCGGGGGTGAATGCGGCGCAGCCGCAGAGGGGGCAGAGCCCCCTGCCGCGTCAGCCGACCACGTTGAACGCCGGGCCGTAGGGATAGCCGGTGATGTTCTCGGGGCCATCCTCGGTGATCACGAGGATGTCGTGCTCACGGTAGCCGCCCGCGCCGGGGGTCCCTTCGGGGATCGTCAGCATCGGCTCCATCGAGATCACCATCCCCGGCTCGAGCACCGTGTCGATATCCTCGCGCAACTCGAGGCCGGCCTCGCGGCCGTAGTAGTGCGACAGCACGCCGAACGAGTGGCCGTAGCCGAAGGTGCGGTATTGCAGCAGACCGCGTTCGGCGAGGAAGGCGTTGATCTTGCCGGTGAGCTCGGAACAGCGCGCCCCCGGTTGCAGCAGCGACATTCCATATTCATGCGCCGCGACGTTCGCCTCCCAGACCGCGCGGGAGGCATCGTCGACCTCGCCCACGAAGAGCGTGCGCTCGAGCGCCGTGTAGTAGCCCGAGATCATCGGGAAGGTGTTGAGCGACAGGATGTCGCCGCGTTCCAGTCGGCGCGCGGTGACAGGGTTGTGGGCGCCGTCGGTGTTGATCCCGGACTGGAACCAGACCCAGGTGTCGCGATACTCGGCGTCGGGGAAGCGTTTTGCGATCTCCAGCTCCATGGCATCGCGCCCGGCCATGGCGACGTCGATCTCGCGCGCGCCCTCGCGGATGGCGTCGCGGATGGCATAGCCGCCGACGTCGGCAACCTGCGCGCCCTGTCGGATCAGCGCGATCTCGGACGGCGACTTGTGCATCCGCTGGCGCATGGTGGCCGGAGCGATGTCGATGGTCACGACCGGCTCGAGCCAGTCCTCGAGCAGTTCGCGCTGCACCACCGTCATGTGGTCGGCCTCGTAGCCGACGACGCTGCCCTGTCCGGTGACCGACAGGATGGCGCGCCAGAAGTTGTCCCGCGCCCAGTCCGTGTAGGTGATGTTGTCGCCGTGACAGCGCCGCCACGGCTGTGCCGCGTCGATGCCGGCGCTGATCGTCACGCTGTCGGCCTCGGTGACGACCAGCGCGTAGGGCCGGCCGAAGCTGCAGTAGAGAAAGCCCGAGTAGTAGGCGACATTGTGCATCGAGGTCAGCACGCAGGCAGCCACGCCAGCCTCGTCCATCGCCGCGCGCAGGCCGCGCAGGCGCGTATCGTATTCCTCTGACGGGAACGGCAGGACGCGGTTGCCCTGGTGAAAACGGTAGAATGCGGGACGGTCCATCTTGAGCCCTCCTTTGGGATCGCGGAGGGCCTGACCCGACCCCGCCGCAACGGCAAAGCAAGGTCCCGGCGTACAGGACGGTTGAGACGGGCATGCCTTTGCGGCACTGGCGACGCCATCGCCTGCCCATTGCGGAGGATGCGCCGAAACGACGTCGCTGGCAAGAGCCGGCGGGGAAGCCGCCTCCGACCCGCAGGGATATTGCGCGGGTACCGCGGGCGCGGCGGGTTCAGATCGGCCGGAGGATATGTCGGGTGGCCCGCGGCTCAGGCGGCCGCGAGCCAGAGCTTGTATTGTAGTCGGGCCCCGGCGACGCGGGCCCAGCGAAGCTTGCGTTCGAAGAGAGCGAAGGCGCGGCGCGGGTCGCGGTGATCCTCCCAGTTCTCGCCCGGGGCATCGGCCCCGAGGATTTCCCAGTCGGTGTCGCGCGGCGGTTCGTGCAGGGTGAGGGCCGAGGCTTCCATCAGCCGCACACCCCGCCCCAGCATGAGCGCGTGACGCGCCAGCGTTTCGGCCTCGGCAGTCGAAAGCCAAGGGGTGCCCGCGCCCGTCGTCGCCGCGCGCACCCACGCATCGAGCGTGGCGCGCGGCGGGTCGTCGGGCGCGAGCAGGGTCATCGTCACACGCTGAGGCAGACGTATTTCATCTCGAGGTAGTCCTCGATGCCGTGGTGCGAGCCCTCGCGACCGAGGCCGGATTGCTTGACGCCGCCGAAGGGGGCCATCTCGGTCGAGATGATGCCGGTGTTCACGCCGACGATGCCGTATTCCAGCGCCTCGGCGACCTTGTACACGCGGCTCAGGTCCTTGGCGTAGAAGTAGGAGGCCAGCCCGAAGATCGTGTCATTGGCGAGCTCGATGACGTCTTCCTCGGTCTCGAACTTGAACAGCGGCGCGAGCGGGCCGAAGGTCTCGTCGGTCGAGAACTTCATCTCCTTGGTCGCGCCGGTGACGATGGTCGGCGCCATGAAATTGCCGGGGCCCTGCAGCGTCTCGCCGTCACCGAGGATGAGCTGCGCGCCCTTCGACTTCGCGTCGGCGATGTGGTCCTGAACCTTCTCGATGGCCTTGGTGGTGATCAGCGGGCCGAGGTCCGTGCCGTCTTCAAGGCCGTCGCCGACCTTCATGTTGCTGACCGCTTCCTTCAGCTTGGCGGCGAATTCGTCGTAGACGCCGGCCTGCACGTAGATCCGGTTGGCGCAGACGCAGGTCTGGCCGTTGTTGCGGAACTTGCACATGATCGCGCCCTGCACGGCGGCGTCGAGGTCCGCGTCGTCGAACACGATGAACGGCGCGTTGCCGCCCAGCTCCATCGAGCACTTCATCACCTGGTCGGCGGCCTGGCCCAGCAGGATGCGGCCGACCTGCGTCGAGCCGGTGAAGGTCAGCTTGCGCACCTTGGGGTTCTCGCAGAACTCCTTGCCGGCTTCCGAGGCGCTGTCCGAGGGCAGCATGTTGAACACGCCCGCGGGGATGCCGGCGCGCTCGGCGAGCACCGCCAGCGCGATGGCCGAAAGCGGCGTCTCCGACGCGGGACGGGCGACGAAGCTGCAGCCCGCGGCGAGCGCCGGGGCGGCCTTGCGGGTGATCATCGCGTTGGGGAAGTTCCACGGCGTGATCGAGGCCGCGACACCGATCGGCTGCTTGATGACCATGATGCGCTTGTCGCGTTGGTGGCCGGGAATGGTCTCGCCGTAGACGCGCTTGGCCTCTTCGCCGAAGAACTCGATGAAGCTCGCGCCGTAGGCGATCTCGCCGGCGGCCTCGGCCAGCGGCTTGCCCATCTCGGCGGTCAGGATCTTCGCGAGATCCTGCTGGTTGGCCATGATCAGGTCGAACCACTTGCGGAGCACCTGCGCGCGCTCCTTGCCGGTCCAGCTCGCCCATTCCTTCTGCGCGATGTAGGCGCCGTCGATGGCCCCGGCGATCTGCTCGCGCGACAGGTTGGCCACCTCGGCGATGACGTCGCCACGCGCGGGGTTGGTGACCTCGAAAGTGCCGTCGGCGCCGTCGATCCACTCGCCGTTCACGTAGGCCTGGGTCTGCAGGAGGCTGGGATCGTCGAGAAGCGAGGGAAGGTTTGTTTCGGTCTGATCCAGCATGAGGTCCTCCAGGGTTTTTCGATTGCTGCCTACGGCAGAGCATCAGATACGTTTGAAGTCTAGACCAAGCGGGGAGAAAAGCCATGGATCTGAGCGACGCCTACGCCAACGGGCCCCATATTGCGCAGGCCGGGACCTACCCGCCCCGCTGGGCCGAGGCCGCCGCCTGCTACCGCAAGGCATTGTCGCTGAAGGGGCGCCTGCGCAGCGGTCTTCCCTACGGCCGAGGTCCGCGCGAGCGGTTCGACCTGTTCCTGCCCGACGGCCCGCCCGAGGGGCTCGTCGTCTTCGTGCACGGCGGCTACTGGATGGCCTTCGGCCGCGAGGACTGGTCGCATCTCGCCGGCGGAGCGGTGGCCCGGGGCTGGGCGGTGGCGCTGCCGTCCTACGATCTCTGCCCCGACATCGGGCTCTCGGGCATCACCCGCCAGATCGCCGCCGCGGTGACGGCGGCCGCGGCCGAGGTCGCGGGGCCGATCCGGCTCGCCGGGCATTCCGCCGGCGGGCACCTCGTGGCGAGGATGCTCGCGCCGGGGATGCTCCCCGACCCGGTGGCGGCGCGGATTGCGCATGTCATGCCGATCTCGCCGCTCTCCGACCTGCGCCCGCTGATGCAGACCGGCATGAACGAAAAGCTGCGGCTCGACGCGGTCGAGGCCTGGGCAGAAAGCCCGGTCGCCATGGCCCCGCCGGAGTGTCCTGTCACGGTCTGGGTCGGCGCCGACGAGCGGCCGGCCTTCCTCGACCAGGCGCGTTGGCTGAGCGAGGCCTGGCATTGCGACGCGGTCATCGATCCCGGCCGGCACCACTTCGACGTAATCGACGGGCTCGCGGACCCCGATAGCGCCATGACGCGGCACCTGCTGGCCTGAGCCGCGCCGGCCGGCACGGTCCCCGGTGTTTCGCAAATCCGTAACGCGACTGTCACGCGGCCGTTACCGATGCGGCGCAAGGCCATGCGCGGAACCATCAGGGGACAGGACATGACATTCCGCACGCTCTGCCTCACCTCGGTGATCGCACTGTCGGCCCACGCCGCCAGCGCCGAGATGAGCTTCAACCGCATCGCCTCCTTCGCCACGCCGGACAACATGGCCGATGGCGAGGACCGGTCGCGCGTCACCTCGGCCGAGATCATCCATGCCACCGAGGACGGCAACACGCTGGTCTACACCGACAGCCCGCTGGGCGTGATCGGCCGCATCGACATCACCGACCCGGCGCAGCCGAAGCCGATGGGCAACATCGCGATGGACGGCGAGCCGACCGCGGTCGCCATCTCCGGCACCACCGCCTTCGTCGGCGTGAACACCTCGGAAAGCTACACCGACCCGTCGGGCAAGCTGGTGGTGCTCGACGCCATGTCGGGCGAGATCGCGGGCGAGTGCGACCTCGGCGGCCAGCCCGACTCGGTGGCGCTCGCGCCGGACGGCAGCTTCGTGACGATCGCCATCGAGAACGAGCGTGACGAGGACGCCGGCGACGGCCGCGTGCCGCAGATGCCGGCGGGCTACGTCGCCATCCTCGACGTGACCGACGGCATGGCGCAGTGCGACAGCCTCGTGAAGGCCGACGTGACCGGCCTCGCCGAGATCGCCCCCGAGGACCCGGAGCCCGAGTTCGTCGACGTGAACGGCGCCGGCGAGATCGTCGTGACCCTTCAGGAGAACAACCACCTCGTCGTGCTCGACCGCTCGGGCGAGGTGCTGTCGCATTTCTCCGCCGGTGCGGTCGACCTCGAGGGCATCGACGCCACCGACGAGCGCGGCGCGCTGATCTTCAACGAGAGCCAGCAGGGTCGCAAGCGCGAGCCCGATTCGGTGCAATGGATCGACGACGAGCATTTCGCCATCGCCAACGAAGGCGACATGGACGGCGGCTCGCGCGGCTTCACCGTGTTCTCGAAGGACGGCACCACCGTCTACGAAAGCGGCACCGACTTCGAAAAGGCGGTGATCCAGGTCGGCCACTATCCCGACAAGCGCTCCGACGCCAAGGGCGCCGAACCCGAGGGGCTCGAGTTCGCCAGTTTCGACGGCACGCCCTACCTCTTCGTGATGTCCGAGCGCGGCTCGGTGGTCGGCGTCTACGACATGACCGATCCGGCGGCGCCGGTGCTCACCCAGATGCTGCCCTCGGGCATCGCCCCCGAAGGCATCATCGCCATCCCGTCGCGGAACCTGCTCGCCACCGCGAACGAGGAAGACCTCGTCGAGGACGGCGGCGTCCGCGCCCACGTCATGGTCTACGACTACGCCGAGGGTGCGCCGCAGTATCCGACCCTGACCTCCGAAGGCGCCGACGAGCTGATCGGTTGGGGTGCGATCTCGGGCATGGTCGCCGGCGATGACGGCATGATCCACGCGGTCAACGACAGCTTCTACGGCTTCCAGCCGCGCATCTTCACCATCGACCCGTCGCAGACCCCGGCGCGCATCACCGCTGCGACCGACATCACCCGCAAGGGCCGTCCGGCGCAGAAGCTCGACCTCGAGGGCATCACCACCGACGGCGAGGGCGGCTTCTGGCTCGCCTCCGAGGGCCGCACCGACCGCGTCATCCCGCACGCGCTCTACCACGTCGACGCCGATGGCGAGATCCGGGACGAGATCGGCCTGCCCGCAGCACTGCTGGAGAACGAGAAGCGCTTCGGCTTCGAGGGCATCACCATGGTCGACGGCACGCTCTGGATGGCCGTGCAGCGCGAATGGGCCGACGATCCCAGGGATCACGTCAAGCTGGTGAACTACGATCCGGAGACCGGCGAATGGGGCGCCGTGCTCTATCCCAAGGCCGCACCGGAAAAGGGCTGGGTCGGCCTGTCGGAAATCACCGCCCATGGCGACCACGTCTACGTCATCGAGCGGGACAACCAGATCGGCGCCGACGTGGTGACCAAGAAGATCTACCGCATCCCGCTCGCCGAGATGCAGGCGGCGCCGCTCGGAGGCGACCTGCCGGTGGTCTCCAAGGAAGAGGTCCGCGACCTCGTCCCCGACCTGCAGGCCTGGAACGGCTACGTGGTCGACAAGATCGAGGGGCTTGCCATCACCGAAGCGGGCACCGCCTACGTCTCGACCGACAACGACGGCGTCGACGACAGCTCCGGCGAGACGTTCTTCTGGTCCTTCGACCTCGACTAGGGCGCCACGCCCGGTCTTCTTCTCTTTCCAAATACCCTCGGGGGTGAATGCGGCGCAGCCGCAGAGGGGGCAGAGCCCCCTCGCCTCCGGCCAGACCGGGCATTGGGCCCCGGCCAGACCGGGCACACAAAAAAGCCCCGGCAGTCATGCCGGGGCTTCGTCACATGCGCGACCGGTGGATCAGTTCACCGTCTTGTCGCGGGTCACGTCCGTCCCGATCGCCGGGCGCTCGGTGCCGCGGGCGATCTCGATGCGGCGCGGTTTCAGCGCCTCGGGGATCTCGCGCCGAAGGTCGATGTGCAGCATGCCGTTCTCATGCGTGGCGCCCTCGACGCGGACATGGTCGGCCAGCGTGAAGCGGCGCTCGAAGGCGCGGGTGGCGATGCCGCGATGCAGGTAGGTGCGGCCCTCGTCCTCCTCGGCCTTCCGGGCCGCGACGATCAGCTGGTGCTCCTTCAGCTCGACCGAGAGGTCGGCGTCCGAGAAGCCGGCAACGGCGATCGAGATGCGCCAGGCGTCATCCGCGGTCTTCTCGATGTTGTAAGGGGGATAGCTGGGCTGGGCCACGTCGCTGGACAGCGCCCGGTCCATCAGGTCGGCGATCTGGTCGAAACCGACGGTTGCGCGGTAAAGCGGTGCGAAATCGAAGTGTCGCATGGGTCATCCTCCATTGAGCGATACCATATGTGCTGCGCCTTCCCGGCACGGGACAGGCGGCTTGGAACCCCGGGGCCCGACAGTGGCACCCCGGATGTTGTAGATCTGGGAAAGTGAAAACGCCGTTTCAAGAGCCTTGCCGGGCCGAGGTGTCAGGGCCGCACGAAGCGCGCCCCGATCCCCTCGCGGGTGTTGCCGCCGACGGTGATCCGCCGCGCTCCGGCGGTGACCTTCGGTCGCGCCTCCTCCTGCATCAGCCGCCCCCGCAGGGTGGCGACCAGCTCCGGCAGGCTCGGGCCGTAGGCCACGCCGCGCCCGGTGCCCGACGAGATCACCGACAGGATGCGCAACCGCCCATTCTCGCGCAGGAAGACCGGCGCGCCGGACGAGCCGAAGGTCACGTCGCAGTCGAAGCCGAGCACGTCGCCCCGGAAGCGGCCGGTAACGTGGCAACCGGGCTCGCGCGACAGCACCTCCGCGCGGCCCTCTCCGTAGGAGGCGACGCTGACCACCGCGCCCTCGGCCGGCATCTCGTGCACCCGGAACGGGTCGGCCTCGGCCGCCGACACGGGGCTTTCAAGCTGCAGCAGCGCCACGTCCGAGGCAACGGCCGCCCCGGTCATGCGCATCTCGCCCCGCGTCATGAGCGCGGCGTAGGCGGTGGGCACCACCCAGCGCCGCACCCGCCGGGCGGTGATCTCGGTGCCCCGGTGATACCCGGCGCGAAAGGTGATGCGCTCGGCGGCCACCGGTTGACCGCTCGCCCGGTCGTGGACGCAATGGGCCGCGGTGAGGACAATGTCGCGCGCGATCAGCGCCCCGGTGCAGAAACCGCCCGGCAGGTCGAGCCGTCCGACCGCCTCCCAGCCAAGCAGCTTGCCCCGGTTGTCCATGACGTCGAACACCGTGCCCTGCTGGGCGGCGGCAGGTGCGACCGGTGCGGTCAGGGCCAGCGCGAGCGCGGCGACATATCTCAGGGGCGTATGAATTTCGCCCCCGTCTCCCGCCGTGTTCCGGCGTCCAGCGTGTTGCGCACCGCGTTCGTCTCGAGCTCGGCGCGCAGCAGCGTGAGCGTCTCGTCGAGCTCGGTCCCGAGCGAGACTTCCCGGCCCTCGGCCTCGGCCTTGGCCGAGATCACCGACACGATGCGCGGCTCACCCCCGGCAAACGAGAAGACCGGCGACCCGGAGCTGCCGAAATCCACCCGGCACGACAGCACCAGCATCCGCGTCTGCCGGTCGAGCACGCTGCACATGCCCTGCAGCGAGGGCGCCTCGGACCGGTCGTAGGCGTAGGAGACCACGCTGACCTCGGCGCCGCGCGGCGGGTGCGGGCCCGTGGCGAAGGGGGTGATCGTCGTGTTGCGGATCGGCAGCTGCAGCTTGATGAGCGCGATGTCGTTGCGCACCCGGTCCGCCCTGGCCGGGTCGTCGAAGGCGTAGTCGGGATGCGTCTTCGCACGGCGCACCCGGCGATAAGCGGCGGCGCGGCCGTTGCGCCAGCCGGCGAGGAACTGGATGTCCTCGACCGGGATCTCGGCGCCGGTGGTCGGGTCGTAGAGGCAATGGGCCGCCGTGAGCACCAGGTCGGGCGCGATCAGCGCCCCGGTGCAGAACGCCTTGCCGGCCAGCTCGAGACGGCCGACCGCCTCCCAGTTGCGGCCGTCCTCGCGGCTCTGCATGGAAAACAGCCCGCCGTCGGCGGCGGCACCCGTCGCGAAACCGAGCGTGATCAGGAAAAGCAAAATGCGCAAGGCGGACCCTTTCTCCGTAGCCGATCCCATACCTGACGCTTTTGTCAGAAATTGGGCGGGTCGGGGAGAGGGCAGGGCGGCGTTCAGCCCGCTTCCACGATGGCGCGGGGCTTCGGCCCGCCGGTCGCCCAGTCGAGAAGCTCGACCGTGTGCACCACGGGCCGCCGCGTGCCCGAGCCGATCTGCATCATGCAGCCGATGTTGCCGGCGGCGATGACGTCGGGGGTCTTCGCCTCGAGCGTGCGCAGCTTGCGGTCCTTGAGCTGCTTCGAGATCTCGGGCTGCAGCAGGTTGTAGGTGCCCGCGCTGCCGCAGCAAAGGTGGCTGTCGGCGGGTTCGACCACCTCGAACCCGGCGGCCTTGAGCAGCGCCTTGGGGTGGGTCTTGATCTTCTGCCCGTGCTGCAGCGAGCAGGCGGCGTGATAGGCCACCCGGATCGGTCCCGTGCCCTCGGTCCCGGTCGTGTCGGGCATGTCGGTCCCGGCGATCTCGCTGCGGGCAAGGTTGCGGCTCTCGACCTCCGCCTCTGGCATCAGGTCGGACAGCACCTCGGACACGTCCCTGGCGATGCCCGAGATACGCGCCGCATCCTCTGCCAGCGGGTCGTTGCGGAACATGTGGCCGTAGTCCTTCACCGTGGTGCCACAGCCGCTGGTGTTGATGACGATGGCGTCGAGCCCGTCGCCGTCCATTTCGGCGACCCAGGCGCGGATGTTGGCCGCCGCCGAGGCGTGGCTGTCTCCCTCGCGCCCCATGTGGTGCGTGAGCGCCCCGCAGCAGCCGGCGCCCTTTGCCACCACCACCTCGCAGCCGAGCCGGGTGAGTAGCCGGATCGTCGCGTCGTTGATGTCTGTGTTGAGCGCCTTCTGCGCGCAGCCGGTCATCAGTGCCACCCGCTTGCGCCGCGGCGCGGCCGGCGCGAAGCTCTGCGGATCGTCGTTGCGCGACACCGCCGGGATGCGCTTCGGCGCCATGTCCAGCATCGCCCGCAGCCGGGCGTCGGGCAGCAGCCGGGCGAAGGGCCGTCCGATCTTCGCCCCCAGCAGGGCCAGCCGGAACCGCCCGGGATAGGGAATGATCCGCGCCAGCAGCCAGCGCAGGGCGCGCTCGCTTCGGGGGCGCTCGTAATGCGTCTCGATGTAGGCCCGGGCGTGGTCGACGAGATGCATGTAATGCACGCCCGAGGGGCAGGTGGTCATGCAGGCAAGGCAGCTCAGGCAACGGTCGATGTGCTTGACGGTCTTGTCGTCGGGCACCCGCTCGTTCTCGAGCATGTCCTTGATCAGGTAGATGCGGCCGCGCGGGCTGTCGAGTTCGTCGCCGAGCACCTGGTAGGTCGGGCAGGTGGCGGTGCAGAACCCGCAGTGCACGCAGGCACGCAGGATCTCGTTGGCGCGCGCGATGCCCGGGTCCTCGAGTTGCTGTTCGGTGAAATTGGTCTGCATGGGAGGCTCTCAGGACATCATCATCCGGGCGGTGGCGAGCCCGAACCAGGGAAGGGGGGTGGCAAGAAGGCCGGCGATCGTCACCCCGCGGCGCGGGGCGGCGTGGCCGGCATGGCGGTGCAGCGTCAGTGCGACCATCGCGACGGCAAGCACCCAGGACAGCCACATCAGCCCGAGCGAGACAAGCGCCGCGCCGGTGTTCTGCAGCGCCAGCGCCAGCAGGGCGGTCGCCATGACGCCGGGCGCCAGCGACAGCAGCAGCGCGCGCGACGGGCCGACGCGCAGGAGCAACGCGAAGAGCAGTGGACCGGCGAGGAAGCAGGCCCCGAAGACGGCAAGCGCCTCGCGGCTCATGCCATCAGCCCGGGGTTGAGGATGCCGCGCGGGTCGAACCGCGCGCGCAGTCCGGCCGCAAGCGCGGCGACGGGCGCCGGCTCGGGCTGGAAGGCCGGGGCCTCGCCGCCGCCCCGCACGGCAGTGGCATGACCCTTGAAGGCGCCGAGCCGGGCGTGGGCGTCGGTTCCCGACGGCAGCAGCGCCCAGATCAGCCCGCCGCCCCAGTCGAACAGCAGGGCCTCGGCCTCGAGACGGGCGGCAAGCTCAGGCCCGTCCGACGGCTTGCAGGAGATGCGCCAGACGTCACCCTCCCGCCCGTGGAAGGGTGCCACATCGCGCACGCCGCGCCACAGCGCCGCGTTGCGCCCCGCGTCGGCCTCGATCCGCCCCGCCTGCGTCTTGAACAGCGACTGCAACTGGCCGGCGCGGTAACTCACCGAGTCCGCGAAGCCCTCGACCCGCAGCAAGGTCGCCGGCCCGCCGTCCGGACCCCCGGGCATATGCGCTGCGCCCGACACGTCGTAGGGGGCGCCCAGCGCCCGCGACATCGCCGCGACCGCCGCCTCCGCGGACAGCCCCTCGAGGATCAGCGTCGCCACCGCCTCGGGCTTCGGCAGAACCTTCAGCGCCACCTCGGTCAGCACGCCGAGCGTGCCGCGGCTACCCGCCATCAGTTTCACCAGGTCGTAGCCAGTGACGTTCTTCATCACCCGGCCGCCGTTGCGCAGCACCGTTCCGGTGCCGTCGACGACGCGCACGCCCAGCATGTGATCGCGGCAGGCCCCGGCCTGGATCCGGCGCGGCCCCGAGACGTTGCCCGCCGCCAGCCCGCCCAGCGTTGGCGCCCCCTGGGTACCCAGGAGTCCGCGATGGTCCATCGGCTCGAATGGCAGCCGCTGTCCCTCGGCGTCGAGCGCCGCCTCGATTTCGGCCACCGGGGTGCCGGCCCGCGCGACCAGCGTCAGCGCGCCCGGCTCGTAGAGGCTGATCCCCGTGATCGCGCCGGTCTCCAGCACCTCGCCCGGACCCGCGCGCCCGATCGGCCGCGTGCCGCCGCCGCGAATGATCAACGGCCCGCCCGCATCGCGGATCATCCCGGCCAGCTCTGCCTCTGTCTCTGGTCTCATGCGCTTCTCTGGTTCAAAAATACCCTCGGGGGAGTCGCGCGTCCCGCGCGACGGGGGCAGAGCCCCCTCATTCCGCCGCCACCGCGCGCCGCGTCTCCGACACGTCGAGCGGAAACACCTTGGCGGGGTTCAGCAGCCACTTCGGGTCGAAGACGTCCTTCACCGCCATCTGCGCCTCGAGGTCGGCGGGATCGTATTGCACGCTCATCAGGTCGCGCTTCTCGATGCCCACCCCGTGCTCGCCGGTGAGGCAGCCGCCTACCTCGACGCAGAGCTTCAGGATCTCGGCCCCGAAGCGTTCGCATTTCTCCAGCTCTCCGGGCTGGTTGGCGTTGAACAGGATCAGCGGGTGCATGTTGCCGTCGCCGGCGTGGAAGACATTGGCCACCTCGAGCCCGAAGTCCTTCGACAACTCCCCGATGCGGCGCAGCACGCGCGGCAGTTCGGTCACCGGGATCGTGCCGTCGAGGCACATGTAGTCGTTGATCTGCCCCATGGCCCCAAATGCGCTTTTGCGGCCCAGCCAGATACGGCCGGCCTCGTCGGCATCCTTCGCCTCGCGAAGCTCCACCGGATCGTGGCGGCGGGCGATCTGCAGGATCAGCCCGAGCTGCTCGTCGATCTCGGCGTCCGAGCCCTCGACCTCGACGATCAGCAGCGCCTCGCAGTCGGGATAGCCGGCGTGGGCAAAGGCCTCGCAGGCGACGATGCAGGGGCGGTCCATGAACTCGATCGCCACCGGCAGCACGCCGGCCTTGATGATGTCCGAGACGCATTCGCCCGCGACCTCGTTCGACGAGAAGCCCATCAGCACGGGCCGTGCGCCCTCGGGCTTGCGCAGGATGCGCAGCGTCGCCTCGGTCACCACGCCAAGCTGGCCCTCCGAGCCGCAGACCACGCCCAGCAGGTCGAGGCCGCCGGCATCGAGATGCGCGCCACCCAGTTCGATCACCGTGCCGTCCATCAGCACCATGGTCACGCCCAGCAGGTTGTTCGTCGTCACGCCGTATTTCAGGCAATGCGCCCCGCCCGAGTTCATCGCGATGTTGCCTGCGATGGCGCAGGCGAGCTGCGACGACGGGTCGGGCGCGTAGAAGAAATCCTCTTCCTCGACGGCGCCGGTCACGCTGAGGTTGGTGCGCCCGGTCTGCACCCGGATGAAACGGTTGTCGTAGTCGGTCTCGAGCACTTCGTTCATGCGCGCCACGCCGAGGATCACCGAGTCCGCCGTGGGCAGCGCCCCGCCGGCAAGCGAGGTGCCCGAACCGCGCGGCACCACCGGCACACCTTCCTCGTGGCAGATCGCGAGCACTGCCGAGACCTCTTCGGTCGAGGCGGGCAGCACGGCGCAGAGCGGGGGGCAGCGATAGGCGGTGAGCGCGTCGCATTCGTAGGCGCGGGTCTCGGCCTCGTCCTCGATCACCGCGTCGGTGGGCAGCACCTCGCGCAGGCGGGTCACGATCCGGGCCTTGCGCGAGATCACGCCCGCATCCGGCTTTGGCATCTGCATGTGACCGATCCTCCCTGAATTGGTAAACTCATATAACCAATTTGCGGCGATGACGCCAGAGCTTTCGACGCCCGGCGCGCGGCATCTTGCGTTCGCGGGCGGAAAGATATCACTAAGGGCGCATGGACTGGGTCAAGATCATTCACATTCTCTGCGTCATGGGCTGGATGACCTCCATCTTTGCCGTGCCGCGCGCGCTCATCTACTGGAAGCGCGAGTATGCGGCGCTCGACGCCTTCGGCCCGCTTGGCGATCTCACGATCCGGCTCTACCGGTTCTCGGCGGGGCTCGCGGTGATCGCGGTGGCGACCGGGCTCTGGCTCGGCAACTTCTGGCAGTGGGCGCCCTGGGTGCACCTGAAGATCGCGCTCGTGGCGTTGCTGGCGGTGCATTACGTCTGGACCGGCCGGCTGGTGATGCGCGCGAAGCGCGGCACCTTCCGCGAAAGCGACCTGTTCCTGCGCATCTTCAACGAGATCAGCGTCGTCGGCGTCATCGCGGTCCTGTGGGTCGTGGTGGTCAAGCCGTTCTGACCGGGATGGACTGGTTCGACCGCCTGTCGCATTTCGGCGCGCTCGACGGGGCGGCGGTGGCGATCCTCGTGCTGACCTGGTTCGCAAGCTCGCTCATCATCGAGCACCCGCCGGCCAGCCGCCCCTCGGTCACGCGGCTGATGCAGCAATACCGGCGCGAATGGATGCAGCATTTCGTCACCCGGGAGCCGCGCATCTTCGACAGCCAGATCGTCGGCTCGCTGCGGCAGAGCACCGCCTTCTTCGCCTCGGCCACGATGATCGCCATCGGCGGAATCTTCGCGCTGCTGGGAAACACCGAGCAGCTGCGCGGGGTGGCAGGCGACCTCACCGACGGGGTGCCGCCGCTGGTGGTCTGGGAGATGAAGCTGCTGCTGCCGCTCCTGTTCGCCGCCAACGCCTTTCTCAAGTTCGTCTGGTCGAACCGGCTGTTCGGCTACTGTTCGGTGATGATGGGCGCGGTGCCGAACGATAACAGCGCCCTTGCCTACGGACGCGCGGCGAAGGCGGCCGAGATCAACATATTCGCCGCCCGCAGCTACAACCGCGGCCTGCGCTCGGTCTATTTCGGCATCGCCTCGGCGGCCTGGCTGCTGGGGGATGCATCGCTGATCGTCGCGGCGCTGGTGGCGCTGACGGTCATCCTGCGCCGTGAATTTGCCTCGCAGTCCCGCGCAATCCTGCTCGAGGTGGAACCGAAGGGCTGACGGGGCGGCAATTCGCTTGCAAACCGGCGGCAAAAGCTTTGGTCTCGGGCCGACCCCGACCTGCGAGGATGTCCCATGACGACCGACCCCTTCTTCCATCCCGTTTCCGGTTTCGACCTGCCGCGCTATGCCGGCCTGCCGACCTTCATGCGCCTGCCGCTGGTCGAGCCCGGGCACGACCGCTTCGCCGAGGTCGACATCGGGCTTGTCGGTGTGCCGTGGGACAGCGGCACGACCAACCGTCCCGGCCCGCGCCACGGGCCCCGGCAGCTTCGCGACGCCTCGACGATGATCCGAGCCGAACACGGGGTGACCGGCCTGCGCCCCTTCGAGACCGCCGCCTGCGCCGATCTCGGCGACGTCGGGCCGAACCCGGCCGACATCCTCGACAGCATGGAGCGCATCACCGAGTTCTACGGCCGCATGAAGCGCAACGGCATCCGCCCGCTGACCGCCGGCGGCGACCACCTGACCTCGCTTCCGGTGCTGCGCGCCGTGGCCCGCGAGACGGCGCTCGGCATGGTGCATTTCGACAGCCACACCGACCTGTTCCACTCGTATTTCGGCGGCTCGATGTATACCCATGGCACGCCGTTCCGCCGCGCCGTGGAAGAGGGGCTGCTCGATCCGAAACGGGTGGTGCAGATCGGCATTCGCGGCAGCATGTACGACCGTGAAGACCGCGATTTCGCCGCTGCCAACGGCATCCGCATCATCCCGGTCGAGGAATTCCACGCCCGTGGTGTCGCAGACGTCATGGCCGAGGCCCGCGACATCGTCGGCTCCGAGCCCTGCTACGTGAGCTACGACATCGACTTCGTCGATCCGACCTTCGCGCCCGGCACCGGCACCCCCGAGGTGGGCGGCCCCAACAGCTACCAGGCGTTGCAGGTGGTGCGCGAACTCGAGGGGCTCCAGATCGCCGGGGCGGACCTCGTCGAGGTCTCGCCGCCCTTCGATGCGAGCGGCGGCACGGCGTTCCTTGGCGTGACGATCATGTTCGAGCTGCTCTGCGCGATGATCGGCGCACAGAAGGCCGCCGGCTGAGCGGGAGCTGTCCGGCGGTGGCTCAGTCCACCGCCCGGATCAGCTTGCGCTCGAGTACCCGCAGCACGGTGCGCAGGTCATGGCCGCGTTTCAGGACCTGCCCCTCCATCGTGATGACGGCATACTGGCCCTGCCTGTTGCGCAGCTTGGGGCGTTTCTCGATGCGGTAGAGCGGATGTTCGGCGGTGCGGCGAAACACCGAGAAGACCGCGACGTCGCGCAGGCTGGAGATTCCGTAATCGCGCCATTCCCCGGCCGCGACCATGCGGCCGTAGAGCGAGAGGATGACGTTCAGCTCCGTCCGGTGAAACGAGACCACGTCCTGAGCGTGGCCGGGTCCCGGAAAAGGCGTAAGGCTGTTCATGCTGTCCAAGCTGCGCCCGATGCCTGCGCAAATCAAGTCCGACGCGTCTCGAAAGCCGGATTTCGCGCGCGTTCCCTGCGCGCCTGCCGCGGCGGGGATCGGAAATGCCGTGACGGTTTCCCTTCCGAACCTCGCATTCGATCGCCTGCCCCCTCGCTGGACGTGGTTCAATCTCCGCCGGTCCTTGGCGCAAAGGCGGCGATGCAGGCTAGTGGTCGCGATGCTGGAGGCGGGCGCTCTTGGCGTGGATGCGCGACATCCGGTTCATGACCGGGCACAAGACACCTGCGACGCTTTCATGGGACCAGTGCCCGGGCCAAACGGAAAGCAGCCTCCAAGGCCGCGCCGGCCGCCATTGAGCAGAGCGGGGAAGCACTGACAACGAGGCTATCACGCGCTGAACACACGCCCGTGTCACCGCAATGGTCTGAAATGGTCTCTCAAAGTCGAAATGGTGCGGGTGAAGGGACTCGAACCCCCACGCCAAAGGCGCCAGAACCTAAATCTGGTGCGTCTACCAATTCCGCCACACCCGCATATCGCCGCGTTCTCCTAGCAAAGCTCCGCCATCATGGCGAGAGGGAAAATCGGGGGCGGAACGCGCCATATCCTTTACCGAATCTTTGACGAAACCCCGGATACACCCCGGAGGCTCGACAGATCGGGAGAGCGCTCATGGAGTTGAAAACGGGCCGTTGCGACGGCGCCCCCCGCATTTTCCCGGCGCGGCGCTTGAGGTCGTCGGAGCCCTGCAACGCGCTTGTTGCGGGCACGGTCGTGCTCACGCTCGACGGGGCGCTTCCGGTGGAGCACCTCGCGCCCGGCGACCGGGTGATCACCCGCGACAGCGGCACGGCGGTGCTGGCGCGGGTGGTGTGCGATAACCGGCGTACGGATCTCGTCGCCATCCGCGCCGGTACGCTGGGCACGCGCCGCCCCGACAGGAACATGGTGCTGCCCGCCGGGCAGGATGTGCTGCTGCGTGACTGGCGGGCGAGGCTTCTCTTCGGGGCGGCCCGCGCCCTTGTGCCGGCGGACCGGCTTGCGGACGGTCTCTTCGTCCGCAAGATCGGCAGGCATGATGTCGCGCTGGTCGAGCTGCGGTTCGACGCCCCGCATATCCTCTATGGCGACGGGCTCGAACTGGCCGCGGCGCATCCGGTCGCGGGGCCGGGCTGACCCGTGCGGCTCAGCCCTGCGGGGTCATGCTCGGCCGGGCGCGGTGACGCTTCAGCCCGAGGTAACGTTCGCGCAGGATGATCGCGATGCCCGAGAAGATGACCACCGACGAGCCGAGCAGCATCATCACGGTCGGCACCTCGTCGAAGAAGATGTAGCCGATCAGGATCGCGAAGAGGATCGAGGCATAATCGAAGGGCGCAAGCAGCGCCGCCTCGGCACCGCGGTAGGCCGAGGTGATGCAGATCTGCGCGACCCCGCCGATCAGCCCGGCCGCCACCAGCATCGCCGCCGTGCCGCCGGTCGGGATGACCCAGCCGAAGGGCAGGGTGAGCAGCGCCAGAACCGTCGAGGTGAGCGAGAAGTAGAAGACGATCGCCGAGGTCTGCTCGGTCGCGACCATGCGGCGGATGTGAATCTGCGACAGCGCGCGCAAGACGGCCGAGGTCATCACGAAGCCGATCCCGGTCAGCACCATGCCGTTGACCTCGGACACCGTGAGCAGCGGCCACATGACCAGCCCGACGCCGAACAGGCCCACGAACACGGCCGAAAGCCGGAAGATCCGGACCCTTTCACCCAGCATCAGCGCGGCGAAGATCACCGTCAGCAGCGGCGCCGCGTAGCCAAGCGCGGTGACCTCGGGCAGGGGG
This sequence comes from Salipiger sp. D13, assembly GCF_003703915.1. NCBI lineage: Bacteria > Pseudomonadati > Pseudomonadota > Alphaproteobacteria > Rhodobacterales > Roseobacteraceae > Salipiger > Salipiger sp. D13. The sequence continues at coordinate 367,589 of NZ_RAPJ01000008.1, forward strand.
AGCAGGCCGAGGGCGGCGAAGTTGCAGCCCATGGCCGAGACCCCGATGATGCCGCGCAGGAAGTGCAGCATGGGGTCCCGGACGCGCAGGCCGGTGGACAGGTCACCACGCCAGATCAGCCAGACAAGGATCACCGGAAGGGCGAAGAAGGAGCGGAAGAAAACCGCCTGTCCGGTGGGAACTTCGGCCGAGCCGGCCTTGATGAGCGCGGCCATCCCGACGAAGAGGACGACGGAGGCGAGTTTCAGCGCAATGCCGCGCAAGGGTGTCATAACAGCTCCGATGGTATACCAACCGGCGCACTTTGACCCCTCACGCCGGTGTGTGCAACGGCGAGGAGTGCAAATCTGTCATGCAGGTTTTCGCATCCGGGGTCAGGTCGTCTCGAGGCAGTGGCGGCGAAACGCCCGCTTCAGCATGTCGAGCTCGGCCCGCAGCAGCGCCATTTCGGCGCGGATGTCCTCGCCCAGGGGCTCGCCGGCGATCATCGTGAAGCTGTCGAGCGTGACCTCGGCGGCGGTGTCGGTGATGAGAAAGGTCTGAACCCCGTCGCCCACCGCCTCGACCGGCACCGGGATCTCGACCGCCCAGCGGCCTTCCTCGGCGGCCTTGATGACGGTCACCCCGCGCACCGGCCGGTCGTTCAGCGTGACGCCGATCTCCGGCGGCGCGGTGGCCCCCGTCTCGGCCACCAGCAGCCCCTCCCAGAGCCCTTCGCGAAAGCGTGTCTTGGTGAGTGAATAGGCGCTCATGTCATGCCTCCGTCAAAGCTCGGCCCGGGGGCGGCGGCTGAAGGTCAGATCCCGCAGGATCACCTGGTTCATCTCCGGCCCCTCGAAGATCAGGTCGACCCACATGTGTTCGATCCGCTTCTCGTTGAGCCGCGTGTAGGCAAGGTCGAACTCGACCCGGCTCTCTTCCGCCTTCAGCGGCAGCTCGCGGACGATCTGCTCGGTGTTGGGGCCGTGACGGATGTTGAGGCGGGCGAAGATCTCGAGCGGCCTCTCCATCTCGACGATGGCGTCGAGGCGGATCAGGTGCTTGCGCCTGAGCCCCTGGCTCGCCTCATCGGGCAGGTCGAGCGCGAGCGAAAGATACGCGCCGTCGAACCTGAAGACCTCGAGCCGCAGTCCGAAGGGTGCGAGGTCGGCCTCGCGCGTGTTGCGGAGCTGGCGCAGGGTGATCTCGGAATGGGGGCAGTCATGGAACAGGGTGGCGCGCTCGCCCAGCATGGATTTCGGCTGCACCGACGAGAGGCCGGGCGTCGCCAGCGGGCCGGACCAAAGGTCGGGGCGCCAGGCCCAGTCGGCATCATGGGGCCGGGGAAAGGCCTGGTTGCCGATCACCGGAAGCGCGAGCCGCCCGTCGGCGACATGGATGAGCCTGTCGAGCCGCTGCTTCAGGCGGCGGGCGGCCGAGCGCTGACGGCGCAGCAGGGGCAGGTCGGCGGTCTCTGCCTTGTCCGCGGCCTCGCTCCAGCGGTGCAGCGTCGCCGCCGCGAGCGCGCGGCCCATCCATCCCTCGCCGATGCCTGCCATCTGCCGTGCCCGTTGCCCCAACTTGTCCGGCCGCCACGCGATGACGGCCCCTGCCAATGTTATGGCAAATCCCTTGCAACGAATAAACGACCAAACGCTGCGGGCGGCAAGCGGATCAGCTTGGGCTCAGGTCGCGGATCCTGTCGCGCACGGCGCGCAGCATGTCGGCCCCCTGTCTGCCGGTCAGCGCGCTGCCGTCGGGGGCGTAGAGCGCCAGCCCCACGAGGTGGCCGTTCTGCACGAAGGCGCCGCGCCAGTAGCGCGGGTCGCCACCGTCGAGCACCGCCTCTCCGCCATCGGAGAGCCGCGCGATCACCAGCCCGTCGCGGGTGGTCCCGTCGAGCAGTTGCTCGCCGGCCTCGCGGGCCAGCGCCTCGGGGCCGGGAAGCGGGGTGGCGCCGACCGAGGTGCCGACGGTGACCGTCAGCATCATCGGCGGGACATAGCGGCCAGCCTCGCCCCCCGAGAGGATGTTGCACGAGGCGATCACGGCGAAATGGCGGTTGGTGCCACGGTTGAGTGTGACGGGATCGACGCAGTATCCGTCGGTGCCCGCGACCACCACGTCGCCGCCGACGAGGCTCGCCTTGGCCAGCGGCGCCGAGCCGGCGAGGCCGCCGGCGCATCCGGTCATCGTCACCAGGGCCGCGAGCCCCGCCATCCATAGTCGTCGCATCTTCCGCAAAGGTCCGTCGTCTCTGTCGTCCCGATGAGGCATGGGAATAGCGAAGCCCCTGCGGCGGAACAAGAAAGGAATGGCCCAAGCGGCGGGGCAATGCCGGGCGCCGCTTGCCGCCGGCGCGGCGTCGGGCTAGGTCGGACGCGGCAGGCATGGCGCCGCGACCGAGCTTCATCCCCGGGGGTGCAATGTCCTACCGTCCCTTCAGCCGCATGACCGAGACCGCCCGCCGGACCGAGCTCTGGCGGCTGGTGCTCGGGATCGTGATGGTCGGGCTCGTGAGTTTCGGGCTGCAGCAGGCGCTGATCGGACTTGCCGCGCTGGCCCTGAGCGATGCCGCCTACTGGGCACTGATCTCGCAGCTTCGCGTTGCAGATGCGCCGCTCGGGATGCTCCTGCTGCTGGTCAGCCTCGGCGGGCTCGGGGTGGGCACCGTGGTGACCGCGCGGGTGCTGCACAAGCGCAGCGGGGCCAGCCTGTTCGGCCCGCTTCCGCTGGCCCTGTCGCAGGCCCTGCGCTGCACGGTCGCGGTGGCGGGGCTCTATCTCGTCATCGCGCTTCTGCCGCCGTGGCCGCTGGCCGGGCAACTGGTTCCGGCGCTCGGCTTCGGGCGCTGGCTCCTGCTGTTGCCGCTCACGCTTCTCGCGCTGGTAATCCAGGTCGGCAGCGAAGAGCTGTTCTTTCGCGGCTACCTCCAGTCGCAGATCGGCGCACGGCTGCGGCATCCGGCGGCCTGGCTGATCCTGCCCTCTGCGCTGTTCGCGCTGGGGCACTGGTCGCCAGCCATGCATGGCGACAACGCGCTGCTGGTGACGGTCTGGGCCTTTGCCTTCGGGCTCGCGGCGGCGGACCTGACGGCGCGGTCCGGAACGCTCGGGCCGGCGTTTGCGCTGCATCTCGTGAACAACGTGGTCGCGGTGGCGCTGGTCTCGCCGCAGGGCGACATGTCGGGGCTGGCGCTCTACCACCTGCCGTTCGGCACCGGCGACGAGGCCGAGATGCGGGCGCTGATGCCGCTCGACCTGATGGGCATACTGGTGGGCTGGCTGGTGGCACGACTGGCGCTGCGGGTCTGACCGCGCACAGGGCGCTCACGGGCCCGCGCCGATTGCATTTCAACGCGGCGGGGCATAAGTGAGCCGCGACAGGAAGCCGCGAAGGGCGCAAGCCATGAACTGGATCACCAACTACGTCCGTCCCCGGATCAACTCGATCTTCTCGCGCCGCGAGATGCCCGACAACCTCTGGACGAAATGCGACGAGTGCGGAAGCATGCTGTTCCACCGCGAGGTGGCGGACAACCTCGGCGTCTGCAGCAACTGCGGCCACCACATGAACATCACCCCCCGGGCGCGCTTTACCGCGCTGTTCGACGGCGGCCTCTTCTCCGAGGTCGAGGTGCCGGAGCCGGTGCACGATCCGCTCCAGTTCCGCGACCAGAAGAAATACCCCGACCGGATGCGCGCGGCGCAGAAGGGCACAGGCGAGAAAGAGGCCATGCTCGTCGCCTCCGGCGAGATCGGCCGCACACCCGTGGTCTGCGCGGCGCAGGATTTCTCGTTCATGGCAGGGTCCATGGGCATGTATGTCGGCAACGCGATCATCAAGGCCGCGCAGGAGGCCAAGCGTCTCAAGCGCCCGCTGATCCTGTTCTCGGCCGCCGGTGGCGCGCGCATGCAGGAAGGCATCCTGTCGCTGATGCAGATGCCGCGCACCACCGTCGCGGTGCAGATGCTCAAGGAAGCGGGTCTGCCCTACATCGTCGTGCTGACCCACCCGACCACCGGCGGGGTGACGGCGTCCTACGCGATGCTGGGGGACGTGCAGATCGCCGAGCCCAACGCGCTGATCTGCTTCGCCGGCCCCCGGGTCATCGAGCAGACCATCCGCGAGAAGCTGCCCGAGGGCTTCCAGCGCGCCGAGTACCTGCTCGAGCACGGGATGCTCGACCGGGTGACCGACCGCCGCCAGATGCGCGAGGAGCTGATCACCATCACGCGGATGCTGACCAAGCAGCCGCCCGCGGTGCATGGCGACCTGCCGCCGCCGGCGAGCCTCGACACCACGCCAGAGCCCGACGCGACCGAATGAGCGCCGAGGGCTCCGACCTCATCCTGCAACGGATGATGTCTCTTCATCCCAAGATCATCGACCTGACGCTCGACCGGGTGTGGCGGCTGCTCGAGGCGCTCGACCACCCCGAGCGGCGGGTGCCGCCGGTGATCCACGCGGCGGGCACCAACGGCAAGGGCTCGACGCTGGCCATGCTGCGGGCCGGCTACGAGGGCGCGGGCAAATCGGTTCACGCCTACACCTCGCCGCATCTCGCGCGTTTCCATGAGCGGATCCGTGTGGCCGGAGAGCTGATCTCGGAAGACGCGCTGACGCAGGTGCTCGACGAATGCTGGGCCGCGAATGGCGGCGAGAGCATCACCTATTTCGAGATCACCACCTGCGCCGCCTTCCTCGCCTTTGCGCGGACGCCTGCGGACGTGACGCTGATGGAGACCGGCCTTGGCGGGCGGCTCGACGCGACCAACGTCTTCGACAGCCCTGCGATGACGATCCTCACGCCGATCTCGCTCGACCACCAGCAGTTCCTTGGCGAGACGCTGGCCGAGATCGCCGGAGAAAAGGCCGGCATCCTCAAGCGTGGTGTGCCCTGCGTCGTCGGCCCGCAGCCCGAAGCGGCGATGGAGGTCATCGAGGCCCGCGCGGAGCGGCTCGGCGTGCCGCTCATCGCCCACGGGCAGCAGTGGCACGTCTGGGAAGAGCGCGGCCGCCTGGTGTTCCAGGACGAGACCGGGCTGCTCGACCTGCCGCTGCCGAACCTGCCCGGCGCGCACCAGCTCGAGAACGCCGGCGCCGCGCTTGCGGCGCTGCGCTACCTCGGTTTCGGCGAACCGGCCTGCGAAGCGGCGGTGTCCCGGGCAAGCTGGCCCGCGCGGATGCAGCGGCTGCGCGAGGGGCCGCTGGTAGCTTCGGCACCGGACGTCGAGCTCTGGCTCGACGGTGGCCACAACCCGGCGGCGGGCGAGGCGCTGGCGCGCCATCTCGGCGGTTTGCCGGAACGCCCGACACATCTGATCTGCGGGATGCTGAACACCAAGGACATCGCCGGCTACCTGCGCCCGCTCGCCGCGCATGCGCAGACCCTCACCGCGGTCTCGATCCCCGGCGAGGCGAACACCCTCCTGGCGGAGGAAACGGCTCGGATCGCCGGGACCGTCGGGCTGCGGGCTGAAACCGCCGACAGCGTGGCCGATGCGCTGGGGCGGATTGCCGACCGCGAACCGGGTGCGCGCGTGCTGATCTGCGGGTCGCTCTACCTTGCCGGGAACGTGTTGCGGTCCAACGGCTGAGGAGCCTTTCCGCAGCGAACACGCCCCAAGGTGTAGGGGGTCGGAAAATCTTTCCCCATATGGATGGCGCGACTCACAAAATGTTGACGGGTGAGTCGGCTTTGTCCTATCGTCCTTGGAACGGCGACAGTGACGAAGCAATCGACACGTCAGCCCGGGGGACAGAGACATGGGACGACAGGCGGTTTCCGCGCGGCTGCATCACGTGGCCATTGCAGGAGCAGGGGCATGACCCGCAGGGCCGACAATGCTCCGGCCTGCCGGCCAGATGCCGCCGCGCGGGGCCGGATCTTCCATCATACCAGAGGCGTCGCCGATGCGCCTGCCGACCTCGGGGTCGCGCAGCGTCGGGATCGGTGTCGACGCCCGCAGTAATTTCAAAACAAGGCAAAACAATCGTCGAGCAGCGAACCTTGAGGGTCCTTCGGGACCCTCATTTTTCTTGTGCCCCGGAAACGGCTCAGCGCGGCGGATGGCCCCAGTCGGCGCTCTGCATCTCGCGCAGGCGGCTGGCGGTGCGCTCGAACTCGAAGGCACCCGGGCCCTCGATATAGAGGCTTTCCGGTTCGTCCCGGGCCGAGACGATGAGCCTGACCCGCGCCTCGTAGAGCGCGTCGATCAGCGTTACGAAGCGCTTCGCCTCGTTGAAGTTGCTCCGCCCGAGCCGCGGCACGTTCTCGAGCACCAGAAGCCGCAGCGCGTCGGCAATGGCGAGATAGTCGCCCGGCCCCATCATCTGCCCGCAGAGCTCGTAGAAGGTCGCTCGGGCCACGCCGTTGTGGAACCGGGGCAGCTCGACCTTGCGTCCCTTCACGTGCAGGATCAGCGGTTCCTCGTTGCCATGCGTCAGCTCGTGCCAGACCCGGTCGATCTCGGCCCGCGCCTCGTTGTCGACCGGAGTGAAATAGACCCGTGCGCCGGTCAGCCGATCCTGCCGGTGGTCCTTTTCCGAGGCCAGCTCGCGCACCACGAGCCGCTGCTTGATGAGCTCGATGAACGGCAGGAAGAGCTGTCGGTTGAGCCCGTCCTTGTAGAGATCGTCGGGCACCCGGTTCGAGGTCGTCACCACCACGGTGCCGGCGTCGAAGAGCTGCTCGAACAGCCGACCCACGAGCATCGCGTCGGCGATGTCGGTGATCTGCATCTCGTCGAAGGCCAGCACCTTGACCGCGTCGCTCACCGCGCGGGCCATCGGCTTGACCGGGTCCTCGACCCCTTCGCCGCGCAGGCGGTGCAGTTCGGACTGCATCTCCTGCATGAAGGCGTGGAAATGCACCCGGCGCACCGGCACCGAAAGGCTTTCCACGAAGAGATCCATGAGCATCGACTTGCCGCGCCCGACGCCGCCCCAGAGGTAGAGACCCTTGGGCGGCTCGACCGGCTTGCTCTTGCGGAACAGGCCCTTCTTCTCGGTCTGCGGCTTTGTCAGCTCGGCGCGGATCCGCTCGAGCTCGGGCAGGGCCTCTTCCTGCGCGGGATCGCGCAGCAGCAGGCCTTCGGCGACGCGTTCGTCGTAGAGATCGGTGAGCGTGGTCATGCAAGCCGCATATAGCGCGCGTTCGCGATTGTGTAGGCCCTCCGACGGGCGGGCGCCGGGATTGTATCGGGACATTTCCGCCGTTGACGGTGCCGGGGCAGGGGGTAAGCCTGCACCGCGAACAGGAGACACGCATGAACAGCAAGGCCAGCATCTTCACCCCCGTGCTGATCGTCGGGTGCGTCATCATTCTGGTGTCGTTCGCGATACGGGCGAGCTTCGGCGTGTTCCAGATTCCCATCGCCGAGGAATTCGGCTGGCCGCGCGCGGATTTCTCGCTGGCCATCGCGATCCAGAACCTTGCCTGGGGCATCGGCCAGCCGCTGTTCGGCGCGATGGCCGAGAAGATCGGCGATCGCAAGGCGATCATCCTCGGGGCTCTGGTCTACGCGGGGGGGCTGGTCCTGTCGAGCGTCGCGGTGACCCCCGGCGCGATGCAGCTCTACGAGGTGCTCGTGGGCTTCGGCATCGCCGGCACCGGCTTCGGCGTGATCCTCGCGGTGGTGGGCCGCGCCGCGAGCGCCGAGAACCGGTCGATGTCGCTGGCCATCACCACCGCCGCCGGCAGCGCCGGGCAGGTGGTGGGGGCGCCGCTGGCGGAATGGCTGCTCGGGCTCTTCGCATGGCAGGGGGTCTTCCTGATCTTCGCGGGCGGCATCCTAGCGGTGCTGCTCGCGCTGCCGCTGATGCGGTCGCCCGCGCCGCCCGCCGACAGGGCCGAGCTCGAGGAGAGCATGGGCGCCATCCTTCTGCGCGCCGGCCGCGACCCCTCGTTCGCGCTGATCTTCCTCGGGTTCTTCTCCTGCGGCTACCAGCTGGCCTTCATCACTGCGCATTTCCCTGCCTTCGTGACCGAGATGTGCGGCCCCATCGCCGCCGGAGGCGTGCTGCACGGGCTGGGCATCACCACCACCTCGGCGCTCGGGGCGGTGTCGATCGGCCTGATCGGGCTGGCCAACATCGCGGGCACGCTCACCGCCGGCTGGGCGGGCAAGTATTGGCCGCGGAAATACCTGCTGGCGGGCATCTACACCGGCCGCACCATTGCCGCCGCGCTGTTCGTCATGCTGCCGATCACGCCGGCCTCGGTGCTGATCTTCTCGGGCGCGATGGGGGCGCTGTGGCTTGCCACGGTGCCACTGACCTCGGGGCTCGTCGCGCATCTCTACGGTCTGCGCTACATGGGCACGCTCTACGGCATCGTCTTCTTCTCGCACCAGCTGGGCGGGTTCCTCGGCGTCTGGCTGGGCGGGCGGATGTACGACCTGCACGGCGATTACACGCTGGTGTGGTGGATCGGCGTCGGTGTCGGCGCGCTGTCGGCGCTCGTGCACCTGGGGGTCAAGGAAGACCGCCAGCCCGAGGCTCGTCCGGCAGCGGCGTGAGGGCGCCCGGGGCGTGGTGGGTTGCCAACCCACCCTCCGGCATCAGGCGCGGGTAATCACCGGCTCAGCCAAGAGTCCGTGCGACAGCAGGCAATCCTGCCAGCCTTCGGGGGTCTCGAAGAGATGGGTCTGCCAGCCGCGCCCGGCGGCGGTGGCGATGTTGTCGGCCCGGTCGTCGGCGAAGAGCAGCGCCTCGGGCGCGAGCCCGCAGTCGGCCTCCACCATGGCGTAGATTTCCGGGTAGGGCTTCACCGCCTTCATCGCACCCGAGATGTAGGCGCGGTCGTATTCGGCGAGGAACGGGTGGATCTCCTGCCCCTGCGCCAGTGGCCCCTCACCAATGTTGCTGAGGAAGAAGACCGGCACGCCGCGCGTCCGAAGCGCCCGGAGCAACGCCACCGAGCCCTCGATGGCCGGCGAGGCGAGATGCACCCAGTTGTCGTGCCAGTGCCGGATTTCCCCGGCCCAGTCGGGGTGGGCCTCGGCGCAGCCGTAGACCGTCTCGCGGAAGTCGTCGCCCGCGTCGATCCGCTCGTTCATCGCGTGCAGGTCGACCTCCGAGAACATCTGCCGGCGGCGCGCCTCGCCGATCAGCGCGTCGTAGTAGAGCTCGGGCTGCCAGCGGATCAGCACGTTGCCGATGTCGAAGACCACTGCCTCAATTGCCATTGCCGCGTCCTTTCGCCTGTCTCAGCTCGGTCTCGAGCGCGTTGAGGAAACGCGACCGGTCCGCCTTGGTGAATCCCTTGCCGCCGCCGCCCTGGTTCAGCGGGTTGGCGGCGCGCAGGTCGGCCATCAGATCGCGCATGGCGAGCTGCTGACCGATGTTGGCCTGCGTGAAGCGCTCGCCGGTGTGGCGCAGCACGGCAGCGCCGGCCTCTATGCATTTCGCTGCCAGCGGGATGTCCCCGGTCACCACGACATCGCCCGGACCGCAGCGCTCGGCGATCCACATGTCGGCGACATCCGGGCCCTCGGGCACGATCACCGTCTCGACCAGCGGATTCGCCGAAGGGCGCAGCCCGCCGTTCGAGACGACGTACATGGTCACCTTGTGGCGGGTGGCGACGCGCTCGGCCTCGGCCTTGACCGGGCAGGCGTCGGCGTCGACATACAGCGCGGTCATGGCGCCACCAGCCCGATCACCGCGCTGACGGTGAGGATGCTCGCCGCCGTCGAGATCAGGATCGCCGCCGAGACCCGCTGCGGCGCGATACCGTAGTGCTGTGCCAGCATGAAGACGTTGCCGGCCACCGGCATCGCCGCGGTCGACACCGCCACCGTCGCCTGGAACGGCTCGACCGGGAAGAACAGGAAGACTCCGCCGGCCACGAACAGCGGATGCAGCACCAGCTTGGCGAAGCTCAGCCAGCCCGACACCGCGATCCGCTCGGCCGATTTCGAGGCGAGCGAGGCGCCGATGGCGAAGAGCGCGCAGGGCGTGGCGGCATTGCCGAGCATGGTGACGAACTCGGTCACCACCCCGGGAAGCGGCAGCTTCAGCGCCGACACGGTCAGCCCCGCGACGATCGAGACGATCATCGGGTTCTTCACGAGGCCAAGCCCGACGCTCTGGAAGATATGCGGCGTGATCCGGCCTTCGCGCGCGGCCGAGACGAGGATCACCAGAAGCGCCGCGAAGACGATGAGGTCGATCGACAGCATCAGGATGATCGGGCCGACGGCCTCGTCGCCAAGCATGAGCGCCAGCATCGGCAGGCCGAGAAAGCCGGTATTGCCGATGCTCGCGGTCTGCGCCTCGATGGCGGCGGTCTGCACGTCCTGCCGGCGCAGGAAGGCGACGGCGGTGGCCACGCCATAGACCGCGGCGGTGCCCCAGAGGTAGCCGGCGGCAAGCCGCGCGTCGAAGATCTCGGAAAAGGACAGCGAGGCGGAGAAGCGGAACAGCATCGCCGACAGCGCGAAGTAGAAGACGAACTTCGTCAGGGCCGCAGTGGCGGCCTCGGAGAAGAACCGGGTCCGTCCGGCACCGTATCCAAGCCCGATGAGGGCAAAGAACGGGATGGTCTTCAGGAAGATGGCGAGCATGTCACCCTGTCATTCCGGCCGGGCGCATGGGCCCGGCCCGTGGTGGGAGCGTGCTCAGACCTTGCCTTCGAAATCGCGGTGGATGAACTTCGCGTCGCAGTAGGGGCACTCGACGAAGCCCTCCTCCTGCGGGATGTGCAGCCAGACGCGGGGATGGCCGAGCGCACCCTCGCCGCCGTCGCAGGCGATGCGGTGGCTGTCGACGATCTTGATCTCCGGAGCTTCCGTGGCCATTGGGTCGGTTTCCTTTTCGTCACACCTGCACTAACTGCGTTATGGGCGAAGACAAGCACAGGAGCAAGGCTCGGCATGACGGCAGATGCGATCCGGATCGAGGGGCTGCGCAAGACATACGCAGGCGGCAAGGAAGCGCTTCAGGGTGTCGACCTGACCGTGCCCGAAGGGTCGATCTTCGGCCTGCTCGGCCCCAACGGTGCCGGCAAGTCGACGCTGATCAACATCCTGGCCGGGCTGGTGATCAAGACCGCCGGCAAGGTCGAGATCCAGGGCTGGGACCAGGACCGCAACCCGCGCCAGTCGCGTGCCGCGATCGGGGTGATGCCGCAGGAGCTGAACCTCGATCCGTTCTTCACCCCGCGCGAGGCGCTCGAGGTGCAGGCCGGTCTCTACGGCGTGCCGAAGCGCGACCGCCGCAGCGAGGAGATCCTGCGCATGGTCGGGCTCGAGGACAAGGCCGAGGCCTACGCCCGCACGCTGTCCGGCGGCATGCGCCGCCGCCTGCTGCTGGGCAAGGCGCTGGTGCACCACCCGCATATCCTCGTGCTCGATGAGCCCACCGCCGGGGTCGACATCGAGCTGCGGCAGATGCTCTGGGCCAACGTCCGCAAGCTCAACCGCGAGCGCGGCATGACCATCATCCTCACCACCCATTACCTCGAGGAGGCCGAAGAGATGTGCGACGAGATCGCCATCATCAACCAGGGCGCGGTCGTGGCCCGCGACAGCACCCGCAACCTGCTGGGCCAGCTCGACGCCAAGACCATGGTGATCGAACCCGAAACGATGCCCGACACGCTGCCCGAAGCTCCCGGCATCAGCGCCGAGCGCCGCGAGGGCGGGCTCATCGCGCTCAGCTACCGTGCCTCGGAAACGGCGGCGGAAGACGTGCTGGAACTGGTGCGCAATGCAGGCATCCGGATCAGCGACGTGCGGACCGAACAGGCCGATCTCGAGGACGTCTTTCTCGAGCTGACCCGGTCGCGCCCGGCGGCCTGACCCGGCTTTAGGGGGCTCTGCCCCCTCTGCGGCTGCGCCGCATTCACCCCCGAGGGTATTTGGAAAGAGAAGAAGGGCCGGGCGTGCGCGCGGGCCTCTTCTGGCGGGCATATATCCCCGCCGGAGGCTGTCGGGATGATGCCGTCTTCGGGGCTCGAGGCGGGAGGCGTCAGGTCACCGCTCGCGGCGAGCCACCGCCCAGGGGCGGTGGCGAGATGTCGTGAGCGGCCGATAGGCCGCGCCGACGGATCTGTTCGAGGATCAGGCGGGGGCGAGCATGCGGCCGAGGTCGCGGCCGCCGAGGATGTGGACATGCAGGTGCGGTACTTCCTGCACGCCGTGCCGGCCCGCGTTCGAGATCATCCGGAAGCCGTCGGCCGCGACGCCCTTCATCTTGCAGACCTTCGCGATGGTGCGGGTATAGTCGAGGATCTCGGCGTCCGAGGCGTTGGCGGCGAAATCGTCGTAGTTGACGTATTTGCCCCGCGGGATCACCAGCACATGGATCGGCGCCTGCGGGCGGATGTCGTTGAAGGCGAGACTGTGGTCGGTCTCGAGCACGGTGTCGTTGGGGATCTCTCCGCGCAGGATCTTTGCGAAGATGTTCTCGTCGTCGTAGGTATAGGCCATCGGGTCCTCAATCGGCGAACAGGTGGTCGGTCTCGGCGAGCGTTTCCGCCGTGTCCCCGGGCACCCCGAGGAAGGCGGCGATTGCGCGCGCGTTGGTTTCGGGCGGGTCGATCTCGCGCAGGCGCAGGTGGTTGTCGAACTGCGCGTCGCGGATGCGGTCGCTCTCGTGCACCATGTCGTTGCGGATCGTCGGCAGCAAGCGGTTCAGCGTCTCGCGCGGGGTCCGGTCGCCGGCGAGCCCCACCCGCATGGCGTGGCCGACGAGGAACACGTCGGAGACCTGGCACTCGACTTCGAGCAGGCGCGTCACTGCGCGGTCACGACAGAAGTCCTCGATCAGGTCGAGGTTCGAGGGATCGAGGCAGACGAGAAGCCGGTCGCTCTCGTAGTAATCGAACAGCATTCGCACCAGCGCGCGGCGGTGGCGGTGGCGCTTCTCGACGCTCGACTGGATGCCGCCGAGGTCGGGCAGGGCGCAGCTTTCCTCGTTGAAGAGATAGTCGATGCAGGGGATGTCGGTCATCTGCCTGACACGCTGCACCAGCCGCTTGGCCACGTGCCATTTCTTGCAGACCACGATCAGCAGCTCGCGCTCGCGGCCGAGCGAGCTTTCGGTTTCCCAGAAGCGCGGCGCGAAGCGGCGGCCGATGCGGCCCTTCTCGGCGAGGAAACGGTGCAGCGAGCGGCCTTCGTTCGAGATCCGGAACCGCGCGCCCTCGGCGGCGTAGAGCACGCCGAGCCGGCGCTTGAGTTCGCGCGCCTCCGGGCTGATCTTGCGGGCGAAGAGGAAATCCTGGCTGAGCAGGAGGTCGTAGTGGTCGTTGTAGAAGGCCACCGGCATGCCGTAATCGGTGAACATCAGGAAGGTGAGGGTGCGGCTCTCGATTTCCTGTTCGGGCACAAGATGGCGCACGAGGGTCTGGAAGAACGTCTCGTCGGGGATCCAGGTGGTGCGGAAGAAGCGCATCACGTCGGGTCGCTGGCGGCAGAAGTCGAGGATCCATTCGATGGTGCGGCGGCGCAGGCACCACCATTGCGAGCCGATCATCACCTCGAGGTCGGCGGGTATCTCGCGGGTGAGGCCGAGCCGCTTCTGCAGTTCGAACGTCGCGTAGAACCGTCGTTTCTGGGTGCGTTCGTTGAACCAGTGGCGATAGACCAGTCGCTCTTTCTTCCAGCCGGTCTTGATCCAGTCGGACTGGAAGTAGTCGAAGCTCTCGATGTAGTCGACGTCGCGCCGGTCGAGGAATTCATGCGCGTATTCCGCCGACTTGATCGCCATGCAATCGCCCGAGAGCATGTAGAAATGGGTCGCACGGGGAAAGGCCTCGGCCGCGGCCTCGACGGCGTGGAGCGTGGCCTGCACGAGGGACCATTCGCCCCAGCCGCAGCGGATGCGTTTTTTCGCGAAGGTCACGTTTGGGTTGTCCGCAAGCGCCGCGCGGATCCGGTCGAAGGCTGCCCGGGGCGCGCTGGCGTCGAAGTGGATCGCCATGTAGTCGCCGACGGCGGTCAGGCTCTGCGCCTGCTTGATGATGGCGTCAGGGTCCTTGTGACACAGAAGGATGAAGGCAATCTTCGCCATTCAGGAAACGGTCTGCCCTAGTTTCGCCCGATAGATCGTATTGATAGCCCTCAACGGACGTTGAAGAAACCGGGGTCTTCTGCTTTTTTCGGCGCCACTGTCCCGCGGGCAAGACGGGGCTTCTGACCGGAGGCGAGCGCGCATGGGGTTTCCCGGAACCTGGATGACCGAGAGCGAAAGCATGGTGTATCGGGTCGTGCCGAAATGCGCCTGCTCGACCATCGGCCAGATCATGTATTACTCCGATCACGGGCGTTTTTTCGACGGTGACATCCACGATGCCGGCCAGGGCCTGCACAAGTGGGCGCGCGAGGACAGTCAGCCGCTGATCCGGGCCAACGTGAAGACCGGCAGCGCCTACACCTTCACCTGCGTGCGCAATCCCTACGCCCGCGTGCTGTCGAGCTTCTTCGACAAGATCTGCGGCATCCAGCGCAACGGGCGGCGCTACCGGGGCAACCTCGTGCCGCTGCTGATCCAGAAATACGGCATCGAGGTCGGCGGCGAGGACGGCAGGGAAGAGTTCGACCAGATCCGCAGCTTCCGCCGGTTCCTGCTGTTCGTGCGCGACACCATCCGCTGGCGCAGGCCGATGGAGCCGGACATCCACTGGTCGGCGGTGTCGGGGCATGTCTCGACCTTCATCGTCAACGGCGGACGCTACGACCACATCTTCTGGACCGAGAAATTCAACGAGGGCATGCAGGTGGTGCTCGACAATACGCGCACCCCGCATGAGGTCGACCTTTCGGCCATTCCGCGTTTCAATGAGTCCGAGGGGCATGGTCCGAAGCGGGCGCATCCGGTCGAGGATTACTTCGACGACCTGTCGATGCATCTGGTCTACGAGATCTACAAGCGCGACTTCGAGCTCTTCCGCTACGATTTCGAGAACCCCGCGAACAAGCTACCGGTCGGCGAGATCGACCTCGACGAGGTGCACGCCAAGCTCGGCGACTGAGCCCGGTCTATCCGTCGGCGCGAAGCGCGCGGCAGGCGATGACGAGGTAGCGCAGCGCGGGCAGTGCCACGACGAGCGCCACGACCGATGCGGCCGCCCAGGCGGGCAGGGTGACGCCACCGGTCCGCAACCCGTGGTTCAGCGCCACGAGGGCGGTGAGCCAAAGGCTCGCGACGGCGGAAAACCGCATGGAGAGCGCGGTCACGCGGTGATCCGGGTCGCCGCCCTGCGGTCGACGGGCGGCCAGCAGCAGCGGAAGCAGCGCGAGCAGGTAGAAGGCGGCGATCTCGGCCACGGCCATGGTCGCGGCGGCAACCTCGGGGCTGCGCAGGTCGAAGGGACCGACTCCCGGAATGTCGACCGGCGTTCCGGTGCGCAGGCGCGGGCGGCTGAGCAGGAGGTTTTCCAGCGTCCCGACCAGCAGCGCCACGGGCATCAGGACGATGTTCGGGGCGAAGCCCGTGCCGGGCGTGCGCGGGGTCAGACCGGCGGCGACCAAGGCGCCCGGTCGCGCGAGCCATGCGAGCATTGCCAGCGGCACGCTCAGCGGAAGGTTGCGAAGGCCCGTGGTGGCGCCGGTCGCGCCGTTGGGAGAGGGGCTGGTGGCGGGCATGGCGGGCCTCGTCGGTTCGAACGATCTGGCCCTATGATTTACCCATGGTCAGGCGCACGCCAAGTCCGGGATACCCGACCCCGCGCCGATCAGGGCAGCGCCTCGGCGGGGAGGATCGGGAAGAACTGCCCCGAGGACCAGACCCCGAACCACGCCTTGCCGTCGACCGTGGTTCGGGTGCCTAGATCGACCAGCCGATAGAAGCTCTTGCGGTCGATCAGCGCCTCGAGCCCGGCGCGCACCATGATATAGGGCGCGGGTTCCTCGGTCTCGGGGTCGTGGGTGACACGCAGGGGATGGTCGGGCCCGGCGACGGCGGTATCGCCGACATGGGTGTGAAAGGTCAGAACCTGGTCTTCGCCCGTCCCGGAGACATCGAAGTCGGTCGCCACGAAGGGCGCGTCCTCGACCGAGATCCGCCACTTCTCGACCGGCGTCACGAGAAAGAACGCGTCGCCCTCGCGCTTCAGGATCGACGAGAACAGCTTCACCATTCCGGGCCGGGTGATCGGTGAGCCGAGATAGAACCACGTGCCGTCACGGGCGATCCGCATGTCGAGATCGCCGCTCAGTGGCGGGTTCCACTTTTCCACCGGCGGCAATCCGCGCTCCTGAACGGCGCTTACCGAGGCAGCCAGCCCCTCTGCAGTCGGTGTAACGGAATTTTGTGCGCTCATTGCTTTTGCCATTTTTCCACCCCGCGATAGAGTTGATGCGTAAGGAACGGATTGCAAGGGAGTCAGACCATGGCCGAAGACCTGGTCGCCGAGATCGAGGCGCTGGAAGACAAGCTCGCCGACGCCAAGCGGGCCATCAACAGCCGCTTCATCGGGCAGGAACGGGTGGTCGAGCTCACGCTTGCGTCGCTCCTTTGCGGCGGTCATGCGCTGCTCATCGGTCTGCCGGGGCTCGGCAAGACGCGGCTGGTCGAGACGCTCTCGACGGTGATGGGCCTCGACGGCAACCGCATCCAGTTCACGCCGGACCTGATGCCGGCGGACATTCTCGGCTCCGAGGTGCTCGAGACCGGCGCCGACGGCAGCCGGGCGTTCAAGTTCATCCAGGGCCCGATCTTCTGCCAGCTGCTGATGGCCGACGAGATCAACCGCGCCTCGCCGCGCACGCAATCCGCGCTGCTGCAGGCGATGCAGGAAAAGGCGGTGACGGTCGCGGGCGAGACCCGGTCGCTCGCGCAGCCGTTCCACGTGCTGGCGACGCAGAACCCGATCGAGCAGGAGGGCACCTACCCACTGCCCGAGGCGCAGCTCGACCGTTTCCTCGTGCAGATCGACGTGGCCTATCCCGACCGCAAGACCGAGAAGGACATCCTGCTCGCCACCACCGGCACCGAGGACGCGCAGGCGCACCAGGTGTTCGACCCCGAGACGCTGATGGCGGCGCAGACGCTGCTGCGGCGGATGCCGGTGGGCGATGCCGTGGTCGAGATGATCCTCGACCTGGTGCGCGCCTTCCGCCCGGCCGAGCCCTCGGCGCCCGAGCGGGTGCGCGAGACCGTGGCATGGGGACCGGGCCCGCGCGCGGCGCAGGCGCTGATGCTGACGGTGCGCGCCCGGGCGCTGCTCGAGGGGCGGCTGGCGCCGTCTCCGGCGGACGTGCTGAACATGGCGCGCCCGGTGCTGGTGCACCGCATGGCGCTGACCTTCTCGGCCCGCGCCCGCGGCGAGGATCTCGGCGCCATCATCGACGAGGTGGCAGCCGGGCTGACGCCCAGCGAGGCCGCCGCTTGAGCGAACGCGTCACCCTCCTTCGCCGCGACGCGCAGGAAGAAGCCGCCCGTTTCCCGGCGCTGCTGGCCCGGGCGGAGCACCTGGCCGGCACCGTTCTGCTGGGCGAACACGGCAGACGGCGCGCCGGAATGGGCGACGACTTCTGGCAATACCGGCCCCTGCGGGCAGGCGACAGCGTGCGCAGCATCGACTGGCGCCGCTCGGCGCGGGGCGACGAGCAGTTCGTGCGCGAGCGCGAGTGGCAGATCGCGCAGAGCGTGCAGCTCTGGGTCGATGGCGGCGCCTCGATGCGCTTCAGTTCGGACAAGGACCTGCCGAGCAAGGGCGACCGCGCCCGGCTGATCGGGCTGGCGACGGCGATTCTGCTGATCCGGGGCGGTGAACGTGTCGGCTTCACCGGCTGGTCGCTGCCGCCGCGCAACGGCGACGTGCAGATCCTGCGGCTGTCCGAGGCGCTGTCCGAGGACGCGACCGAGGAATACTCCGAACCCGAGGCGCGCGGCATCATTCCGCACGCGCGGGCGCTGTTCGTGTCGGATTTCCTCGGCGATATCGATCCGGTCGAGGCGGCGCTGACCAAGGCCGCCGACCGGGGCGTGCGCGGCGTTCTGCTGCAGGTGCTCGATCCCACCGAGGAGAGCTTTCCGTTCAAGGGCCGCACGATCTTTCAGAGCATGGGCGGCGGCATCGCCCACGAGACGCTCAAGGCGGGCGAGCTGCGCGACCGCTACCTCGACCGGCTGAACGAGCGGAAGGACCGCCTTGACTGTTTGTCGCGGTTAACGGGCTGGCAATACATGTGCCATCATACCAGTGACAGCGCGCAATCGGCCCTGCTTTGGGTCTACCGCGCGATGGACGGAGGCCCCGGATGACCATGCTCGGCCCCCTCGGTTTCACTGCACCCTGGCTGCTGCTCGGGTTGCTGGCGCTGCCCGTTCTCTGGGTGATCCTGCGTGCCGTGCCGCCGGCGCCGATCCGGCGGATGTTCCCCGGCGTGGTGCTGCTGCTCGGCCTCAAAGACGAGGAACAGGTCACCGATCGCACCCCGTGGTGGCTGCTGCTGCTGCGGATGCTCGCGGTTGCGGCGGTGATCGTCGGGCTGGCCGGCCCCGTCCTCAACCCGCAGGAGGATCGCGCGGCCGAGGCCGGTGGCGGCCCGCTGCTGGTCGTGATGGACGCAAGCTGGTCCAGCGCGACCGACTGGCGCCAGCGCCGCGAGGCGCTCGAGTCGCTGCTCGCACGCGCCGAACGCCAGGACCGGACCGTCGCGCTCATGCGCCTGACCGCGCCGGAAGCGCCGCGGTTCCAGGTGGCGGGCGTTCTGCAAAGCCGCCTGGGCGGTATCCTTCCCGAACCGTGGGAGCCCGACGCGGCCCGCGTCGAGCAGGCGATCTCGCTGCTTCCCGAAGAGAATTTCGACACTTTCTGGATGTCCGACGGGCTCGACCGCGAGAGCCGCGAGACGATGCTCGCCGCCCTCGAGGCGCGTGGCACGGTCACCGTCTTCGAGAGCCCGCGGGCGCATTACGCGCTCACCCCACCGCGCTTCGAGGACGGGCACGTGCTGCTGACGCTGCGCCGCCTGCGCCCCGGTCCCGAGGCCGAGGTGTCGGTCGCAGGCCACGGGCTCGACCCGGCGGGCAACCCGGCGGTGCTGGTGCGCAACCGGGTGATCTTCGAGCAGTCCGCGACCGAGACAGAGCTCGAGCTGAACCTGCCCGCCGAGCTGCGCGCGCGCATCACCCGTTTCGAGATCGAGGGGGCCGGCAGTGCAGGTGCTGTCGCGCTGCCCGACGACAGCCTGCGTCGCCGCGAGGTCGCGCTGATCGCCGGCAACGAGAACCGCGAAGGGCTCGAACTGCTCTCGCCGCTGCACTTCCTGAACAAGGCGCTGGCGCCGACCGCCGACATCCTCGACGGCACGCTCGAGGACGTTCTGCCCGCCAATCCCGACGTGATCGTGCTGGCCGACGTGGCGACCCTCGCCCCCGGCGAGGAAGACGAGATTTCCGAATGGCTCGACAAGGGCGGCACACTGTTGCGCTTCGCGGGCCCGCGTCTCGCGGCAAGCGACGTGAGCCGCTCCGAGGAAGACCCGCTGATGCCGGTTCGTCTGCGCGCAGGTGGACGCAGCGTCGGCGGCGCGATGAGCTGGGGTGAACCGAAGGCATTGGCGCCCTTCACCGAGGACAGCCCCTTCTACGGGCTCGAGATTCCCGAAGACGTGACCGTGACCTCGCAGGTGATGGCGCAGCCCGACCCGACCCTCGCCAGCCGCGTGATCGCCCAGCTCACCGACGGCACGCCGCTCGTCACCCGCAAGCGGGTGGGGCAGGGGCAGGTGGTGCTGTTTCACGTGACCGCCAACGCCGAGTGGTCGTCGTTGCCGCTGTCGGGGCTCTTCGTGCAGATGCTCGAACGGCTCGCCGTGTCGTCGATGCCCGCCTCGCCAGCGCCCGAGGATCTGGCTGGCACGGTCTGGCAGCCGATCCGGGTGCTCGACGGGTTCGGCCGCGTGGTCGACGCCGGCAACCTGCCGGGCGTCGCCGGCGAGGATCTGCTCGCCGAGCCGCTCGGTCCCGAGCTTCAGCCCGGCCTTTACCAGGGCGAGGACCGCAGCCTTGCGCGCAACGTCGTGACCGCCGACACGGTGCTCGAACCGGCCGTCTGGCCCGAGCGCATCACCGTCGAGGGGCTGTCGCGGCCGCAGGAAACGCCGCTTGCGGGCTGGCTGCTGGCGCTCGCCGTGGCGCTTCTGCTGGCGGACGTGATCGCCTCGCTGGCGCTCTCGGGCCGGCTGGGTGGTGCGCGGGCCAAGGGGGGCGCCACCGCCGCCGTGCTGATCGCCGCGCTGGCGCTCGGTGCCGTGCCGACGGACGTGCGGGCGCAGGGCGCGCAGGGGGATCAGGCCGCCCCCGAGGCCGAAGAGGGTCAGGGCGAAGAGGTGCGGGGCGACGATGCCGCCGCCATCCTTGCCGCGTCCGAGGTGACGCTGGCGCATGTGCTGACCGGCGACCGCGAGCTCGACGACCTTGCCGAGGCGGGTCTGCGCGGGCTGTCGGAAACGCTGTTCTTCCGCACCTCGGT
This sequence comes from Salipiger sp. D13, assembly GCF_003703915.1. Classification (NCBI taxonomy): domain Bacteria; kingdom Pseudomonadati; phylum Pseudomonadota; class Alphaproteobacteria; order Rhodobacterales; family Roseobacteraceae; genus Salipiger; species Salipiger sp. D13. The sequence continues at coordinate 388,002 of NZ_RAPJ01000008.1, forward strand.
CGAGCCCGCCGACGCGGTGGGCGTGGACCTCGAGACCGACGAACTGGCGTTTTTCCCGATGCTCTACTGGCCGGTGACCCCGAGCCAGCCGATGCCGTCGGACGCGGCCTATGCCAAGCTCAACGAGTATCTCCGCTCGGGCGGCATGATCCTGTTCGACACGCGCGACGCCGACGTGGCGGGCTATGGCACGGCCTCGCCCGAGGGGCGCAAGCTGCGCGATCTCGCGGCGCCGTTGGATATTCCGCCCCTCGAGCCGGTGCCGCAGGACCATGTCCTGACCCGCACCTTCTACCTGCTGCAGGACTTCCCGGGCCGCTACACCAGCCGCGACGTCTGGGTCGAGGCCGCGCCGCCGGATGCCGAGCAGGTCGAGGGAATGCCGTTCCGCAATCTCAACGACAACGTGACCCCCGTGGTGATCGGCGGCAACGACTGGGCCGCCGCCTGGGCGATGGACGAGCGGGGCAACCCGCTGGTGCGCATCGGCTCGGGCTTTGCCGGTGAGCGCCAGCGCGAGATCGCCTACCGCTTCGGGGTCAACCTGGTGATGCACGTGCTGACAGGGAACTACAAATCCGACCAGGTCCATGTGCCTGCGTTGCTCGACAGGCTGGGCCAATGACCGGACAGATCGTCTTCGACCCGCTGCTGCCCTGGCCCGCGATCATCGCGCTGGGTGTGCTGGCCCTTCTGGGGGCGGCGCTGGCGCTCTGGCGCGGGCTCACCGGCTGGCCGCTGCGCTTCCTTGCGGGCGTCGTGCTGGTGGCGGCCCTCGCCCAGCCGTCGTTCCAGGAGGAAGACCGCGCGCCGCTGTCCGACATCGTCCTGATGGTGGTCGACAAGAGCGCCTCGCAGCGGCTTGCCGACCGCCTGCAGGTCACCGAGGATGCCGCCGAGACGCTCGAGGCGCGGCTTGAGGCGCGCCCCAACACCGAGATCCGCCGGATCGAGGTCGGCGATGGTGAGGGTGACAGCGGCACGCAGCTGATGACGGCGCTGTCCTCGGCCATGGCCGAAGAACCGCGCGGCCGCATCGCGGGGGTGTTCCTGCTGTCCGATGGTCGGCTGCACGATCTCGACCGGGCGCCGAGCCTGCCCGCGCCGATGCACCTGCTGATGACCGGGCAGGAAGACGACTGGGACCGCCGCCTCGTTGTGAAGAACGCCCCGGCCTTCGCCATCCTCGGCGAGCCGGTCACGCTGACCCTGCGGGTCGAGGATGACGGCGCCGCTCCCGGCACGCGCAATGCGCCGCTGCAGATCTCGGTCGACGGCGGCGAGCCGCAGGATTTCACCATCCCCGTGGGCGAGGACGTGGACCTGCCGATCGAATTGCCGCACGGCGGGCTCAACGTGATCCGTTTCTCGACACCCGAGGCCGAGGGCGAGCTGACCGACCGCAACAACGCGGCGCTGGTGCAGATCAACGGCGTGCGCGACCGGCTGCGGGTGCTGCTGGTGTCGGGCGAGCCGCACGCGGGCGGGCGGACGTGGCGCAATTTGCTGAAGTCCGACAGCTCGGTCGATCTCGTGCATTTCACCATCCTGCGGCCGCCCGAGAAGCAGGACGGCGTTCCGGTGACCGAGCTGTCGCTCATCGCCTTCCCGACGCGCGAGCTGTTCCTGGAGAAGATCGAGGATTTCGACCTCATCATCTTCGACCGCTACAAGCGGCGCGGCATCCTGCCGGCAATCTATCTCGACAACGTGCGCAATTACGTCGAGCAGGGCGGCGCGGTTCTGGTCGCGGCAGGGCCCGACTTTGCCAGCGCGGATTCCATCTACCGCTCTCCGCTGTCCGAGATCCTGCCTGCCGAGCCCACCGCGCGGGTGATCGACCAGGGCTACCGCCCGCAGGTCACCGACCTCGGCGACCGGCATCCCGTCACCGCCGGTCTCACCGGCGAGGAAAGCTGGGGTCGCTGGCTGCGCCAGATCGAGGTGGATCCGCTCGAGGGCGACGTGGTCATGTCCGGCGTCGACGACAAGCCGCTGCTCATCCTCGACCGCGTGGGCGAGGGGCGCGTGGCGCTGCTGGCCTCGGACCAGGCGTGGCTGTGGTCGCGCGGCTACGAGGGCGGCGGCCCGCAGCTCGACCTGCTGCGACGGCTGGCGCACTGGATGATGAAGGAGCCCGAGCTCGAGGAAGAGGCGCTCTGGGCCGAGGCGACCGGCCAGACCATGCGGATCATCCGCCGCTCGCTCGACGAGAGTGTCGGCGCGGTCACGGTCACGCGGCCCGACGGCGAGACCGAGGAGGTCCCGCTTGAAGAGGTCTCGCCCGGTCGGTTCGAGGCACTCTACGAGGGCCCCGAGATCGGCCTTTACCGCCTGTACGAGGGCGAACAGGACGCGGTCATCGGGCTGGGTCCGGCGGCGCCGAAGGAGTTCGAGCGGACCATCGCCAGCGGCGACGCGCTCGAGCCGGTGATCGACACGATGCGGGGCGGGGTCATGCCGCTGCGCGACGGCGTGCCCAGCATCCGAGCGGTAAGCGCGGGTCGGCCGGCCGCAGGCCGCGGCTGGGTCGGTATCACGCCGCGTGATGCGTTCGAGACGATGGACGTGCGGCAGATCCCGCTTCTGCCGGCATGGCTGACGCTGCTGCTGGCGGCGGGCTTCATCGTGGGGGCATGGCTGCGCGAGGGGCGGCGCTGAGCCGCCCGCCCCGTGCCTACCGCAGCCGCGCGTGACGGGTGACCGGCCCGTCGCCCTGCGCCACGATCCGCGCGATGGCGGCCTCAAGCGGCTCGTAGGCGACCGCCATGTGATGCGCGTTCGCGTGCAGAATCGTCTCGGGGTCCGACACCCAGGCCACGTGCCCTTTCCAGAACAGCAGGTCGCCCCGTTCGGGCGGGGTGCCATCGGGCAGGGTCTCGCCCAGCTCGGCCTCCTGCTGGTCGCTGTCTCCGGGACAGAAGGTTCCGCAGGCGGCGAGCCCGGCCTGCACGAGCCCCGAACAGTCGATCCCGAAGCCGGAATTGCCGCCCCAGAGGTAGGGCGTGCCAAGGTAGAGCGCCGCCACGGTGACCGGGTCGCCGGCCTGCGCGTCCGAGAGATGCGCGGTCGGAACCCAGCCGATTTCGGTCTCGGTGAACCGGTCCTCCTGCCGGCCGGCGTGAACCCCGGACAGGTGGCTCAGCGCCATGATCTCGGGCGTCTTGAGGTTCGGTTCGGCGTAGACATGCGTCTGCCGCACCGCCACCCGGTGGCGGGGCGCCGGGCGCGCGTCGGCAGAGCGCAGGGCATCCTCGGGCAGCCAGCCGGCGTAATCGGCAGCGGGCGCGATACCGAAGGCAAAGCCGTTGCGCCGCTCGAGCAGCTCGAAGGCGTCCCCGTAGCGCAGCTGGCGGTCACGCCTGCCGCCGGGGGCCGCCATGAGGTCGGCGACCGGCCGCGCCACGTAGCAGGGCAGCGGATCGACGGGCGTCAGCGAGGGAAAGTCACCGGCGCGGGCGCGGGTGACCACGCGGTCGCTGGCGGGTGTGCGGCGACGGTCGGTCACAGCTTCAGCGCCTCGGGCAACGCGGCGAGGATTGCGCGTGGGCCCTGGGCGATGCCGCCTTTGGTGCGGGCCGGCAGGGGCGCCGGGTTCCATGCGTAGATGTCGAAATGGGCGTAGCGCGGGCTGTCGGTCACGAAGCGGCGCAGGAAGAGCGCGGCGGTGATCGAGCCCGCCATGCCTCCCGCCGGCGCGTTGTCGAGATCGGCGATGCCCGGCTCGATCTTCGCCTCGTAGGGCTCCCAGAAGGGCATCCGCCACAGCGGGTCCGCCTGCGCGGTGCCCGCAGAGGAGAGCGCTGCCGCCAGCGGCTCGTCGTCGGTGTAGAACGGCGCGAGATCCGGCCCCACGGCCACCCGCGCCGCGCCGGTCAGCGTCGCCATCGAGACGATGAGGTCCGGCGTCTCCTCGTCGGCCAGCGCCAGCGCGTCGGCAAGGACAAGGCGGCCCTCGGCGTCGGTGTTGTTGATCTCGACTGTCAGCCCCTTGCGCGAGTGCAGGATGTCCTGCGGGCGGAAGCTGTCGCCTGCCACCGAGTTCTCGACCGCCGGGATCAGCACCCGCAGCCGGACGGGCAGCTTCAGCGCCATGATCGCGTGGGCGAGCCCCAGCACGTTCGCGGCACCGCCCATGTCCTTTTTCATCAGCCCCATCGAGCTGCCCGGCTTGAGGTTGAGCCCGCCGGTGTCGAAGCAGACGCCCTTGCCGACCAGCGTCAGGGCCGGGCCGCTGTCGCCCCAGCGCATGTCGATGAGCCGAGGCGCGCGCGGGCTGGCGCGGCCGACGGCGTGGATCATCGGAAAGCCGCTCTCGAGCTCGGCGCCCGAGGTGACGCTGATGCTGGCCGAGAACGTCTGTGCGAGGTCGCGCGCCGCGCCCTCCAGCTCTTCCGGGCCCATGTCCGAGGCGGGCGCGTTCACGAGGTCGCGGGTCAGCGCCTCGGCCTCGGCGAGGATCTCGATGCGGGCGGCATCGACGCCCTCGGGGGCCACGAGCTGTGCGATCTGCGGCGCTGTCCCGGCGTAGCGGGTGAAGGCATAGCCCGAAAGCAGCCAGCCGAGCGCTTCCTCGGCGGCGGCCTCATCGGGCAGGCCGGAGGCGATGCGGTAGGTGGCGGTGCCCAGCTTGCCGACGCCAGCCGCCAGTGCGAAGCGCCCTCGCTTGCGGGCCGCCGGGGTGCCGTAGCCGATCAGTGCCGCCTCTGGGGTGCCGTCGTCGCCGGGCAGCAGCAGCGCCTCGCCGATCGCGCCCTGGAAGCCGGTCGCGGCGACCCAGGCGCGGGTGCGCTCCGACTGGTCGCCAAGCCAGCCACCCAGCGCATCGGCGGCGATCACGTGCAGCGGCACCGCCTCGGCGGAAGAATCGGCAAAACGGTACGGCATGGGGGACCCTCTGGCTTGTGAGACTTCGGCCGGAGCCTAGCGTAGCAGGCGGCGCCTGCAAGGGCCCGGCCGCTGCCACTCAGACCGAGAGGTCCTGCATGTCCCATATGGCATAGAGCGAGCGTTCGCCCATGCGTGCCATTCGCGCGAGCGTGGCAGCGAGTGCGACCGGGTCGCCGTCGTCGATGCATTGCACCACGTCCCCGGCGATCCGGCTGAGCCCGCTCATGCCGATCTGCTCGGCGATGGCGCCAAGCGCGCGGGTGCATTTTCGCATCTCGGCGTATTCGCCGCTTTCATGATGGCTGTCGGCGCGCCCGAGCCGGTAGGCGAGTTCCTCCATCGCCCGGCACACCATGTTTTCCCCGGCCCGAGTGCCGACCCGGGCAAAGAGCCCTTCGAGGCGCTCGGGGTCGAGCCCCGCCTTTTCGACGGGGGAAAGCACTGAGACCTGTTCCACCGCTGCGTCCAATCCTTGCTCACGACCCCACGAGGCGGCTGGATACGGCGCGGGAGTTTCCAAAAGGTGAGACAGGTCACATTTATTCTCTCGAATTCCCGGCGAATACGGCGTATTGCCCGTGCGACATCGTGTTGCGAAGAGGAGAACGTGATGGAGGCCGCCAAACCGCTTCCGAGCTACCTTGTCCAGCGTTTCCATGGCTGGAAGGCGACGAGCTATGCCGAAAACCATGCCTGGTTCAGGCGCCTTTCGACCGAGGGCCAGCATCCGCGGGCGATGGTGATTTCCTGCTGCGACAGCCGGGTGCACGTGACCTCGATCTTCGGTGCGGACACCGGGGAATTCTTCATTCACCGCAACATCGCGAACCTCGTTCCGCCCTACGAGCCCGATGGCGATCACCACGGCACCTCGGCGGCGGTCGAATTCGCCGTGACCTCGCTGAAAGTCGCCCATGTCATCGTGATGGGCCACTCGAGCTGCGGTGGCGTGAAGGGCTGTCTCGAGATGTGTTCGGGGCGCGCACCGGCGCTCGAGGAGAAGACCAGCTTCGTCGGCCGCTGGATGGACATCCTGCGCCCCGGCTACGAGAAGGTGAAGGATCTCCCCGAGGACCGGATCTCGAAGGCGCTCGAGCACCAGGCCGTGCTGACCTCGCTCGAGAACCTGATGACCTTCCCCTTCGTGCGCGAGGCGGTCGAGAACGACGAGCTCACGCTGCACGGTCTCTGGCACGAGATCGGCAAGGGCGGGCTCGAAGCCTATGACCCCAAGGCCGGCGGTTTCGTCGAGCTCTGAGCCTTACTCGCGATGGGCCAGCTCTGCCGAGCGCCCGTCGCGGTGAAGCTTCAGCGCGGGGCGCCCGAGGCGCTGCGCCAGCGTGCGCAGCGGGGTGCCCCCATCCCGGCCGGTGCAGAGCGCCGAGCCGGTCGTATTATCCAGGATCACCATGCGTCCCTGGCGGAAGCCGACGCTGTAGCCCTTGCGGCTCAGCGCGCGCGACAGGCTCTGCCAATCGGGCGCGGTATCGAAGATCGGAAGCAGGACCTGCCGGATCAGCGCTGCGGTTTCGCAATCGAGCGGCGGGGGCAGGGTCGTGGCACCGTCACCTGCGGTGCCCGTCTGTATCTGGAAATGCATCTTCGCTCTCCTTGCCTGTTCGATGACGATGCATTTCGAATTGGGCGCGAATTTGGCGAAGGATTCATTACATTCGCGAGCGCGGCTTTCCGGTCACAACACGCTGCGCTGCCAAGGGCAGCGCCGAGGCGGCCGGTCTCCGTGAGCGGTGCATCCCCGGGAGAGAGATTGAGAGAGACGGGGATGCAAGGTCGGAGACCGGCGCCACGCCGGTGATCCGCAAGCGGATCGCCGAGAGAGAGAGCTTTGATGTGGCTCAGAGGCCGAGATAGCGAAGAACGCGGTCGACGGTGCTGATCTGGGGGCGCTCCTGGCGCCTGCAAAGCAGCAGGCTGTGGGCGGTGAGAGCTTCGAGACGGCGGCCGCGGGCGCGTTCGATGAGGACAGCAGTGGTCATGTCGGGGCTCCTTGTCAGGTGTCGTGCCCTTCTGGCCGTGTCGCGGTGCCTTCTGCCGCCGCCGATGGATCCTTTCTAACCGATGCCCCGACCCCGCGCGAGCGACCTGAGGGATAGCCGGCCGGTGTCAGAGGGGCAGGGGCCCCTATCCCTTGGAATAGGGTGGCTTCGGTGCCGACCCTGCCGGAAACGGAAAACGGGGCCCGTGCGGGCCCCGTTGTGGATGACTGGCAATGTCGTCTTCTGCCGCGAAAGGCTCAGCCCTTCTTGAGCACCTTCTGGCCGAGCGCCTCGGCGATCTGCACGGCGTTGAGCGCGGCGCCCTTGCGCAGGTTGTCCGACACGCACCAGAAGTTCAGGCCGTTGTCGATCGTCGAATCCTGACGGATGCGGCTGATGAAGGTGGCGAAATCGCCGACGCATTCGACCGGCGTGATGTAGCCACCGTCCTCGCGCTTGTCGACGACCATGATGCCGGGGGCCTCGCGCAGGATGTCGCGGGCCTCGTCTTCATCGAGGAAGTCCTCGGTCTCGATGTTGATCGCCTCGGCGTGGCCGACGAAGACCGGCACGCGCACGCAGGTGGCGGTGAGCTTGATCGACGGGTCGATGATCTTCTTCGTCTCCGCGACCATCTTCCACTCTTCCTTGGTGGAGCCGTCTTCCATGAAGACGTCGATATGCGGGATCACGTTGAAGGCGATCTGCTTGGGATACTTCTTCGGCGGCACCTCGTCGGTGGGGTTGTAGACCGACTTGGTCTGGTCCCACAGCTCGTCCATGCCTTCCTTGCCCGAGCCCGAGACCGACTGGTAGGTCGAGACCACGACGCGCTTGATCTTGGCGCGGTCGTGCAGCGGCTTCAGCGCGACGACCATCTGCGCGGTCGAGCAGTTCGGGTTGGCGATGATGTTCTTCTTGGAATAGCCCAGAACCGCGTCGGCATTCACTTCCGGCACGACCAGCGGAACGTCCGGATCGTAGCGGTAGAGCGACGAGTTGTCGATCACCACGCAGCCGGCGGCGGCCGCCTTGGGAGCGAACTCCTTCGTGGCGTCCGAGCCGATCGCGAACAGAGCGATGTCCCAGCCGCTGAAGTCGAACGTGGCGAGATCCTGGGTCTTGAGCGTCTTGTCGCCAAAGCTCACTTCCGTGCCGAGCGAGCGGCGCGATGCCAGCGCCGCGATTTCGTCGACAGGAAACTCGCGTTCGGCGAGGATGTTCAGCATTTCACGGCCCACGTTTCCCGTGGCGCCGGCGACAACGACCTTGTAGCCCATTCGGGTCTCCTTCGTTTGCGATGCGCGCACGGCGTTCCGCGGCGCGCCAGATTAGCGCGGGTCTTACCGTATGGTCCGCCTCAGTGAAAGGGGCTTGCCGGGAGGATACGCACCGTAGCGACGAATCGTTCCCGCAGAGCGCGAGTTCGCCGGCTGGTGTTTCCGCTACGCGAGGTAAGCACATCGTGAAATGGCGAAAACGGCATCACGTATCGCGCGTGATCGGTGAAAACCTGCCCATTCTCGCAGATGCAGAAATTCCATACTTGTCTAGGTATTGGGCATTCGCCTAGATGGAACGTGAATTTGATCACCCGTTAGGCAGTTGAGACACGTCATGTGCCGGTGACGTCAAGCGATCTTCTCTGGCATCAGACGCCATTTTAGCACGAAGAAGCGGACTGCGTTCGTGGAGGACGGAATACATGCTCTACAAGATCGTCACGTCTTTGACGCGGACGCAGAAACAGTTCCTCTTCATGCTGACAGACGCGGGAATGATCGCGGTCGCGATGATCTCGGCGCTGACCTTGAACGCAGCGACCCACGCGACCCATCCCGACACGATTCGCCTCACGCTCCTCGTGCTCTCTCTCGTGGTCATGGGAGGCGTCGCCTCGTGGCAGCTGGGACTGCCGAAATTCACGCTTAACGCCTATGATGCCCGCGGCATCACCCGCACCGCCGCCTTCGCGGCAATTTGCGGCCTGGGCGGCGTGGCGTTGAACGGGATGGTGGTTCCACCCCTCTCGCACGCGATCTACTTCAACTTCTCGCTGCTGCTTCTGGTGCTCTGCGTCTCATGGCGCTTCCTGCTGCGCTACGCCACGCTCGAGATCTACCGTCGTGGCATGAACCGGATGCGGGTGCTGATCTACGGCGCCGGCCAGACCGGGCAGCAGCTTGCCGTGGCCCTGAGGCACGACAACGCCATCGAGCCGGTGGCTTTCATCGACGACAACCCGACGCTGCAGAGCCAGGTCGTCGCCGGCCTGCGGGTCCATGCCCCCTCGGCGGTCAAGGAGTTGATTGCGCGCAAGGGCATCGAACGCGTGGTGCTGGCCATGCCGTCGATCAGCCAGCCGCAACTGGCCCGCATCGCGCATCGCCTGCGCCAGATCGGCTGCGAGGTGCACGCGCTGCCGTCCTTCGCCGAACTGGTGGGAGAGGGCGAACTGAAAAAGCGCGTCTCGCCGGTGTCGCTCGATGACCTTCTCGGCCGCAACCGGCTGGAGTCCGAACTCCCGGGCGTGAGCCACGCCTATACCGGCCGCCGCATCGTCATCACCGGTGCAGGCGGTTCGATCGGCTCGGAGCTTTGCCGCCAGCTCATCGCCTGCAAGCCCGAGTGCGTCGTTCTGGTCGATCACTCCGAGCTCGGCCTCTACAACATCGACAAGGAACTGCGCGACCTGACCCGGGGCAGCGGCATGACCATCGTGCCGGTGCTTGGCTCGGTGCTCGACGAGACGCTGATGGCCCGCATCATGGCGGAGCATCGCATCGAGGTGGTGCTGCACGCGGCCGCCTACAAGCACCTGCCGCTGGTCGAATGCAACGTGCTGTCGGGCCTGAACAACAACGTCATCGGCACCAAGATCCTCGCCGAGGTCGCCCGCGAGGCCGGGGTCGAGCGCTTCATCCTCGTGTCCTCGGACAAGGCCGTGCGCCCGACCAACGTCATGGGCGCCTCGAAACGGCTGGCCGAACTGGTGGTGCAGGATCTCGCGACCCGCAGCACCGGCACCCGCTTCTCGATGGTCCGCTTCGGGAATGTCCTTGGCTCGTCCGGCTCGGTCATCCCGCTCTTCGAGGAGCAGATCGCGCGCGGCGGGCCCGTCACGCTGACCGATCCCAAGGTCACGCGCTATTTCATGACCATCTCGGAAGCTGCACGGCTGGTGCTGCTCGCCGGATCCTTTGCCCGGGGCGGCGACGTCTTCGTGCTCGACATGGGCGAGCCGGTGCCGATCCGCAAGCTGGCCCGCCAGATGATCGAGGGGGCCGGCTACACGGTCAAGGACGGCGACCACCCCGACGGCGACATCGAGATCAAGATCACCGGCCTGCGCAAGGGCGAGAAGCTGCACGAAGAGCTTCTGATCTCCTCCGACATGCTGACCACGCCGCACCACAAGATCCTGCGCGCGCAGGAGAGCTACCTGTCGGAGTTCGAGATCGCCACCGCCATGAAGGACCTGCGCAACGCCATCGCCGCCACCGACGAGGACATGGCGCATGGCATCATTGCCCGCTGGGTCGAGCACGGCGAGAAGGATGCCGAGGCGACCGAAGCGAAACGGCTCTGAACCCCGGCTTCGGGGGCTTCGCCCCTCACGAATGACCGGACGAAAAAAGGGCAGCCTCGGGCCGCCCTTTTTGCATTTTGATGGATCGTCTCCTGCGACTGGCCGAGGGAGCCTCAGCGCCCGGGGATGTCGTCACGCGCCGGTGCCGGACCCCATTCCTCGATGATCGCCGCCGCCTCGTCGGCGCTTTCCACGAAGCGGAACAGGTCGAGGTCCTCGGGGCTGATGGTGCCCGCGTCCTCCAGCGCCTTCCAGTTGATGATGGTCTCCCAGAAGCTGCGGCCGAAGAGCAAAAAGGGCACCCGCTCCATCCGTCCGGTCTGGATCAGGGTAAGCGCCTCGAACATCTCGTCGAGCGTGCCGAAGCCGCCCGGGAAGACGCAGATCGCGCGGGCGCGCATCAGGAAGTGCATCTTGCGGATCGCGAAGTAATGAAAGTTGAAGCACAGGTCCGGCGTGACATGCTCGTTCGGCGCCTGCTCGTGCGGCAGAACGATGTTGAGCCCGATCGACACCCCGCCGGCCTGTTCGGCGCCGAGGTTTCCTGCTTCCATCACGCCTGGCCCGCCGCCGGTGGCGATGACGAACTCGCGGTTGCCCGTCTCGATCGACTTCTCGGTCATCTTCTGCGCGAAGATCCGGGCCTCTTCGTAGAAGTGCGACAGCTCCGCGAGCGTCTGCGTCCGCGCACCGGCCTTCTCGGCGGGGGAGGGGATGCGGGCGCCGCCGAACAGCACGACGGTCGAGTCGATCTGCCGCTCATCGAGGATGAGCTGCGGTTTCAGCAGTTCGAGCTGCAGCCGCACCGGGCGCAGCTCCTCGCGGCAGAGAAAGGACTCGTCGGCAAAGGCGAGCCGGTAGGACGGCGCCCGCGTCTGCGGCGTGTCGGGGATCTGTTCCGCGGTCTCGCGGTCGCGGCCTGCATCGCGGAAGATCGAATGGCGTGGATCGTTCATTGTCTTGGTTTCCTTGTCCTGCCTTGTCCTGAACTATAGCGTCGGGCAGTCGCGCGTCACCATTGGAAGCATGCGACGACACGGAAACGGGAGCGCGTGGCGGCCCTCCGCAGGCTAGGCAAGCGCCGCCCCAAGGGTGATCCAGCCCGCGATCTCGGCGCAAAGCTGCACGGCGCCCAGCACGTCGCCGGTCTGACCGCCAAGGCGCGCGCGGGCGCGTCCTGCCACGATCAGCGCCGAAAGGGCCATGACCGCCAGCGCCAGCAACCCCGCCAGCCCGAGCGGCAGGCAAAGCAGGGTGGCGAGGAGCGTGCCCGGCAGCCATGCACCGGGGCCGGATGCCCGGCCGGATGCACTGCGGCCCAGACCATCCGCGCGGGCCGGGGGCAGGCGGTCGAGCACCACCAGCATGGCCAGCCGGCTGCCCACGGCGGCCAGCGCCAGCGCGGCACCGCCATGGGCCGAGACCGGCAGTCCGGCGAGTGCCGCCGCGCCGAGGCCCGCCGCGAGGATCAGCGCGAGCGCGCCGTAGCTGCCGACGCGGCTGTCGCGCATGATCTCGAGCCGCTGTGCGCGGTCGCGTCCGCCCATGCCGTCGACGAAATCCGCAAGCCCGTCGAAATGCAGCCCGCCGGTCGCGAGCACCATGGCCGCAAGCGCAAGCAGCCCCGCGACCAATTCCGACATCCCGAGCGCCGCGCTGCCTGCCAGCACCGCCCAGCCGATCAGCGCAACCGGCAACCCCGCCAGCGGCAGCGCCCAGCGGGCCTCGGACATCGCGGGCGGATCGCCGTCGAAGCGACCGGCGGGCAGCCGCGTGAGCATCATCAGCGCCAGCCGCGCCTCGCGGATGCGGCGCGCGGCGCTCACCCGCCCGAGACCCCGGCCTCGGCGAAGGTTGCCATGCCGTTGTGGCAGGCCAGCGCGCCGCGCAGCACGCCAAGCGCCAGCGCCGCGCCCGAGCCCTCGCCGAGCGCCATGCCGAGATCGAGGATCGGACGCTTGTCCATGGCCTCGGTCATGCCGCGATGGCCCGGCTCGGCGCTCGCGTGGCCGATCAGGCAGTGGTCGAGCAGGGCCGGGTCGGCGGCCCAGAGCGGCGCCACCGAGGCGGTGCAGATGAAACCGTCGAGCAATACCGGGATGCGCCGCAGCCGCGCCGCAAGCACCGCGCCGCAGATCGCCGCCTGTTCGCGCCCGCCGACGGCGGAGAGCCAGCCAAGACCGCTGGAGCCCGCGTGACGGGCGACACCGTGCGCGACCACCTCGGCCTTGTGCGCGATGGCGGGGGTGTCCGAGCCGGTGCCGCGCCCGACCCAGCCGCGCGCCTCGCCGCCGAAGACCGCGTGCGCCAGCGCCGCCGCCACCGTGGAGTTGCCGATGCCCATCTCGCCGAGGATCAGCACGTCGGCCTCCGGGGCGACCGCCGCCGCACCGGCCTGCATCGCGGCAAGGGTCTCGGCCTCGTCCATCGCAGGGCCGTCGGTGAAATCCCGCGTCGGTCGGTCGAGCTCCAGCGGAACGACCGAAAGCGCCGCGCCGTTCAGCGCGCAGAGTTGGTTGATGGCGGCGCCGCCCGCCTCGAAGTTGGCAACCATCTGCGCGGTCACCGCCTGCGGGAAGGGGTTCACGCCCTGTGCACAGATGCCGTGGTTTCCGGCGAAGACCAGCGCCTGCGCATGGTCGATCGCGGGCCGCACGCGGCCCTGCCAGCCGGCCAGGAACACCGCCAGATCCTCGAGTCGACCCAGCGACCCCGGGGGCTTGGTCAGGTCGAGCTGCCGCGCGCGGGCGGCTTCAGCGGCGGTGTCGTCGAAACAGGGCAGCGAAAGGGCGGTCACGGAGTCGAGCGAGGCAAGCGGCAGCGTATCGGTCATGTCATTTCACCTTGAGGGGATGGCCCGCGACGCAGAGCCAGAGTTCGTCGCTCGCGGTGGCGACCTTCTGGTTCACCAGGCCCGCCGCGTCGCGAAAGGCGCGGGCCAGGGCGTTCTCGGGGACGATCCCGGCGCCGACCTCGTTGGTCACGAAGACCACCGGCGCGCGCAGGTCGGGGAGGGCGGCGGCAAGCGCGTCGGACGCGGCCTCCCAGTCCTGCCCCGAGAGCATCAGGTTGCTGAGCCAGAGCGTCAGGCAGTCGACCAGCCGGGGCGCGCCGTCGCTGTCGGTGTCGCGAAGCGCGCCGAGCAGGTCGAGAGGGGCGCCGATGGTGCGCCATTCCGGCCCGCGCCGCGCCTGGTGGCGGGCGATGCGGTCGGCCATTTCGGCGTCATGCGCCTCGGCGGTGGCGATGTAGATCGCCGGTTGTCCAAGCACGAGCGTGCGCTCTTCGGCGTGGCGGCTCTTGCCGGACCGGACACCGCCGGTGATGAGGATCGACTTTCCCATGGCGTCGTGACAAAGCAGGTTCCGCCTGATTTGGGAAGACCGGATGACCCCGCCCGACACCGACGAACTCGTGCTGATCCGCCACGCCCCGGCCGACCACGGCGGGCGGCTGTGCGGTCGTACCGACGTGCCCGCGCGCCTGCCCGATGCGGCCGCGCTCGCGCCCCTGCGGGCATGGCTGGCCGGGTGCACGGATGTGGTTGCGAGCCCCGCTTCGCGCTGCGTCGAAACCGCCCGCGTGCTGTTTCCGGGCTGCGAGGCGCGCCTCGACGCGACCCTGTGGGAGCAGGATTTCGGCGAGGAAGACGGTCTGCCGTTCGCGGCGCTTCCCGACCTCGGCCCCTTGCCGCGTGATGCGCTTGCGCGGAGATGCCCGCCCGGCGGCGAGAGCTTTCTCGACATGGTGGCCCGTGTGGGGCCCACGCTGGAGGCGCTTGCGGCGCAGGTGCGCACCGGCGGACCGGTCGTGGTCGTGGCCCACGCCGGAACCGTGCGCACGGCGCTGGGGATGGCGCTTGGCGAGCCGTCGGCGGGCCTCGGCTTCGAGGTTGCGCCGCTGTCGGTGACCCGTCTGCGCTGTTTCGAGGGCGGATTTTCGGTGATCGGATGCAACTGGCCCGGCCCCGGGAGGGCAGCGCAGGCATGATCCTTGTCGCCTTCCTGATCGACAGCCTTTTCGGCTGGCCGCGCGCGTTGTTCGAGCGCATCTCGCATCCCGTCGTGTGGATCGGAGCGCTGATCTCGGGCCTCGAGGCGCGGCTGAACGATGGCGACCCGCAGCGCCGGCGCAGCATGGGAGCGGTCACCGTGGTGCTCGTGCTGCTGGCGTCTGTGGTGCCCGCGATGATACTGCAAAACGCGCTGCCGGATGGGCTGGCCGGGGCGCTGCTTGGCGGTCTGCTGGCATGGCCATTCCTCGCGGTGCGCTCGATGCGTGACCACGTGGCAGACGTTGCCCGCCCGCTGGCCGAGGGTGACATCGGCGCGGCCCGCCGGGCGGTGGCGAAGATCGTCGGGCGCGACCCGGTGCGGCTCGACCGGTCGGGGATCGCGCGGGCGGCGCTCGAGAGCCTTGCCGAGAACACTTCGGACGGCATCGTCGCGCCGCTGTTCTGGGGCGTGATCGGGGGTCTGCCGGGGCTCGTGGCCTACAAGGCGATCAACACCATGGATTCGATGATCGGCCATCGCAACGCGCGCTACGAGGATTTCGGAAAGGCCGCCGCGCGGCTCGACGATCTCGTGAACCTCGTGCCGGCGCGGCTGACAGGGCTGCTCTTCGCTCTGGCCTCGGGGCGGCCCCGCGCCGCGCTGCGGGTGATGCGCCGCGACGCGGCCCACCACCGGTCGCCAAACGCCGGCTGGCCCGAGGCGGCGCTGGCGGGCGCGCTGTCGGTGCGGCTGTCCGGCCCCCGGGTCTATGGCGACGTGGTCGCCGACGAGCCCTGGGTGAATGCCGCGGGCGAGGATGCGGGACCTGACGCGCTCAGCCGCGGGCTGCGGCTCTACCGCCGAACCATGGTGCTCTGCGGCGTGCTGTTGCTCGTTCTGCTCTGAGGCCGACTGAGCGTTCCTCTGCCGATGCTCTCGCGCAGCGATCACGACTGCGCGCCCGGCCCTGTGCGGGCACGTCAATTCGCGTATCATGCAGGTGTCGACCCCGGAGAAGAGATCGCCATGCCCGCCTTCGACCCCGTTCTTGCCGACATTCGCTTCGGCTGCGGCCTGTCGCCCTATATCCCTCCGCCCGCGGATGCCGAGGCGCTGATCGGCAGCCTGACCGCGCCGGACGGGGCGGCCGAGCGGCACGAGGTCGAGGATTTCGAGACCTTCATGGCGCGTATGATCGACTACAACGAGCAGCTGCGCATTCGCCGCAAGACCCGTGGCACACCCGAGGCGGAGGCGGCGACCAAACAGATCCGGGTGCTCAACAAGCACGCGCGCATCGCGCAGATGACCTGGATGGCGCAGCAGATGGCGCGGCGCACGACCACCGCCACCCCCTTCCGCGAGCGGCTGGCCGGGTTCTGGGCCGATCATTTCACCGTGGTCGGCAAGGCGGGGCTGACGCGCCGGGGGGCGTCTCCCTATGTCGAAAGCGCGATCCGTCCGCATCTGGCGGGGAAGTTCGAGACGCTGCTCATCGCCGCCGTGACGCATCCGATGATGGTGATCTACCTCGACCAGCGTAATTCGATGGGGCCGAACTCGCCCCGCGCGCTGAAGCGTGACGCTGCCTCCGGCCTGAACGAGAACCTGGCGCGCGAGATCCTCGAACTGCACACCATGGGGCCGGACGGTCCCTACACGCAGACGGACGTGCGCGAGCTGGCGGAGCTGCTGACCGGGCTTACCATGCAGGTGCCCGCGGGGCGCAAGTTCCGCAGGGACTACGCCGAGCCGGGCGCCGAGACGGTGCTGGGCAAGACCTACGGTGGCGATCCGGCGAAATTCACCGACATCTGGCACGCGCTGGAGGACATCGCGCGGCACCCGGCGACAGCGCGGCATCTCGCGCGGAAGCTGGCGCGGCATTTCGTGTCGGACACGCCGGATCCGGCGCTGGTCACGGCGATCGAGACAGCGCTGCTCGACAGCGAGATGGACCTGACGCAGGCCTATCGCGCGATGGTGACGCACCCCGCCGCCTGGAGCACCGAGCGGCCGAACGTGAAGCGGCCCTTCGAATTCGTCAGCTCGGCGCTGCGCGCGCTTGCCATGCCGCCGAAGCTGTTGCTGGGGCTCGACGAACGGCGCTTCAAGCAGCGGATCCAGCGGCCGATGGTGCTCATGGGGCATGCCTGGGAACGACCCGACGGCCCCGATGGCCTCGAGGAGGCCGACGACGCCTGGATTACGCCGCAGGGGCTGGCCGCGCGGCTGCAATGGGCGGTGTCGATGCCGCAGGTGCTGATGCCGGGCAAGCTGCCCGACCCGCGGATCTTCGTGAAACAGGCGCTGGCAGACCGCGCCACGCCGGCGGTGCATTTCGCCGCGAAGGCCGCCGAGAGCCGCGCCGACGGGGTGGGGCTGGTGCTGGCCTCTCCCGCTTTCCAGAGGATGTGAGCCATGGCCCGAGACCTGTCACGACGCGCCTTCCTGACCCGTTCCGCCGCCATCGGCTGCTCGCTCGCCGCGAGCCCGCTGGTCACGCCCGTGACTTTCGCCGCCGCGCCGGGAGAAAGCCGGCTGGTGGTCATCATCCTGCGCGGAGCAATGGACGGGCTTGCCGCGGTGCAACCCTATGGCGACCCGGCCTGGGCGGCTCTGCGCGGTCGGCCCGATCTGGGCGCCGAGGACGGCCCGGCGGACCTCGATGGTTTCTACGCGATGCATCCGGCACTGCGGCCGTTGCTGCCGCTCTGGAGGCAGGGAGAGCTGGGGTTCATTCACGCGGTCTCGACCCCCTATCGCGACAAGCGCAGCCATTTCGACGGGCAGGACCTGCTCGAGGCCGGTATCACGGATCTGAGCGGGGGGCTCAGCCGCGACGGCTGGCTCAACCGCCTGTTGCAGCATTACCCGGGGGTCGGCACCGAGACCGCCTATGCGGTGGGGCGCGACGCGCTGCCGATCCTGAACGGTGAAGCGCCGGTGTCGCGCTGGACGCCGGAGGCGGATCTGAGTCTCAGCCCGCAGGCGGTTCGGCTGGCCGAGCTGGTGATGCAGGACGACCCTGCCTTTGCGGCAGCGCTTGGTCAGGCCCTGCGGATTGCGGGGGCGGACGGCGACGCGGTCGAAAGCGGCATGGGGCCGGAAGAGGTCGATAGCATGATGGGCGAGGCGCTGACCGCGACGCGCGGCCAGTCGGCAGAGGTGCGGGTGGCAGGCTTCGTGGGCGCGCAGTTGCGCCGCGAGTCGCGCATCGCGTCGTTCTCGATCAACGGGTGGGACACGCACGATCACCAGGAGCGGCATCTCAAGGGGGCGCTCGGGGGGCTGTCCGACGTGATCCTGACCCTGCGCGAGAGCATGGGCGGCGACGTCTGGAAGAAAACGGCCGTCGTGGCGATGACGGAGTTCGGCCGCACCGCCAGCATTAACGGCACCTCCGGCACCGACCACGGCACCGGCGGGGCGATGGTCCTTGCGGGCGGCGCCATTCGCGGCGGCCGTGTGGTGGCCGAATGGCCGGGGCTCGACGAGGCGTCGCTTTACGCGCGCCGCGACCTGATGCCGACGCGCGACCTGCGCGCCCATGCGGGCTGGCTGATCAACGGGCTGTTCGGCCTCGATCGCGGGGTGATCGAGCGGGATGTCTTTCCGGGCGTCGAACTGGGCGCCGATCCGCGTCTTCTGCTCTGAGGCAGGCTGCGTCAGATCGCCACGCGGTCGGCGAGACGGTCCTGCACGAGACCGGCGACGCGGGCGATCTCGGCCTTGGTGGGCCGCCCTTCGGCGCGGGCTTCGGCAAGCCCCTCGGCGGCGGTCCTGAGCGCGAGATCCCCGGCGCTATGGGCGACCCCGAACAGGAACTGCGCAATGTAGTCGAGCATCCGTTCGTCGCCGTCATCGCCAAGCACGTCGGCGGCATGGGCCATGTCATCGCGATAGGCCAGCGGATCGGGGCGCACCGGTTCTTCCGAGACCAGCCGCAGGCCGCGCGGTTGCCGCTCGGGCGGCAGGCACGAGATGATGGTGTTCTGGAAGGTGGCGAGATTTTCCACTGGCTTCGGAAAAAATCCATCGGCACCAGCGGCATAGGCGACATCCTCGGCGAAGCTGTCACCGCTGGTGCCAAGCACGACGGCAACGCGCGGCAGAGAGGTCGACACCTCGGCAATCAGCTCGGCCCCCGAGCCGTCGGGCAGGCCGAGGTCGATGATCGTGACCGTCGGACGGTAGAGCGCAAGATGGCGGCGCGCCGATTGCAGGCAGTCTGCCCGGCGGATCCGCGCGCCGCTGCGCAGGCACAGCAGGCGCATGGCATCGCAGGCGAAGCGGCTGTCTTCGACCACCAGAACCGTCATCCCCAGCAGGGGGCGGGTCGCGGTGGGGCGCGGGATCTGGGTCAGTCCATCCGAGTCGGTCATTCTGTCCTCCGTTGGGCTCTGACCGATTCATTGCCCGTTGAGCCTAACGGCCGGTTAACGCTCGCAGCATCTTGCGAAAATACCCGGGCCCGGGCGATAAGCGGGACGACATTGCAGACAGGAGGAATGCCATGATCGGCCGTCTGAATCACGTCGCCATCGCCGTCCCCGATCTCGGGGCCGCGATCGCGCAGTATCGCGATGCGCTGGGAGCCAACGTCGGCGATCCGCAGGACGAACCCGACCACGGCGTCACCGTTGTCTTCATCGAGCTGCCCAACACCAAGATCGAACTGCTGTATCCGCTGGGTGAAGGCTCGCCCATCGCCGCGTTCCTCGAGAAGAACCCCTCGGGCGGGATGCACCATGTCTGCTACGAGGTCGATGACATCATCGCCGCTCGCGACCGGCTCAAGGACAGCGGTGCGCGCGTGCTGGGCGACGGCGAGCCCAAGATCGGCGCCCACGGCAAGCCGGTGCTGTTTTTGCATCCGAAGGACTTTCAGGGCACTCTCGTGGAACTGGAGCAGGTCTGAGCGAAGGCGCGGACCCGAAGGGAGGCTAGCATGGGAATCACATCCGGAATCGTGCTTTTCGCGGTGATCTGGTTCATGACCTACCTGGTCGTGATCCCGTTCCGGCTGGAAACGCAGGGCGACCGCGGCGAGATCGTCGAGGGCACCCATGCGAGCAGCCCCGAGGTGCACAATCTCAAGAAGAAGGCGCTGATCACCACCGGCATCTCGGTCGTGCTATGGGCGATCATCGCGTCGATCATCCTGTCGGGCGTGATCTCGATCCGCGACATCGACAGCTGGACGTTCAACCGGATGGGGCCGCTGACGGGCGAGTGAGGCTCGCAACGGCTCGGGTCGAACGGAAAAACGGCGCGCAGGGGAGACCCGCGCGCCGTTCGTCGTACCTGCTTTCGGGACCGTGTGCCGGGGCTCAGGCCGGCCGGCGGCGGTTTTCGAGCCGGTGGAACAGGTGCGTGAAGGTCGCCGCCCCGAGGATCGGCACCAGCAGGTTCACCAGCGGGATGGTCAGCGGCACCACCATCAGCACGCCCGCGATCCAGACGGTCACGAAATGCCGCTTCCTGAGCCGTGCGGCGCCCTCGCGGCCGACCCTTCGGATCGCGGCGAGGGTGAAGTATTCGCGGCCAAGAAGGTAGCCGTTCAGCCCCCAGAAGATGAACGGCGCGAGTGGCGCGAAGATCAGGTAGAGCACCAGAGCGACGATATTGGCGCCGATGAGCACCCCGAGAAATCCGAGCGAGTCCCGGATGTTGTCCATAAGCGTCGGATCCGAGGCAGGCCCGAGCGCCGGGTAGTGCCGGTCCTCGACCGCCTGTGCCACCTCGTCGAGGAAGATGCCGGTGATCGCCGAGGCGACGGGCACCATCAGGAACACCGACAGCAACAGCATGAGCGGCACCGCGCCCCAGCTGATCGCATCGTCGACCCAGCTTACCGTGCCGATCCAGGGCAGCGTGACGCTATCGCCGAGGAACCAGCCGACAATCCAGACGAAGGCGAGGTAGAAGGCGATGAAGAGCACCACGGTGAGGCCGACGCCCTTGGCCAGCACCGACTGGAACCGTCGGTCGCCGAGCTGGCCGATGGCGGCGAGAAACGAGGCCGGAATCATTCCGAGACCCAGCTCACGATCGCATCCAGATCGGGGCGGGGGCGCTCCGGCGGCGCGCTGGTCTCGGTGCCGATGTGGACGAAGCCGACAACCCGCTCGTGCGGGAGCAGGCCCAGCTCGCCCTCGACGAAGGCGCGGTCCTCGGACAGCCAGCCGGTCAGCCAGTTGGCGCCCCAGCCGCTCGCCAGCGCCGCGTTCAGCAGCGCGAGGCAGGCGGCCCCGGCGGAATAGGTCTGCTCGAGCACCGGCACCTTCGGGCTTTCCTTCGGCGACTCGATGACCGCCACGCAGAGCGGGCTGTCGGCGAACTGGCTTCTGGCCTTGCGGATGGCGTCCGCATCGCGCCCCTGCGCGCTTCCGAAGGTCTCGGCTGCATCGGCGATGCGGGTCAGCGCCGGGCCTTCGAGAACGATGAAGCGCCACGGCTCGAGCTTGCCGTGATCCGGGGTGCGGGCGGCGGCGGTGAGAATCGGCTGCAGCGCGTCGCGGTCGGGTGCGGGGCCGGTCAGGGTCTTGGCCGGGCGCGACCGCCGGGTCAGCAGGAACTCCAGCGCCGCATGATTCGGGGTGGGCATGCGCGTCTCCTTGATTGTCGGCTCCTATGTCTGACTTTGGCGCACCGGATTCAACCGCTTGCTTTCCTCGCCGTGATCCGGCCTCTTGTACCCGGCATATGCGGGACAGGAGACGACCATGTCGAAGGCGGAGCTTGGCCATATCGCGGCACCGGGCGCCCTGCTCGAGCTGCGGGTGACACCCAAGGCCTCGCGCAACGCGGTGACCCTCGAGGACGGCGCGCTGAGGGTCTATGTCACCACCGTGCCCGAGGGCGGCAAGGCCAATGCCGCCGTGCAGAAACTGTTGTCGAAGGCGCTTGGGGTGCCGAAATCCCGGCTCACGCTGCTGCGCGGCGCGGCCTCGCGGGACAAGGTCTTTCGGATCGAGCCCTGAGCGTCAGTCGCCCTTGCGGGTGTAGACCCCCTCGGGCAGAGAGATCGCCGCGGCGAGATCGCGCATCTGGGTCATCGACAGGGTGATCTTGTTCACGCTGTCGGTGCGCGGGTCGTATTGCTCGACGGTGACGCAATCCTCGAAGGTCGAGACGATCACGTCTTCCTGCAGGTAGGGCTTGCCCTCGTCGACGAGTGTGACGACCGTGGCGTCGAATTCGTGCTCGATGCTGAACATGAGATCAGCCTAGCCCAGCCTTTTGGCGCTGCCTATCCCGAAAACAATCTGCAACAGGCTGACCGCGTCCGCAGAGCGGCTCTGGCGTGGCGCCGGCGTGCCGCCTATGCTGGCAGGACGAATGTTTCCCTGTCGTGAAAGCCCGACTCTCATGCGCCGCCTTCTGCCCGCCCTTCTTCTTCTGCTCGCGGCCTGCGAGGCCGTGCCGGTGGCCGCGCCGCCGCCCGGCGAGCCCGGGCGCACGGAATCGGTGCAGAGCCGGGCCGAGCGCGCGACCCGGCAGTTCGTCGAGGTGGCCAGCGCCGTCGAGCCGGTGGCCGAGCGCGAGTGCCGGCGTGTGACCGAGGAGCTGAACTGCGACTACCTCATCGTCGTCGACGACCGCCCGGGGCAGGAGGCCAACGCCTTCCAGACGCTCGACGATCAGGGCCGCCCGATCATCGCCTTCAACCTTGCGCTCATCGCCTCGGTCGAGAACGCCGACGAGCTTGCCTTCGTGATGGGGCACGAGTCGGCGCACCACATCCTGGGGCATCTCGCCAAGGTCGAGGAGGACGCCGCCATCGGTGCGATCATCTTCTCGGGGCTGGCCCAGATCTCGGGGGCCGATGCGGCCAGTGTGCGCTCGGCCGAGGAATTCGGTGCCAGCGTCGGGGCGCGGTCCTTCTCCAAGGAATACGAGCTCGAAGCCGATCAGCTCGGGACGCTTCTGACCCTCGAGGCAGGATATGATCCGCTGCGCGGGGCCGAGTTCTTCCTGCGAATCCCCGATCCCGGCGACCGTTTCCTTGGCTCTCACCCGCCGAATGCCGCCCGGCTGGCGGTGGTCCGGCGCACGGTCTCGGCCTATCGCTCTGTAAACTAAGCACGTTTTTCAACGTTGACTTGCATCAAGGGCAGCGCTGGGCGGCGCTGCTATCGTCGCGGCTGTCTGACAGAGCAACACCCGCAGGGGGGATTGAAGATGGCAAGCGATACCGATTTCAACCGGCACGCCACTCTGGTCGATCACATGGCCAGCACGCTGGGCGTCGATCTCGAGGAAAAGATCATGCGCGGGCGCCTGACCTACGGGCAGCTCGACGATGCCGTTCTGGCCTGCACCGGCTGCACCCAGCCCTGCGCCTGCGAAGCGTGGCTGGCCGATAAGGCGGGAAACAGCGCGCCGACACCTCCGTCCTACTGCCGCAACAGCGCGCTCTTCGACGCGCTGCGCGACGGCTGACGGCCCATGCAGGAGGACAAGGCAATGCTCGACACCCGGCCGAACCAGCCCCTCGGGGATGAAAAGGAACACTATTGGCTCGTCCAGCGCATGGCGCAGGCGAATGGCACCGATCTTGTCGCGGCAGTCGACGCAGGGCTTCTGACCCAGGCCGACTGGGCGGGCATGGTGCAACGCTGCAGGGGGTGCCAATGGGCCGAGGGCTGCCAGCGCTGGCTCGACCGCCCGGTTGACGCGCTTCGGGAGACTCCCGAGGCCTGCGTGAACCATGCGTGGTTCGCCGAACTGCAGGACTGGCTGAGAGAGTAGATCGGATGCGACAGGCGCTAGGAGATCCCGCCCGGCATTTCTGGATGACCCGCAGCGTGGCCCGGGTGATGGGGGTGAACCTCTCCGAAGAAATGCAGTCGGGCCGGCTGCGGGCCGATCAGTATGCGCAGATGGTCACCTGCTGTCGCGGCTGCGCGCTGGTCGAGGCCTGCGAAAAGTGGCTCGGTGCGCAGACCGGCGTTGCGGCCTGCCCGCCGCCGGGGTGCTGCAACGGTCACATGCTGAGCGACCTGAAGAAGGCACGTTGAGCGGTTAGCGGCCCTGCGGCGTCTAGCGTAAGGACGCCTCGATGAACGACGAAGAGCCGACGCGGTGCGCCGGCTCTTTGCATGTCTCGCTCGATCTTCTCTCACTCGGTCTTGAGGTGATCGGCCGATTCCTTGATCGCGTCGTACTGGCCCGTGGGCCGGAACCGCCACAGGTATTCGGGCAGCACGGCTTCGAGCGACGCGGGCGTGATGCCGAGATCGGCAAAGCCCTTGGCGCCGTCCGAGACGACGTTGTCCTGCTTCAGCGATTCGACCTGGTCCCGCGTGATCTGCGCCGGGATGAGGCCGCCGGTCAGGCGTTTCAGCGTGTCGAAGACGCTCCCCATGCCAGAGGCGACACCAAAGGGAATGTTCACGAGGAAACGGCGGCGCCGGATGATGTCGAGCATCTGCTTGATCAGCTCGCGGAAGGTGTCCACGTCGGGGCCGCCCAGCTCGTAGATGCCGGGGGCGGCCTCGCCGGTGACGCCCATCACCGCGGCGCGGGCCACGTCGTCGACGTAGACCGGCTGGAATTTCGTCTCGGCGCCCACGAGCGGCAGCACCGGGCCCATGCGCGACATGCCGGCGAAGCGGTTGAAGAACTGGTCCTCGGGGCCGAAGATCACCGAAGGCCGCAGGATCATGGCGTTCGGCATATGCTTCAGAACGGCCTCTTCGCCTTGCGCCTTGGTCTGGGCATAGACGCTGGTGCTGTTCAGGTCAGCGCCGATGGCCGAGATATGAACCATCCGCGCGACGCCTTCCTCGGCGGCGATTCGGGCGACACGCTCGGCGCCCTCGTTCTGCACGGCACCGAAGTTGTTCTTGCCCTTGGCGTCGAAGGTGCCGACGCAGTTCACGACGGCATCGGCCCCTTGCATGACCTTGCGCACCGACTCGTCGTTGCGGATGTTGCACAGCACCGGCTCGACCTGGCCGACAACGCCGTAGGGCCTGACGAAGATGGCTTCGTTCGGACGCCGCACCGCCACGCGCACCCGCCAGCCGAGCTTGGCCATGCGACGCGCGATGTAGCGGCCAACGAAGCCGGATCCCCCGTAGATGGTGACGAGTTTGCTCATTGGGCTTGCTCCTGCTGCCAGGGTTTGGGCCATGAATACCGGTCGCCGGGGGGCGCGGCAAGGTGCCGAAGGCATGGATGGAAAACAAAGCGAAAAAAGGTCGTTGACACGCCTTGGAGGTCCGCGTAAATGCCCGCCTACACCACCTGTGCCCAGGTGGCGGAATTGGTAGACGCGCTGGTTTCAGGTACCAGTGGCCGAAAGGCCGTGGAGGTTCGAGTCCTCTCCTGGGCACCATGGAAAGCCCTCGGAAGCTTCGGTTTCCGAGGGCTTTCTTGTTTTCCGGATCATGGAACGTAATGGATTGCGGGGCAGGGCTGTGCCTCTGGCATCGAAGCCGGGCGAGGCGTGCGGCTCAGAGGTCGAGAAGTCCCGCCACGGCGTAGGCCGGCGCGAGAAGCGCGCGGCGGTGGGCGCCGAGCGGGAAGCGTCCGGGTGGGTGGCGCATGGCGTCGGGCAGCTCGGCCCGGGGCGGCTTGTCCTGCACCAGGTCGGCGAGGATCATGCCGGTGTGGCTCGCCATGGCAACGCCGTTGCCGTGGTAGCCGAGCCCCGCGAACAGCCCGGGGTGGTCCGGAACCGGCCCGGCAAAGGGCACAAGTCGCGACATCAGGCACACCAATCCCGCCCATTCGTGGCTGACCGGCACCTCGCGCCATGCCGGGAACATCGCCGCGAACTGCTCGCGGATCATGCGGGAGATCCTGCGCTGTGCCCCCGCCGAGGCGCGGAGCCCGCCGCGCATCCCGAAGAGGAAGCGATTGTCGGGCAGCAGCCGGAAGTAGTGCAGCAGGAATCGCGTGTCATAGGCCATCTGGCGTGTCGTCCAGCCCTGCGCTTCGCGAAGTTCCTCGGAGATGGGCTCGGTGACGATCACGCTCGACTGGGCCGGCATGTAGCGGGCGCGCAGCCAGTCCGGCAGGTCCTCGGAGGAATAGCCGTTGGTGGCCAGCAGCACCCGGTCGGCGGTTACCGTGCCGTGGGGCGTTTCCAGTCGCCAGGTGCCATTGTGCGCGAGGCGCGTCACCGGGCTGTGCTGGAAGAGCGCGGCCCCGGCGTCTCGGGCCGCGCGGGCGAGCCCGGCGTGATACTTGCGCGGGTTCAGCGCAAAGCCCAGCGGCGTGGTCAGCGCCCCGAAGAAGGGGCCGCCCATGCCGAGCTCGCGCATCCGTTCCATCTGGATCAGGTCCGGGCGCACCCCGTAGTCGCGCTCGATGGCGTCGACCTCGTCGCGCAGCTTGGCGAAGGCGCGCGCCGAATGGGCGATGAGCGTCTCGCCCTCGGAATGCGTGTCGGCGTCGATGCCGTTGGTCTCGATCAGGCCGGCGGCGGTCTCGATGGCGGCGGCCTCCGTGCGGCGCCACGCGGCCAGCCCCCGTGGCCCGTAGTGCCGGCGCAGCTGGCCGGCCGAGGCCTTGGCCCCCCCGAGACAGCAGAAGCCTCCGTTGCGCCCCGAGGCACCGTAGCCCGCGTGTTCGGCCTCGAGCACCGTCACGTCGACGCCATCCTGCGCGAGGTGAAGCGCTGCCGATACGCCGGTGAAGCCGCCGCCGATGATGGCCACCTCGGTATGGCGCGGGCTGGGCAGGGTCGGCCAGTCGGTGCCGCTGACGGTGTCCGCCCAGAAGCAGGCCCCCTGAGGGCCGTAGGCGGGCTTTTCGTAGATGCGTTTCATTCGGCGCGCGCGGCTTCCTGCTCGTCGCGGGCCTGTGCCACGGCGGCACGCTTGGTGACGATCGACGCGGTGATGACCCCGAGCGTGACGATTGCGATCAGCAGCGTCGACAGCGCGTTGATCTGCGGACTGACCCCGAGGCGGACCGCCGAGAAGATCTTGATCGGCAGCGTTGTGGCCGAGGGACCGGTGGTGAAGCTCGCGATCACGAGGTCGTCGAGCGACAGCGTGAAGGCCAGCAGCCAGCCCGAGATCACCGCGGGCGCGATGATCGGCAGGGTGACCAGCCGGAACGCCTCGAAGGGCGAGCAGCCGAGATCGAGCGCCGCTTCTTCGAGCGACCGGTCGAAGCTTGTCAGCCGCGAGGAGACAACCACCGAGACGTAGCACATGCTGAAGGTGGTGTGCGCCAGCACGATGGTGAACACGCCGCGGTCGAGGCCGATGCCGATGAACAGCAGCAGCAGCGACAGGCCGGTGATCACCTCGGGCATCACCAGCGGGGCGTAGATCATCCCCGAGAACAGCGTGCGCCCCGGAAAGCGCCCGGCGCGGACGATCACGTAGGCCGCCATGGTCCCGAGGACGGTTGCCAGCGTCGACGAAAAGATGCCGACCTTCAGTGTCACCCACGCCGCGTCAAGGAATTCCTGGTCGCGGAACAGCTCGCCATACCACTTGGTCGAGAAACCGGCCCAGACGGTCACCAGGCGGCTTTCGTTGAAGCTGTAGACCACCAGCAGGATCATCGGCAGGTAAAGGAAGGCGAAGCCCAGCGTCAGCGAGGTCGCGTTGAACCACGAGAAGCGTCTCATGCGCGTGCTCCCTCTGTAGCGGAGGACCGGGCGACGGCGAAAAGGCAGGTGTGTCGCATCAGCCTTCGGCCTCCCGGGCCTTCTGCTCGTTGCGCTGGAAGAGGATGATCGGGACGATCAGGATCGCCAGCAGGATCACAGCCACCGCCGAGGCGACGGGCCAGTCGCGGTTGTTGAAGAACTCTTCCCAGAGCACCTTGCCGATCATCAGCGTGTCGGAGCCACCGAGCAGCGAGGGAATGACGAATTCCCCGAGGGCGGGAATGAAGACCAGGAAGCAGCCCGCGATGATGCCGTTGCGCGACAGCGGCCAGGTCACCAGCCAGAAGGCCGAGAGCTTCGAGCAGCCCAGATCCTCGGCGGCCTCGTTGAGGCTCTCGTCCATCTTCTCGAGCGCCGAGTAGATTGGCAGCACCATGAACGGCAGGTAGGTGTAGACGATGCCGATGTAGACCGCCGTGGCGGTGTTCATGATCTGCAGCGGCTCGTCGATGACGCCGAGCCAGAGCAGCACGGTGTTCAGCGTGCCCTCGTTCGACAGGATCCCCATCCACGAGTAGACGCGGATCAGGAACGAGGTCCAGAACGGCAGGATCACCAGCATCAGCAGCGTCGGGCGCCATTCGTCGGCGGCACGCGCCATGCCGTAGGCGATGGGATAGCCGACGGCGAGCGTGATGAGGGTCGACAGGAAGGCGATCTTCACCGAGCTGAGGTAGGATTTCCAGTAGAGGTCATCGGTCGTCAGGAACGTGAAGTTCTCGAAGTCGAGCCCGGCAAAGAAGGTCTTGATGCCCTCCCAGCCGGCCGAGAGGTCGAGCTGCGGCGTGTAGGGCGGGCGTGCCAGCGCGATGTCCGAGAGCGAGATCTTCAGCACGATCACGAACGGCACGAGGAACAGGGCCAGGAGCCACAGGTAGGGAATGGCGATCAGAACGGCGCGGCGCATGGGCTCATTCCTCCAGCACGACGCCGGCGGTCTCGGTGAAGCCGACCCAGACCTCGTCTTCCCAGGTGATGTGCCGGTTCGACAGCCGTCGGGCGTTCACCATTTGCGCCTTGACCATCTGACCGCCCGCCAGTTCGACGTGGTAGGTCGAGATGTTGCCGAGATAGGCGATGTCGATGACCTTGCCCTTGTAGACGTTCGGGCGGTCGGGCTTCTCGGTGTCGATGGTCAGCTTCTCGGGGCGGATCGAATAGTGCACCTCGCGCCCGTCGAGCGCCGGGTCGCCGTTGGCGGCGATGATCGGCGGCTGGCCTTCGGCCCAGTCGATGAAGATGCCGCCCGGCTTGATCGCCGGTGCTTCGGGGGCGGCGGTGGCGGGCGCTGGGGCGGCCGCTTTCGCCCGCGCGGCGGCAAGCTCCTCCGCGCTCGGCGGCGGCAGGCGGCGTGGCGCGGTCTCGCGGTCGCCGAAGAACCGGCGGAAGAGCTTGTTGTAGATCCAGTCGCCCTTGGCGTCGGGCGCGGGCAGACGGCTCTTGCCCGAGGGCGCAGCCGCTTCCGGGGTGTCGGCGGCGGGGCTCGTCTCCTCGACGGTCTCGGCCACGGCGGGCTCCGGGGGGGATGTGGGCTCGGGCGCGTCGTCGGGGCGCAGACGCGCCTTGCCGCTGACGAGGTTCACGTTGCCGATGAAATCGGCCACGTAGACCGACTTGGGTGCCTCGTAGATCACGTCGGGGGTGTCGACCTGCACCAGCTTGCCCTCGTCCATCACGGCGATGCGCGAGGCGACGGTCATCGCCTCTTCCTGGTCGTGGGTCACGATCACGAAGGTGGTTCCGGTCTTCTCCTGGATGTCCATCAGCTCGAACTGCGTCTCTTCGCGCAGCTTCTTGTCGAGCGCGCCGAGCGGCTCGTCGAGCAGCAGGAGTTTCGGTGCCTTGGCGAGCGAGCGGGCCAGCGCCACGCGCTGCCGCTGGCCGCCGGAAATCTGGTGCGGCTTACGCTTGGCGAACTTGGTCAGGCGGGTAAGTCGCAGCATCTCGTCGACGCGCTCGGCGATCACCGCCTTGTCCTTGCCCTCGCGCTTGAGGCCGAAGGCGATGTTCTCCCAGATCGACAGGTGCGGGAACAGCGCGTAGCTCTGGAACATCATGTTCACCGGGCGCTTGTTCGGCGGGATGTCGATGATGTCGCGACCGCCGAGGAAGATGTGCCCCTCGGTCACGCTCTCGAACCCGGCAAGCATGCGCATCATGGTGGTCTTGCCGCAGCCCGACGGCCCCAGGAGCGCGAAGAACTCGCGCTCGTAGATGCCGAGCGAGAGGTCGTCGATGGCGGTGAAGTCGCCGAACCGCTTGGTGACGTTGCGGAACTCGATCAGCGGACGCTGTTCGGGGTCCTCCCAGGGGGCGAAGACGGTCTGGGCCATGCGCGAAATTGTCCTGTCAGGGTAGGGGGCCCGCGCCGAGGGGCGGCGCGGGCAGGTCGGTCTCGGCTCAGGTGCCGGACTTGATCTTGGTCCACAGGCGCGTGACGACGCGCTGGACCTTCGGCTCGTAGGGCGTGGTTGTGAAGGTGTTGTCCATCGCCTCGGGCGTCGGGTAAATCGCCGGGTCGCCGATCACGTCCTCGTTGAGGAACTCCTGCGACGCCTTGTTGCCGTTGGCGTAGTAGACGTAGTTCGACGCCGTCGCCATGTTCTCGGGGTCCATGATGAAGTTCAGGAACGTGTGGGCCGCGTCCGGGTTCGGCGCATCGACCGGGATGGCCATCTGGTCGAACCACATCTGCGCGCCTTCGTCGGGCGCGTAATAGGCGATCTCGACGCCGTTGTCGGCCTCGGCTGCGCGGTCGCGCGCCTGCAGCACGTCACCCGACCAGCCCACGGCCACGCAGATGTCGCCGTTGGCCAGCGCGTTGATGTATTCCGAGCTGTGGAACTTCTGGATGTAGGGCCGGATCGGCATGAAGACGTCTTCGGCCTTGGCGATCACGTCGGGATCGTGGCTGTCGGGCTCTTCGCCGATGTAGTTCAGCGCCGCGGGGATCATCTCGGCCGGGGCATCGAGGAACATGACACCGCAGTCCTGCAGCTTCTCCATGTTCTCGGGCTTGAACACGAGATCCCACGAGGTGACCGGCGCGTCCTCGCCGAGAACCTCCTTCACCTTCGCCTCGTTCACGCCGAGGCCGGTGGTGCCCCACATGTAGTTGATCGAGTATTCATTGTCGGGGTCGTATTTCGCGGTGCGGTCGCGGATCACATCCCACATGTTGTCGATGTTCGGCAGCTTCGACATGTCGAGCTTCTGGAAAGCGCCGGCCATGATCTGACGCTGCAGGAAGGTGCCGGTGGGGACGACCACGTCGTAGCCCGAACCGCCGGCGAGCATCTTGGTCTCGAGAACCTCGTTGCTGTCGAAGACGTCGTAGATCAGCTCGATGCCGGTCTCTTCCTCGAACTTCGAGAGAAGGGATTCGTCGATGTAATCGGACCAGTTGTAGACGCGGACCTCTTCGGCATGGGCCATGGCGGCCGTCAGCGCGCACGCCGCGGTGAAGGTCAGAAGGGGTGTTTTCATCATGTGCTCCCGTTGGTCATGGGGTCTTGGCGCCCCGTGGCCTTTGGATTTGATCAAATGTGGCCACCTATGGCAACATGTGAGATGTTTTCACGGCCCGCAAGGGCGTGCAAGATGACTCGTCGGGCGGTGTGACCAATCAGGAGGCAGATGGTGAATTTGAGGGCGGAGAACGCGGGGCTTCCAACCCACGAAGTCGTGTACCGGACGCTGCGCGACATGATCCTCTTCGGCGAGCTCGAGCCGGGGCAGCCGGTCACGATCCAGGGTCTTGTCGACCGGCTGGACGCCGGCATGACCCCCGTGCGCGAGGCGCTTCGGCGGCTGATCGCGGAGGGCGCGCTGATGTTCCAGGGCAACCGGCGGATCATCGTGCCGGTGCTCGATCTCGACGCGGTCGAAGAGCTGGGCATCGCCCGTATCGCGCTGGAGCCGCAGCTTGCAAGACGCGCGGCGCAGCGGTGCGACGCGGCGGCGGTGACGCGGCTGCGGGCGACCGACGCGCGGCTCGACGCCGCCATCCGCAAGGGCGACGTGCGCGGCTACCTTGTCGAGAACCACCAGTTTCACGCCGAGCTCAACGAGATCGCCTGCGCGCCGATCCTCACCGACCTTGTCGAAGGGCTCTGGCTGCGCTTCGGACCGTCGCTCCGCGTGGTCTGCGGCCAGTTCGGCACGCGCAACCTGCCGGATCAGCACAAGGCCATCCTCGATGCGCTCGAGGCCGCGGACCCGGAGGCCGCCGCCGAGGCGATGCGCGCCGATGTCGAGCAGGGAATGACCCAGATCAGCGCCGGCCTGTCCTGATTCGATTGACAGGAAATAATTTGATCATATTCTGCGCGACAAACCCCGAAATCCAGGAGTCGCGGCCATGACACTCATTTCTCCCAATGCGCCCACCGCCGAGCTTCAGGCGCTGGACGCCGCTCACCACATGCATCCGTTCACCCATAGCGCCGACCTTGCTAAGAAGGGCGCGCGGGTCATCACCCGCGCCGAGGGCGTCTGGCTCAACGACAGCGAGGGCGAGCGCATCCTCGACGGGATGGCCGGCCTGTGGTGCGTGAACATCGGCTACGGTCGCAAGGAACTGGCCGCGGCCGCGGCGCGCCAGATGGAAGAACTGCCGTATTACAATACCTTCTTCCAGACGACCCACGTGCCGGCGATCCAGCTGTCGGCGCGACTGGCCGAGCTCGCGCCGGGCAACCTGAACCACGTGTTCTACGCGTCGTCCGGGTCCGAGGCGAACGATACCAACATCCGTCTCGCCCGCACCTACTGGGCCGAGAAGGGGGCGCCCGAGCGCAAGGTGATCATCTCGCGCTGGAACGCCTACCACGGCTCGTCGGTGGGTTCGGGCAGCCTTGGCGGCATGAAGGGCATGCACGCGCAGGGCGGCATGCCGATCCCGGACATCCACCACATCGACCAGCCTGACTGGTGGTCGGAGGGCGGCGACATGACGCCCGAGGAATTCGGCCTCGAGCGGGCGCGCCAGCTCGAGCAGGCGATCGAGGAGATCGGCCCCGAGAAGGTCGCGGCCTTCATCGCAGAGCCGGTGCAGGGCGCCGGCGGCGTGATCGTGCCGCCCGAGACCTACTGGCCCGAGATCCAGCGCATCGTGAAGAAATACGGCATCCTGCTGATCGCCGACGAGGTCATCTGCGGCTTCGGGCGCACCGGCAACTGGTTCGGCTCGCAGACCATGGGCATCACGCCCGATATCATGACCATCGCCAAGGGTCTGTCGTCGGGCTACCAGCCCATCGGCGGCTCGATCCTGTCGGACGAGGTCGCCGAGGTGATCGCGGGCACAGAGTTCAACCACGGCTACACCTATTCCGGCCACCCGGTGGCCTGCGCGGTGGCGCTGGAGAACCTGCGCATCCTCGACGAGGAGGGCGTGGTCAAGCAGGTGGCCGAGGAGACCGGCCCCTACCTGAAGGAGAAGTTCGAGGGGCTCGCGGCGCATCCGCTGGTCGGCGAGGCGAAGATCGTCGGCTTCATGGGATCGCTCGCGCTCACGCCGGACAAGGCATCGCGCGCGCCCTTCGCCGCCGATGCGGGCACGGTCGGCTACATCTGCCGCGAGCGCTGCTTCGCCAACAACCTCGTCATGCGCCACGTCGGTGACCGCATGATCATCTCGCCGCCGCTGGTGATGTCGAAGGAAGAGATCGACACGCTGATCGACCGGGCGTGGACCTCGCTCGACGAGTGCCATGCGCGGCTGAAGGCCGAGGGCCTGATGGTCGCCGGCACGCGCTGAGGCCGAGGGCAGGGGCGGGCTTTCGGGCGCTCCCGCCCGCCCACCCCGCACCGGAAAGCCCGCGTCCCGGCATGGCGACGCGGAGCAGGCCGCAGCGGGGCATCCGCATGAAGACGCCCGGGGCCGTCAGGCGCCCGGGCGTTTGTCTTTTTCGTTCCGGTGTGACGAGAGAGGCGCGGCCTCAGCTCACGAGATGCGGTGCGCCGGTCGCCATGTTGGTGCCGATATAGGGCTTCTTGGCCCCTTTCCACGCGCCGAAGCCGCCTTCCATGTGGGCGATGCGCGCGATGCCCGCATCGATCGCCGCCCGCGCGACCTTTTCCGACCGCGCGCCCGAGCCGCAGTGAAACACGATGCGCTTCTCGGTCTGGCCCGGCAACTTGCCGGCCTTGAAGAAGGCCAGCGGCATCAGCAGGGCGCCCTCGATGTGCTCGAACATGTATTCCTGCGGAGTGCGCACGTCGATCAGCACGATCTCGTTCTTGTCGAAGGCCTCGGCGACCTCGTCGACGGTCCAGGTTTCAAGGGTGCTGTCGCCGACCTGTTCGGATTTCATGGGTGTCTCCTTTCGCCGCATTGCAGAGAGTTGCATTCCATGGTTCGGATGTATGCCGCTACGGCGCAAGGAAAAGGGCGCGCAGACAGCGTCTTTCCGCATCGGGGCCGCATCGGGAAAGTGGTCACACCACGGGCAGAGTGGGCGGCCTGACCGGGCGTCGTGCGCGGAGGGCCCATTTTCGGGATGCACTGGACGGGGATTTCGGCTTTCTAGGGGAAAAGCCGTGCGGGCCGTCCGTGCGGAACAAGAAAAGACGGAGACGGGACATGATCAACTTTCTGGCGATCGAATCTTGGATAGAATTCGCGGTGCGATGGCTGCACGTCATCACCGGCATCGCCTGGATCGGCTCGTCCTTCTATTTCATCGCGCTCGATCTTGGCCTGCACCGGGACCGCAACCTTCCGTCCGGTGCGGATGGCGAGGAATGGCAGGTGCACGGCGGCGGCTTCTACCACATCCAGAAGTACCTCGTGGCACCCGAGCAGATGCCGGGCGACCTCGTGTGGTTCAAGTGGGAGAGCTACATGACGTGGCTGTCGGGCTTCGCCATGCTGATCCTCGTCTACTACCTCGGCGCCGAGTTCTACCTGGTCGATCCGCAGGTCATGGACCTGCCGATCTGGGGTGCCATCGTGATCTCGCTGCTGTCGCTCTCGATCGGCTGGCTGGCCTACGACTTCCTCTGCAAGTCGAAGTTCGGCGAGGACAACACGCGGCTGATGATCTTCCTGTTCGGCGTGCTCGTGGTGATGGCCTGGGGCTACACGCAGGTCTTCTCGGGGCGGGCGGCGCTGCTGCATCTCGGGGCGTTCACCGCGACGATCATGACCGCCAACGTGTTCTTCATCATCATTCCGAACCAGAAGATCGTCGTCGACGACCTGATCAACGGTCGCACCCCTGACCCGAAATACGGCAAGATCGCCAAGCAGCGCTCGACGCACAACAACTACCTGACGCTTCCGGTGCTGTTCCTGATGCTGTCGAACCACTACCCGCTGGCCTTCGCGAGCGAGTACAACTGGATCATCGCCAGCCTCGTGTTCCTGATGGGGGTGACCATCCGGCATTTCTTCAACACCGTGCACGCGCGCAAGGGCACGCCGCACTGGACGTGGCTGGTGACGGCACTGCTGTTCATCGCGATCATGTGGCTGTCGACGGCCAACCTCCCGGGCGAGGCGGACTGGGAGGCCGAGGCGCAGGGTGCGACGCTGCGCTATGCCGAGGCCGAGGGCTTTGCCGAGGTGCAGGACATCGTGCTGGGCCGCTGCTCCATGTGCCACAGCGCCGAGCCGGGCTGGGACGGCCTGGCGTGGGCGCCGAAGGGCGTGCATCTCGACAGCGCGCAGGGCATCGCGGAAAACGCCAAGGCGATCTACCTGCAGGCTGGCTTGAGCCGGGCCATGCCGCCCGCCAACCTGTCCTACATGGAGGACGATGAGCGCGCCGCGATCCGTCGCTGGTTCGAAGCAGCCAGCGAGGGATGATCGCGGTCAGTCGGTGTCCTTGAAGACGGCCGAGACCGGGCGGAACCAGGTCCGGGCGAAGCTCTGTCCGTAGACGGCGGCGATGGTCTCATAGGTGATGCGGTTGACGGGCATCTCTGCTCTCCTTGGCTTGCTCGACCGGGCGCGACATATATGTGCGCCCGGCCCCGGCTAAACTTTGCGGATATTGTTCAACGGGTCGATCTAGACTTTGGTTCCACGTGCAACATCGACACAGGGCTCCAGATCCCCGTTTCAGAATCGCCCCTCTCCTGCTAGGTCTTGTGGAATGAATACCCACGCCCCCAATATGCGCCCGATTATTCGCCAGCTCGACGATTCCGCCATCAACCGCATCGCCGCCGGCGAGGTGGTTGAGCGGCCCGCGTCGGCGGTGAAGGAGCTCGTCGAGAACGCCATCGACGCCGGGGCGCGCCGCATCACCGTCGAGATCGCCGACGGCGGCAAGACCCTGATCCGGGTCATAGACGACGGCTGCGGCATGACCGGGGCCGAACTGCCGCTGGCGTTGTCGCGGCACGCCACGTCGAAGATCGACGGCAGCGACCTGCTCGACATCCACAGCTTCGGTTTTCGGGGCGAAGCGCTGCCGTCGCTCGGAGCTGTCGGGCGGCTGACGATCCAGAGCCGTGCCGCGGGCGAGGAAGGGGCCGAGGTCTCGGTCTCGGGCGGCGAGATGACGGCGGTGAAACCCTGCGCGCTGAACGGCGGCACGGTGGTGATGCTGCGCGACCTCTTCTACGCGACGCCGGCGCGGCTCAAGTTCATGCGAACCGACCGCGCCGAGATGCAGGCGATCTCCGAGGTCATAAAGCGGCTGGCGATGGCCGAGCCCTCGGTGGGCTTCACACTGCGCGACGTGAGCGAGGGCCGCGACCGCGTGACATTCCGCGCCGATCCCTGCTCGGGCGACCTGTTCGACGCGCTGCGCGGTCGCCTCTCGCAGGTGATGGGTGCCGAATTCACCGAGAACGCGCTGTCCATCGACGCCGAGCGCGAGGGCTTCCGCCTGACCGGGCTGGCGGCGCTGCCGACCTATTCGCGCGGATCGTCGGTGGCGCAGCATCTCTTCGTCAACGGCCGCCCGGTGCAGGACCGGATGCTGCACGGGGCGCTGCGCGGCGCCTATGCCGACTTCCTCAGTCGCGAGCGGCACCCGGCGGTGGCGCTCTTCGTCGACTGCGATCCGCACAAGGTCGACATGAACGTGCATCCGGCGAAATCCGAGGTGCGCTTCCGCGAGCCGGGCGTCGTGCGCGGGCTGATCGTCTCGGCGCTGCGCCACGCGCTGGCCGAGGCCGGGCATCGCGCGTCCTCGACAGTGGCCGGGGCGACGCTGGGCGCGATGCGGCCCGAGCCCTCGGGCCCGCCCCGGGTCTACCAGATGGACCGGCCGTCGCAGGGGGCGCTGGCCTCGTCGTGGCGGGCGCAGGCGCCGCAGCCGATGCCGGAGCGGCCCTTGGGTGAGCGCCCGGCGCCAGAACCGGCCGGGTTTGCCGAGTTCTCGCAGGACTACTCGGGCCGCGTGGATGTCGTCGAAACGCCCGAAACCGATGCCGCGCAGCCGGTCGAGGCGCTTCCGCTGGGCGCCGCGCGGGGGCAGGTGCACGAGAACTACATCATCGCGCAGACCGGCGACGGCGTGGTGATCGTCGACCAGCATGCCGCCCACGAGCGTCTTGTCTACGAGAAGCTCAAGCGCCAGATGGCCGAGCGCGGTGTCGCGGCGCAGGCCTTGCTGATCCCCGAGATCGTCGAGTTCTCGGCCGACGACCTGTCGCGCCTTCTGGGCATCGCGGACGAGCTTTCGCGCATGGGGCTGACCATCGAGGCTTTCGGAGGCACGGCCGTGGCGGTGCGCGAAACACCGGCGATCCTTGGCGAGGTCAACGCGAAGGCCCTGCTGACCGACATCCTCGACGAGCTGTCGGACTACGGGTCGAGCCAGCTCGTGCAGGAAAAGATCGAGGCGATCCTGAGCCGCGTCGCCTGCCATGGCTCGATCCGCTCGGGGCGCCGGATGCGTGCCGAGGAAATGAACGCGCTCCTGCGAGAGATGGAGGCGACCCCGCATTCCGGGCAGTGCAACCATGGCCGTCCCACCTATGTCGAGCTGAAGCTCGCGGATATCGAGCGGCTGTTCGGGCGGACCTGAGCGCCCGCCGAGCCCGTTTGCAGCACAAGGGCGACATTCTTCTTTCAAGATGTTTTGCCAGCCGCCGCGTCCTGCCGTATTCTTGAGGCGGATCAAGGACGGCGCCCGTGAGCCGGGCCAAGGTAGCTGGCCAATGAAAGGAGACGGGGAAATGGAAGAGATCAGTGTCAGGAAGGTCGCCCATGTGATCCTGCTGGCCCGCGAGATGGATCGCGGCGAAGCGGAGATGCGCGGCGTGATCGAACGGATGACCGAAGAGGAACAGGCGGCGCTTGTCGCCGTGATGTGGATCGGGCGGGATGCCTTCGATGCCGACGAATGGAACGAGGCCTATGCGACGGCCCTGTCCGAGGCCTCGACGCCGACCGCCGACTACCTGATCGGCACGCCGCATGTGGCCGATCACCTCGAAGCGGGGCTCGAGGCCCTGGGATACGATTCCTCCGACGAGGAGGACGAGCTCTTGCGCCGGGGCGCCTGACGGCCCCTAGCGCAGCGCGCGCCCCTTCACGATGATGCCATCGCCGAAGCGCGCACGGATCGCATCCGTTGCGCGCTCGGCCGCCGCGCGCTTGCCGGCGTCCGGGTCCAGCAGGTCGCCCAGCCGGTCGGCCTGATCCGCGGGAACCAGATCAGAGATGCCCGCGCCGAGCAGCCTGTAGGGGCCGCGTTCGCCGAGCTGGTCGAAGAGGTGCCGCGCCTCGCGGTAGATCCGGTCGGCGGTCTGGGTGGCGTCGCGCAGCGCATGGCGGCGGGTGATGATCTGGAAATCGGCGCGCCGCAACTTCAGCACCACGACCCGACCTGCGAGGCCCTTGGCCTTGGCGCGGTCGGCGACTTTCTCGCTCATCCGCCAGAGATGCCCGTCAAGTACGTCCGGATCGCCGGTGTCCTCGTGAAAGGTCGTCTCGTTCGAGATCGACTTTACCGGGGCGTCGCGGGTGACACGCCGCTTGTCCTCGCCCCGGGCAAGATGCCACAGCCGGTCTCCCATGCCGCCGAAACGCGCGATCAGGTCCTGATGGTCCCAGCGCAGAAGGTCCTCGAAGGTGCGGATGCCCGAGCGGTCGAGCGCCTCCTGCGTGGCCTGCCCCACGCCCCAGATCATCCGAACCGGCTTGGGGCGCAGGAAAGCCTGCGTCTCGGCCTCGCCGATCACCGAGAAGCCGTGCGGCTTGTCGAGATCCGAGGCGATCTTGGCGAGGAACTTGTTGTGGGACAGTCCGATGGATCCAGTGAGCCCCAGCTCGTCGCGCATCCGCTTCACCAGCCGCGCCAGCATCACGGCGGGCGGGGCGCCGTGCAGTCGGGCGGTGCCGGTGAGGTCGAGAAAGGCCTCGTCCAGAGAGAGCGGTTCGATGGCGGGCGTCAGATCTTCCATGAAGCCGCGGATCTGGCGCGACACCTCGGCATAGAGCTGCATCCGCGGTTTCAGCACCACCGCGTCGGGACAGAGTTGCAGCGCCTTGAACATCGGCATGGCAGAGCGCACGCCCCGGATGCGCGCCACGTAGCAGGCGGTAGAGACCACGCCGCGCCGCCCGCCGCCGATGATGACCGGCTTGTCGGCAAGCTCGGGATTGTTGCGTTTCTCGACGCTGGCGTAGAAGGCATCGCAGTCCATGTGCGCGATCGACAACGACCAGAGTTCGTCATGCCGCACGATCCTCGGGCGCCCGCAGGAGGGACAGCGCGTTCCGTCATCGAATTCGGTCAGGCAGTCGCGGCAGAGCGCGGGCATGGGTGGCAATTCCGTGCTGAATGTCTACCTGCACAATATAGGCACAGACAGGGGCCGGGGCCATCACATGACATTTGCCGGAGCGAAACTCATGCTCTTTCTGGGCGAGGACCTGCTGGTGATCCGGCGCGATCACACGCCGGGCATTCCGTGGCCGGGATATCTCGACTTTCCGGGCGGCGGTCGGGAAGAAAACGAGAGCCCGGAAGCCTGTGCGCTGCGCGAAACGCGCGAGGAAGTCGGGTTGGAGGTGTCAGAGCCCCAATTGGTCTGGCGTCGGCAACACGGAGCGTCGTGGTTCTTCGTCGCGCATCTGCCGGCGGCGCGGGCCGGAGACATTTCGTTCGGTGATGAAGGCGAGGGCTGGCAACTCATGCCGCCGCGCGAATACACGGAGCGCGACGACGCCATCCCCCATTTCAGGGCCTTGCTCAGCACCTACCTGTCGGAGCGTGGCGAGGCCTGACCTCAGGCCGCGCGACCGTTGAGGCGACGCAGCCATTCCAAAGCTCCGCCAAGCGGGGTCTTCGGGAAGAACCGCACGTTGTCGGGCTCGCTTGCGCTGGGTTTCAGCCGGGACTGAAGCCGGCCCGGTGCATCGCGGGGGCCCATGGCATCGGCCATGATGCCGCGTTCCACCTCCTGCGGGTCCGCATCGAGGGGGGCTTCATAGGAACTCGCTACGCGGAGACGACCGCCGTCGGTGTGAAACGTAACCAGCGCTTCGAAGCGCGCTTCGGCGGCATTGTAGGCGAGATTTTCGATCTGCGAGGATGTTTCCATCATCTTCTCTGCTCCTGCCTGTGACATCAAAGTAACGCCGACCTGGTCATGGAGTTCCCGAAAGCGCTTTCGCGTTGCAATCCGGCGGGGCATACTACGCGGGCATTTCAGGAGCACGTGATGGATTTCGAAGCGCTTCTTCTCGAATTTCTGAGCGGCGGGAACGTGGTCGTCCTGCTGCTCGCGGTCTTTCTCGTCGTGGCCGTGCTGCTTGGCGTTCGGATCGTGCCGCAGTCGGAAAAGCATGTCGTTGAACGGTTTGGCCGACTTCGCGCGGTGCTGGGGCCGGGGATCAACCTGATCGTTCCGTTCCTCGACAGGGTCCGGCACAAGGTGTCGATCCTCGAGCGGCAGCTGCCCAACGCCAGTCAGGACGCGATCACGGCGGATAACGTACTTGTGCAGGTCGAGACCTCGGTTTTCTACCGCATTCTCGAGCCGGAAAAGACGGTCTACCGCATCCGCGATGTCGACGGGGCCATCTCGACCACCGTCGCGGGGATCGTGCGGGCGGAGATCGGCAAGATGGAGCTCGACGAGGTGCAGTCGAACCGCTCGGCGCTGATCTCGACGATCAAGGCCAACGTCGAGGACCAGGTCGACAACTGGGGGATCGAGGTCACGCGGGCCGAGATCCTCGACGTGAACCTCGACCAGGCGACCCGTGACGCGATGCTGCAGCAGCTCAACGCGGAACGTGCCCGCCGGGCGCAGGTCACCGAGGCCGAGGGCAAGAAGCGCGCCGTCGAGCTTCAGGCCGACGCCGAGCTTTATGCCGCCGAGCAGGTGGCCAAGGCGCGGCGCATCGCGGCGGATGCCGAAGCCTATGCGACGCAGGTGGTCGCGCAGGCCATCGCCGACCACGGGCTTTCGGCGGCACAATACC
This sequence comes from Salipiger sp. D13, assembly GCF_003703915.1. Lineage (NCBI taxonomy): Bacteria > Pseudomonadati > Pseudomonadota > Alphaproteobacteria > Rhodobacterales > Roseobacteraceae > Salipiger > Salipiger sp. D13. Next base: position 428,515 of record NZ_RAPJ01000008.1, read on the forward strand.
AGGTCGCGCTGAAGCAGGTCGAGGCGCTCACCGCGCTGGGGCAGGGGGCGGGCAAGCAGACCATCGTCGTCCCGGCGGACGCGCTCGACGCCTTCCGCAACGCGTTTTCCATGCTCAGGGGGCGCCCGGAATGATTTACGCGTGGTGGATCTGGCTTGCCGCGGCGCTGGTGCTTCTGCTGCTCGAGATGCTGGCGCCGGGGTTCATCTTCCTCGGCTTCGCCATCGGCGCGGCGGCGGTGGGCCTGTGGCTGCTCGCCGGCTACGCGGTCGGCTGGCCATGGCTGCTGCTGATCTGCGCGGGCGTGGCGCTTGCCGCGTGGGTCGCGCTCCGGCAGATCGTCGGTGTCCGCAAGGGGCAGACCAGGATCTGGGACCGCGACATCAACGAGGACTGAGCGGCGCTCAGCCCCGGTTGGGGTGTCGCGCCTGCGGTGACCGAAGCTCGTGCTGGATCGCCTGGGCTGCCTTGCGCGGGCTTTCCGCGCGCCACACCGGGCGACCGACGACGATGTGGTCGGCCCCCGCGGCAACCGCGTTCGCCGGCGTCGCGATGCGCTTCTGGTCGTCATCGGCGGTGCCGGCGGGGCGCACGCCGGGGGTGACGATCAGCCGGCCCTGGGCTTCGGGCAGGGCGCGGATGCGGGCGGCCTCGTTGGGCGAGGCGATGACCCCGTCGGCCCCGGCCTCGAAGGCGCGCGCGGCACGCTCGACCACGAGATCGGCGATCTCGCCGTTGCGGATCATGCTGTCGTCGAGGTCGCCGCGGTCGAGCGAGGTCAGGATGGTGACGGCGAGAATCTTCATGTCCTTGCCCGAGGCGCCCTCCTTGGCGGCGCGCACCACGTGCGGGTCGCCGTGCACCGTGAGGAAGTCGAGATCGAACTGCGCCAGCCCGCGCACCGCGTTCTCGACCGTCTGGCCGATGTCGAAGAGCTTCATGTCGAGGAAGATGCGCTTGCCGTGTTCCTGCTTCAGCTCGTTGGCAAGCGCGAGCCCCCCGCCGGTCAGCATGCCCAGCCCGATCTTGTAGAACGAGGCCGCGTCGCCGATGGCCTGTGTCAGGTGCAACGCCTCGATGGCGTTCGGCACGTCTAGGGCCACGATCAGGCGGTCGTCGGACATGTCGGACATGGGGCGGGCTCCTTTTCCGTCGGGTTCGGGGTCTCTTGCGGCGCGGGCTGCTTCTCGTCAAGCCTCGGGGCCGGCCAGGGGCCGCATCGGTCCGGAAAACCCTGCCCGCGAGGGCGCGAAAGGCCGCGTGGAGCGGCAGGGCGGCAGGGTGTCGCGGGGCCCGAATTTGTGATCACGGATCTTGAAGCCCCCTCGCGACGCGACCATCTTTACCCCGAGGCCCGACATCCTCACGTGCTGCAAGGTCAGGCGTGGTATCATTCCGACGGGCGCTTATGGAAGGAGAGACACGATGAACTTGGAGAAGTTCACGGAGCGGTCGCGTGGATTCATTCAGGCCGCGCAAACCATCGCGATGCGGGAAGGCCACCAGCGGCTGTCCCCCGAGCACATCCTGAAAGCCCTGATGGACGACGAGCAGGGGCTCGCGTCCAATCTCATCACCCGCGCCGGCGGCGAGCCGAAGCGCGTGGTGACCGCGCTCGAGCAGAAGCTCGGCAAGATCCCGAAGGTCAGTGGCGATGCGGGGCAGGTCTATCTCGACACGGCCACCGCCAAGGTGCTGGACGAGGCCGAGAAGATCGCCTCCAAGGCCGGTGACAGCTTCGTTCCGGTCGAGCGCATCCTGACGGCGCTCGCCATCGAGAAATCCGGTGCCAAGGAGGCGCTGGAGGCCGGTGGCGTGAAGCCGCAGGCGCTCAACGAGGCGATCAACGACCTGCGCAAGGGCCGCACCGCCGACAGTGCCAACGCCGAAGAGGGGTATGACGCGCTCAAGAAGTATGCCCGCGACCTGACCGAGGCCGCGCGCGAGGGCAAGATCGACCCGATCATCGGCCGCGACGACGAGATTCGCCGCTCGATGCAGGTGCTATCGCGCCGCACCAAGAACAACCCGGTGCTGATCGGTGAGCCCGGCGTCGGCAAGACCGCCATCGCCGAGGGTCTCGCGCTGCGCATCGTCAACGGCGATGTGCCGGAAAGCCTGCGCAACAAGCAGCTTCTGGCCCTCGACATGGGCGCGCTGATCGCCGGGGCGAAGTATCGCGGCGAGTTCGAGGAGCGTCTGAAGTCGATCCTCAAGGAGATCGAGTCGGCCGCCGGAGAGATCATCCTCTTCATCGACGAGATGCACACGCTGGTCGGCGCGGGCAAGGCGGACGGCGCGATGGACGCGTCGAACCTGCTGAAGCCGGCACTTGCCCGTGGCGAGCTGCACTGCGTCGGGGCTACCACGCTCGACGAGTATCGCAAGCACGTCGAGAAGGACGCGGCGCTGGCCCGGCGCTTCCAGCCGGTGATGGTGTCCGAGCCGACGGTCGAGGACACGATCTCGATCCTGCGCGGCATCAAGGAGAAGTACGAGCTGCACCACGGCGTGCGGATCTCGGACTCGGCGCTGGTGACGGCGGCGACCCTGTCGCACCGCTACATCACCGACCGTTTCCTGCCGGACAAGGCCATCGACCTGATGGACGAGGCCGCCAGCCGGCTGCGCATGGAAGTGGACAGCAAGCCCGAGGAACTCGACCAGCTCGACCGGAACATCCTGCAGATGCAGATCGAGGTCGAGGCGCTGCGTCTCGAAGACGATGCCGCGTCGAAGGACCGGCTGGCCACGCTCGAGCGCGAGCTTGCCGAACTGGAGGAGCGGTCCGCCGAGATGACCGCCCAGTGGCAGGCCGAACGCGACAAGCTGGCCTCGGCCCGCGAGCTCAAGGAGCAGCTCGACCGGATGCGTGCCGACCTGGAGATCGCCAAGCGCGAGGGCAACTTCGCCAAGGCCGGTGAGCTTCAGTATGGCAAGATCCCCGAGATCGAGAAGCAGCTCGAGGCCGCGGAAGAGGCAGAAGGCGACGTCATGGTCGAAGAGGCCGTGCGTCCCGAGCAGATCGCCGAGGTCGTCGAGCGCTGGACGGGCATCCCGACCAGCAAGATGCTCGAGGGCGAACGCGAGAAGCTGCTGCGCATGGAGGACGGGCTGCACAAGCGAGTCGTCGGCCAGAACCAGGCGGTCACCGCGGTGGCGAACGCCGTGCGCCGGTCGCGTGCGGGGCTCAACGACGAGAACCGGCCGCTTGGCTCGTTCCTGTTCCTCGGCCCCACCGGCGTCGGCAAGACCGAGCTGACCAAGGCCGTGGCCGAGTTCCTGTTCGACGACGACAGTGCGATGGTGCGCATCGACATGTCCGAGTTCATGGAGAAGCACTCGGTCGCCCGCCTGATCGGCGCGCCTCCGGGCTACGTCGGCTACGACGAGGGCGGTGTGCTGACCGAGGCCGTGCGGCGACGCCCCTACCAGGTGGTGCTGTTCGACGAGGTCGAGAAGGCGCATCCGGACGTGTTCAACGTGCTGCTGCAGGTGCTCGATGACGGCGTGCTGACCGATGGTCAGGGCCGGACCGTGGACTTCAAGCAGACGCTGATCATCCTGACGTCGAACCTCGGCAGCCAGGCGCTGAGCCAACTGCCGGACGGCGCCGACAGCGCGCAGGCCAAGCGCGACGTGATGGACGCGGTGCGGGCCCACTTCCGCCCCGAGTTCCTGAACCGTCTCGACGAGATGATCGTCTTCGACCGTCTCAAGCGCGAGGACATGGGCGGGATCGTCGAGATCCAGCTTCAGCGGTTGCTCAAGCGGCTCGCCGCGCGCAAGGTCACGCTTCAACTCGACGACGAGGCCAAGGCCTGGCTCGCCGAGGAAGGCTACGACCCGGTGTTCGGGGCGCGTCCGCTCAAGCGGGTCATCCAGCGCGCGCTGCAGGATCCGCTGGCCGAGATGCTGCTTGGCGGCGACATCAAGGACGGTGACACCGTGCCGGTGTCCGCCGGCTCCGAGGGGCTCATCATCGGGGAGCGCGTGGGCGCGTCGAACCGACCGCGTCCCGACGATGCCGTCGTGCACTGAGCCCGGCCGACGTGACAATCATGAAGGCCCGCCGATCCGGCGGGCCTTTTTCACATGTGGGTGCAGGCGGGCAATACTGCCCACCCAACAGGCTCATTCCATGCCGATCGCGGAACGCGCCAGCCCGTCGAGCAGGTCGTGGATCTTCTGCATCTCGCCTTCGGGATAGGCGCGGAAGCCGATGGTGGTGGTGTCGGGCGCGTCGTGCCGGACCATCACGAAGATGTCGTAGGGGCAGAAGCCGATGTTCATCGGATCGGCCTCCATCGCCTCGCGCGAGAGCTGCGCCGAGCAGAAGCTGTAGACGTCCGCCTCGTCGAAGAGCACCACGTCCGAGCCCACCGCCTCGCGCGTGCGCTCGAGCATGGCGCCGGGGTGACTGACGTGGTCGATGACGAGCCCCGCATCGAGGATCGCGTTCTCGAGCCCGAAGGTCACGTCGCCGAAACTCTGGTCGGTGTCGTAGCTCACGATGTCCTGCGCGAGCGCAGGGCTCGCGCACAGGGCCAGTGCTGCAAAGAGTTTTTTCATATTCTCCTCCCCAGTGGTTGCCGAACGGATCGGTGCTTGTCACTGTGCCGGAGATGCGCGCGAAGCGAAAGCCATGCAGATCAATGAATACGTGAGGATGTGACGATGGGCGCTGCGATGTATGCCTTGCAGGTTCTGGCGCTGATCTTTGTCGCGGTCATCGGTGCCGCGCTGCTGCTGGTCATCGTTCTCTTCTTCATCGACCGGGCGCAGGCAGGCGACGCGATCCGCCGCAACTACCCGGTGATCGGCCGCTTCCGCAGTCTGTTTACCAAGCTGGGAGAGTTCTTCCGGCAGTATTTCTTCGCCATGGTCCGCGAGGAAATGCCCTTCAACCGGGCGCAGCGTGACTGGGTCTACCACGCGACCAAGGGCAAGGATAACACGGTCGCCTTCGGCTCGACCCGCAACCTCAACATCCCCGGCACGCCGATCTTCGTGAACGCGGTGTTTCCGCCGCTCGACGATCAGTTCGCCTCGACCGATCCGATGGTCATCGGGCCGCACGCGCGGGTGCCCTACGTGGCGCGGTCGATCTTCAACATTTCTGGCATGAGCTACGGCGCCATCTCGCGCCCTGCGGTCGAGGCGCTGAGCCGGGGCGCGGCACAGGCCGGTATCTGGCTGAACACGGGCGAGGGCGGCCTGTCGCCCTATCACAAGCTGGCAGGTTGCGACCTCGTCTTCCAGATCGGCACAGCGAAGTTCGGCCTGCGCGACGAGCACGGCGGCCTCTCCGACGAGAAGCTGCGCGCCGTCGCCGCCGACCCGCAGGTGAAGATGTTCGAACTGAAACTTGCGCAGGGCGCCAAGCCGGGCAAGGGCGGCATCCTTCCGGGCGAGAAGGTCAACGAAGAGGTCGCGGCGATCCGTGGTCTCAGGGTCGGGCAGGCGGGGATCTCGCCGAACCGGCACCGCGAGATCGACGACTTCGGCGACCTGCTCGACATGATCGGCCACATCCGTGACGTCTCGGGCAAGCCCTGCGGTTTCAAGACGGTCATCGGCTCGTCGGATGCGTGGGAAGAGCTGTTCAAGCTGATCGTCGCGCGCGGCCCGGAAAGCGCGCCCGACTTCATCTGCATCGACGGCGGCGAGGGGGGCACCGGCGCCGCGCCGATGCCGCTCATCGACCTCGTCGGGATGCCGATCCGCGAGGCGCTGCCCCGCATCGTCGACCTGCGCGACCGCTACGGGCTCAAGGACCGCATCCGCATCATTGCGAGCGGCAAGCTGGTGAATCCCGCCGATGTCGCCTGGGCCATCTGCCTCGGCGCCGATTTCGTCGCCTCGGCGCGCGGCTTCATGTTCTCGCTCGGCTGCATCCAGGCGCTGAAGTGCAACCGCAACACCTGTCCGACCGGGATCACGACCCACGATCCGCGCCTGCAGAAGGGGCTCGTGGTCGAGGACAAGTACATGAAGGTCGCCAACTACGCGAAGGGCATCATAAAGGAGGTCGAGACCATCGCCCATTCGGTCGGTGTGTCCGAGCCGCGGCAGATGCGGCGCCGTCATGTCCGCATCGTGCAGGCCGACGGCAGCTCGATCCCCTTCAACAAGATCCGCCCAAGTTACAGCGCAGACACCGCAACGTGAGTCTCTGTTTGTTTGAGCGAAGCTCCGCCGACGTTACCTTGCACATCAACCAGTGAAAGGAGGACGCCATGGCGCATCGTTGGACAGGACAGCTGACACGGCAGGACGTCACACCCGAAGCCGCCTGGCTGAACCGCCGCCAGATCATCGGCGCCGGCCTTGGAGGTCTGGCGCTGGCCGGGCTCGGGCAGGGCGCCCGCGCGGCCGAGGGCGGCGATGCGCTCGAGCCCAACAGCTGGGACGAGATCACCAGCTACAACAACTACTACGAGTTCGGCACCGGCAAGGAAGACCCCAAGCGCAACGCCGACCAGCTCACCATCGAGCCGTGGTCGGTGAAGATCGACGGCCTCGTCGACCGCCCCGGTGACTATGCCTTTGACGAGATCCTCTCGAACATGACCCTCGAGGAGCGCATCTACCGGTTCCGCTGCGTCGAGGCCTGGTCGATGGTCGTGCCCTGGACAGGTTTCGAACTGGCCGACCTGCTCGAGCTCGCCGGCGTTCAGTCCTCGGCGAAATACGTGGCCTTCGAGACGGTGCTACGCCCCGACGAGATGCCGGGCACCCGCTACAACGTGCTCGACTGGCCCTACGTCGAAGGTCTGCGCCTCGACGAGGCGATGCACCCGCTCACCATCATGGCGACGGGTATCTACGACCGAGACATTCCGAAGCAGAACGGCGCGCCGCTGCGGCTGGTGGTGCCATGGAAGTATGGCTTCAAGTCGATCAAGTCGATCGTCCGCATCTCCCTGACAGACAGCGAGCCGCCGACCGCCTGGAACAAGGCCAACCCGCGCGAGTACGGCTTCTATTCCAACGTGAACCCCGAGGTGGACCACCCGCGCTGGAGCCAGGCCACCGAACGCGAGATCGGCGGAGGCCTGTTCTCGAAGCGCAAGCCCACCCTCATGTTCAACGGCTACGGCGAGGAGGTGGCGAGCCTCTACGCCGGTATGGACCTCCAGAAGAACTTCTGATGCTGGCGAAGCGGATCAACGGCGCGCTCCGGCATGTGCCGGCCTGGCCTCTCTATATCGTCGCCGTGGTGCCGCCGGTCTGGCTGCTCTGGCAGGGGCTGACCGGCGGGCTCGGGGTGGAGCCGATCAAGGCGCTCGAGCACGAGCTGGGTGAACTGGCGCTGCAGCTGCTGATCGCCGGGCTCTGCATCACGCCCCTGCGCCGCTTCGCCGGGGTGAACCTTCTGCGGTATCGCCGGGCGGTCGGGCTGATCGCGTTCTTCTACGTGGTCCTGCACCTGCTGGTCTGGCTGGTGCTCGACGTGCAGATCCTCTCGCAGATCTGGGCCGACATCATCAAGCGGCCCTACATCACGGTCGGCATGGCCGCGTTTGTCCTGCTGATCCCGCTGGCCGCCACGTCGAACAACGCGTCGATCCGTAAGCTCGGCGGCAAGCGTTGGCGGCAGCTGCACAAGCTCGTCTACGCGGCGGCGCTGCTTGGCGGCGTCCACTTCCTGATGCTGGTGAAGGGCTTCCAGATCGAGCCGCTGATCTATCTCGCCATCATCGTCGGTCTGCTCGCGCTGCGGCTGCCGCTTGCCACGGGCGCCCGGCAGCGCGCCTGAAGCCTCGGACCCAGCCGCGCGGCTCCGCTACCCTCCGGTCGGGGCCGCGTTCGCCGATCAGACTCGTGACTCGCGGTCTTCGAGAACACCGCGAGTCACGTGTCCGGCCTGACTCGCCACGATTCAGAGGCGAAAATATGCATAACTCTGAGGGGAACCGTCCACTCAGGCCCGCCCGCTCCGGTCGGAGCCGACTACAGGCACCGAGCAACATGGGCGAAGCTGGCGCTGCCGCGATTTCAGCGTTCTTCAAACGCCCGTTTTCCCTGCATCTTTCGGGCCGGATGAAGAAAAAATGACGAAACCGGAAAAAAAGGGTTGCGGGGTTTTGGTGATAACCGTAAAAGCCCCTTCACCGGCGGCGC